>CADFMD010000006.1 GCA_902835305.1 Coriobacteriaceae bacterium
TAAATTTGGAAAGTTACACGTTACTAAAGGGAATGGAGATAAATTATTAGATATACTACTGACAGCTTCCAAGAAGCTAAAGAGGTCCCTAGCGCCTACGGGGAATTTGTATCGATAAGGGGTACAAATTCCCACTAAGCGCTCGGGACCCCTTGTAGGAAAATGTCCTAAGTGTGGCAACAATATTGTATTAAAAAAATCGTTTTATGGTTGTTCAAATTATCCTGAATGTAAGTTTACTTTAGCTGAACATTTTAGAAAGAAAAAACTAACCAAAACGAATGTAAAAGAATTACTGGAGGGAAAAGAAACCCTGGTAAAAGGAATCAAAAACAAAGAGAAAAAGCCCTACAATGCCGTTGTAAAAATTGGGGAAAAGGGATATATTGATTTTATCTCTTTTTCAAAATAAACATTTTTTTCAAAGGATTGCTTAGTCCTAAATAACATGCACTTTCGCTGGAGGGTCGCTGTTTGGCGGCCCTCTTTTTTGCACAGGCGCAGTGGGATGGTAATATCGTTACGTTTGAACTGTTTCGATGTGAAACCGAGGAGATTCCCTCTATGAGTGCTGACTATCCGTCAATGACTACGGCCGAGATTCGCTCTAAGTTTCTCAACTTCTTTGAGGAGCGCGGTCTTAAGCTTTATCCTTCTTCGTCCCTCGTTCCCGACGATCCTTCGCTGCTGCTCGCCAACGCCGGCATGAACCAGTTTAAGGAGTACTACCAGGGCAAGAAGACCATGAAGGAGATCGGTGCGATCTCCTGCCAGAAGTGCGTCCGCACCAACGATATCGACTGCATCGGCGAGGATGGCCGCCACTTGTCCTTCTTTGAGATGCTCGGCGACTTCTCCTTTGGCGGTGTCTCCAAGCAGCAGGCCTGCGCTTGGGCCTTTGAGCTCATCACCAAGGAGTTCAAGCTGCCGCTCGACCGCCTGTACTTCACCGTCTTTACCGAGGACGACGAGACCCACGATGTGTGGCGCTCTCTGGGCGTTGCCGAGGATCACATCTCCCGCCTGGGCGAGGACGACAACTTCTGGGCCGCTGGCCCCACCGGCCCCTGCGGTCCGTGCTCCGAGATTTACTTTGACATGGGCGAGGAGGTCGGTTGCGGCAGCCCCGACTGCAAGCCCGGCTGCGACTGCGACCGCTTCCTTGAGTTCTGGAACCTCGTGTTTACCCAGTACGACCGCCAGGAGGACGGCTCCATGCCGGAGCTGCCGCACCGCAACCTCGATACGGGCATGGGTCTGGAGCGCATGGCCGCCATCATGCAGCACAAGACCGCTAACTACGACGGCGATCTGATGCAGCACCTCATCAAGCTGGGCGAGGAGATCAGCGGCAAGACCTATGACGCCGACGATTATTCCGGCGCCAGCCGCTCCCTGCGCATCATCGCCGACCACTCTCGCGCCGTCGACTTCATGATCTCGGACGGCATCCTGCCTGGTAACGAGGGTCGCGAGTACGTCCTGCGCCGCCTGCTCCGCCGCGCCGTGTTCCACGGTCGCCTGCTGGGCATTGAGGGCGCCTTCCTGATCAAGTTTATCGACGAGGTCAATGCTCAGATGGGTGAGGCATATCCCGAGCTGCTCAAGAACGTCGCGCTCGTCAAGGGCATCGTCGCTTCCGAGGAGGAGCGCTTCTCCACGACGCTCGACAACGGCCGCGTTTACCTGGACGAGGCCCTGGCCGCGCTCACCGACGGCGCTGTCCTTCCGGGCGATGTTGCCTTTAAGCTTCATGACACCTTTGGTTTCCCCATTGACCTGACTGTCGAGATCGCCGGCACCGCCGGTCACGACGTCGATATGGACGGCTTCACCGCTTGCATGGAGGACCAGAAGGCCCGCGCCCGCGCCAACGCCAAGGGCGATGCCTGGGGCAGCTTCAACGACGTGTGGGTCGAGCTTTCCGACAAGGTTGCCGCGACCGAGTTCGACGGCTATGACAATGACGTCATCGATGGCGCCAAGATTGTCGCCATCGTGCGCAACGGCGAGTCCGTCGAGTCCGCCGCTGCGGGCGAGGACGTCGAGGTCGTGCTTGACCGCACCCCGTTCTACGCCGAGATGGGCGGCCAGCAGGGCGACGCCGGCGAGCTTTCCGCCGAGGGCGTTGCGCTGACCATTTCCGATACCAAGAACCACAACGGCCTGTATGCCCACGTCGCCCACGTCGCCGGGGGCACGCTGACCGTCGGTGCTACCGTGACCGCCTCGCTCGACGCCGAGCGCCGTGGCTTCCTGCGTCGCAACCACACCGCCACCCACCTGCTCGACGCCGCGCTTAAGCAGGTCCTGGGCGAGCACGTCTCCCAGGCCGGATCGCTGGTGACGCCCGAGCACCTGCGCTTTGACTTCACGCACTTCGAGGCCCTGTCCTCCGAGCAACTCAAGGCTGTCGAGGATCTGGTCAACCAGCAGATCTTCGCTTCCAAGCCGGTCGTGACCCGCGTCATGGGCATTGACGAGGCCAAGGCTGCCGGTGCTGTCGCCCTGTTTGGCGAGAAGTATGGTGACGTCGTCCGTGTCGTCTCGGTGGGCGCCGAGGACCATCCGTTCTCCCGTGAGCTCTGCGGTGGCACCCATGCCGCCAACACCGCCGAGATCGGTCTGTTCAAGATCATTTCCGAGTCCTCTACGGGCTCCAACGTCCGCCGTATCGAGGCCGTGACCTCTAAGGGTGCCCTCGACTACATGGCCGACCGTCTGGCGCTCGTCGACGCCGCTGCCGCTGCACTCAAGTGCCGCGTCGAAGAGGTTCCCGCCCGCGTGGAGAACCTGCAGGCCGAACTGCGCGAGACGTCCAGCAAGCTCAAGAAGGCGCTCACCGGTGGCTCCTCCGATGCCATTTCCAGTGCCATCGACGGTGCTGTCGAGCTGAATGGCTATAAGCTCGTTGTTGCCGAGCTTCAGGGCCTTGAGGCTGCCGACCTGCGCAACGTGTGGGATACCGTGCATCAGAAGGTCGCCGGCCCTGTCGCCTGCGTCGTCGCCAGCGTGACCGAGAAGGGCACCCCGGCCCTGCTTGCCGCCGGCTCCGATGACGCCGTGAAGGCCGGTTTCCACGCCGGCAACGTGATCAAGCAGATCGCGGGCCTGGTCGACGGTCGCGGTGGCGGCCGTCCCAACATGGCCCAGGCCGGTGGCAAGAATGCTGCCGGTATCGCCGATGCCCTCGCGGCCGCCAAGACCGCGCTTGGCGCCTAAGAACCTAGGTTGTCGCTGTGGTCGCACTTGCGCTGGACATAGGGGAGACCAGGATTGGCATTGCCGTCTCGAGCCGTGATGGCAAGATGGCGATGCCCGTCAAGGTGCTGCCGGCTGCCGAGGTCACCGGTATGGCCAAGACGTTCCGTTACCTAGTCGAGGACTATGAGCCCGACATCTTGGTAAGCGGACGTCCCTTGACCATGGCCGGTGAGCCCGGCCCCCAGGCCGAGCGCGTCGCCGCCGTGGCCCAAAAGATTGCCGACGAGCTCGAACTTCCGCTGGAGTTTGAGGACGAGCGTCTGTCCTCGCAAGAGGCCAAGCGCATTCTGCGAGAGCAGGGCCTCAACGAAAAGCAGATGAGGGGAAAGATCGACATGATCGCCGCCAGCCTGTTCTTGCAGACATGGCTCGATCGTAATAACGAGGAGGTTCAGCATGCCTAGCGCTTCCGATCCGCGCCAGCAGAATCGTACACGGCAGCCCGCGCCGCGCCCCGCTCAGCCTGGCCAGCGTTCGGCTCAGCCTACTCAGCGTGCTGCTCAGCAGCCCGCCACTCGTCCCTCGCAGCCCGCTGGCGGCGCTCGTTTTAAGCAGCAGGCTCCTGCCCAGCGCACGCAGGGGCAGGCCCGGCAATCACGCCCCCACACACATCATGTTCATGGCTCGCACGGCGTTGCTCCGGCCACGCGCTCGAGCTATAAAACGCAAGCCTGCCGTGGTGCCCAAAAGAAAAGCTCCCCGGTGCCCATGATGATCGGTGGCGTCGTCGCCGTGCTTGCGCTTGTCGCGATCGTTTTCTTTGTCGTGCCAGCCGTCAAGGGCTTCTTTGCCGGTGAGGATGCGAATGTCGCTGCTGGCCAGCAAGTTACTATCACGATTCCCGATGGTGCCTCGGGTGACACCATCGCTTCGATTCTCTCCGAGAACCATATCGTCGATAATCCCAAGGATTATTACGCGGCGGTCAAAAAGCTCAACGCCGACATGTCGCTTAAACCGGGTAAGTATTCGTTCACCACGCTCATGGACGCGACCAAGGTCGTTCAGCAGCTCATGGAAGGCCCCAATGCGGGCTCCGATGCGCTGACTATCCCTGAGGGCCTGACGGTTGACCAGGTCGCCGACCGTGTGGTCAAGGCGTACGACAGCATTTCTAAGGAGGACTTCCTTAACCAAGCTAAGGCGAGCAATTATGTGAATGATTACGCTTTCCTTAAAGACGCTGCAAACGATTCGCTCGAGGGCTTCCTATTCCCCAAGACCTATTCGTTGGGTAAGGACCCGTCTGCCGATGATGTGATTCGCGCCATGCTTGACCAGTTCAAGGCCGAGTATAAGTCGCTTGACTTTGCCAGCTGCGAGGCCAAGCTCAAGGAGCGCTATGGCGTAGAGATGTCCGATTACGACATCGTTAACCTTGCCTCGATCGTCGAGCGCGAGGGCCTCAACGCCGATCAGCGCGCGCATGTGGCATCGGTTTTCTATAACCGTCTGGCAGGCAAGCTCGATGGTCTGTGCTACCTCAATAGCGATGCGACCATGATGTATGTCACTGGCGGCGAGGTTACCGCCGACGACCTGCAGAGCGATAGCCCGTATAACACCTATAAGCACGAGGGGCTACCGCCCACGCCCATCTGCTCTCCGTCGCTCGAGGCGCTCAAGGCCACCCTTGAGCCGACCGACTCCGATGACCTGTATTTCTACATTACACAGGACAAGGAGTATTTTTCGAAGACCTACGAAGAGCACCAACAGTCTTGGAATTGATCATGAGGATTTTTAGCCCCAAACGATATGTTGCCTCAGTCGACCGTATCGACCTCGATACCCTGTGGGCCGACGGCAAGCGCGCCATTCTACTCGACCGCGATAACACCCTGGTGCCGCGCGATACGGAGCGGGTTCCCGCTGCGGTCTCCGCTTGGCTCGAAACCGCCCATGCCAAGGGCTTTAAGCTGTGTATGGTGTCCAATAACTGGCATCGCGATCAGGTCATGGCATCGGCGCGCGAGTTGGGGCTCGAGGCCATCAGCCACGCCATGAAGCCCGCCCCGTTTGCTCTCAAAGCTGGCCTTAAGCGCCTAGGTACCACGGCTAACGAGGCCGTGCTGATCGGCGATCAGCTTTACACGGACGTGTGGAGCGGTAACTTTGCCGGCGTTGACACTATTCTGGTCAAGCCGCAGGCTACCCAGGACCTGTGGTACACGCAGATCTTCCGTATCTTTGAGCGCCGGGCCCTGCGCGACCTTCCCTGCGAGGAATAGGTTTCGCCATGTCTCAGCACATCAAACACGGCTGCGACCATATCTTCTTTATCGGCTTTTTGGGCGCGGGCAAGTCGACGCTGGCGCGCAACGTGGGCACTATGTTCAAGCGTCGATTTATCGATACCGATCGTTTGGTTGTGCGTCGATGCGGCAAATCCGTGACCGAGATTTTTGAGACCGAGGGCGAGGATCGTTTTCGCGAGCTCGAGACCTCGGCGCTCCGTTCGCTTCAAAGTGAGCGCAGTCTGCTGGTATCGTGCGGAGGTGGCATCGTCGAGACGCCGGTGAACATTGAACTGATGCATGATATGGGCACCTGCGTGTACCTCGAAGGTGACTTTGAGGACTCGTTGCGTCAGATTCGCCGCTCCGATACCCGGCCCGATTTCCGCTCGCCCGAGCATGCTGCGCGCCTGTTTGAGCATCGCCGTCCGCTGTATCGTCAGGCAGCCGATATTACCCTTGATATTCGCAACAAGTCCTTTGAGGATGTTTCCTACCTTTGTGCCGAGATGCTTTTGGAGCGTGGACTGCTATGATTCGCCGTCAACTTATCAATTTCCAAAACCGCAGTGTCGATGTCCGCGTCGGATTGGGCGCGTTCGAGGAGCTGTCGCG
The DNA here is from genome assembly GCA_902835305.1 of Coriobacteriaceae bacterium. GTDB lineage: Bacteria > Actinomycetota > Coriobacteriia > Coriobacteriales > Coriobacteriaceae > Collinsella. The sequence continues at coordinate 6,117 of CADFMD010000006.1, forward strand.
CATGTTTGCCTCGGCCGTGGGCAAGCCTAAGCGCGCGATGGTGGTTTGGAACGACGTTACATCCGAGCGTTTTGGCGAGGTCGTCGAGCATGCGCTGATCGACGCCGGTTTTGCCGTGTCGCTGCTCGTCCTCGAGGTTTCGCCTTCCGGCGCTACGCTGGCCGATGCCGATACCGTCTTTGGCGCCCTGTCGGTTAACGGCATTACCTGCGACGATCTCGTTGTCGCTGTCGGCGACACGGCGACCTGCTCGGTCGTTTGCTGGTGTGCTAATCAGTGGTGCGGTCGCACCGAGTGCGCCTTGCTGCCGACGACGTTCGACGCCATGCTCACGGTCGCGACGACCATGAAGCCGCTCGTCGCCTCGTCGGCGAATGCGCTTCCCGCTATCGCGTTCCGTCCCGAGCCGGGCTTGGTCGTGTGTGACCTCGACCTTGTTCGCGAGGCGGACCCCGAGGACCTCAAGCTCGGCTATGTGATACTTGTTGGCACCATGCTTTCGAGCAGCAAGTCCCGTTGGAATCAGTTTACCGAGACCGTCCCCGAGATTCTCGCGGACGAGGAGGTTGCGCTCGTCAATGCCGTTCAGTGGTCTCAGACTGCCCGCAAGGACGTACTGATGGCCACGAACCCGAGCGCCCGCCATGCACTCGATTTTGGCAAGACAGGGGAGCGTGCCCTGCGCGCCTGCTTGGGCGATGCCGCTTTGCAGGTCCCCGCCTACCAGCTGTTGTCCGAGGGCATGCGCTTTGAGGCGCGCCTAGCACATGATGTCTGCGACTTCGATATCGATTACGTCTTTGATGTCGATGACTGCCTAGAGGACTTTGGTATCGAGGAGCTTTCCTTCGATCTGAAGCCTGCCGAATATATCGAGGAGTTCCGCAGGCAGCAGTTTGTCCGCTCGAACCGCAGCATGTTGCCGCTGCCCGCGGCACTCGGCGCCATTCGTCTAACGAACGTTGAGGACGAGGTTCTGGAGCGCCATGCTCATGCCTACTTGGCATCGCGCAAAGAACTTCTCTAAGATTTATTGACATCCATCGTCTTTCGTATCATGTTGAGGGGCGGGTTCCCAATCGGTTGCGGATCGCATGCGATTCCGTCGTTCGGTTGAGGCCCGTCCCGCACTTTTTGAGACAACAAGAAAGGAATCTGCATGTCTGAGTTTACTGCCGGTCCTGCCGGTCGTATCGAGCGTATTCGTACCCTGATGGTCGAGCGCGGCTACGATGCCATCGTGGTGCGCGACGAGGCCAACCTTCGTTGGCTTACGGGCGTGAAGGGCGTCTTCGACTACACCTTCGAGTTTCCGCACGCCGCGTTTATTACGGCAGATCAGTGCCTGTTCCACACCGACTCGCGCTACCTCAACAGCTTTGAGGAGAACACGCCCGCCGACAGCCCGTGGGTCTACGACATGGACGAGGGCACCATCCCCGGTTGGGTCGCCGGCAAGATCGCGGCCAACAAGTGCCGCGTCTGCGCTGTCGAGGACGATATGCAGATCAACTTCTACCAGGGCATTCAGCGTGGTTTGGAGGATCGTTCCGTCGCCTGCATGTTGCCGCTGATGCATGACGACATTCGCAAGATGCGAGCCATCAAGGACGCCGAGGAGATCGAGCTCATGCGCCATGCGCAGTCGATCACCGATGCCGCCTTCCAGCACATGCTCGGCTTTATTAAGCCCGGCATGACCGAGAAGCAGGTTCGCAACGAGCTCGAGAACTATATGTTCGCCAACGGCGCCGACAGCCTGGCCTTTGGCTCTATTGTGGCGAGCGGTCCCAACACCGCCAACCCGCACGCCGTGCCGAGTGACCGCGTGATCGAGAAGGGCGATTTCGTCCTCATGGATTACGGCGCGGGCTACTGCGATTATCGTTCCGACATGACGCGCACCGTCATGATGGGCGAGCCTACCCAGGAGCAGCTCGACCTGTACGCGCTCGTTCGCCGTACGCACGAGGAGTGCGTCGCCGCCATCCATCCGGGCGTTGAGGGCAACGACATTTTTAAGCTTTCCAAGAAGATCATCGGCGATGCCGGCTATGGCGATTACTACAACCATGGTCTGGGCCACGGCGTGGGCATCGACATCCACGAGCTGCCCAACTTCAACCGCAGCAAGAACATCATCGAGGTCGGCGCGGTTATCACCATGGAGCCCGGTGTCTACCTGCCCGGTGTGGGCGGCGTGCGCCTGGAGGACTACGGCGTGGTCACCGAGAACGGCTACGAGCCCTTCACCAAGACGCCTCACGACCTGCACGTCATCGATTGCTAATACACCTCGGTAGATTTTGAGGCATGTCCCAAAAATCTACTTTTGTGGGGCGGGGCGTCCGGATCGATTCGGACGCCCCGCGTTCTCTTTTTATGCGCTCGCTGCAGGCGCCGTCTGCAAGTGTATAATTTCGGTCGTATGTAATTTGGACGCTTGTGCGTTCTGCCCATAACAAGAAAGGTCGCTATGCCTACCATTTCTACCGCCGACTTCAAGAACGGCCTCGGTCTCCGCATTAAGGACAAGGTCTACACCATCGTCGAGTTCCAGCATGTCAAGCCGGGCAAGGGCGGCGCGTTTGTGCGCTACAAGACCCGCGACATCAAGAGCGGCCGCGTCGTCGAGAACACCTGCAACGCCGGTACCAAGTTCGAGAGCGTCATGCTCACCACCCGTGAGTTCCAGTACCTCTACAACGATGGCGCCGACTACATCTTCATGGACAACGAGACCTATGAGCAGGTTCCCGTTCCCGAGGACATGGTGGGCGAGAACTCCAAGTGGCTGCGCGAGAACGACATCTGCCAGCTGCTCTTCGCCGATGACGAGCTCATGGGCGTGACCCCGCCGATGTTCATCGAGACCACCATCGTCCAAACCGACCCGGGCTTTAAGGGCGACACCGTCCAGGGTTCCACCAAGCCGGCCACGATCGACACCGGTGCTGTCATCCAGGTCCCCATGTACCTCAACGAGGGCGAGGTCATCAAGGTTGACACCCGCGACGGCAAGTTCGTCTCCCGCGTCTAGCAACCAACTCTTCTAGGAGGACTCATGCCCCAGGAAATCAAGATTGACGGCATCGGCATTTCGCCCGATGTTCTGACCGCCATCGTCTCGCGCGCCGTGTCGGATGTCGAGGGCATCGCCTCCGTTGGCGTCAAGGACCTTGCCACCAACCTCGTCTCCATGATGCTCTCTTCTAAGGCCCCGGCTTCCGAGCCGGCGGTCGAGGCCGAGGTCGTTGGTGACAAGCTCGCACTCACCGTGCGTGTCGTGGTGTTCTTTGGCTATCCGTTCAAGAAACTCGCCGAGGCTGTTCGCGCCGCCGTGGTCGCCGCCATCGATGCCCAGGTGGGCGTCGAGGTCGAGCGTGTTGACGTTTGTATCGACGGCCTCGTTTTCCCCAAGGAGTAACCTTTGAGCCTTAAGGTTTATCGCGGGCGTACGCTTGCCCGCAGTCAGGCGCTGCAGCTGCTGTTCCAGGCCGAGGCCACGGACAGCCCGCTCGAGCGCGTCCTCGAGGGCGATTTCCTGATTTCGAAGGGTCCCCTCGATCCCTACGCGCTGGACCTGTGCCGTGGTGCCTACGAGCACATCGACCGCATCGACTGCGCCCTGCGCGCCATCGCTAAGAACTGGGATCTTATGCGCATGCCAGGCGCCGACCGCAATCTGCTGCGTATCGCCGTCTATGAGATGCGCTTACTCACCGACGATGAGGTCTCGGACGCCATCGTGATCAACGAGGCTGTCGAGCTTGCCAAGGCCTATGGCACCGACCAGTCCGCGTCGTTTGTCAATGGTGTGCTGGGCAAGATCGCTCGCAGCGAGGAGCTGCCGGGCGAGGAGCTGTACCAAGAGCTGCTGGCCGAGGATCGCGCTCGCGAGGAGGCACAGGCTGCCGAGGCGGCCGCCAAGGCTGCTGCCGCTCAGGCTGCCGCCGGTGTACTTGCCGAGGATGCGGACGCTGCTGAGGCCGTCGAAGCCGACTCCGTCGAGGAGTAGCCATGCCAGAGGGTTCCGTCCGCAACTTCGATGAGATCTCGGATCGTCTGGACCAGATCATCGCCACCGTTCGATCTAAGGATACGTCCCTGGAGCGTTCGCTCGATTTGTTTGACGAGGCGATTGAGCTGGGCTCCCGTGCGGTCGATATGGTCGACAAGTTTGAGCTGACGCCGCGTGAGGCCAACAAGCTCGAGCAGGAATACGATGAGGATGCGGTAAACGAGTCCCAAGATAGACAGGTTGCATCCCCGGATACGAATGGTTGATGGCATTCATGAAACGCGTGCGTCTCGATGACGAACTGATTTCACAGGGCATCTGCGCCGATCGCGCGGATGCCCTTCGCACTCTTATGGCCGGCTTGGTCTCGAGTGGCGGCGAGCGCTTGACTTCGCCGGGTCTTAAGGTGACCCCGGGCCTGACGCTGCACGTGAAGGGGCGCATCCCGTACGTTGGCCGCGGCGGTCTTAAGCTCGAAGGCGCGCTTGATGCGTTTGACATCAATCCGACGGGCCTTGCCTGTCTGGATGTGGGCTGCTCTACCGGCGGCTTTACCGATTGTCTGCTCAAGCGCGGCGCCGCCACGGTTGTTTCGGTCGATGTGGGTCGCGCCCAGTTTGATTGGTCGCTGCGCCAAGACGATCGCGTGACGCTCCACGAGCGCACGAATGTGACGCGGCTGCCCGAACTCGGCTACGGCGGCGCTATCGACCTGGCCGTGTGCGATGTGTCGTTTACGAGTATCGCGAATATCATTGACGCCGTGCTGGCGTGCCTGAAGCCTTCAGGTTCGTTTTGCACGCTCGTAAAGCCCCAGTTTGAGGCGCCGGCTGCGCTGGTGGGCGAGGGCGGCATCGTGACCGACCCCGACGTTCGCCGCGATACGCTCGTTGCGGCGATTGAACTATTTGCCGCCATGGGCCTGTTCCCGCGCGACGTGTGTTTGTCGCCCATCCATGGCGCCAAGGGCAACGTCGAGTTTTTCCTGTACGGCACGAGGCTTGCCCCCGGGGAGCGCGCCGACGATGAGCTGCAATCCCAGGTATCGGTTTTGAGCGAGAAAGCTGCAATGCTATGAAGGTCTTTCTGGTTCCCAATTACTACAAGCAAGAGGCGGTCGAGAGCGGCCTGATGCTCGAGCTTTGGCTTTCGCGCCAGGGCTACGAGGTCGCATGGGCTGCCGACCAACGCTCCAAGATTCAGAGCACGCCCGATGTTGATGATGCCGACTTGGTCATCACGCTCGGCGGCGACGGCACGCTGTTGCGGGCCGCCCGCATTCTCAACTACCGTGAGATTCCCATTTTGGGTCTTTCCTATGGTCACCTGGGCTTTTTGACGGCGGCCAGTCCCGAGGAACGTGACATTTTGCAGGTTGTGAGCGATGCCCTGTCCGGTGAGCTCCACGTGAGCCGCCGCGCCACAATTGCCGCAGACATCGTTTCCGTGCGTGAGGACGGCACGAAGGATGTCGTGCGTTCGTTCGCCCTCAACGACATGGCGCTCACACGTGGGCCGCTTTCCGATATGGTCGAGTTCGACATCACCGTGTCGGGCCACCATATTGATCGCTTGCGCGGCGATGGCGTGGTCGTATCGACGGCGACCGGCTCTACGGGCTATGCGCTGAGCGCCGGCGGCCCCATCGTGAGCCCTGATTATACTGGTATGGTTTGCGTGCCCATCGCGCCGCACACCATTCAGGCTCGCGCTTTCTTGACTTCGCCAAGTGATGTCGTCGAGATCTTTATGTCCGATGATCGCCCGAGCGTGCCGGCCATCGCCATCGACGGACAGTTTATTACCTGCGATGGCACGGTCGAGAGCGTGGCCGTGCGTCGTGGTCCCGGCGATGTGCTGCTGCTGGATTACGGTCCCGAGAGCTTCTACAACTCGGTGAGCCGCGTGTTCTACGGAGTGCGTCATGATCGATGAGCTTCAGGTTTCCAACATCGCGCTCATTCGCGAGGCGACGTTGGTTCCGAGTGCGGGCCTAACGGTTTTGACTGGCGAGACTGGCGCCGGCAAGACCGCGCTGCTTTCGGCGCTTAAGCTCATCTTGGGCGAACGCGCAGATTCGTCGACCGTGCGCGAGGGCGAGGCGCTTGCCAGCGTCGAGGCGCGCCTGTTCGACGGCCCGCGCGACACGGAGGGCTTCACCGTTCAGCGCAGCCTTTCTGCCGAGGGTCGCAGCCGCGTCAAGATTGACGGCCGCATCGCCAGCGTTCGCGAGCTTTCCGAGCGCGTCGGCGTGATGATGGATTTGTGTGGCCAGCATGAACATCAGCGCCTGCTCGATCCGGCACATCATGTTGCCATGGTTGATGCCTGGGCTGGGCGCGCGGCGCTCGAGGCACTGGAAAAGTACCGTGCCTGCTTCAAGGCGTCGCGTGCGGCTGCCAAGGAGGTCCGTCGCGTCGAAGAGGCCTCGCGTGCACAGGGGAGTCGCGTCGAGGAGGCACGCTTCGCCCTGGAACGCATCGCCGAGGTCGATCCCAAGCCTGGTGAGTATGAGGAGCTCGAGGAGCTGTTGCCGCGCTCCGAGCATGCCGAGGTTCTGGTGGCCACGGCTAACGAAGCCCATGCATCGCTTGCTGCCGAAGGGGGAGCGCTCGATGCCGTGAATGGCGCCGTGGCAGAGCTGTCGCGCATGGCGACCGTTGACCGCAAGCTAGGTGACATCGCCGATGCCCTTTCGGATGCCTGCATTTCGCTTGAGGATTGCGCCAACGAGTTGCGTGCTTATCGCGATGGCGTTGCGTTTGACCCTCGCGAGCTCGCTCGCATGCGCGAGCGGTATTCCGACCTCAAGGGCCTGCTGCGTCAGTGGGGTCCCACCATGGACGACGTGTTTGCCATGCGCGATCGCTCGCAAGAGCTGTTGTCGCTGGTAGACGATGGCGATGAGCAGATCAAGAAGGCGCGCGAAGCGCTTGGCGCGGCGGAGCGCGGACTGTTCGCCGCCGCCAAGGCGCTTAAGCGCGCACGCAATATGGCAGCCCCGCGTTTTTGTCACGAGGTGGGTCGTCAGATGGCACGTCTGGAAATGGGCAGCGCCGAACTCGTCTGGGAGTCGCGTGATCTTCCCCGCGCCGAGTGGACGTCGGCGGGCCCTTCGAGCAACGAGCTTTTATATCGCAGCGGAGCCGGCCTCACACCGCGCCCTCTGCGCCGCATCGCCTCGGGCGGCGAGCTCAGCCGCGTCATGCTGGCGAGTAAGGTTGTCCTCGGTAATGCAGACGGCGTGGATACGCTTGTGTTCGACGAGGTCGATGCCGGTGTCGGCGGCTCTACGGCTCGTGCTCTTGCTGGTGTGCTGGCCGATCTTGCCGCCACGCATCAGGTTATCGTTGTAACCCACCTGGCGCAGGTCGCCGTCATGGCCGACAAACACTACGTGGTGAGCAAGGAACCCGGCGACGTTCCTCAGACGCATCTGGATGAGGTGACTGGGGACGCCCGTACCGCAGAGATCGCTCGCATGCTGAGCGGCGATCAGTCTGAGGCAAGCTTGGCCCACGCAAAGCAGATGCTCGAAGAAGCTCGAGGCTAGAACGAACCAGCGGCGTTGGCAGGATAAAAAATCGGTGATTGTTGTCCTGTCGCTCGTTTGTCTTGCCTGTTCGCCACGAAACGGGTCCATCTACTACGTTTGGTAGGGCATCGGCGACCACATTAAGAATTGCAAAAAGAAAACCGCAGGTAGAACGCCTGCGGTTTTCTCTATTTTCGGTATGTGGTTGGGCTATACGGATAAAACGTAGTAGATGGGCCGGTTTCGTGGTGAGTGGCGTTTGTCGGCTCGCCAAAATGTCTATTCCACGACCTTATCCGGCTGGATGAGTTCCTCATAGTAGCTAATGTGCTCTCGGGCGTCCTCGATTTCGGGCAGCAGGAAGTTGTAGATGACCTCTATGATCATCGTTGCGCTGATCTTGGAGAACGCAAAGTCGCCCGTGGTGAGCAGCGCCTCGTGGTTCACGGTATTAAAGGTGTAGTCGGCTAGGCGCGCAAGCGGAGACTTGCTGTCGCTGCTGATGACGACTACGGTAGCACCGCAGTCGCGAGCTGCTTTTGCCATGCGGTTCAGTCGGCGCGACTTGCCGGAGTTCGAGATCAGCACGATAACGTCGCCGGGGCGTAACGTGAGCGCAAAGCCGATTGATGTCTCGCTGATGGTGCTCGCCATGCAACGCAGGCCCAGCTGCGAAAACTTAAACGTCGCGTCGAGCGCGACCGCGTTCGTATTGCCCACAGCCGCAAACTCAATAACCCCTGCATGCTTAAGGGCATGCACAACAGCCGTCAGCGTATCGTGGTCGATCCCGTCGATGGTCGCATTAAGCTCGCTCACCTTGGCGGCGAGGATATTTTTAAGACTCTGTTCCATGTTGTCGAGCGAGACCTCGTCGGTCAGGCCCTCGTTGCGCTGACTCTCCAAGTCGCGTGCCAGCGAAAACTGAAAGCTGCGGAAGCTGCCAAAACCCAGCTTGCGGCAAAAGCGCGAAACCGTCGCCTCGGACGTGGCGGCGGCTCGTGAGAGCTGGGCGGCCGTCAGGCGCGGCGCCTCGGACTGGTGCTCCAATATATAGTCGACAATGCGCTGCTCGGATCCACTATATCCCTGATGAGTGCTAATAAGGGAGAGCGCGCTCTTGCTGCTATCGGTCATGGATGGCTCCTGGTTGGCATGAAAATCGGACTTGTTTTTCAATGCCGTAGTATACGGGCATTTTCAATTACAAGATACACCTTGCCGTTTCAAGTGTTGATGGTAAACTTTCACCTACCGTTTACGGTTATGAAAGAACCTTTCACCGGAGAATTGGGACATTTTCCTTTCCGCGAAAGCGCTGGGTTGGTATCTTTCAGTTGTGGAAAAGCGCGCAAGGACGCGCGTGTAGGGGAGCGCCTGCGGGCGCAGTACTCAAGAAGGAGGGACACATGGCTAAGTTTGACATCATCGCCGCGACCGGTTGCCCGACCGGCATTGCGCACACCTTCATGGCGAAGGAGGCGCTGGAGAAGGCTGCTGCCGAGCGAGGTCTGACCATTAAGGTCGAGACTCATGGCCAGGTCGGTGTCGAGAACGAGCTCACGAAGGGTGAGATCGCCGGTGCCAAGGCCGTCGTCGTCGCAGCCGATAAGGATGTCCAGGCGGAGCGTTTCGCCGGTAAGCCCATGGTTTCCGTCGGCGTTTCCAAGGCCCTGTCCGTCGAGGCTGCCGGTAAGCTGATCGACCGCGCTCTCGCCGCCAAGGGCGACGGCTCGGTTGCCGCCGCTGCCGATGTCGAGGACGAGGTCGAGGAGAAGGAGTCCGTCGGCCACATCATCTATAAGCACCTTATGAACGGCGTCAGCCACATGCTGGTCTTCGTCGTCGCCGGTGGTGTCCTGACCGCCGTTTCGTTCCTGTGGGGCATCACGTCCTTCGATTCGACGGCTGCCGATTACAACAGCTTTGCCGCTATGCTCAAGATCATCGGCGGCATTGCTATGAACCTCATGGTTCCCGTGCTTTCCGCCTACATCGCCGAGTCCATCGGCAAGCGCCCGGCGCTCGTCCCCGGCTTCGTTGCCGGTATGATCGCCATCCAGGGCCTGCCCGTTAACGCCGAGACCGGCATGATCGACGCCGGCGGCGCCGGCGTGGGCTTCGGCTTCCTGGGCGGCATCGTCGGCGGCTTCCTCGCTGGCTATGTCATCCTGCTGCTCGAGAAGGTCTTCTCCAAGCTGCCCAAGAATCTGGACGGCCTCAAGGCTATCTTCCTGTACCCGCTGTTCTCGACCGCCATCGTCGGCCTGGTCATGCTCGGCATCTCCGGCCCCATGGCTGCCATCAACACCGCCATGATGGACTTCCTCAAGGGTCTGTCTGCCTCTGGCGCCATTGTCCTGGGCCTTGCCATCGGCTGCATGTGCGCCGTTGACATGGGCGGCCCGGTCAACAAGGCTGCTTACGTCACCGGTACCGCTATGCTCACCGAGGCCCTGGCCGCCGGTGTCGGCACCGACACCTACAACTTCGGCACCAACTTCATGGCTGCCGTCTCCGCCGCTTGCATCGTTCCGCCGCTGATCACCACCTTCGCCGTCGTTGTCGGCAAGAAGTACTTCAGCCAGGAGGATCACGACGCCGGTATCGTCAACCTCATCCTTGGTTGCACCCACATCACCGAGGGCGCCATTCCGTTCATGACCAAGAACATCTGGCCCGTCATGCCCATCATGATGCTCGGTTCCTCCATCGCCTCGATCCTGACCATTATGTTCAACGTTCACGATCCGGCGCCCCACGGTGGCTTCCTGGTCCTGCCTGTTGTCGAGAACGGTCCGCTGTGGGTCCTCGCGATCCTCATCGGCGCTGTGGTCGGTGGCATCCTGTTCGTGGCCTTCAAGAAGTATGACTTCGAGAAGAACCAGAAGGCCGCTCCTGCAGCCAAGCCGGTTGAGGTCCCCAAGGCTGCTGCCGTCGAGGCCCCCAAGGCCGAGGCTGCCGACTTCGTGAAGGTCGAGAACGTCTTTGTCGCCGAGGACTTCGCTTCTCGTGACGAGGCCCTGAGCTTCGTTTCCAATCAGGCCGTCAAGGCCGGTGTCGCCAACGACGCCGACGCTGTGATGAACGCCTTCCTGGCCCGCGAGGCCGAGGGCACCACGGGCATGATGGAGGGCTTCGCCATCCCGCATGCCAAGTCCGACGCCATTTCCGAGGCTGCCGTCATCGTCGTCAAGGACGAGTCCGGCGTGACCGGTTGGGACACCATGGACGGCGCTCCCGTCAACGTGGCCATCGCCCTGCTCATCCCGGGCGCCCAGGCTGGTACCACGCATCTCAAGATCCTGTCCAAGGTCGCCGAGGCGCTCATGGACGAGGACTTCCGTGGCACCGTCAAGGGTTCCACCGACGCCGCCGAGATCGCCAAGACGATCAACGCCCGCCTGGTCTAATCCCACAGTACGCGAATAACATCGCCCCCTGTAACAAAGGCGAGGACTCCACCAGGAGCCCCCGCCTTTTTCTATGCCCTCCCATAAGTTGCGGTGAAATGGGGACTGTTTAAACGATTCAACCCCAAATTCAGTCCCTATTTCACCGCAACTTACAAAAGGGCATAGAGTGGGCTGCCTATCGAGTCTTTGTCGCGAACAAGTCATCAGCCAGAATTCCGTTCGCACGATATTACTTTGGACCGACCGAGTTTCCGCAGTTTGCTCGCCCCGGACCCCGCGCGCGGGGGCCATGAGGTTTATCGCGAGTTCCGCACGAGCCGAAGAGCACTTAATGTGCTCTTCGTGCGAGCAGGACTGTAGAGCAGGAAATCTCATGGCCCCCGCGCGCGGGGTCCGGGGCGAGCAAGCGGACAGAACAGACAACTGTCCAACAATTCGTGCGAAACACAATGAAAAACCGTTTGATGTGAGTTAATATAAACAACGTCGTGAATCTGACTCCTGCCGCATACACGACAGGGGTTAAACACAAAAAAGGAGTCAATTATGGTTTCTGAGAAGGCTACCCTCGTCAATCCGCAGGGTCTTCACATGCGTCCGGCTGGCCTCTTCGCCTCCACCATGGGCAAGTACGCCTGCGACGTGACGGTCGTCACCCCCGAGAAGGAGGTCAACGGCAAGTCCCCGATGGCCCTCATGGCTGCTGGTATCCCCTGTGGTACCGAGGTTGAGGTCAAGTGCGATGGCGCTGACGAGGCCGAGGCTCTGGCTGCTGCCATCGAGCTCATCAAGAGCGGTCTTGGCGAGTAGAACTCAAACGGGTCGCATGTTGAACAATTAAGTTCATACTTGGGGGCGCAGTGACCTGTATCAAGGTAGCTGCGCTCTTTTGTCATGGATATGGCAAAACGCTTTATCACGTGACACGGAGAGAGGAATGGGAATGTATCAGGGAGTCAACGCATCCGAGGGAATCGGAATCGGCACCGTCATGGTTGCCGTCGATCCCGACTTGACGTTTGAACCGCACGAGGTCGCTGATTCGGCAGCAGAGAAGGAGCGTTATCAGGCCGCTCTTTCGGTCTTCTGTGAGAAGACCCAGGCTCAGGCCGACCACATGAAGGAGACGGTGGGCGAGGCCGAGGCCGAGATCATGAGCGGACACATTGTCCTGGCTCAGGACCCGGGCATGACCGACGCCATCAACGCCGCCATTGACGGCGGCACCTGCGCCGAGCAGGCGCTCATGGACACCTCGACCATGTTCGAGAACATGTTCCTGTCCATGGACGACGAGATGTTCCGTCTGCGCGCGGCCGACATCGCCGACATCCGCACCGGTATTCTGGCCGAGCTGCTGGGCAAGGAGGTCGTCGACCTTTCCGTCCTGCCCGAGAACACCGTCGTTGTCGTGCACGACCTTACGCCGTCCATGACCGCCACGATCGATAAGGCCCACGTTGCCGGCATCGTCACCGAGACCGGTGGCCGCACGTCGCACTCCGCGATCATCGCGCGCGCCCTCGAGATCCCGGCCGTCCTTTCGGTCTCTAACAGCTGCACCGCGCTTCGCAACGGTATGACCGTCGTCGTCGACGGTGGCAAGGGTGTTGTCGAGGCCGATCCCGACGAGGAGACGCTCGCTGCCTACACCGCCAAGGCCGAGGCCTTCGCTGCCGAGAAGGCAGCCCTCGAGGCCTTCCGCGGCAAGCCTTCTGTGACTGCCGACGGCATCAAGAAGATCATCGCCTGCAACATCGGTAACCCCGATGACGTTCCCAATGCGCTCGATCATGACGCCGAGGCTATCGGTCTGTTCCGCTCCGAGTTCCTGTTCATGGACTCCGCCGAGCTTCCTTCCGAGGAGGAGCAGTTCAACGCTTACCGCAAGGTCGCTAGCGCGCTCAAGGGCGCTCCGGTCATCATCCGCACGCTCGATGTGGGTGGCGACAAGGAGATCCCGTATCTGCACATGGTCAAGGAAGATAACCCCTTCATGGGCTTCCGCGCCGTGCGTTACTGCCTGGCCAATCCCGACCAGTACAAGGTCCAGCTTCGCGCCCTGCTTCGCGCCAGCGCCTTTGGTGACGTCAAGATCATGATCCCGCTCGTCACTTGCGTCGAGGAGGTCGTGGCCGTCAAGGAGCTCGTCGAGCAGTGCAAGGCCGAGCTGACCGAAGAGGGCCGCAAGTTCAACGAGAACATCGAGGTCGGCATCATGGTCGAGACGCCTGCCGCCTCGCTGCTCGCTGACCGCCTGGCCGAGGTGGCCGACTTCTTCTCCATCGGCACCAACGACCTGATCGGCTACACCATGTGCGCCGACCGTGGCAACGACACCATCTCCAACCTGTACCAGGTGTACTATCCCGCCGTGCTCCGCTCGCTCAAGAACATCATCGAGAGCGGCGTGAAGGCCGGCATCATGGTCGGCATGTGCGGCGAGGCCGCTGCCGATCCGCTGCTTGAGCCGCTGCTGATCAGCTGGGGCCTGGAGGAGTTCTCGATGAGCGCTCCGTCGATCCTGCGCGCCCGCAAGACCATCAGCCAGTGGACCAAGGCCGAGTGTGACGAGCTCGCCGAGAAGGCGCTCGCCTGCAACACCGCCGCCGAGGTCAAGGCACTGCTCGAGTCCGCAGCTCGCTAATTTGGTATCAGAGGTAACCGCGTGGTTGGAATGGGCCGGCCACGCGGCCCTCACATATACAGGGGGTACTGTAAATGTTCTACACGCTAACCGCTAACCCGGCTGTCGACATGACGGTTTCGAGCTCTCCGCTCGAGCCCGACGAGAACGTCCGCACCGGCTCGGCCAGCTACACGGCCAACGGCAAGGGCCTCGACGTGTCCTTCGCCTTTAAGAAGATGGGTGTCGACACCGTCGCGCTCGGCTTCTTCGCCGGCTTCACGGGCAAGTTCATCGTCGAGGAGGTCATGAACCTGGGTTGCCTGTGCCGCCCGGTCTGGACCGACGGCATCACGCGTATCAACACCTACGTCAACGATGGCCAGCACGAGTACGGCATCCTTAACCCCGGCGCCCCGATTACGCCGGAGCATCAGAAGGAGCTCTACAACATCCTGGACACCGCGGGAGATCTTGAGTGCCTGATCGTCTCTGGTTCCGTGCCTCCCAAAGCTACGCCCGACTTCCTGGCTCAGGTCATGGAGCACGCTCAGGCTCGTGGCGCCGACGTCGTCCTGGACCTGTCCTCCGACAAGCTCAAGGAGCTCGCTCACAAGAAGCCGCTGCTCATCAAGCCGAACCATCACGAGATGAAGGCCATCTTCGGCGTGCCGGTCGACACCGACGACGAGGTCCGCGTTGCCATGAAGCTCGCCCACGACGCCGGCGTCCAGAACGTGCTGCTCACCCGTGGTAGCCGCGGCGACGCTTACTTCTCCAACGGCGAGGACATCTGGTACGCTAAGCGTGAGTTCAACATCAAGCTGGTCTCTTCCGTCTGCGCTGGCGACTGCACCCTCGCTGCGTTCCTGCACAAGTGGTACAGGGATCGCGACAACGTCGAGGAGGCCATGAAGCTCGCTATGGCCACCGGCGCTAACGTTGCCGAGTCCGTGGGCATCGGCGACTTCGGTCACGTTGACGAGTACAGCAAGCGCGTTGCTGTCCGTAAGCTCGATCGCAAGTAAGCGAAAAGCGACAAATTCGTGCGCATGCGGCGTCCCGATTTCAATCAGGGCGCCGTTTTTTCGTGGGAAAAGTGAGATGAAACCGCCCTTCACCGCTTCCACACCGTTCGCCGAGTTGTTGTAGCCTTTTGCCGAAGCGTGGAATATACTTTCATTAACACGTTGCTTCGTGAAAGGAACATTCATGATTTACACGCTCACTGCAAATCCCGCCATTGACTACAACATCTCCTGCGATGGCCTGTCCGCCAATACCGTTACGCGCACCCGTAACGCGGTCTACACCCCCAACGGCAAGGGTCTCAACGTTTCGTTTACGCTCGACCACTACGGCGTCGACACCACGATTCTGGGCTTCTTCGCCGGCTTCTCGGGCGAGTTTATTGTCAAGGGCGCCGAGGCTCTAGGCGTGCCCGTCAAGCCCGTTTGGACTGACGGCATCACACGTGTCAACGTGTTCCTCAATGCCGGCCCCGACACCGAGTACAACATGGTTAATGCCGGTGCCGCCATCAATGCTTCCAACGAGCAGGAGATGTTTGAGCTCATTGATTCGCTTGACGACATGACCTGCCTGGTCATTAGCGGCTCGCTGCCCCCCAACACCTCCGAGGGCTTCCTGGCCGAGGTGCTTCGCCGTGTCAAAGCCAAGGGTGCCGAGTTCGTGCTCGATATCTCGAGCCATCAGCTGGCCGACCTCATTGCTATGGAGCCGCTCCTCATTAAGCCCAACGACGACGAGCTGCTCGACATCTTTGGCATTAAGGTGAGCGGTGGCGACGATGAGTCCGTCAAGGGCGCTATGGCCGAGCTGCATGCCAAGGGCGCCAAGAACGTGCTGCTGACCCTTGGTGGCGCCGGAGCGTACTTCTCCAACGGCGAGCATATCTGGTTTGCCAACCGTACCTTTGAGGTCAAGCTGCTGTCGACGGTCTGCGCCGGCGATTCCTCGCTCGCTGCGTTCTTGTCCGTGTGGCACGACGCCCCCGAGTGCGTCGAGGACGCCCTGCGCCTTTCGATGGCCACCGGCGCCAACGTGGTCGAGTGCCCGGGTCTGGGCGACTTTGCCAAGGTCGATGAGTACCAGAAGGGTATCGCCATCCGCCAGGTCTGCTAGTTCCGGCACCTTGCCTGAATAGTTCGATTATTTCGCATCCGTCTCAGACCAGGACGGATGCGTTTTTGTTTATCGGACTTGCGTGTGCAGTGGAGGCCTTTTCTTGTTAGACTTCTTGAGAACCATCGATTAACGCTCGCAAGTGCAGGAGGCCATAGGCATGTGCAATGTTTCGCTCAACGGTACGCAGCCGACCGATGCCTCCATCCGTGTCCTGCGTGCGCTTGAGGCAGCCGGTCTTGAGGCCTGGTACGTGGGCGGTTGGGTACGTGATGCCCTGATGGGATGCCCCAGCCACGATGTTGACATGTGCTGCAGCGGCCTGTGGCAGGAGTCCAAAGCGGCCCTCGAGGCAGCGGATATCGCCGTGGTTGAATCGGGCATTAAATTCGGTGGCATTACGGCTATTTGCGATGGTGAGTGCATTGAGGTCACCACGTACCGCCTGGACGGCTTTTACACCGATGGTCGCCATCCCCAGAGTGTGGAGCGTGCGGCGTCGCTTGAGGACGATCTGGCGCGTCGCGACTTTACCGTTAACGCTATGGCCTGGCATCCCGAGCGCGGTCTTGTCGACCGCTACGATGGCCAGGGCGACCTGGAGCGCAAGCTTATCCGCGCCGTTGGAGATCCCAAGCGTCGTTTTAACGAGGACGCGCTTCGCATGCTGCGCGCGGTGCGTTTTGCCTGCCGTCTGGATTTTATGATCGAGCCTAAGACCAAACAGGCGCTTGCCGAGTGCGCGCCGCTGCTCGATGCTGTGGCGCGCGAGCGCGTGGGCATTGAGCTCGAGGGTATCCTTTCGACCGGCCACGGGGGAGACGCCATGCTGCGCTACCCCGAGCTCATCTGCGCCGCCGTGCCCGAGTTGGCAGCGGGTCGCGGGTTTGATCAGCGCAGCGTCTATCATGCGTTTAACGTTTACGAGCATATCGCCCGTGTGCTGACGGTGGCGGGGGAGTTGGCGCTGTGCGACGGCTTTACACCCTCAATGAGCCTAATGTGGGCGGCGTTTTTGCACGACGTTTCCAAGCCCGATTGCTTTACGGTCGACCATGCGGGCAGCGGCCACTTTTACGGTCACCCCGAGCTCGGGGCCAAGAAGGCGCGCGCCATCATGGATCGCTTGGCGCTTTCGCACGACTTGGTCCGCGACGTGTGCCTGCTCATTAAGTACCACGACAAGCCGCTGCGCCCCGAGCGCTCCTGCTTGCTCAATATGATGCGCTTGCTTTCGGGCGAGGGCGTCGATACGCCGCGCCTGATGGACGAGCTTATGGACCTTAAGCGTGCCGACACGCTGGGCAAGGCGCCGTCGTGCTTCTATTACGTCGAGACGATCGAAGAGATGCGCTCACTCGCCCATGATTTGTTGGAGGCGGGGGAGCCCTATTCGCTCAAGATGCTTGCTATCAACGGCGGCGACTTGATTCGTGCCGGTGTGAAGCCGGGGCCCGAGCTAGGCCAGCTACTCAACGCCGCCCTCGAAGCCGTTATCGAGGACAACATTCCCAACGATCGCGAAACCCTTTTGGTTCATCTCAACTTGAATTAGCTAATTAGTTGACCTGCGCGTTCCATAACCTGTCGACAATTTTTCGGCAATTTGGAATTTCTTCTTGCGCTGATGTTTTTTGTCCCGTAATATATTTCCTTGCAGCACGGCAGTGCAGATGTCATGTGGCCCGTTCGTCTAGCGGTTTAGGACGCCGCCCTCTCAAGGCGGAGATCACCAGTTCGAATCTGGTACGGGCTACCACTTCTTTTCTGCCGAGGCCTATGGCCCGTTCGTCTAGCGGTTTAGGACGCCGCCCTCTCAAGGCGGAGATCACCAGTTCGAATCTGGTACGGGCTACCACGCATCTGATACCCGGTCTTTCCACGGAAGGCCGGGTTTTTTATTATCAAACAACTGTCTGTCATTCCCGTTTGAACAAGAGCTTTGCGTTCTGCTTATGGCCCTTACGGGTACAATAACCAAGATATTTTGACTGTTAGAAGGAGTCTCATGACGGAGTCCTCTCAGCATACGTCCAAGCCCCAGGTCGAGGTTGAGGCCTCGGGCGGCGATGACAATAAGAGCGCACGCCGCGGCGCAATCTTTATCGGCGTTGTGCTGGTGGGTTATATCGTCTATCTGGTGGTAACCGGGCAGATGGGGCAGTTCTGGGCTGCTATGTCGAGCGTCCAGGCGCCCTGGCTCCTTGCTGCATGCTTCTGCATGTTTCTATACCTCTTTTTTGGTATCGTGGCGTACGCGATTGCCGTTTGGCTCGACCCCAATTCGCCCGTCGGTATCCGCGACCTCATTTCGGTCGAGGCGAGTGGCATCTTCTTTGGTAATCTGACACCCATGATGATGGGCTCTACGCCTGCCCAGATCTACCGCCTGACCAAAGCGGGCCAAAACGTGGGCGAAGCGGGTGCCACGCAGTTCACCCGATTTATTGTGTATCAGTTTGGCCTCGTTGCCTGGGGCGCTATCCTATTGCTTGCTCGCATGCCGTTTTTTGCCGAGCGCTATGGCGACATGACGCTGCTGTGCGTCTTTAGTTTTGGCGGTCACTGCTGCATCCTGCTCGGCATCTTCGCCGTCGCGCTCATGCCTAAGACCGTCACGCGCGTCGCCCATTGCATCATCAATTGGCTCGAGCGCATAGGTGTCTCGGCCACTAAGATCGATGGATGGCGCTCGTTTGTCGATGGCGAGATCTACTCCTTCTCCGAGAAGTTCAAGCTTTCGGCCGGACATTTTTCTTCCATGCTGCTCACCGTGTTTATCACCATGCTGCAGCTCGCGTTTTTCTATCTGGTGCCGTATTTTCTGATGCTCGCCTTTGGCCACCACGAGGTCGACTTTTTCTCGGTCATGGCCGCGAGCGCCTTTGTCCAGCTGCTGAGCTCTGCGGTTCCCTTGCCCGGTGGAACTGGTGGCGCTGAGGGCGGCTTTGCATTGTTCTTGGGTCATTTCTTTGGGTCGGCATCGACCGCCGGCTATCTGCTGTGGCGCCTCATTACGTTTATCGCGCCGACCATATTGGCTGCGCCCCTGCTGGGCCTTAAGAGCGCCCACAACGAGAGCATCCATGCGCGCTGGGATCGTGTGATGCGCAAGCTCGGCCGTACGCCTCAGACGCCCTCTGCGCCCACTAAGCCGCACCCCATGAATGCTGTTACCGTTGATCCCAAGAAGCACGCTCAGAAGGCTTCTGGGACCGCTAAGCCGGCTCATAAAGCCTATGTGCGACAGACAGGCGACGGTATCCGCGTGTCTCCGTCGGCACTCAATAAGAAGAAGCACCCTAAGTCGCAGTAGGGCAGTCGTGCGTTCTTCATGATGCGGGGCATATTTGTGCTGTATGGGGGATAATCCTCTTACGTAGATTATCTCTCATCTGTTGATGAATGCCCGCATATCGAAGGGACACGTCCATGGACACCAGCAAACCGCGTTTTGATCGCCGCATCGTTCGCAGCCGCAATGCCATCCTTTCCGCTTTCGAGCGCCTGCTCATGGAAAAGCCGCTGGCAGACATTACGGTGAGTGCCATCGCGCGCGAGGCCAATGTCGACCGCAAGACCTTCTACGTGCACTTTGGTACGGTTGATGGCTTGCTCGATGCCATTGCCGTCGATGTGGTGGAGATGATTGTCGACTCGGTCGAGAAAACGCTTGCTTCCATGGACGGTGACACCAACGAGCGCGCCCTGGGCGCGGCGGCGACCTTCTTTAAAACCGTTAACGAGGCGCTGTGCAACAACCTGGTGCTCAATCGTCAGCTGATCGAGAACATTCCGCTCGATGATTTTATGGCTCGTCTTCGTGCGCCGCTCGAGCACGAGATTGCCGAGCGCGATCTGCTGCCCCAAGGTCTCAAGGACGAGATGTTCGACTACTATCTGGCGTTTTTGCTGTCGGGTATTATCGGAATCTATCGCACATGGGCGCTGTCTGACTGCTCGGTTCCTATCGAGCGCGTCTCGGAGGTCGCCAACGACCTGACTCTCAATGGCCTGTCGAGTCTGGAATCTCGCTTGGATTAGGCGCAGGCTTGAGTTCACGAGGCGCTTGTCGGGGTGCAGCCCGATCGACCAGGCGACGAGCATCCCGCCGAAGCAGTCGATGACCGGGCTCAGGTAGACCTTCTCGCCGCCCGGGAGCCTGAACTCGGCGATGTCGGTGAGCCACAGCAGGTTGGGCTCGTCGGCGTGGAAATTCCTGTTTACGAGGTTCTCCGGCGCCTTGTAGACCTCGCCGGCGTAGGAGCTGTAGCCTGAGGATCCTTAAAAGAAAGTCCAGTTTATCCTTTCCACCCCAATTGGGAATCCTCCGATGCGCCTTCGCACGCTCGCATGACCTCGATACCGTGCGAGCGTGCGAACTCGACGAGCTCTGCGTTGCGGGCGTTTATGGTGCCGAAGGCGGCGGGACACACGATAAGGCGCGCGCAGTGGACGAGGAGCTCTTTGGCGCGGGCTATGGTTCTATCCCCGATCGGCTCGAAGGCGCGCTCGGTCACGCATTCCGCCGCCAGGTCGCGCGCGAGCTCGCAGTCGATGTCCCCTTCGTGCAGAACGCCCGTGTAGAACGCCTTGCCCTGCCGGATGAGCTGGCGAAACACAGCCGACCCCGTACCTGCGCCGGCGATGACGAACGTGTGCGCATCGCCGTGCGGGCGTCCAATTTCCACGCTGCCGAAGCGCTCGTTGAAGGTGCCATGTTGAAGGCCGTAGAGCTCGCCAATCGTCTCGCGCGTGAATATGTCCTCGGGTGCGCCGGCGCGGAAGACCCGGCCGTCCTTCACGCAAATCACCTTGTCAGCGCTTTTCTGCGCGAGCTCGAGTTCGTGGATGGACATGATGACAGCCACATTCCGCGATTTCGCAAGGTGGCGAAGTATTCGCAGCAGGTCGATCTGGTAGCGGATATCGAGATACGACGTGGGCTCGTCGAGCACGAGCACACGCGGATCCTGCGCGATGGCGCGTGCGAGCATGACGCGCTGGCGTTGCCCGTCGCTTATCTGCATGAAGTCGCGCTCGGCGAGCTCTTCCACACGTGCGGTTTTCATGGCCTCGTCGACCCGACTATGGTCGTCGGGCGAGAGTGTGCCCATTCGCCCGGTGTAGGGGTGCCTTCCCGCCTCTACGACATCGCGGCAGGTGAGGAGCTCGGTCCGGGGGCGATCTGTCAGCATAACGGCAAGGTTCCTTGCAAACTCCGCCGTCTTCCATCGGGAAATCTCCCGCCCGTCGAGCTCGACCGCGCCGGCAAGCGGTGCCAGATGGCGTGTGATGGTTTTTAAGATGGTCGACTTGCCCGAGCCGTTCGGCCCGATGAGCGCCACGACGTCGCCCGCGCGAACCTCCAGATCGACGCCTCCGACTACGACCTTCTTGTCGTAGCCCGCCGACAGGTCGCTTATGTGGAAAAGCGGCGCTCCGTCAGCCTGCGTTTCGACCGTAGTTTCGAGGTTCGGCTCCGCTCGGAGGAGGCGTTCCGCGCGCAGTTCCGCACGAGCCGAAAGTGCCTTCTGGCGCTTTCGTGCGAGCTCAGGACTGTCTAAGCATGGAATGTCCCCTCCGAGCGTTTTGGGCCGCGGCACGAATTCCCCCATCTACCTCACCCGCTTCTTCAACATGAGCGCGATAACCACCGGAGCGCCGAAGATGGCGGTGACGGCGCTGATGGAAAGCTCGACGGGAGAGAACAGCGTGCGCGCGATCAAATCGCAGCCCGCGCAGAAGATGGCGCCTCCCAAGAAGCACGCAGGAATCACGCGGATGGGCTTCGACGACTTTAGCGCCGACTTCACGAGATGCGGAACCGCGATGCCTACGAACGACACCGGACCAGCGAACGCGGTCACGCAGGCGGAGAGCATGCTCGCTAGAAGGACGAGCACCACGCGGAAGCGTTCGACGTTCACGCCGACGCTTTTCGCGTAGGCTTCTCCCAGCTGGAAGGCGGAAAGGGGCTTCGATATCGCGAATACGCATGCGCTCACGGTGATCACCACGACCGCGATGACCGCGATGTCGTCCCAGCTCGAACCCGAGAAGCTACCCAAAGACCAGTTGTGCAGGTTCACGATGGACTGGTCGTCGGCGAAGGCGATGAGGAAGTTCGTCGCCGCCGAGCAGATGTATCCCACCATGACGCCCGCCACGATGAGCATGGCCATGGAACTTATGCGCCGTGCGATGAGGAGCACGAAGCCGATGGTGATAAGCGAGCCCAGAAACGCTGCGGCCACCATGGCCGGCGAGGACATGGCCTGGTTCGCGCCTAGAAGTACGATCATCGTAAGCGCGACGACGAACTTTGCGCCCGAGGAGACGCCCAAGATGAACGGGTCGGCGATGGGGTTGTTGAAAAACGTCTGCAGCAGGAACCCGGAAAGCGAAAGTGCCCCGCCGAGAAGCACGGCTGAAAGCACGCGCGGCAGGCGAATCTCCCAGATGACCTGGCTTTCCATGGAATTGGCCGCGCCGCCCGAAAGGATGCCGGGGATGTGGTCTGCGGGCACGAGCACGCTCCCGATGCACAGGTTGGCCCCGACGAGCACGATGAGGGCAACAGCGAGCAGCGCCGTCACGACGCGACACCGCGCGGCGCGCCCCGATTCGTCGTATGCCATGGAAAGCCGGCTTCTCATGGCGCTAACCGAGCTTCCTCAGATAATGGAAGTCGCTCGCGTCATCGCCGGTGAACGCCCCGTGCAGCTCGTCGATAATGTCGGCGGTAGAAGTCATCTGCTGGTACATGTCGGCGCTTGTGACCCAGACGTTGCCGTTCTTCACGGCTTTGAACTGCGACAATAGCGCGTTTTTGCCTACGAAGTCGTTCAAGGTGGCAACCGATTCGTCGATGGTGCCGTTGTAGACGATGATGTCGGCATCCTTCGCCGTCGCGTAGAAGCGCTCCATTTCGAGCGTTACTGACGAACCTGACGTCGACGCCGTCTGCGCGTCATCGAGCGCATAACTGCCGCCTGCAAGCTCGATCATCTGCGCCACGTAGTCGCCCGCCCGCCGCGTGACGGCGGCCCCGTTCGAGTTAATGTAGAAATACGCCACGGTTTTACCTGACGACGCGAGCCCCGACGTTTGCTCGACGCGGGCCTTCTGCTCGTTGAACAGGTGCGCGGCCTCGTCTTCCTTGTCGAACAGGACGCCGAAAAGCTTAATCCACTCGACGCGCCCGAGTGCTTCGGGCTCGCTCGACGACTGTTCGGTGAGCACGACGAGCCCGAGCTTCTGCAGCTTTTCCTTCACATCGGGCGTGTGGTTGATCATGGTGTTCTCGATGGCGAGCGTGCAGCCCGAGGCCGATATTCGCTCGTAGTCGGGCGCGCTGTACTTGCCGCCGTAGGCGATCGCCCCACTTTCGAGCGCGCTTTTGAAGCCTGCGACCGAGCAATCGTCGGCCTTCGTGCCCGACATGATGATATTGTCGTTCGCATCGAGCGCGTCGACCAGGCACATCGTCGCCGACGACACGAGGTACACCTTGTCGGCGGGGCGCCTTATGACCGCGATGTCGGAGCTCAACCCATCAGGTACCTTCGCATCTTGCGGCACCACGAGGAAACGTTCTCCATTCGAAACGCAGATAAGCCGCAGACCGCCTTCGAACTCGTCGACAGTGAAGTGCTCGGCGTATTCAAGCTGAAGCGCCCCCGTCGGCTCCCAGCCACAGCCCAAATCGGCGTTGTGGAAGTCGGCCGCGGCGCTTGAAGCCGTTCCCGCAGGGGAGCCGCCGCTTGCATCGTCGCCCGATTTCTCCTTCATGGTGGATGAGTCGAAGTGGATCGTGTAGTCGATGGTGTGCGGCGTCGACATGGCGACGGTCTCGGCCGACACGGCGATGTCCTCGTCGAGCGTGACGGGTATCTCGAACGTGGAGTTGCCGCCGTCGTTTACGGGCGCGTAGTCCACGCCGTCGACGGTCATCTTGTCGTAGTTCGAACTCGACCAGGTGATGGTCGCGGTGTAGGTGTCGCCATCCTTCACAATTGTGGTGGGTGAGGCGATGCTTGCGCGCCCTGACCCGCCGGAAAGCGAGACATTCACAGTGTATTCCTGAGAGCCCGCCGTGCCACCGGTCGCGTTCGGGCTCGCACTGCACCCCGCGAAGGGAAGCGCGAGCAGGGCGACGAGAACGCAGGCGATCGCGCGCGCCGCGATGCTGCGGCGCTTCCTGTTTTCCCCCTTGGGAAGAATCGACCGCATGGCGTTACTTCAGTGCGTCGGCGCGCAGATCGACGCCGGCGGATTCGAACACGAGCGTGCGGTCGTACCACTGCTCTTTTCTAATACTCCACGCGGCACAGGCGGTGTCCTCGTCGAGCGCATCAACGGGCACGTCGTAGGTGTACTTGCCTTCCCCGTTTTCCACATAGGGGATGAAGTCTGCCTCGCTCGCGGCGGCAGCCTCGTCGCCCGTGCCCATGAAGAGCTTGCCGTAGCCCGTGCCGGAAAGCGTCATCACGCAGTGCATGGAGCCGTTTTCCACGATGAGCTGGGCGTCCACAATCCTGAACATGTTCGAGCTGGAATCTACGGTGATCGGATAGGTGCCGTCGGCTACCTTGTCGGCGGTGATGGGGGCAGCGCTTGCGCCCTCGGTCGCATCGGCCGCCTGCTCGGTCTTTTCCTGGGAATCGGTATTGCTTGCCTTTGCGCTGTCGCTTGAATTTCCGGCGCAGCCGGCGAGCGAGAACGCGAGAAGCGCCGCCGACAGGGCGAAGACGAGGGTTTTCTTCAACATGGAGGGATTCCTTTCAATCGCTTCTACAGCCCGCGCCGTGCGGTGGGCGGGCGGGATGCGAATGCAACGGGCATGCGCCGTCGGTCGGGGAAGGCGCATGCCCGTTGCACGGGGACGCGACCGGCGCTCCCGTGCGCGGCGAGTTTACAGCTTGGCGATGGCGTCGTCCACGTGCGAGACGTAGATGTCGTCGACCGCGGCGTTCTGTCCCAGACCCTGGAGCAGGCACGTCACTTCGAAGCCGGCGGCCACGAACTTCGCAGCCCAGCTGTCGGGGTCGGTCTCGTCTGCCATGTCGTTGTTCGCGTGGTCGCCCGCGACCACCATGAACGGCGCGAGCACGGCCTTCTTGTACCCTGCGGCGCTCGCAGCGGCGATAACATCCTCGCAGGTCGGTTCAGCCTCGACGGTGCCGACGAAGAACTGCGTCAAGCCCTCGTTCTTGAACACTTCCTGCATCTTGGCATAGTCGGCGTTGGAATCGGCTTCGGTGCCGTGGCCCATGAGGCACAGCGCCGTCTCGCCGTCGTCGAAGGACGCCATGTTCTCCTTAATGGCTGCGGCCACCTTTTTGTAGTCGTCGTCGGAGGTGAGCAGCGGGTCGCCGAGCGAGATCTTGTCGAACTTGTCGGCGTACTTGTCGAGCTCGTCTTTCACGTCGGCGTATTCCAGGCCAGCCATGAGATGCGTCGGCTGCACGACGATTTCCTTCACGCCGTCTTCCACGCAGCGGTCAAGCGCCTCGGTCATGTTGTCGATCGTGATGCCGTCGCGCTTCTTCAGCTTGTCGATGATGATCTGCGCGGTGAAGGCGCGGCGGATGTCGTAGTCCTGCCAGTACTTCTCGCGGATAGCGTCTTCGATGGCGCCGATGGTGATGTGGCGCGAGTCGTTGTAGCTCGTGCCGAAGCTCGTGACGAGGATGACCGGCTTCGCGGCCTTCTCCTTTTCACTAGATTTCTCGGAACTCGCGGAGGTGTTGGAGCAGCCCGCGAGCGCGACTCCGGCGAGCGCGACGGCTCCGGTTGCTGCGGCGCCCATGAAGCCGCGGCGTGACATCTGGTCGGACATGGTTTTTCCTTTCCTCGGTTTGCCGGTCCCCCGGCGACAGTTGCTTGTCGGCACAAGCGAAAGAAAAGCGCACCCCTCGGGGTTCACAAGGAGCTAACGCCACGGCGATGCCGTGAGGAAAAGGCGAAGCAGTCTGGCTTGGGGCGCGAGGCGGTTCGCCCGCGCGTCCTATACAGTAATGTCCCTTGCCCAGGATTCCCACCTGGTTCCCTCCGCAAGCCAGCGCGGGCTGTGCAGGCGCCGCGCCGGTCATTTCCTTTTATCCGATTGTCATATGCTCGTTGCCGAAACTTTTACTATGATAGTGGGCACTTGTGAACGTGTCAAAGCCAGCGCGGGCGGCATTGCGCCTCCTGCCTGCGTATTTGCGCCGATTGCTGCCGCAGGCGCCGTGTTTTGCCCGCTGCGCGAATGGCGGCGTAAACGGTTGCGATGAGAAACGGGAAGGGAAGGCTCGGATGATTCATATCGTTGGCGCAGGCTCGGGCGCCGCCGACCTTATCACGCTGCGCGGGGCGCGCCTTCTGCGCGCGGCCGACGTAGTCGTTTGGGCGGGAAGCCTTGTGAATCCCGAGCTGCTCGCCGAGTGCAAGGAATCCTGCGTCGTCTACGACAGCGCGCACATGACCTTGGAGGAAGTGCTCGACGTGATGTGCGCGGCAGATGCGCGGGGCGAGGAAGTGGTGCGCCTGCACACGGGCGACCCGTGCCTGTACGGCGCCATCCAGGAGCAGATGGACGCGCTCGACGCGCGCGGCGTGGACTACGAGGTGGTGCCCGGCGTGTCGAGCTTTTGCGGTGCCGCGGCGGCGCTTCGCCAGGAATACACGCTGCCGGGAATCAGCCAGTCGGTCGTGATCACGCGGCTTTCCGGACGTACCCCCATGCCCGCGGGCGAGGGCATGCGCACCATGGCGGAAAGCGGCTCGACTATGGTCATCTTCCTGAGCTCGGGTATGCTCGCCGAGCTTTCCGCCGAGCTTTTGGCCGCGGGCCGCAGCTCCGACGAGCCGGCGGCGCTCGTGTACAAGGCGACCTGGCCTGAGGAGCGCGTGGTGCGATGCACAGTGGGCACGCTCGCCGATGCGGGCGCGCGAGAGGGCATCGACCGCACGGCGCTCGTGGTGGTGGGCCGCGTGCTCGGAGCTCGCGGCGGGCTTGCGCACAACGGCGCGCAAGCGGAGTCGTACGAGCGCAGCAAGCTTTACGACCCTTCGTTTGCCACAGGGTATCGGAAGGCGAGCAGCTAGCGTGGCCTTCGAGCACTACATATATACCGGGACGACCCGCCTGCGCTGCGGCTACACCACGGGGAGCTGCGCCGCGCTCGCGGCGAAGGCGGCCTGCGAGATGCTCTTGTCACGAAAGCCCGTCGGCCGCGTGTCGATCGTCACCCCCGGCGGGCTGCCCGTCGAGGCGAACGTGGTCGACGCATGTATCGGCGAGGGGTGCGCCCAGTGCGCCGTGCGAAAGGACGCAGGCGACGATGCCGATGTGACCGACGGCGTGCTCGTGTACGCGCGCGTGGAACATGCGGGGTCGGGCACGGGTGCTGCGGGCAGCAAGGGCGTGCCCGCGCGCGAATCGGAAGTTTCCGTCGATGGCGGCGTGGGCGTGGGGCGCGTGACGTTGCCCGGGCTCGAGCAGCCGGTGGGGGCGGCCGCCATCAACGCGACGCCGCGCGCGATGATCACTTCGGCGGTGCGCGAGGTGTGCGCCGCGCACGGCTTTTCTGGAAATATCGCTGTGACGATTTCGGTACCCGAGGGTGTTGCCCTTGCCGAAAAGACCTTCAACCCGCACCTGGGGATAGAGGACGGCATCTCCATCCTGGGCACGACGGGCATCGTCGAGCCGCGCAGCCTCGCTGCCTTGCGCGACAGCATCGAGCTCGAGATCCGGCAGCATGCGGCTATGGGGCGGCGCGGAGTCGTGCTCACGCCCGGCAACTACGGCGCACAGTTCATCTCGGGGCATTTCCACCTAAACGGTGCGCCGGTGGTCTTCATCTCCAACTTCGTGGGCGATGCGATTGATTGCTGCGTTCGCGAGGGATTTACCAATGTCCTTCTTGTGGGACACATCGGCAAGCTGGTGAAGGTCGCGGGCGGCATCATGGACACCCATTCGCGTACCGCCGACTGCCGCGCGGAGATTCTGGCCGCCCACGCGGCCTTGGCCGGCGCGGGCACGAAGACCGTGCGCGAGATCATGTCGTCGGTCACGACCACGGCGGCGCTCGAGGTAATCGAGGCCGCCGGCGTGGGGGACGCTGCGCGCGCCTCGCTCGCTGCGGCAATCGATGACAGGTTGCGCCGCCGCGCGGCGGGCGCATGCGACATCGCCGCGGTCGTGTTCGACGCCGAGCGCCGAGAGCTTTTCCGCACGTCGGGCGCCGATGCAGTTATCGGGGAATTGGGGGCTACGTATGAGTAAAGGCGTGCTGTACGGGGTGGGCACGGGGCCTGGCGACCCCGAGCTGCTCACGATCAAGGCCGTCCGCACAATCGAATCGTGTCCGGTCATCGCCGCACCGCAGACGGCGGACGGGGCCATGGTCGCGCTCGACATCGTGCGCGGCGCCGTCGACCTTACAGGCAAGACGGTGATCCCCGTGCGATTCTCGATGACGCGCGACGCCGAGCGCCGCACGGCCGAGCATGCCTCGCTTGTTCGCGAGCTTGTCGCGCACCTGGATGCGGTCCGCGACGTCGCGCTGCTGAACCTGGGGGACCCGAGCATCTACGCCACCTTCCAGCGCATAGCGCCCGACGTGCGCGCCTGCGGGTTCGAGGCGCGCGCCATTCCCGGCGTGCCGAGCTTCTGCGCGGTCGCCGCAGCGCTCGAGCGCGACCTCACGCCCGAGATGTCGTCGCCTCTGCACATCGTGCCCGGCGGCTACGACGACGTGCGCCGCGCAATCGGCTGGCCGGGGACGAAGGTGGTCATGAAGGCGCGCCGCTCGCTTGCGGACACGAAGCGCATCCTTCGCGAGGAGGGCGCCTTCGACGGTGCCGAGCTCGTAGAGGACTGTGGGCTTCCGGGCGAGCGTGTGTACCGCTCGCTCGACGATGTGCCCGATCGGGGCAGCTACTTCTCGACGATGGTGGTGCGCTAGATGAGGGTTTCCTGCATAGCGTTCACTGAGAGGGGGTATGCGTTGGCGGAGCGCATCGCACACGCGCTTTCCGATTGCGCGCAGACAGGTGAAGATGACCCTGGCTGGGACGTTTCCGTTTCGCGCGGGTTCGGCGAGTGGAAGGCCGACCTGCGCGCATGGACGGCGCTCGCGTGGGAAGCGTCGGACGCGCTTCTGTTCGTGGGCGCGGCGGGCATCGCCGTGCGGGCGATCGCGCCGCATGTCGCCTCGAAAGCAAGCGATTCCGCGGTTGTGGCGATCGACGAGGCGGGGCGCTTTGCCGTCCCGCTTTTGTCGGGGCATTTGGGCGGTGCGAACGAGCTTGCGCAAACTGTGGCACGCGCGGCAGGGGCCATCCCCGTCATCACCACGGCGACCGACGTCCGCGGCGTGTGGGCGGTGGATACGTGGGCTCGCTGTGCGGGGCTCGCCGTTTCGAATCCCGAGGCCATCAAGCGAGTGTCGGCGCGGCTGCTTTCGGGCGGGCGCGTGGCGCTCTATTCCGACATGCCGATTTCGGGACAGCTTCCTGAGGGGGTTGACATTGCGTCCGACCGCGCTCGGGCCGATATTGTCGTGTCGCCGTTCGCTGGCGCGAATGCAGGTGCGTCCGTTCGCGCGGCGGAGACAACGGGCGAGGTCGTGCCCGCCGGTGAGACGGGGAAGCCGGCGGGCGTGCGGGCGCAGACGTCTGCGCCCGAGCCGCTTCGCCTTGTCGTGCCCTGCATCGTTGCGGGCATAGGGTGCCGTCGCGGTGCGTGCGCCGAAGCGATCGGGGAGACGTTTCTTCTCGCGTGCGGGCAGGCGGGTATCTCGCCTTCGGCCGTGCGCGAAGCGGCGACGATCGACGTGAAGGCGCACGAGGAGGGTCTGCTCGCCTTCTGCCGTGCGCGCAATATCCCGCTTGTGACGTATTCCGCAGAGGAGTTGTCGCAGGTCGAAGGCAGCGTTTCGCCATCTGATTTCGTGCGCGCGACGGTGGGGGTCGACAACGTGTGCGAGCGCGCGGCGCTCGCGGACGGGGGCAAACTTATCTTCCCGAAGCTCGCTCACGGCGGCGTGACCGTCGCGTTTTCCAAGGTAACTATCGAACTTTCGTTTAAGGAGCGGTGATGGGAAAGCTCTTCGTGGTGGGGATCGGTCCGGGCGGCCCCGACGGCATGACGATTGCGGCTCGGCGCGCGCTCGAGGCGGCCGACATCGCTGTGGGGTACACGAAATACGTGGAGCTCGCGCTCGCCGCCGTGCCCGACGCGGCGCATCTCGCGACGCCGATGATGCACGAGGTCGAACGGTGCCGCCTGGCGCTTTCGCGCGCGCAGAGTGGAGAAGCCGTGGCGCTCGTGTGCAGCGGTGACGCGGGCGTGTACGGCATGGCGAGCCCCGTGCTGGAGCTTGCGGAGGACTACCCCGATGTAGACGTGGAAGTTATCGCCGGGGCCACCGCGGCTCAGAGCGGGTCGGCGGTGCTCGGCGCCCCGCTTGCCCACGACTTCGCGGTCGTGTCGCTCTCCGACCTGCTTACGCCGTGGGAGGTCATCGAGCGCAGGCTCGCCGCCGTGGCGAGCGCCGACTTCTGCATCTGTTTGTACAACCCGCGCAGCAGAAAGCGCGCCGACAGGCTCTCGCGCGCGGCGAAGATTATGCTCGAATGGAAGGCCCCCAACACGCTCTGCGGCTGGGTACGCAACATCGGGCGCGAGGGGCAGCAGTCGGGCATGTGCAGGCTCTCCGAGCTGGGGGAGTTCGACGCCGACATGTTCACCACCGTGTTCGTCGGCAACGCGGACACGAAGCGCGTAGGCGGCCGTATGGTCACGCCGCGCGGGTATCGGGAGATTCCATGCGAAAGGTAACGATCATCGGGGCGGGGCCCGGAAACCCCGACTTGCTCTCGCGCGCGGCGCTCGACGCGATCGACATCGCCGACGTGGTCATCGGCGCTCATCGCGCGCTTGTCAGCATCGACGTGCCGCCCGACGTGGTGAGATGCGAGCTCGTGAAGACGGCGGACATCGTCGCCGCGCTCACCGATGCTGTGTCGTGGCAGCGCGCCGTGGTCGTGATGACGGGCGATGTGGGGCTGTTCAGCGGCGCGCGCCGCCTGGTGGAGGCGCTCTCCGGCGACGCGCAGGTGGACGTGCGCGTCATTCCCGGCATAAGCTCAGCGTCGTATCTCGCCGCGCGCCTCGCGCGTCCATGGCAGGATTGGCGCTTCGCGAGCGCTCACGGCGTGGCGTGCGACATCGTGGCCGAGGCCGAGCACGCAGGTGAGCTCTTCCTCGCCACGTCGGGCGGGGAAGACCCCTCGCGGCTTTCGGGCGAGCTTGTGCAGGCGGGCTTCGGGGACGCGCGCGTGACGGTGGCCGAGCGCCTGTCGTACCCCGACGAGCGCATCACCTGCGCGACCGCAAGTGAAATCGCAGGTCAGACGTTCGACGACTTGAACGTGATGCTTATCGAGTTCGCAGGCTGCGCCGGGTCGCCTGCGGGCTCTAGCGCAGCCTCCGAGGCGCCGGCCGGCGCGTCTGCGCCCGCGGCTGCTTCTTTCGCGGCGGACTCTGCGGGCGCATCCCGCGCCGCGAGCTCCCGCTGGCCGTACGCTTCCTCGGGCATTCCCGACGAGCTCTTCATCCGCGGCGACGTTCCCATGACCAAGCAGGAGGTGCGCGCCGTCGCGCTCGCGAAGCTGCGCCTTACCGCGACCGACACCGTGTGGGACGTCGGCGCCGGCACGGGGAGCGTGTCGATCGAGGCGGCGCTCGTCGCGCGAGCGGGGTCGGTATGGGCGGTCGAGCGCAACGCGGCCGGCGTGCGGCTCATCCGAGAGAACGCGGATGCATTCGGGTGCGGCAACGTGCATGCGGTCCCCGGTGTCGCCCCCGAAGCGCTCGCGAAACTGCCTGTCCCCGACGCCGTGTTCGTCGGCGGGAGCGCGGGCGAGCTTCCCTCCATCGTGGAGGCGGCGCTCGAGAAGAACTCGCAGGTTCGCCTGTGCGTGCCATGCGTCACCGTTGAGACGCTCACCGAGGCGTGCGCGCTCCTCTCGGGTTCGCGCTTTAAGGGGTTCGAGGCGTGCCAGGTGTCGGCCGCCCGCGCTGAGGCTGTAGGCTCGCACCATCTTATGAAGGCGCAAAACCCCGTGTTCCTCGTCAGTGCGCGCGGTGCGAGCGCGGATGCCGAGGAGCTTGCCGAAGTCGGCGCGCTTGCTGAGTCGCCTTTCGGGGAGAACCCCTCTGTCGAGGGGAACCCATCCGTTGAGGTGGTCTCGCTTGCTAACTGCAACGCCGCAGGTGGGGAAGGCGGTGCCCGGTGAGCACGTCCATCCCGCGCTTCATGGTCGCTGCGCCCTCGAGCGGGAGCGGCAAGACGGTCGTCACGTGCGCGCTCCTGCGCGCGCTCGCGCGCCGCGGCCTTGCATGCGCGGCCTTCAAATGCGGCCCCGACTACATTGACCCGCTCTTTCATCGCCGCGTCGTGGGTGCGTGCTCGGGCAACTTAGACGGCTTCTTCACTGACGCCCCGACGCTGCGCGCCCTGCTCGCACGCGGCGCCGCGGGCGCGGATGTCGCGGTGCTCGAGGGGGTCATGGGCTTCTACGACGGCATGGCGCCCGGCGTGGCCGACGCGAGCAGCTATCAGGTTGCGCGCGACACGGAAACGCCGGTCGTTTTAGTGGTGAACGGGCGCGGGGCGTCTTTATCGCTCGCCGCCGTAATCCGCGGCATCGCCGAGTTCCTGCCTTGTGCGAACGTGCGCGGCGTCGTACTGAACAAGACGAGCGCCGCTGCCTGCGCCTACGCGGCGCCTGCGATCGAGAAGCACACGGGCGTCGCGGTTTTGGGGAATATCCCCGCCGACGATGCGTTCTCGCTCGAAAGCCGGCATCTGGGGCTAGTGACCGCCGACGAGGTCGAGCAGCTCTCCGCGCGCATCGGCAAGATGGCCGAGCTGGTGGAAAAGAGCGTTGACGTCGACCGCTTGCTCGAAATGGCGGCGACGGCATCCGATATCCGCGAGGAACCTTACCGGTTGGAGCCGATCGCGGGAGCGCGGCCCATCGTCGCTGTCGCACGTGACGAGGCGTTCTCGTTCTACTACGAGGAGAACCTGCGCGCGCTCGAGGACCTTGGTTGCGAGCTGGCCTTTTTCAGCCCCCTGTGTGATAGCGAGTTGCCCCGGGGGACAAGCGCCCTCTATCTGGGGGGCGGCTACCCGGAGCTCCATGCGCGGCAGCTCTCCGAGAACGCGCCGATGCGCGAGGCGGTGCGGCGCGCGGTGGAATCCGGCATGCCGACGGTCGCCGAATGCGGTGGGTTTCTGTACCTGCAGCGCGAAATCGCCGATAGCGAGGGGCGGCGCTGGCCTGTTGCGGGCGCCCTTGAGGGCGCAAGCGAGAACGGGGGAAGGCTGTCCCATTTCGGGTACGTGGAGCTTACTTCCCAACGCGACGGGCTCTACGGGCCGCGCGGCACACGCATCCGCGCGCACGAGTTCCACTACTGGCAGTCCACCTGCCCGGGCGGCGACTTTTGGGCGCAGAAGCCCCGGCGCGACAAGGGCTGGCCGTGCATGACGACCACCCCGTCCCTGGTGGCGGGCTTCCCGCATGTGTACTATCCTGCGAACCCCGACGTTGCGCGCGCGTTCGCGTCTGCCGCAGCGTCGTTCGCAGAGAGGAGGCGGCATGGCTGAAGCAACCGAAACCGCGCTTGCCTGCATCCGCGAGGAAGTCGAGCGCGCGTTCTCGTCGGCGCCGGGCGCCGTGCTCGAAGCCGCGCTCTCCCGGATCGCGCCCGCAGACGAGTGCGCCCGCGCCGCCGCGTACGCCGCGTGGGATTCCATTGCGCACCCCTTGGGGGGATTGGGCGACTTTGAAGACGCTGTCGCGTGTATCGCCGCAGCTCAGGGGAGCGCCGAGGTGGCCGAGTTTCCCCGTGCGCTCGCGGTATTCTTCTCCGACAACGGGGTCGTTGCCGAAGGCGTGTCGCAAAGCGGGCAAGATGTGACGCGAGCCGTCGCGCGCAACATGTGCGAGGGGGCCGCGAGCGCCTGCCGCATGGCGGCGTTCGCGGGTGCCGAGGTCGTGCCCGTCGACGTGGGTATGGCCCGGGGCATAGAAGACGCGCGCATGGTGCGCGCGAACGTGCGGCGGGGGAGCGGCAACATCGCTCACGGCTCCGCTATGTCTCGCGATGGGGCCGTGCGCGCGATCGAGGTCGGAATCGCCGTCGCGTGCGGGCTTGCCCGCGCCGGCGTGCGCCTTCTCGCCTCGGGCGAGATGGGCATCGGCAACACGACCACCTCGGCGGCGGTGGCCGCAGTGCTCATCCGGGCGGACGCGCGGAGCCTTGTCGGGCGCGGCGCGGGGCTCTCGGACGCCTCGCTCGCGCGCAAGCGCGACGTGGTCGAGCGCGCTATCGACGCGAACTCGCCCGATCCCGCCGACCCGATCGACGTGCTCTCGAAGGTGGGCGGCTTCGACATCGCTGCGATGTGCGGCTTCTACCTGGGGGCCGCGGCCTCGAAGGCACCGGCGCTCCTCGACGGGGTCATATCCTGCACGGCGGCCCTGTGCGCGGCGCGCCTGTGCCCCAACGCCTTGGGCTACCTCGTGGGCACCCACGCATCAAGCGAACCCGCAAGCCGGGAGCTCCTTCGCGAGCTCGGCATAAAGGCGCCCCTCGACGCAGGCATGCACTTGGGCGAGGGCGCGGGCGCCATGGCGTATCTCCCCCTTCTGGATTCGGCGCTGCGCGTGTACCGGGATGGGAAGACGTTCACGGCGACTGGCATGGCTGCTTACGAGCATTTCGAGGCCGGGAAATGACGGTGACGCTCGTCATCGGCGCCGCCGCGAGCGGCAAGAGCGCCTACGCCGAGTCCCTGTGCCTCGGGCACGACGGCCCTCGCGTGTACCTGGCAACGATGGAGCCCTTCGGGGAAGAGGGCGCCCGCCGCATCGCGCGCCATCGTGCGCTGCGCGAAGGCAAAGGGTTTTCCACCCTCGAGTGCTCGCGTGACGTGGGCGCCGCAGCGCCCGGGCTTCCGCGCGGCTGCACGCTTCTTTTGGAGGACGTGGGCAACCTGGTTGCGAACGAGCTCTTCGCGGAAGGCGGCTTGTCCCCACGTGACCCTGACGCTGCGGCGCGCGAGGTGCTCGGAGGCATCGAACGGCTCGCTCAGGCCGCTGCGTATACGGTGGTGGTCACCGTCGACGTGTTCGCCGATGGGATGCGCTACGATGAGGGGACCGAGGCATGGAGGCGCGCGCTCGCGCGCGTGAACGCGGGCGTGGCGGCGCTGGCCGACCGCGCAGTCGAAGTGGTATGCGGGATTCCCGTGTGGATGAAAGGTGAAGGACCTACAAGGTGAAGATGGTAGAGGCAATCGGCGCGGCGTTCGGAACGTTCTCGCGCATCCCCGTCCCGAAATCGGCCTGGACCGATTTCGGGTCAACCCATGCACTTGCCGCGTTTCCCCTGGTGGGCCTTGCGGAAGGCTTCCTCATGACGGCGTGGGGACACGTTGCGAACCTGCTCGGCGTGCCCGCGACCATCGTCGCGGCCGTGCTCGTGGCGCTGCCTGTGGCGGTGACGGGAGGCATCCACCTAGACGGGCTCTGCGACACCTCCGATGCGCTTGCAAGTTGGGCCCCGCGCGAGCGAAAGCTCGAGATCATGCACGACCCGCGGGCGGGCGCCTTCGGGGTCATCGGTGTTGTTGTGTACCTTATTCTGCAGTTTTCCCTGTTCACCGCGCTGCCGCTTACGGCGGGGGCGTTCCTCGCGCTTCTGTGCTCGCTCGTGTTCTCCCGCGCGCTTTCGGGACTCGCCGTTGAATGCTGGCCTGCCGCGCGGGCGGACGGCATGGCCGCGGGGCTCTCGCCTGCGAAGAAGCGCGCGGCGATCGTCGTGCCGCTTTGCGCTTTCGCTGCGGCTTCGGCTGCAGGGATGGTCGCGTGCGTTCAGGCCGTCGGCGCCCTTATGGCGGTGGCGGGGCTTTTGGTGCTCGCGTGGTACCGCCATGTTGCCCTGTCCCGCTTCGGCGGGGTGACGGGGGATTTGGCCGGATGGTTTCTGCAATGGGCCGAGCTCGCGATGCTTGCCATGCTGGTGGTGGGGGGCATGCTCCTATGATGCTCGTGGTAGGTGGCGCGCATTCGGGGAAGAGGACCTTCGTGCGCGAAAAACTCGGGTTCGCGGCGGACGATTTCGTCGACGCGGCGCAGCTTGCGGAGGGCGGCGTGCCCGCGGCTTTTGCCGGCCGCGTCGCATACCGTGCTGAGGAACTCGTACGCGCGCTCGACGCTGACCGGGCGCTCGAGCGGCTGATCGGCTTCGACGCAGTGATTCTGCCCTTGGTCGGCTCGGGGGTCGTCCCCATGAGTGCGGAAGACGCCCAATGGCGCGAGCGCGCGGGGCGCCTGGGATGCGCGCTCGCTGCGCGCGCCGACGTCGTCGTGCGCATGACGTGCGGGATTCCCCAGGTCATCAAAGGAAACCTTGCCGATGCACCTCGAGGGACGCAGGGCGCGGGTGCGCCTTTGGAAGTCGTCTTCGTGCGCCATGGTGCCACGGCGGGCACGGAAGACCATCGCTACAGCGGGGCGGGCACCGACGAGCCCCTGTCGAGTGCGGGCGAGCGCGCTTTGCGCGACCTCGCGTGCGATCGTGACGTGTTCCGTGTTATCACGAGCGGCATGGCCCGCACCGACCAGACGGCGCGCATCCTCTTCCCGAACGCGGAGCTTATGGCGTGCCCCGGTCTGCGCGAGATGGATTTCGGCGACTTCGAGGGGCGAAGCGCCGCCGAGCTTAAAGAGGATGCGCGCTATCGCGCCTGGGTAGACTCCTGGTGCGAGACGCGCTGCCCGCATGGCGAGGGCAAGAGCGATTTCACCCGCCGCGTCATCGCGGCGTTTCGGGAGGCGTGCGAATCGGAGCGCGCCCAGGGGAGTGGGCGCGCCGTCTTCGTCGTTCACGCGGGTACCGTGAAAGCGCTGCTCTCCGAGCTAGCTGTCCCGAAAATGGGATACTTCGACGTGCATACCGAGCCGGGCGGCGCATGGGCCGCCACTTGGGATGGGCGCTGCCTTCGCGACGTTCGCCCCGCTTCGGGGGGCGATGCCCGGTGATGACGATTCTTGCCGTCGCCGCCGGGTTCGCGGCCGACCTTGCCTTCGGCGACCCGCGCTGGCTTCCCCATCCCGTCGTCGCCATGGGGCGCGCGATCACGTGGGCCGAAGGCCGCCTGCGGGGCGCATTCCCGCAAACGTCCGCGGGCACGCGCGCCGCAGGGCTTGTGCTCGCCGTGGCGCTTCCGCTTGCGTGTGGGCTTTTGACCTGGGGAATCCTGCATCTTTGCGGCATGGTTCACTCCGGCTTGCGCTTCGTGGCCGAGGCATGGGCGAGCTATCAGATTCTCGCGGCATGCGAGCTGCGCCGCCAGAGCCTGGCCGTTGCCCGCGCGTTCTCGAAGGGCGGACTTGTCGCGGCGCGCGAAGCCGTCGGGCTCATCGTGGGACGTGACACGTCTGTTCTCGACGAGCAGGGCGTCGCGCGCGCCGCCGTGGAAACGGTGGCGGAGAACGCGAGCGACGGTGTCATCGCGCCGCTTTTCTACCTTATGATCGGGGGTGCGCCCTTGGGCATGGCGTACAAGGCGGTGAACACGCTCGACAGCATGGTGGGCTACAAAAACGAGCGCTACATCGACTTCGGCTGCGCCTCGGCGCGCCTCGACGATGCGGTGAACTGGATTCCCTCGCGGTTATCGGCCCTGTTCATGATCGCCGTGTGCCCGATCGTCGGGCTCGACGCGCGCGGGGCGGCGCGCATCTGGCGCCGCGACAGACGTCGCCATGCGAGCCCGAACGCGGCGCAGACCGAGTCGGCGTGCGCGGGTGCGCTCGGACTGCGCCTGGCAGGACCCGCGGTGTATTTCGGCAAGCTCGTTGAGAAACCGACGATAGGCGACGCGTCCCGCGAAATCGAGTGGGGCGACATCGCCCGGGCGACAAGGCTCATGCTCGCCGCGTCCGTATGCGCGCTCGTCGTCTTCGGCGCCGCGCGCGCGGCGGTCGTACTCGCCGTGGGGGCGATGGCATGAGGAAAGACCACGCCGCGCCCCGGGCTGCCGGGGGAATCCTGCGCGCCCGCACGCATGGGGGCAGCGCGCAATCGCTCGGCATCGCTTGCGATAGGGGTGCCTCCGACCTCATTGACTTCTCGGTGAACGTGAATCCGGCAGGCCCCTCGCCGCGCGCCGTCGCCGCAGCTTGCAAGGCGCTTTCTCGAATCGACGCCTACCCCGATAGGGAAAGCCTCGCCCTCGTTCGCGCGCTAGCGCGCGACCAGGGCATTCCCGAAGATACTATCGTCTGCGGCGCGGGCGCGTCCGACATCATCTGGCGGCTCGCAGCGGCGGTGCGCCCGAAACGCATCGTCGTGTGCGCGCCGACGTTCTCTGAATATGCGGAGGCGGCATCGTACTACGGCGCATGCGTGCAGGAGTTCCCGCTCTCCGAAGCAGACGACTTCGACGTGCCCGCCTCCTTCGCCCGCGCGATCGAGGGGCCGGGAGACGTGGCGTACCTCTGCAATCCGAACAACCCGACGGGGCGCCTCGTCGACCCCCGTGTGATCGATGCCGCGGCTTGCCGCTGCGAGCAGGTGGGCGCGCTGCTCGTCGTGGACGAGTGCTTCCTCGGATTTGCGCCCGACGCCCGCGAAAGGAGCGTGGCCGCACGCGCCGCGTGTTCGCGCCATGTGGCCGTGCTCTCCGCGTTCACCAAGCTCTACGGAATGGCGGGGTTGCGGTTGGGATATCTGATCAGCGGAAACGCCCAACTCATCGAGGGGATTCGCCGGGCGGGGCAGGCGTGGCCCGTCTCTTCGGTCGCCGAGGCCGCGGGTATCGCCGCCCTGGAAGACGTCGAATACGTCTCGCGCACGCGCGATGTATTGGAGAGCGAGCGAGCGTGGCTTTCCCACGAGCTCTCCTCGCTCGGGCTTTCCGTCGTGCCGTCGGATGCGAACTTCCTTTTAGTCCGCACGCCGGCGAAAGACATCCCCGAGCGCCTGTATAAACAGGGGGTTTTGGTCCGCACGTGCGACTCGTTTTCGGTACTGTCCCGTTTCTGGTGCCGCGTCGCGGTGCGCACGCGCAAGGAGAATGCCCGGCTTGCGATGGCGTTCAGCCGCGTGCTTCGGGCGGAAGGTGCATCGGGCGAAGGCGAACCCGACGAACGGGGCGGCGCTTCTTTCAGCGGCGCTATGGCGGGCGCGGATGGCCGAGGCTCGGCGAAGGAGGTCGATACCCGTGGGTAGGGCGAAGCCCATCATGATCCAGGGCACCATGTCGAACGCGGGGAAGAGCCTGCTTGCGGCGGGGCTGTGCCGCGTGCTTTCGCAGGACGGCCTGCGCGTGACTCCCTTCAAGAGCCAGAACATGGCACTCAACAGCGGTGTCACGGCCGACGGGCTCGAGATGGGGCGCGCCCAGATCATGCAGGCCGAGGCGTGCGGCATCGCGCCCGACGTGCGCATGAACCCCATCCTGCTCAAGCCCGAAAGCGGCCACCGAAGCCAGCTCATCGTGGCCGGCAAGGCGCAGGGAGCCTTCGCTGCGAGGGACTACTTCGCGCGAAAGAAGGCGCTCATGCCGCAGATTTTGGAGGCGTTCGATTCGCTCGCGGAGGAAAACGACGTCATCGTCATCGAGGGCGCCGGCAGCCCCGCCGAAATCAACCTTGCCGAAAACGACATCGTCAACATGGGGCTCGCGCGCGCCGTGTCCTCCCCCGTGCTGCTCGCGGGCGACATCGACCCAGGCGGGGTGTTTGCCCAGCTCTACGGCACGGTCGCGCTCCTTGCGCCCGAGGACCGCGCGCTTTTGCGGGGGCTTGTGGTGAACAAGTTCCGCGGCGATGTGGAAATCCTGCGCCCGGGTTTGGCCCCGCTCGAGAAGATGTGCGGGGTTCCCGTCGTGGGGGTCGTGCCGTATCTTACGCTCGACCTGGACGACGAGGACTCGCTCGCGCCGCGCCTATCTGCCCGCGAGGCGCGCGGCGTCATCGACGTCGCCGTCGTGCGTCTTCCGCATCTGTCGAACTTCACCGACTTCGACCCGCTTTCGCGCGTGCCCGGCGTGGGCGTGCGCTACGTTTCCTCGACGACCGATCTGGGCCGACCCGACCTGGTGGTGCTTCCCGGCTCGAAGACTACGCTCGACGACGCGCGCTGGCTTGCGGCTAGCGGCATCGGGGCCTGTGTACGCGCGCTTTCGGGCGCGGGCACGCCGGTGCTCGGCATATGCGGTGGCTACCAGCTTTTGGGAGACGAGCTTTCCGACCCGCACGGCAGGGAAGGCGCTGGCACCGCGCGCGGGCTCGGGCTCATCCCTGCAAGTACGGTGTTCAAGGAGGAAAAGCGCCTCGCCCAGTCGGCACTGCGCATCACGGGCGCCCAAGGCGCGTTCTCGGTGTGGAACGGCATGACGGCGCGCGGGTACGAGATTCACGACGGCGAAACGACCGTCTCCTGCGCCCCTGTGGGCACGATTGGCGGCAAACCAGAAGGCGCGGCCTGCGGAAACGTGTTCGGAACCTATCTCCACGGCCTGTTCGACGAACCGGGTGTGGCGCTCGCCCTCGCGCGCTCGCTCGCGCGCATGCGCGGCCTGCCCGAGAGCGTCGTGGGTGCTGCGGGCGCGGCGTCCGCGGCCGATCACCGTGCGCGCGAGTTCGACCGCCTGGCCGACGTCGTGCGCGGGGCGCTCGACATGGAGCGTGTCTACCGCATTATCGAGGAGGGCGTATGATCCACGTGTATCATGGCGACGGCAAAGGCAAGACCACGGCGGCGATGGGCCTTGCCCTTCGCATGCTCGCTGCAGGCCGCCGCGTCGTCGTCGTGCAGTTCCTGAAAGACGGCGAAAGCGGGGAGGTGCGCCTGCTCGCCGAGCATTTCGGCGTGCCCGTGTTCGCGGGGAAGGCGTCGGACAAGTTTACCTGGTCGATGACGTCGGAAGAACTTGCCGCGACGTGCGAGCTGCACGATGGGAACCTCGCTTCCGCGCTCGCCGAGCTCGAGGGTGCGCAAGAGGGACTGCTCGTGCTCGACGAGGCGCTCGACGCGCTTTCGAAGGGGCTTGTCGACGAGGCGCTCGTGGACCGCGCGCTCGATATGTCCGCTCGCGGAGTCGAAGTAGCGCTCACCGGGCGCGCGCCTTCCCGCAAGATCGTGGAGAAGGCCGACTACATAACCGAGATGCGGTGCGAGAAACATCCCTACGAGCAGGGGATATGTGCAAGGGAAGGAGTGGAGTACTAGATGGATTCCAAGGAGATGGCGCCCGGCGACATCGAGCGGCGCAGCTTCGAGATTATCACCGAAGAGCTCGGCGGCCGCACGTTCCCGCCGCTCGAAGAGCCCGTCGTGAAGCGCGTCATCCACACCACTGCCGACTTCTCGTACGC
Source organism: Coriobacteriaceae bacterium (assembly GCA_902835305.1). Taxonomy (GTDB): domain Bacteria; phylum Actinomycetota; class Coriobacteriia; order Coriobacteriales; family Coriobacteriaceae; genus Collinsella. The sequence goes on from CADFMD010000006.1 coordinate 47,324, forward strand.
CGATTCTCTCGTGTTCACCCATGACGCCGCGCACTGTGCGCTCGACGCACTGCGCGCAGAGGCCACGTTGCTCACCGACACGAACATGGCGCTCGCAGGCATAAGCAAGCCCGCGCTCGAGAAGCTCGGCTGCAAGGCCGTGTGCTACATGGCCGACCCTGATGTCGCCGCGGCTGCGCGCGCCGCGGGCACGACTCGCGCCGTTGCGAGCATGGACAAAGCTTGCGGCATCGAGGGTCCGCTCATCGTGGCCGTCGGCAACGCTCCCACAGCACTTCTGCGCCTCGCCGAGCTCATGGACGCGGGGAAGATCGCGCCCGCGCTCGTCGTTGGGGTGCCGGTCGGGTTTGTGAACGTGGTCGAGGCGAAAGAGGAGCTACTCGCGCGACGCGTGCCGGCCATCGTCGCGAGGGGTCGCAAGGGCGGCTCGACCGTGGCGGCCGCCATTATGAACGCGCTGCTTTACCAGATCACGCGTCCAGGCGGCCCGAAGTGACGGCGCCCGCATCCGCGCCGGCGCTGCGCATCTTCGCCGGCACCACCGAGGGCCGCCTTCTGTGCGAATGGGCGAGCAGGGCGGGCATCCCCGCCCGTGCCTACGCGGCAACCGAGTACGGAGGCGAGCTTTTGGGTGAGCTTCCGGGCATCGAGGTGCATGCGGGCAGGCTCGACGATGCCGACATGGAGCGCGAGCTTTCCGGCGCGCGTATCGTCGTCGACGCCACGCACCCCTTCGCTACGCTCGCAAGCGACAACATCCGGGTCGCTTCGCTCGCCGTGGGTGCACGATGCCTGCGCCTTGCGCGCCCGGTCGAGGCGCTGCCCAAAGGCGTCGTGCCGGTCGCGTCGATCGCCTGCGCGGCGCGCTTTCTCTCCGAGAACCCGGGTCGCGTTCTTCTCACGACGGGGAGCAAGGAGCTTGCTCCCTACACGCGCGTCGCCGATTTCGCGGAGCGCTTCTTCGTGCGTGTGCTCCCGCTGCCCGGTGCTATAACGAAGTGCATCGACGCGGGGTTTTCGCCGTCGCACGTCATCGGCATGCAGGGGCCCTTCACCCGCGAGCTCAACGAGGCGATGCTTCGGCAGGTGGGCGCCCAGTGGCTTGTGACCAAGGACTCGGGAACCGTAGGCGGCACGGCCGAGAAGCTCGCCGCAGCGCGCGCCGTGGGAGCGCGCTGTATCGTGGTCACCCGTCCCGCCGAGGGAGGCGGGGCCCTTTCGCTTCGGGAAGTGGAAGATGCGCTCTTACGGGAGTTCGCGCGCTAGGCGCTCGCCGCGCCTGCGAGGAGGATCGCCTCGAGCAAGCTCGACCCGTACAAGCCCGTCATCCACCAATAGCTCGAGGACGCCCGGAACTGGCGCAAACAGCCCTTCAATAAGTTGCGGTGAAATAGTGTCTGTTTTTGCTGCTAGATAGCATACTCAGTCCCTAAATCACCGTAACTTGTCGGTGGTGGCTTACTGGTAGCGTAGGCACTCCACCGGGTCGAGCTTTGCCGCGCGTCGAGCGGGGTAGAAGCCAAAGATTACGCCGATGCCGACGGAGACGGCGAAGGCCAGCAGCACCGTGGCGATTGAAAAACTCGGTGTGATTTGCCCGCTGGCACCGAGCTCGCCAAGAATCCCGGATCCGGAGGCAAACATCGCGAGGCCCCAGGCCAGCAGATAGCCTATCAGGACACCCAGCAGGCCACCGGTGACGCACAGCGCCGAGGACTCGGCCAAAAACTGCGCGGTGATATCGCGACGACTGGCGCCCAGAGCGCGACGGATGCCGATCTCGCGGATGCGCTCAGTCACGTTGGTGAGCATCATGTTCATAATGCCGATACCGCCGACAAGCAGCGAGATACTGGCGACAGCACCCATGATGAGCGAGAAGGCGCCCATAAAGGAATTGAGGGAGTCGATAGCGCTTTTCATGGAGGTCGCCGATACACTGTCGTACTCATCATCCTCCGCGATACCCTTCATCGCGCGCACCTTGGACTCGATGGTCTTGCAGAGCTCATCCATGTCCGTGCCCTCGGCGGCAAGTGCCGTCACGCTGGGGAATGAAGGATTCTCGTCGCCAAATAGGCCGGAGATGGTTTCGCGTGGCATATACAAAGTGAGCGAGCCCATGGAGTCGCTGCCGCCATCAATCACGCCTACAATCTGCACCTCGCCGTTGGACACTTTGATGGTTTTTCCCAGCGCATCCTGTTCGTTGCCGTAAAGCTGATCGGCGCCACCGCGGCTGATGAGCGCCACGTGCGAGCCTGCCTTTGACTCGACATCGGTGTAGGTGCGCCCCGCAACGAGCTTACTGGCACCCACGGCGTCGAGCATGTCGCTATCGACACCCTGTGCCATGACGGTATAGCTTTTATCGCCGGTCTTGTACTCGGTATACGCGCTTTTGACAATGCCGATCTGTTCTATCTGCGGCACCAGTTTTTTAAGCTTCTGGACGTCAGAATCAGAGAGTTCTTGGGACGAATAGATCTGAACCATGCGAGCTGCGTTGAGGCCCAGGCTGTTGACCAAGCTGTTTTGGATGCCGCCGATGAGCGAAGTCATGGCAATGACCGAGGCGATGCCAATGACGATGCCAAGGATGGTGAGCAGGCTGCGCCCCTTGTTGGCCTCGAGCGAGTGAAGGGCTTCCTGGATAAGATCGCGGGCGCTCATGCCATCACTCCTTTCGGCGGGTTGGCGGAGGCGGAAATCATGGGCAGGCTATCTACGGCGCTGCGTAGGGTCCGCGGTGCATGCGGAATATACGCGCCGTCGTGAATGCGACCGTCGCGGATGGTCACGGCACGGTCGGCCTCGGCGGCGATGCCGGGGTCGTGCGTGATAAGCACGATGGTTTTGCCGCGCTCCTGGAGCTTGTGGAAGGTTTCCATGACGAGCGCTCCCGTGGCGGAGTCCAGGTTGCCCGTCGGCTCGTCGGCCAAAATGATGGGTGGATCGTTGACAAGGGCGCGCGCGATGGCGACGCGCTGCATCTGTCCGCCCGACAGCTCCGATATACGATGGTCCCAATGGTCGACCGGAAGCGTGACGGCTTGCAGCGCGTGTACGGCGCGCATCTCGCGCTGGCTGCGCGGCACATTGGTGTAGGACAGCGGCAGCATGACGTTTTCGATCACCGTCAGGCGCGGCAGCAGATTAAAGCTCTGAAAGACAAAGCCGATGCTCAGCGCTCGCACCTCGGTGAGCTCGTCATCGTCGAGCTCGGCGACGTTGAGCCCTTGCAGGAAGTAATCGCCCGCCGTCGGTTTGTCCAGGCAGCCCAGGATGTTCATGAGCGTCGACTTGCCTGAGCCCGAGGGGCCGGTGATGGCAACGAACTCACCGGGATCTACTGCCAGGCTCACGTTATGCAGGATGTGGGCGCAACCGGCCTCGCTCTCAAAGATGCGGTGCACGTTGCGGATGTCGATGACGGGACGCATTACTTGCCCTCGTCGGCAGGCATGTTGTCGCCGCCGTCTGCCGTCATTCCTGTGCCGGTATCCGTCACGATGGTGTCGCCGTCGCGTAGCTTGGTAACCGGGACGTCTGGATTGATCTCGTTGCCCTGGTCGTCGCGCTTGACCTGCGTCTTACCGACTACAGCCTCGTTGTCGTTTTGCGTCACGACGGTCACCTTCACGCGGCGCGTCTTCTTGCCTTCCGAATCGGTGGCCAGATTGACGTAATAGTGCTCGCCATCTTCGGTCATCAGCGCCATGGTCGGCACCATAACCACGTCGTCGAGCTTCTCGGTCACTACCGAGACCTCGGCAGTCATACCCGGCTTAAGGCGACTGTCGGGTGCTTCGATGAGGATGTCGACGTTAAAGGTCACGCTGCCGCCGCTACCGGAGCCGGAGTCAGAGTTTGCCACCGAGGCGATAGCCGTGACGGTGCCCTGGCTCACGATATCGGGAAACGCGGGATAGGTCACGTTGGCGCTTTGGCCCACGGCAATTTTGGCGATATCCTTTTCGCCCACCTGAACCGTCACCTTCATCTTGGACAGGTCGGCGATTTGCATGCACTGCTTGCCGCCGCTCGTGTCGCCTTCGCCCATGATCGTGCCTCCGGTCACCGTGGCACCGACTTTGGCGTTGAGCTCGACGATGTTGCCCGAGCTGGGGGCCTTTACGGTGCGCTCGGCCGCCTTTGCAGTTGCCTGCTCCAGCGTTGCCTGGGCCGAGGCGAGGTTGCGCTGGGCGGTCGAGACGGCATTTGCGTTGGCGTTTGCGTCCGATGGGCCGGTCGATCCGTCACTGTCCGTTGTCGGTGCGGCCTGTGCGGCCGCGAGTGCCACCTTTGCATTGTTCAGGTCTTCCTGGGCGGCCGCGACCGCGCGCTGCGCCTCGGAAACAGCGCTATCGAGCGCGTCGTTCTTAATGGTCATGAGCACGTCGCCCTCGTTGACGCTCTGTCCGGCCTGCACGTTGATCTTTTCAACCGTACCGTCGACAGAAGGGGAGACGACCGATGCCGAGATGGGCTTAAGCTGCCCCTTGGCTTCGACTGTGGTGGTAAACGTGCCTTCGGTGACCATGTCGGTCACCGGTCCGTTGGTGCCTGCGGGTTGCGCGTTGATGACCAGCGTTGCGATGATGGCAATGAGCGCGATGGCAACAACGACGCCGACGGCGATACCGCGTCGAATCAGCTTTTTGCGTCGACGTTCGGCACGTTTTGCCTTGAGCTTGGCATATGCCTCTTCATCGGAAATCTCGGCCGTATCGTTCGTGCGTCCGTTCTGCTTGTCGGCATGTACGTTTGTAATCAGAGGAAGCGTTTCGGCGGCATCTTCGGGCGTGTGCTCGGTATCATTCGGGCCCGGGGTGATCGTGGGGACATTCGGCATAGCGTCTCCTTTATAGAAAGAACCTCGATAATTATATGCGCTCACCGATTAGGACGGGCGCATGGGACGGTTTCTTTCGGAACTGTTAGATTGGTCGCAGCGGTTCCACGTTGTATGAATGTGCGCGTTGCACTACGAGTGGACAACCACGCACAGGCCGACTTTGATGCAGTCGTGAAGTGCCTTTGCATCGGCTAGGCGCAGGTTGATGCAACCGTGGCTGCCGCACCACTTGTACGACTCGGCATTATCGAAGCTCTTGTCGTTTTGCCAGGTGGCGTCGTGGAATCCGACCATATTGCCCTCGAACGGCATCCAATAGCTGACCGGGCTCTCGTATTTGGGCTTGCCGGTCTCGGGGTCCTTGGCACCGATAAGCTTGCTGGCGCCATTGTTGCTGTTGATCTGCCATACGCCCTCGGGGGTGGCGTCCTCGCCCGGCTTTCCCGAGATAAAGTTGGCCTCCCAAACGATATTACCGTTCTCGTCATAGTAGCGCGCGTGCTGCTCGGACAGATCGACGTCGATATACGCCTTCCAGTCGGGCTCTCCCTTTGCGGTAAAGGTGTCGGCCTTCTGGGAGTACTTGATCTCGATTTCGCCGGTCTGCTTGTTGTTGATGGCGTCCTCGACCTGCTTGGCGAGCGAGCTGCTGTCAATGGACCAACCAAAGTCACCGCCTTCGACGGCACACTGCTTGCCATCGGCGCGCGTCCACCAGCGAGTGGAGCCCACGGTATTAAAGCCGTTGGCGAGCTCGGCTGCCCAGCTGCTAATCTGCGACGTATCGAGCGTGGGGTTGGCCGGATCGGCAAAGCTGATCCACTGCAACACGGAGCTGCCATCAACCTTGCCGGCATCCTCGCCGTTGAGCTTGAGGGTCACGTTGACGCCCAAGAAGTTGTTGGCGGCATCGCATGCGGCCTGAATCTGATCATCGGTCAGCGTTCCATTGAGCGGCTCATAGGCATCGTTGCCGAGCTTGGAAAGATCTACGGTCTCGGCCAGCGAGGCAAGCTCGAGCTCGGCATACTTAATGACATGCTCGCGGCTGAGTTTTTCGTTGGAGCGCGCCTTCTCGACGGTAAACTTGCCGGCCTGCTCGTCATAGGAGCTTTTGGCCTCGAACGCGCCCGAACGCCCCTCGTTAAACTCGTCGATGGCGGCGCCCAGATCCTTCTCAAACTGCTTTTGGTCAAAGGTGTCGGAGAGCATGGACAGGTCGACGTCATGATCAAGATCGACTTCGTTGGAGCTAGCGGTTGTTTTGGTCTTGCCGCTTAAGGATTCTACAAGGCGAACCGGCCATACAAAGGCTTCGTTGCGGCTGATAATCTCTTTTGCGGCAGCTTCGCCGTCGACAATGGGCTCATCGGACTCGGGCTGATAGGTCCAGCTAAAGTCATCGCCTGTCACGGTGAGCTTATAGTGCTTCCAAGCCGAGTTGACCTTGGTGGCGGCAGACGAAGCGTTGGAGAACGAGACATCGACGCCGGCGATAGTGGTGTTGGGGTAGGCTACCTGCGAAAACGCTACGACGCCTACGATATAGACAATGACGATAAGACCCAGAACGACATAGAGCGTCGTCTTTTTGCCCGACTTATTGTTCCCGGTGGGTTTGCGTGCGGGGCCGCGATCGCCTCGAGCGTGCGTGGGGGGCTGCTTGGGCGCATTGCCATTTGCCTGGCGCTGCTGATGCTGCTTGTTCGGACGTTGGGAAACGTTTGCCGCACCTCGCTGCTGACCGCGGCTCGGCGCGATGGGACGCGGCGACTGAACGCCGCCGGTGTGCCTGCTCGGCTGCTGCGGATCGGGAATCAGTTGAGTTCGATCGTTTTGCGACATCGTATGCATATCCTTCGAATTTCGCCTTGCGGCTCATCGTGTTTTTACTGGGCTTGCATTATAGCGATTACCCAGTTGTTTGTGGTATGGAAACGGTGGCATTCAAAAGAGGTGGGACATTTGTCCCACCTTCGAGTCTTTCTTTGTCGCTATCCGCACACACCGCATTTTGCACAGGCCGAAAGTGCGGCCGGAGCCTGCGCGATGCCACCCTTTGCCGTCTCGCGCAGCGTGGCCGGCAACGCGTGGCCCACGGAGAGCATGACGTGCGCCATCTGGTCAAACGGCACCAGGCTCTTGATACCGGCAAGTGCAAGCTGCGCCGAGCTAAATGCCGCGGCCACGCCGATGGCATTGCGGTTTTGGCACGGCACCTCCACGAGGCCACCGACGGGGTCACAAACGAGGCCCAGCAGGTTACTCAGCGCGATGGAACTGGCGTCGAGCGCCTGCTCGGGCGTGCCGCCGAGCATCTGCACCAGCGCGGCGGCTGCCATGGCGGCGGCGCTTCCCACCTCGGCCTGGCAGCCGCCTTCGGCGCCGGCGACGCAGGCGCTCGTGGTGAGGTTGAGGCCGATGGCGGCTGCGCAGTAGAGAGCGTCCATGACTTGCTCGTCGTCGAGCTGCAGGCGATCGGCGAGCGCCAGCACGCAGCCGGGCACAACACCCGCGGATCCTGCCGTCGGAGCTGCGACGATCACGCCCATGGTGGCGGAGCGCTCGAGCACGGCCATGGCGCGGGCCACGGCATCGGTCTGAACGGGGCCCATCAGGCTTGCACTCAAATCGTTGCGGCTGGTGGCATCGACCAGTTTGGCCTCGCCGCCGATAAGCCCACCGAGCGATCGCTGCGGGTTGGCGATGGGGGCCGTGGTCTCCTCGCGCATGACGTCGAGCACGCGGCGCATGGCGGCGACGGCGTGGGCCTCGCCGGTCAGGCGCGCCTCGCGAACGGCCATGACGGCGCCGATGCTGAGCCCCAGTTCCTCGCACGCATCGAGCAGCTGCTCGCCGTCGTCGAAGATTTCCTTGGCCGAGACGCCGGGGGAGAGCGACGAAGCAGAACCGGGGAGCTCGATAAAGGTCGCGTAATCGACATTGTCGAGCTTACGCAGCATCGGGACAACAGTGTCGTCGGGCGCGCCGTCGGTCTCAAAGACGGAGTAGGCCTGGCCGCCCACTTCGGTGCGGTAGGTGCGGCAGAAGGCGATGTTCACGTGTGCGTAGGCGAGCAGGTTGGTGAGCGCGGCGAGCACGCCGGGGACGTCCTTGTGCGCCACGAAGAGCGTTGAGTACATGCCCGAGATGTCAACGCCGACGCCGTTAATGCGGCTGATGCGCATCTTGCCGCCGCCCAGGCTCTCACCGCGGACCTGTGCCGTGGCGCCCGTGTCGTCGACCATGTCAATGTCGACGGTGTTGGGGTGGATGGAGGCGTCGTCGCCCTTGATGTCAAAGTGATATTCGAGGCCCTGCTCACGTGCGAGGTCAAAGGCCTGCTTGATGTTCTCGTCATCGGTGTCGAGGCCCAGAATGCCCGCGACGAGCGCGCGGTCGGTGCCGTGGCCGCGGTAGGTGTGGGCGAAGGAGTTCCACAGGCCAAAGGTGACTTTGGTGATGCGGCCCTCGAGCAGGCTGGCGGCAACTTGGGCGCAGCGCAGGGCGCCGGCGGTGTGCGATGAGCTGGGGCCGACCATGACGGGCCCCAAGATCTCGAATGCCGAGGTCGTAGCTAGTGTTTGCGGCTTGCCTGCCATATGCGCTCCTGTTCTATCCCGTCGTTCCGAGGGACGGGGCATACTCTGTCCCGCCGTTCCGAGGGCTTTAGTATTTGGTCGCCTGCTCGGACAGTCCTGCTCGCACGGAGGCCACATTAAGTGGCCTCCGGCTCGTGCGGAACTCGCGATCGACCAAATACTAAAGCCCTCGGAACTTAGGATACATGGTTGGAGTCGCTCTGCTGCGAAATTTATAGGCCTATGACCTATTCCATGTCCCAGGTCGGCTCATCTTCACCACCTTTAAATAAAAAAGAAGTACCGGTTGGAGCCGGTACTTCTTTTGGTGCGTTGTTTCTTGGCTGTAGCTTTTGCCGTTAGCTTAAAGTCCGCAGGCTGCTTTGAGTTCTTCGACTCGATCGGTTTTCTCCCAGGTGAAGTCGGCGTCTTCGCGGCCGAAGTGGCCGTAGGCTGCCGTCTTTTCGTAGATGGGGCGACGCAGGTCTAGGTCGCGGATGATGGCGCCCGGGCGCAGGTCGAAGGTTTTCTCAACTGCCTCGACGATCTTGTCCTCGGCAACATGCGCGGTACCGAAGGTGTCGACCATGATTGAGAGGGGCTTGGAAACGCCGATGGCGTAGGCAAGCTCGACTTCGCATCGGTCGGCCAGACCGGCGGCGACCACGTTCTTGGCGACCCAGCGCGCGGCATACGCGGCGGAGCGGTCAACCTTGGTGCAGTCCTTGCCGCTAAAGGCGCCGCCGCCGTGACGGCCGTAGCCGCCATAGGTGTCGACGATGATCTTGCGGCCGGTGAGGCCCGTGTCGCCCATGGGGCCGCCTACGACAAAGCGACCGGTGGGGTTCACATAGATGTCCGCGTTGTCCCACGGCATGTTCTCAGCAGCCATAACCGGGGTGATAACGTGCTCGATCAGATCGGCCTTGATCTTGCCCATGTCCTCGATTTCGGCGGCATGCTGCGTGGAGATGACGATGGTCGTGACCTCGACGGGCTTGCCTTCCTCGTAGCGCACGGTGACCTGGGTCTTGCCGTCGGGACGCAGATAGGCGAGGGTGCCGTCGTGACGCACGGCGGCCAGGCGCTCGGCCAGGCGGCTCGCCAGGTAGTGCGGCATGGGCATGAGGGTCTTGGTCTCGTTGGAGGCATAACCGAACATCATACCCTGGTCGCCGGCGCCGATCAGGTCGATCGGGTCGGTGGTAGCGCCGGTCTGGGTCTCGAAGGACTCGTCAACGCCCTGGGCGATATCGGGCGACTGCTCGTGGATGAGGCTCATAACGCCGCAAGTGTCGCAGTCAAAACCGAACTTGGCGCGGTTGTAGCCAATGCGGCGGATGACGCCGCGGGCGATTTCCTGTACGTCGACGTAGGCCTGGGTGCGAATCTCGCCGGCGACGATGACGGTGCCGGTGGTCACGAGGGTCTCGCAGGCGCAGCGGACGTTCTCCACGTTGGCAGGCACGCCGTTGGGGGCGATGTAGCCCTGCTCCTGGAGCTCTATTTCTTTGGCGAGGATTGCGTCGAGGACGGCGTCACTGATCTGGTCAGCGATCTTATCGGGATGACCTTCGGTCACCGACTCCGACGTAAAAACAAAGGACCCGTGTTGGGGTGGGATGGAACGAAGTTCTTCTGACATGATTGTCCTTTCAAAAACGTGTCCCGGCGACCGTTACCATTCCGCCGGGCTCTCTATGCAAGGGCACATCATAGCGCGTAAATCAAACATTCACACCCTTTCCGCACCTACTCATTGGGGACAGACTTAAATGACCAGCCAATAGGAACACTCTTACGTCACCTGGGGACGTTCCTTATGTGTTGGCACTTGGGGACGGTCCTTTTCTGCCGGCAGTTTAGGAACGTCCCCAAGTGACGGCAGTTTGGGACACTCCTGTTCAGTTAGCTTCGAAGAACGTCCCCAACGAATGGTCATTTAAGTCTGTCCCCAATGACTGGGTCGGTGCCCTTTGTGCGGAGGTTGCTTTGATGCTTTATACTGATGCGGTTAGACATCCATCCTGCAATCGAGGAGATTTCCATGGCATCAGACGTTCGCGTCCGCTTTGCACCCTCACCGACGGGCAAGCTGCACATCGGCGGCGCCCGCACCGCTATCTATAACTGGGCTTTCGCCCGTGCAAACGGCGGCACGTTCATCCTGCGTATCGACGACACCGACCCCACCCGCTCTACCGACGAGAACACGCAGATTATCCTGCGCGCCATGCGTTGGCTGGGCCTGGACTGGGACGAGGGTCCCGAGGTGGGCGGCGATTTTGGCCCCTACGCCCAGACCGAGCGCCTGGACCTGTACAAGCAGGCCGCCCAGAAGCTTTGGGACGAGGGTAAGGCCTATCCCTGCTTCTGCACCAAGGAGCAGCTCGACGCCGATCGCAAGGCCGCGCAGGAGCGCAAGGACCCCTTCCAGGGCTATCAGCGCCGTTGCCGCGATCTTGATCCCGAGGAGGCCCGCCGTCGCATCGAGGCCGGCGAGTCCTACGTCCTACGCATCAAGGTGCCCGAGGACCGCGGCGACGTCGTCATCCACGACGCCGTTCACGGTGAGGTGACCTTCGACGCCAAGGAGCTCGACGACTTTGTCATCTTCCGCTCCGATGGCACGCCCACGTACAACTTCGCGACCGTCGTCGACGACGCCATGATGAAGATCACCCATGTCATCCGCGGCGACGACCACCTGTCCAACACCCCGCGCCAGGTCATGGTCTACGAGGCCCTCGGCGCGCCCGTGCCCACGTTCGCCCACATCTCCATGATCCTGGGCGCCGACGGTAAGAAGCTCTCCAAGCGCCACGGCGCCACCTCGGTGGAGGAGTACCGCGACGCCGGCTACCTGTCCGACGCCTTCGTCAATTACCTGGCGCTGCTAGGCTGGTCGCTCGACGGCGAGACCACGATAATCCCGCGTGATGTCCTGGCCAGCAAGTTCTCGCTCGACCGCATCTCCAAGAACCCGGCGACCTTCGATCCGAAGAAGCTCGATTGGGTCAATGCTGAGTACATCAACGGCATGTCCGATGCTCAGTTTGCCGACGAGATCATGGTCCCCGAGCTGCACGAGGCGGGTCTCATCGAGGGTAATGTCGAGTACGGCGAGGACTGGATCGATGCGCTCGCTGCCATCGTTAAGCCGCGCACCAAGATGCCGGCCGACGCCGTGACCGTCGCCGCCCCCATCTTTGCCACGGCCGAGACACTCGAGTATGACGAGAAGTCCGTCAACAAAGGCCTGGCCAAGGAGGGCATGGGTGCCATTCTGGACGCCGCCAAGGCCGCGCTTGAGGGTGTGGGCGAGTGGACCGCCGAGGCTATCGACGCTGCGCTTGAGCCGCTGCCCGAGCAGATGGACCTCAAGAAGCGCGTGGTGTTCCAGGCCGTGCGCGTCGCCGTCTGCGGCAACATGGTGAGCCCTCCGCTTGGCGAGACCATGGCGCTCGTCGGCCGCGACGATTGCCTGGCGCGCATCGACCGCGCCCGCACGATGGCGCTGTAGTAGACGCGCAAACGCATGTATCCGAGCCCCGTTCCCTCGAGCGGGGCTCTTGTTTCTGTACCGATGAGTGGGTTGCTGGGACAAAATAATCAGTAGTGTTTGTCCCATGTTCGAGTGACGCAACGAGCTCGACACTCGTATCGGCCATGGGACAAACTCTACTGATGTTTTGTCCCACCCCTTTCAGGTCCGTTCGTTAGAGGTGGTGTATGGCTCAACAACTGTCGCTGTTTGGTTCGCCGGAACCGGAGGAAGCTCCGGTGAAGCCCAAGCCTGCCGCTGCCTCGGCTCAGTCTAAGCCTGCGCCCGAGCCCCCTGCCGCCTACGCGAGCGTGGTCCTCGACATCCCCACCCGTGCGCTGTCGGAACCGTTTGCTTACGGCATCCCCGAGTCCCTTGCCAACGAGGTCCAGATCGGATCCACGGTCCTGGTCCACTTTGGTAACCGTGCCGCCGCGGGCTATGTCGTCGACATTGCGCCTGATCTGGGCGATCTGCCGGGCAACAACGCCCTCGACCCCGTGCGCATCAAGCCCATCGAGGCCATCCTCAGCAAACCGCTCTTTACCGCCGAAGCCGCCCACATCGCACGTTGGATGAGCCGCGAGTATGTCGCGACGCTTTCCGAGTGCCTGCGCCTGTTCTTGCCTCCGGGTGGTAGTCCGCGCGTCGTTAAGGGCGATGACGGCGCATGGTCGGTTGAGCGCCCCGCCGTCAAGCCTATCCAAAACCGCTGGGTCATGCTCACCCCCGAGGGTTTCGACTATACGCCGCCCAAGACCGCCGTTCGCCAGCGTCAGCTCATCGAGGCGCTCCAATGCGGGCCGGTCACGACGCGCGATCTCAACCTGCTCTACAACAGCATGTCGGCGACCATCAAGGCGCTCGAAAAACGTGGCGTCGTGGTGGTGGAAGAGCGCCGTGCCTGGCGCGGCTGCAGCGAGAAGACTACGCTGTCTTCCGCGAGCGGCAAGGCGCCCGTCGCGCTCACGAACGGCCAGCAGCAGGCGCTCGCGCAGATAGATCGCGCCCGTCTTGACGCCCACGGCGATGTGGTCCTTGTCGACGGCGTCACCGGATCCGGCAAAACTGAGGTCTATCTCTCCGCCATCGAGCGCGTGCTTGCGGCCGGTCACTCGGCCTGCGTGCTCGTGCCCGAGATCTCGCTGACGGCCCAAACCGTTGGCCGCTTCCGCTCGCGCTTTGGCGAGACGGTTGCCGTGTTCCACTCGCGCCTTTCGGCTGGCGAGCGTCTGGACCAGTGGGATATGGTCGCCAGCGGTGCGGCCCGCGTGGTGGTCGGCGCCCGCTCGGCTCTCTTTTGCCCGCTCAGCGACCTGGGCCTCATCATCATCGACGAGGAGCACGAGACCAGCTACAAGCAGGGTTCCAGCCCGCGCTACCATGCGCGCGAGGTGGCGGCCGAGATGGCGCGTCGCTATCGCTGCCCACTCGTGCTGGGCTCGGCCACACCTTCTGCCGAAGCGCTCGACCGCTGCCGCCGCGGCACGTATAACGGTGCCACCTGGACGCGCGTCGAGATGCCCGAGCGCCCGGGATACGCCGTGCTGCCCACCGTTCGCATTGCCGACCTGCGTCGCGAGTTCTCGCACGGTAGCCGCTCAATGTTCTCAAAACCGCTAATGGAAGGCCTGGAGCGCGTTGTAGAGCGGCGCGAGAAGGCCGTGCTGCTTCATAACCGCCGTGGCTTTGCGCCTTTTTTGATGTGCCGCGAGTGCGGTTGCGTCCCCACCTGCAGCCACTGCTCCACGGCGCTTACGTACCACGAGCGCACCCATACGCTGCAGTGCCACACCTGCGGTTCGTCTTGGCGCGTGCGGCCGTATCCTGCTCCCACGAGTCGCTGCCCCAAGTGCGGTAGCCGTTACCTGGCAAAAATGGGGCTGGGTACGCAGCAGATCGAGGACGCACTGCACCAGATGCTGCCCGACGATGTCGCCATCATTCGCATGGACGCCGATTCCACGCGCGGCAAGGACGCGCACAAAAAACTGCTCGAGCAGTTCGATGCCGCCGATTGCGCGGTGCTGCTGGGTACCCAGATGATTGCCAAGGGCCTCGATTTTCCCGAGGTCACGCTCGTGGGCGTGGTCAATGCCGACTTTGCCCTCAAGCTGCCCGATTTTAGAGCAGGGGAGCGCGCTTACGATCTGTTGGAGCAGGTCGCCGGTCGTGCCGGTCGCGGCGATCGCCCTGGCGAGGTCATCATCCAGACCTATCTGCCCGAGGACCCGGTTATTCGCGCCGTTGCCGAGCACGACCGTTCGATCTTTACCGACTACGACCTGGACCAGCGCCGCGACGCCCTGTATCCGCCGTTCGTGCGTCTGGTCAATATCTTGGTGTGGTCGGCAAGCCGCGACGATGCGCTGGATTATATCGGGCGCATCGCAAAGCTCCTCAAGCGCCGCTGGCATGCCGCCGCGCCCGACTTTTTGCGGGCGGGGAGCGCCGTCCCGCAGGTGCTGGGCCCGGCTTCGTGTGTAATCGAGAGAGCCAAGGACCGTTACCGCTTCCATCTGCTTGTGAAGTCGCCGGTAGGGTACCATGTCTCTGATGATATCGACGCCTGTCTCAAAGAGGTGGGCTCCGTGCGCGGCGTGAGCGTGAGCGTTGACGTCGACGCCTATGATTTGATGTAACAAACCGAAAGGATGGCCATGGAAGCCAACGGAATCGTACTGTCCCCTGATCCTCGTCTGCGCCAGGAGTGTGCCGTCATCGAGGAAATCACCCCGGCGATCGAGGCGCTTGCCGAGAAGATGAAGAAGATGATGTTCGAGAACGGCGGCTGCGGCCTTGCTGCCCCGCAGATCGGTGAACTCATTCAGCTCGTCACCATCGACTGCGACTACACCGACAAGAATGACTACGACCCATACGTGCTCATCAACCCCGTCATTGTTGAGCAGAGCGACCATCTCGTGCCGTATAGCGAGGGTTGCCTGTCCATCCCCGGCATTAGCTGCGAGATTGAGCGTCCCGACCATGTCGTCGTCGAGGCGTATGACCTGGATGCCAACCTGATTCGCTATGAGGCAACGGGCGACCTGTTCTGCGTGTGTCTGCAGCACGAGATCGATCACCTGCATGGCAACACTATGTTCGAGCGACTGAAGCCCATGCAGAGGCTCAAGGCCGTCAAGGAGTATCAGGACGCCCTGGCCCGCGGCGCTCGACCGGGCGAGACGGAGTAGGTCCCACCGTCCCCGGTGCTGAGCGCCCACATATCATCCCGTGCTCAAACATTCTCGCTTTGCTGCGAAACTGCGCGCGGGACGATATGTGGGCGCTCAGCACCGGGGACTGCGTTGTTCTGGCTCGGTTCGCCCGGGTGCCGTCGGGCCAGGGATGGGCGTCTTCGCTGATGGGTGCTTTGCTGAAAGAGCTGCTTTTATTGCGGCTCTTTCTTTGGTTTTGGGTATATTTGTTCTTGTTGAAATGTTATTGCGGATGGGCTGGTGACTTGGCTTTCCGCTGTTCTTTGTAGCCGTCTCGGCTTTGGTTGAGGGGAGACTAACTTTTATGCGTATTGTGTTTATGGGTACGCCTGATTTTGCTGTGCCTTCTTTGACTTCGCTTGTTGAGGCTGGGAATGAGATTGCGCTTGTTGTTACTCGTCCTGATGCTGTTCGCGGGCGTGGTAAGAAGTTTGAGCCGTCTCCTGTTAAGGCTAAGGCGCTCGAGCTTGGTTTGCCTGTTGTTGAGGCTAATCGTATGACGCCTGAGGTTGTTGAGGTGCTCAAGGCTGCGCAGGCTGATATTTTCTGTGTGGCAGCCTATGGTTGCATTTTGCCCGATGAGGTGCTGCATATGGCGCCGCTTGGTATTGTGAATGTTCATGCTTCGCTGCTGCCTCGTTGGCGTGGGGCTGCTCCTATTCAGCGTGCCATTCTTGCTGGTGATGAGATTGCTGGCGTTTCTATTATGCGCATTGGGCATGGCGTGGATACCGGCGCCTATTGTGCGCAGGCCTCGACCTCGGTTGCCGGTAAGCATGCCGAGGCGCTGACTATGGAGCTCGCTGAGCTCGGCGGCAAACTGCTTGCCGATACGCTTCCTTCTCTTGCCGATGGCACCGCCGTGTGGATCGAACAGGACGAGGCGCTCGTTACCCATGCTGCCAAGATTTCTAAGCAGGAGATGCGCTTGGATCCGCACATGGCGGCGCTTGATTGCGTGCGTCATGTGCTGGCCTCGTCCGATACCGCGCCTGCTCGTTGCGTGATTGCCGGCAAGACCGTGCGTGTGCTCGATGCTGCGGCGGCTGATGTGTCGCTTGGCGAGGGTCAGGTTCTCGTTCAGGCTAAGCGTGTTTACCTTGGCCTTTCCGATGGCTCGGTTGAGTTGCTCGAGGTTAAGCCTGATGGCAAGCGTGCTATGGCCGCTTCTGCTTGGGCTGCTGGCCTGCAGGGTGCCGATCTTATCTGGGGTGTTTTGTCATGAGCAAGCTGTCTCCCGCGCGCAAGCTTGCGCTCGATGTACTGATGGAGGCCGATCGCCGCGGCATGTATGCGCGCGACGTGCTGTCCTCTCGCGCATCGGCCAAGGCTATTGACCAGCGCGATTCCGCTTTTGCCGCCCGCTTGGCGCTGGGCGTGGCCGCCACGCAGGGTATTTTGGACGAGCTGCTCGATCAGTTTCTCGATAAACCCAAAAAGGTTGCGCCGCGCGTTCGCATGGCGCTTCGTATCTCGGCCTTCGAGATGCTCTACCTGCATACGCCGGGCCGCGTTGCCGTGAGCCAGGGTGTTGAGCTGGTGCGCAGTGGTGCTAAGTCTGCTGCGGGCCTGGCAAACGCGGTGCTGCACAAGGTTGCGGACAACGTTGAGGACTTTGCCACGGCATCCGACGTGGATGAGTCCGAGCGACGCTTGGTTCGTCTGTCGCGCCTGATGGGTCTTCCGCGCTGGCTATGCGCTCGCATTATGGCGTCGTTTGACACTTCAGAGGGTGCGCTCGGCTTCGCCGGCAATCTGGCGCCCGCGCCGCTCGCTTTGCACGAGAACGCCTTTGCAGCCAAACCTGATCCGTACCTATCGCAGCTTGTGGCGCCTGTGTTCCCTGGCTGTCATGCTCCGGTCGATGCTCAGGTTACGGTTGCGTCGGGCGTATTTGAGCGTGCTGCAGCCGTGGCCTCGGACCTTAACGCCCAGCTTATCGCCACGGCTGCCACGCGCCCTGGTAGCTGCCTTGAGATTGGTGCCGGCCGTGGCACCAAGACCTATGTGATGATGTGCCAGGCCAAGCGTGCGGGCTATGAGCGTCAGCATACGGCGCTCGATCTGCATGATCGCAAGTGCGATCTGAATCTCGCTCGTCTGCATAAGGCCGGTATTCAGGGCGTTCGCACGGTTTCGGGTGATGCCTGCGAGCTTAATGAGGTGCTCACATCGTTTGATGCCATGCTTGGCGAGCCGGTTAAGTTCGACACGGTCTTTATCGATGCGCCGTGCTCTGGCACCGGAACCATGCGCCGTCATCCTGAGATACCGTGGCGCCTGACCGAAAAAGATGTGACGGTTGAGCTGCCCAAACTGCAGCTTACGATGCTCAAAGAGGCTGCTGCGCGCGTGGCTGCCGGCGGCGAGCTCATCTATGCGACGTGCTCGGTCTTCGACGAGGAGAATACGCAGGTGGTGGACGCTTTCCTGAACTCTCCCGAGGGCACCGGTTTTAGCCTGGAGCCGCTCTCCGAGGCGCAGATCCTGCAACTTCCCGAGTTCGATCAGGCCAAGAAGCTCGTATCCGTTCGTCAGAACGATCGAGGCCTCTTCCAAAGCGTGCCGGTAAACGCCGACTCCTACGACGGCCACTTCTGCGCCCGCCTGGTCCACAAGTAGCTACTAAGTTGCGGTGAAATAGGGATTGAATAGCGGCTTCCGCCCGCCAAACAGTCCTTATTTCACCGCAACTCATAAGGAAACCTGGGCAGCTAAAGAATCAGCCCCGCGATTGGTGTTGGTCGCGGGGCTGATCGGTTTCTAGTGGCTGTGCGGGCAGTTGGCGCAGCAGCCACTCGTGGCGCTGGTGCTTGAGCTACCGCTGCGCTGGTCGGTGTTGTAGAAGCCGCTGCCCTCAAACTTGATGCCGCTAGCCGAGAACGTCTTGGCCGCCGGGGCACCGCAGCTCGGGCACACGACCTCTGGAGTCTCGGACATGGGATGCTCAACCTCAAACACGTTGCCGCAGCTCGAGCACTTGTAATCGTAGCGCGCCATAATACTTCCTTTTCAGCACAAAGCGGGCAGATTACTCTGCCCGCAAAAATTCAAACGTCTGTAACTGTACCCTATATCGGGCGTTTTATCACGCTTCGCCCCAGAATCTATGCGTGTTGCGCAGGAGCTGTGCGGTTTTGCCCTCAGCGGCCGCAACGTCGGCCTCGTCAGCCTGCCAGGTCCAGTTGCCCGTGGCCACGCCCGGTACGTTCATGCGCGCGTCGTCGCCCAGCCCCAGGACATCCTGCAGCGGCATCATCACCAGGGGAGCGTCGCTTGCCAGCGCGTCGCTCATCAGCTTGGCCGCCACCTCAACACCGCTTGGTTCATCGCCGCCCGCAAAGGAACGCGTGCTCCAACCGGCCAATGTCGACGTATCGTGCGTCGAGGTGTACAGGATCTTGCCCGGCGTGGGGTGCACGCCGTTGCGGACGTCGTAGTCGCTAAACTCCAGCACGTCCATGCCGGGAAAGCCGCAGGTCGAAGCCATGGCGCGAACGCCGGGCGTCAGATAGCCCAGGTCCTCGGCAATAAAGTTGAGCGGCCCCAACTCGTCATAGGCGGTCTGGAAAAGGTCCTTGCCCGGGCCTGCCAGCCAACGCCCGTCGGCGCAGGCCTTACCTGCGGGAATGCTAAAGTAGCTGTGGAAGCCCAGGAAGTGATCCAGGCGCACGCGGTCGTAGAGCGAGAACGCACGACGTAGGCGATCCATCCACCAGCGGTAGCCGTTCTGCTTCATGTGGTCCCAGCGGAACGTCGGGTTGCCCCACACCTGGCCCTCGGGCGCAAAGTTGTCGGGCGGCGCGCCAGAAATCTCAATCGCCTTACCGGTATCGGACAGCCAGAAGTTCTCGGGTTCGCTCCACGCATCTGCCGAATCGTCGGACACGTACATAGGAATATCGCCGATGACCTCGATGCCCTTCTTGTGCGCATAGTTCATAAGCTCGCACCAAGCCAGGTCAAAGCGGTACTGCATGTACGCCTGAAGCTCGGCCTCGTCGTGGAAACGCTTGTCGTCAATCAGGTGCTCGTTGTAGCGCGCGACATCCGTCGGCCAATCGTGGCGCGACTCGCCCTTAAAGTACTTCTTAACGGCCATGTAGACGCAGTATTTCTCGAGCCAATCGGCGTTGCGATGTTTAAACGCGGTGTAGAGCGGATCGGCATCTTCGCCGCCACGGGCCTTCCAAGTCTCAAAGTCGGCCGCCAGCTCCTCTTGGCTCTCGGGCAGCAGGTCAATATTGCCCGCAAAGGCCGAAGGCCCGGCATAGGGGGAGCGGAAGAAATCCGTGGGATTGACGGGCAGGACCTGCCAGTAGCGCATGCCCATAGCGGCCAGATGGTCGATAAAGCGACGCGTGGGTGCGCCGATCGTACCGGGCTTGCCGTCATCGGTCGGTACCGAGGTGATATGGCACACAACGCCCGCGCCGTGATCGAGCGGCTCCTGCAAGCGCTGCTCGGCATGGTGATAGATGATCGACGAGCCCAGCGGATACAAATCGAGCGTGACCGTGCCGTTGTGGATCTCGCACTCGTGACCGCTGATCACGTCACTCGCGCATTCATCAAGCGCCGGAATCGTCACGCGGTGCGAATTGCGCAGACTACGATTAATGATAACCGTCGCGGACTCGCCATCCTTGCCCGTGCGGTTGTATGCCAGCACCTCGTCGTTGAGCGCGAAGGCCTTGATCTCGCCGTCGATCATAAACGGTAGTGCGCGGCGTACGGCGGAGGCGTTTTTGACAATAGCCAGCGTGTCGAAGTCGTGCAGTTGGTCCTCGGTCGGCAGGGTGCGGCGGTTGCCCGGATCGGTTAGACCCTCCAGGCCGTACTCATCGCCATAGTAAATCGAAGGCACGCCCGGGAACGTCATCTGCATGAGCGTTGCGAGCCAAAAACGGCTCTTGGCCAGGCCCATCGAGTTCTCGTCCAGACGCCATTTGCTGCGCTCGCACTCGGGCAGCTGCGACTCATCGGGGCCGCCGCCGAGCACCGAGATAATGCGCGGACGGTCGTGGCTCGAAAGCAGATTAAGTGCGCAGGACAGGGCCTCACGGGGATAGTTCTCGCGCAGGGTTTCGATATCCTCGGCTGCCTGGTAGGCGTTCTTGTAGCCCATCAAAAAGCCGATGACCATGTCGCGGAAGGGGTAATCCATAGCAGAGTCCAGCTCGGAGCCTTGCAGATAGCGGCGCAGATGGCCGTAGCTGATCTTGTTGGAGGCGTCTTCCCAGACTTCGCCGAGCAACAGTGCATCAGGCTTCTCGGCGAGCACGGCCTTTTTAATCTCGGCCAGGAAGTCATCGGAAAGCTCGTCGGCCACGTCTAGGCGCCAGCCATGAGCGCCGGCACGTAGCCATTTACGGATCACGCCGTCCTTGCCCAGGAGCCGCTCGCGTACCAGCTCAGAGCTCTCATTGATGGCGGGCATATTGCCCACGCCCCACCAGCAGTCGTATGAGCCGTCCTCGTGGAAATAAAACGCATCGCGCCATGGCGAATCCTCGCTCTGCCACGCGCCCACGCCGGGGTAGTTGCCGTAGCGGTTGAAATAGATCGAGTCGTCACCCGTATGGTTAAAGACGCCGTCCAGAATGATGGAGATGCCCAGCTTCTCGGCCGCCTGGCACAGCTCGGTAAAGTCCTGCTCGGTGCCCAGGATCGGGTCGATCTTGGTGTAGTCGGCCGTGTCGTAGCGGTGGTTGCTCGCGGCTTCAAAAATGGGGTTGAGGTAGATGGCTGTAAAGCCCAGCTCGGCGATGCGAGGCAGGTCTTCCTGGATGCCCTTGAGCGACCCGCCGTAGAAGTCCCAGGTTTTGATGGAGCCGTCTTCGGCGCGCTCGTACACGGGCGGCTCGTTCCAGTCCTCGACCATGCGGCGCTGGATTCCGTTGCGTGGTTTTTCGACCTCGGCCAGCGTGCGCTCGCGCCAGTTTTCATCTCGGGCGTAGCGATCGGGGAAGATCTGGTAGACCATGCCACGCTCGTACCACTCGGGACGCACTTCGCGGTGCTTATAGACGGTAATCTGGAAGGACGGCACCTCGGCGTAGTCGTAAGTTACGCCCTCGCCACCGGTGCGACCCTGCGGTGCGCCCAAGCGGACCTCGGGCTGGCCCTCGATATTGCAGATAAAGCTGTACCAGATAAGACAGGGCTCGGTGCACTCAAGCTCTACGGTAAATATGCCGTCGCCCTCGTGCGTCATGGGATACCGAGACTCACCGATCTCATCGACCCAGGTACGCAACGTAAGCGTTGCCTGGTTGGGATCGGCATCCTCCAGAATCACGGAGAGCGAAAGGGTAGTTCCTGTGGTCACAGCGCCAAACGGAGTGCGAAACTGCGGCAGACGGCTGTTGTGAATCAATCTCATAATACGGTCCAGTTCAATAGAATCACGGCCTGCGGGCCATGGCTTTACGCACAGGTTGTAAGTATATCTTTTGTACACAGGCTGTATAAACAACATCCGTTTACCATCGGCGAACGGTTGTCCTAGAAAATCGTTTTACCACTACCTACAGAGAAGGGGCGCCAGGTTGGAGCGCCCCTTGCTTAGGGTTTGATGAGGTTTTGAATCGTCTGTATGCTAGCGGCGCTTGCGGGTGGCCGTTGCCTTGCGGACGGAGGTCTTCTTGGTCGGAGCCTTTTCCTCGGTCGCGGCGACGGGGGAGACCGGGGCCTTCTTGGCGGGCTCGGGCTTGGCCTTTACCTCGGCCTTGGGCTCCTCTTTAGCGGCAGCGGACTTGACCTCGGCTGCCTTCGGCTCAGGCTTGGCCTTTAGTGCGGTCTTGTCCTCGACCTTAGCCTCCGCTTTGGGAGCAGCAGCCTTGGTCGTAGACTTCTTGCCCGTCGTCGTTGCGCGCTTGCGCGTGGTGGTCTTGGCGGCCGGCTTGGCCTCGACGGTTACCTTGGCCTTGGATTCGGCGGGCGTCTCCTCGACTTTGGCGGCCGGCTTTGTGGCTACCTTGGTTGTGGCGGCCTTCGTGGTCGTCGATTTCGTTGTTATGGTCTTCTTGGCAGCTGTTGCCTTCTTGGCGGTCGCGGTCGTCTTCTTGGTAGCGGCCTTGGCCGGTGCCTTTGCCGCAGCCTTAGCCTCGACGGCGTCGGCCTTTACCTCGGGAGCAGCCTCGGCTTCGGCGGCCTTCTTGGCAGCTGCGGTGGTGCGCTTGCGCGAGGTCGTTTTCTTGACAGCGGTGGTCTTGGTTGCCGTCGCCTTACGAGTCGTGGTCTTCTTGGCCGCAGGCTTCGCAGCGGGCTTCACCTCGGACTCTGCCTCAGGAGCAGCCTCAGCCTTCACCTCAGACTCGGCCGTAACGGGCTCAGCTTCAACCGGCTTCTCTTCGGCCTTGGGCTCCTCAGCGGCCACCGGCTCAGCAACAGCCTCAGGCTCGTCGACAACAGCCACCGGGCGCTCGATCTCCGGGTGCATAAAGAAGTACAGGTCCAGATACTTATCGGCCGAGCGCGTCCAGCTAAAGTCCTGGCTCATGGCCTGCGTTACCAGCTGGTTCCAGGCGTCGCGGTTATCCCAGAACAGACGCGCCGCGCGGAACACGGCGTCGCCCATCTCGTCGCCGTTAAAGTTGGTAAACGAGAAGCCCGTGCCTTCGCCGGTAAACTCGTTATACGGAATCACCGTGTCCTTCAGACCGCCAGTCTCGC
The DNA here is from genome assembly GCA_902835305.1 of Coriobacteriaceae bacterium. Classification (GTDB taxonomy): domain Bacteria; phylum Actinomycetota; class Coriobacteriia; order Coriobacteriales; family Coriobacteriaceae; genus Collinsella. Next base: position 70,205 of record CADFMD010000006.1, read on the forward strand.
GAACAATCGGCAGGGTGCCGTAGCGCATGGCGATGATCTGCGACAGGCCGCAGGGCTCAAACTTCGAAGGCATTAGGAACATGTCGGCGGCGGCATACATGCGCTGCGACAGCGCAGGATCGAACTCAATGCGTGCGGCCATGGTACCGGGGTACTTGTCCTGGAAGTAGCGCAGACCGTCCTCGTAGTCGCGGTCGCCGGTGCCCAGCACCGCCACCTGCACGCCGCCGGCCAGAATGCGGTCGAGCGCGTACATGACCAGGTCCATGCCCTTCTGGCGCGTCAGGCGCGTGACCATCACCATAAGCGGACGGTCGTCGCGAACCTCGAGCCCCAGCTCTTCCTGCAGCTTGGCCTTGCATACGGCCTTACCAGAACGGTCCTCCACGGTGTAGTTGGCGGCAATGCGCTTGTCGGTCGCCGGGTCAAAGCCCGCCACGTCAATGCCATTCAAAATGCCCTGCAGCGCATAGGAGCGCTCGCGCAGCACGCCGTCCAGGCCCTCGCCAAACTCGGGCGTCTGGATCTCGCTGGCATAGGTTGGGCTCACCGTGGTTATGGCGTCGGCATAGCGCAGGGCGCCCAGCATGTAGTTGATGCTGCAGGCGTCGCAACGCAGCTGCGAGGCGGCCGCCGGAATGTGTGCCACACCCAGGATGTCCTCCATCACGGTGTCGCTAAACTGGCCCTGGAACGCCACGTTGTGGATCGAGAACACGGTCTTGACGCGGTCATACAGCGGCAGGCCCTGGTAAAACTCGCGCAAAAACACGGGCGCAAGTGCCGTCTGCCAGTCGTTGCAGTGCAGGATGTCACACTCAAAACCGGCCGGCAGGTGCTGCAGACTCTCGGTGATGGCCTTGGAGAAAAACGCGAAGCGCTCGCCGTCATCAAAGAAGCCGTACGGATAGTCGCGCGCAAAGTAGCGCTCGTTGTCGATGAACATATAGGTGACGCCGTTGTGCTCGAGCTTCTCGAGACCGCAGTACTCATTGCGCCAGCCCAGGCTCACGTAAAAGTCGGAGAAGTGCTCCATCTGCGCCTTGTACTCGTCCTTGATGGTGGCGTACTTGGGCACCATCACGATAACTTCGGCGCCGGCGCGCACAAGCGCCGCAGGCAGCGAGCCCGCCACGTCACCCAGGCCACCGGTCTTAACAAACGGTGCGCACTCGGCCGAGGCAAACACGATCTGCATCTTTTTGCTGGTTTGTGCCATATTGTCTCCCATGTTGCAATTCGAGAATAGCCGCCTGGCGCGAACCGGGCGGCTATTCTACCTATTACGTGCGATTATGCGGTGCCAACGTTAGCGCACGATGGTGGTATCGGAAGTTAACGGGGCCTTGCCCAGCACCAGGATGTTCTCGGGCGTACCGCGAAGCTCGGTGTTGGTGGGGACCACGTTGTTCTTGTCCAGGATGGCGTTCTCAACGCGTGCGCCGCTCTTGATGATGCAGCTCTGGTTGATGATCGAGTTGGTCACCGAAGCTCCTTCCTCGACCACGACGCCGCGCGACAGGATTGAGTTGCGCACGGTGCCCTTGATGATGCAGCCGGCCGAGATGATCGAGTTGCACGCGTGGCTGCCGGTCGCATAGCGCGAAGGCGGCACGTCGTGGGCCTTGGTCAGGATCGGGCGCTCGGGGTCAAAGAGCTGGTCGGCGACGGTCTGGTCGAGCAGGTCCATGCTGCGGCGATACAGCGACTTCTCGCTAAACACGCCCACGACCTCGCCCTTGTACTCGTAGCTGCACACGTCGATGTTGCCAAAGTCGCCCTGGAGTGCCTCGAGCAGGTCCAGATAGTCGGCGGCCTGGTAGTGGTCGATGATCTCGAGCAGCGTCTCGCGGTTGACGATGCAGCAATCCATAGACGCGTTGTCTCCGTACACGACGCCGGCGCTCACGCCCGTCAGGCGGCCGTTCTCGTTAATCTCGAGCTTGGTCTCGTCCTCGACATTGCGCGTGGCCTTGCAGTACACCACGGTCATCTGGGCACCGGAGTTCTCGTGCGCCTCGATGATGGTGTTGAGGTCCATGTTAAAGATGATGTTGGTGCCCATCATCACGACATAGGGATTCTCCGAGCGCTGGAACAGCGTCTTGTTGGAGATGATGTCGCGCAGCAGGAAGCGCATGCCGCCCTTGGTGGTGCCATACGCGTTGCCGGGCACCATGAACAGGCCGCCCTTCTTGCGGTCCAGGCCCCAGTCCTTGCCCGAGCCCACGTGGTCGATCAGCGAACGGTAGTTGCCCGGCATGACGACACCGACGGTCTTGATGCCGGCATTCATCATGTTGGACAGCGGGAAGTCGATCAGGCGGTAGCGGCCCAAAAATGGAACGGACGCGATGGGGCGATCCTTGAGCAGCACGCTGCCGTAGGTCGAAGAGTAGTTAGCGGTGATATAACCGATGGCCTTGCGATTGATCATCGGATCATTCCCCCTTCCCGATAACGACGTCATTTCCAACGACGGCCGTATCCTTGGTGGTATCGACAGAGCCGAGCTTCACGCCCTCTTCGACCGTGGAGTTCTCGCCCAAAATAGCGCGGCAGATGTGTGCGCCGCTCTTAACGTGCGCACCCGGCAGCAGCACGGAGTCCTCGACCACGGCGCGCTCCTCGATGATGACATCGGTCGAAAGGATCGAGTGGCGAGCGGTGCCGTAGATCTTGCAGCCGTTGGAGACCAGGCAGTCGTCCAGGCGGCCGTCAGGGCCAATGTAGTGCGGCGGACGCGTGGTGATGTTGGACATGATGGGGAAGTGCTTGTCGAACAGATCGAACTCGGGGTTGTTGCCCAGCAGGTCCATCGAGGTCTCGTGGAAGCTGGCAATGGTGCCGACGTCCTTCCAAAAGCCGTGGAACTCGTAGCTGTACAGGCGCTTGCCCTCGCCAAGCAGCTTGGGGATGATGTCCTTGCCAAAGTCGTGGCTCGAGCGCTGGTCCAGAGCGTCCTCCTCGAGCGCCTCGATCAGCACGTCGGCCGAGAAGATGTAGATGCCCATGGACGCGAGGTTCGAATCGGGCTTATCGGGCTTCTCGGTGAACTTGGTGATGCGGCCGTCCTCGGGGTTGGTGGTCAGGATGCCAAAGCGGCTGGCCTCCTCCCACGGCACGGGCATAACGCTCACCGTGAGGTCGGCGTTGTTCTCAATGTGCGTCTTGAGCATCTTGCGGTAGTCCATGCGATACAGGTGATCGCCCGAAAGAATCAGGACGTACTTGGGGTCGTTGGCCTTGATGTAGTCCAGGTTCTGCGTGATGGCGTCGGCCGTACCCGCATACCAGGCGCCGCCGGTCTGCGTCTCGTACGGCGGCAGGATCGACACGCCGCCGTCGCGGCTGTCCAGATCCCACGCCTCACCGGAGCCCACGTAGGCATGCAGCAGGTAGGGGCGATACTGCGTCAGGACGCCCACCGTGTCGATGCCCGAGTTGGAGCAGTTGGACAGTGAAAAGTCGATAATGCGGAACTTGCCACCAAAGCTAACCGCCGGCTTGGCGATCTTTTGGGTGAGTGCCCCCAATCGGCTGCCCTGTCCTCCTGCGAGGAGCATCGCGATGCATTCTTTCTTACTCATCGATTTCTCCTTCTGTCATCGATGTTCTTAAACCCATTAGCGACGGGCGCGGCGCTCGGTCGCGCCCGTCGAGTAATGCCGTGCTGGCATAAGGGAGCTCGCGCGCCTTTACGCGTGCCAGATCTCGTCGCGGTACTCGCGAATGGTGCGGTCGCTCGAGAACCAGCCGGAGGAGGCGGTGTTGAGCAGGGCCTTGCGGTTCCAGGTCTCCTGGTCGCCGTAGCTGCCGGTGAGCTTTTCCCAAGCGTCGACGTAGCTGCGGAAGTCCGCCATGACCAGGTCGGGGTCGTTGTTGTTCATGAGCTCGTTATAGATGCTCTCGAAGTTGCCCGAAAGCCCGGCAAACGTGTTGTCCTTGAGTTCGTCCATCACGCGGCCCAGGCGCTCGCGGTCGCCGTTGAGGGTATCCCACGCAAAGTAGCTGTTGGATGCCCAGAGCTGCTCGACCTCGGGGGCGGTCAGGCCAAAGATGGCCTCGTTCTCGCGACCGGCCAGGTCGGCGATCTCGATGTTGGCGCCGTCGAGGGTGCCCAGCGTAATGGCGCCGTTCATCATGAGCTTCATGTTGGACGTGCCCGAGGCCTCCTTGCCGGCCGTGGAGATCTGCTCCGAGATCTCGGCGGCGGGGTAGATGAGCTGGGCATTGCTCACACGGAAGTTGGGGATAAAGCAGACCTTCATGACCTCGTTGACACGGGCGTCGTTGTTGATGACGTCGGCCACGGAGTTAATGAGGCGGATGGTCTCCTTGGCAAAGGTGTAGCTCGAGGCAGCCTTGCCGCTAAAGATGAAGGTCGTCGGCGTCACGTGGAAGTTGGGATCGGCGATGCGACGGTTGTAGATGTCCATCACCTTCATGATGTTCATGAGCTGGCGCTTGTAGGCATGGAAGCGCTTTACCTGAACATCGAAGACGGTGTTGGGATCAATGACCAGACCGGTTTCGGCCTTAACGTAGGCGGCCAGACGCTCCTTGTTGGCGCGCTTGGAGGCACCCACGGCCTTCAGGAACTCGGTGTCGTTTTTAAACTCTTTGAGCTTCTCCAGCTCAAAGGCGTCCTTGAGCCAGCCGTCGCCAATGGCCTCGGTCACGAGCTTGGCGTAAGTGGGGTTGGCCTCGGCAAAGAAACGACGGTGCGAAATGCCGTTGGTCTTGTTGTTGAACTTCTCGGGCGTCAGGGCATAGAAGTCCTTGAGCACGATGTTCTTGATGATGTCGGAGTGGATCTTGGCCACGCCGTTGACGCTGTGGCTGCAGATCACAGACAGGTTGGCCATGCGAATCTCGCCGTCCCACAGGATGGCGGTCTGGCGCAGACGCTCCTGCCAGCCCTCCTGCGTGGTGTCGAACGACTCGTGCCAACGACGGCTGATCTCGTCGATGATCTGGTACACGCGGGGGAGGAGCTTGGAGAACGTGCCGATGGGCCACTTCTCCAGGGCCTCGGGCAGGATGGTGTGGTTGGTGTAGCTCACGACCTGCGTCACGATGTTCCAGGCGTCGTCCCACTCGAGCTTCTTCTCGTCGATGAGGATGCGCATGAGCTCGGGGCCGCACATGGCGGGGTGAGTATCGTTGGTGTGGATGGCCACAAACTGCGGCAGCAGCTCCCAGTTTTCGCCGTGCTCCTTCTCAAAGGTGTCGAGCAGGCTGTAGATGCCGGCCGAAACAAACAGGTACTCCTGCTTCAGGCGCAGCAGACGACCGTGCTCGCCGGCGTCGTTGGGGTAGAGGATGGCGCTGATGGCCTCGGCCTCGGCGCGCTCGGCATCGGCCAGGGCATAGTCGCCGCGGTTGAAGGCCTCCAGGTCAAAGTGCTCCTCGACCGGCTCGGCGGCCCAGACGCGCAGCTTGTTGACGGTCTCGCCGGCATAGCCCACAACGGGGATGTCATAAGGGACGGCCAGGATGTCCTGCGTATCCACCGTGCGGTAGAACGTGCGGCCGTTCTCCTCAAAGCCCTCGACGCGGCCGCCAAACTTGATGGTCACGGCCTTGTCCTGACGACGGACCTCCCAGGGATAGCCGTGGGTGAGCCACTCGTCGGTGGCCTCGACCTGGCTGCCGTTGACGATCTCCTGCTTAAACAGGCCGTAGCGGTAGCGCATGCCGTTGCCGTAGCCGGCAATGCCCTCGGCTGCCATCGAATCCAAGAAGCACGCGGCCAGACGGCCCAGGCCACCGTTACCCAGTGCCGGATCGGGCTCCTGGTTCTCGATGACGGACAGATCAAAGCCCATGTCGTCGAGCGCCTCGGCGACCATGTCGCGCACGCCAAAGTTGAGCAGGTAGTTGTCGAGCAGGCGGCCGATCAAAAACTCGATCGAGAAGTAGTACACGCGCTTCTTGCCCTCGGCGGTGGCGCGGGCGTCACTCTTGGTGGCGACGGTGCGTGCCTTCTCGGCCACGAGCTTGGCCAGGGCGTTAAAGCGGTCCAGGTCGCTGGCGGCCTCGACGCTCTTGCCGCTGATGCTCATGACGGCATCGCGATAGAGTTCGGTAAACTCCTGCTTGTTGTCGAAGATCTTATTCATACGTTCCTTTCCCCCGGGGATGGTTCCCCCGGAACGGTTATGACTTGTATCCTACGCCCCGGTGGGGCGGGTAATTACAGTGGTAACGCCTTTGTTACGCTTTCTTGGCAGGAGCCTTTACGGCAGCTGCCTTGGCCTTGGGAGCAGCCTTTTTGGTGGCTGCCTTCTTGGTCGTTGTGGACTTGGCCGTGGTCTTGGCAGCGGGCTTGGTTGCCTTCGCCTTGGCCGAAGCCTTCTTGGCAGCTGCAGGCTTAGGCTTCACCGAGGACGTGCGCTTGCGCGGCGCCTTCTTGGGCTCCTCAACCACCGGCGGCTTATAGCTGCTGGGACCGCGGCGCTTAAGCACCACGCCAGCCAGGCCGGGCACCTTAATCTCAATGGAGTCCATCTGCCCGTTCCAGGGATAGGGCTCGCTCGAGCAGGTGTAGGGCTCTTCGCCGGCATAACCGCTGCCGCCAAACTCGGGACGATCAGAGTCAAAGATGACCTCCCAGTCGCCCTCGCGCGGCACGCCCACGCGGAAACTCTCGTAGCTCGCCGGGTCAAAGTTGATCAGGATCACCAGATCGTCGTCGACGTCCTCGCCCTGACGCACAAAGCTCACGATGGACTGCTTGGAGTTGTCCGCATCGATCCAGGTAAAGCCGTCGTCGGTGTAGCCGCGCTCGTACAGGGCGGGCTCGGCGGTGTACAGGTGGTTGAGTGCCTTGATAAACGCCTGATGATGACGGTGGGTCTCGTACTCCTCGGTCAGGAACCACTGGATGGACTCGTAGTAGCGCCACTCAATAAACTGGCCGATCTCGTTGCCCATAAAGTTGAGCTTGGCACCGGGATGCGTCATCTGGTAGAAGGCCAGCGTGCGCAGGCCGGCAAATTGGCGCCACCAGTCGCCCGGCATGCGGCCGATCAGCGAGCACTTGCCGTGTACGACCTCGTCGTGGCTCAGCGGGCAGATGAAGTTCTCGGTAAAGGCGTACATGATGGAAAACGTGAGCAGCCCGTGGTTGCCAGGGCGCCACGGAAAATCGGTCTGCATGTAGTGCAGGGTGTCGTTCATCCAACCCATGTCCCACTTGTAGTGGAAGCCCAGGCCGCCGTCCTGCGGCGGATAGGTCACGAGCGGCCACGCGGTGGACTCCTCGGCCATCATCATCACGTCAGGGAAGTGGGCCTCCACGGCGCAGTTGACCTGGCGGATAAAAGCGCTGGCGTCCAGGTCCTCCTCGGTACCGTACTTATTGAACTTCTTTTGGCCGGAATCGTCGATGCCAAAGTTGAGGTACAGCATGCTGGACACGCCGTCCATGCGAATGCCGTCGACGTGGAAGTTCTCGAGCCAATACAGCACGTTGGAGACCAGGAAGGAGCGGACCTCGCCGCGGGCGAAATCGAACTTATGCGTGCCCCAATTGGGGTGAATCTCGTGCTCAAACAGCATGTGGCCGTTAAAGGTGGCAAGGCCGTGGGAGTCGGCGCAAAAACCGCCGGGAACCCAGTCCATGATCACGCCGATGCCAGCTTCGTGGCACGCATCGATAAAGTGCATGAGCTGCTGCGGGTCGCCATAGCGCGACGTGGCGGCATAGTAGCCGGTCGTCTGGTATCCCCAGGAGCCATCGAAGGGATGCTCCATGAGCGGCATGACCTCGATATGCGTGTAGCCCATATCGCGCACGTAGTCCACGAGCTCCACCGACAGGTCGTCGTAGGTGTAAAACTCGCCGCGCTGCGCGGGGAAGGGATCCATGGGGCCGGGGTAGTTGCCGTACTCGTCCGGCTCGCCCTGCGGCTCATCGCCGTGGCGCTTCCACGATCCGATATGCACCTCGTAGATGTTAAGGGGCTGTGACATGTGGTTGTGGCCGGCACGGCGCTTGAGCCATGCAGCGTCGTTCCACTTGTAGCCATCGAGGGTCCACAGCACGCTGGCGGTACCCGGAGGGCACTCGGCCTTAAAGGCATACGGATCGGCCTTATAGAGCTTTTCGCCCTCGTTGGTCTCGATGAGATACTTATAGAGCTGACCTTGTTCTGCGCCAGGAATAAAGCCTTCCCAGATAGCGCTCGTATGCACGGGCACCAGCGGGTTGGCTTCTTCATTCCAGTCGTTAAATTCGCCAATGACATGCACGCTCTTTACATCGGGCGCCCAAACGCAAAAGCGCCAGCCGCGCGTACGGTTCTGCGTGTCGGGGTGCGCGCCCATCTTTTCCCAGCTGCGCTCCCACGTGCCGATGCCAAATAGATAGACATCGTCCTTAGTGAGCTCCGGCGCGTGCGGGGCGGCTTTACGGGTAGCGGGCTTTTTGGTTGCTGGCTTTAGCTTTGTATCGCTCACGTTTGATCCCATCATGACGCGGCAGCGTGTTGCCTTGGTGACTAGATGCGAAAGGTCCAAGGCTGCACGAATCGAAGGGACGGCGATAGTTCTATGATTCGTTCCACCTCGCGTGCTCGGTGGAACTTTCGGCAAAAACTACGATAACACCTGTGCGTTAGTTTTATGAACGAAAGCGGATTTGCGGGTGCGTTTAATCGGTAAGCGACATGTTTATACCACTGACAGAATTGCCGTGGTAAAACTCTTGACAGTTTTACCAATTTGGGTTTCAAAATTGTTTGGCTGACGTTTGGTAAAACGTTTTTAGCAGGATGTTTACCATTTGATATCGAAAGGTTCGTTTATGTCCCATACCGCCGCTCCCAAGGTTGCTTTTATTTTCGATTGCGACGGCACGCTGGTTAATAGCACCCCCGTATGGGGCTACGCCCAGCCCGAATTATTGCACCGACACGGAGTTGACGTGACGGTCGACGATTTTGCCCGGTTTGAGCATCTTTCACTCGAGGACGAATGCCAGGCCTACCACGACACGTGGGGCATTGGCGCAAATGGTGAGGAGCTGTATCGCGAGCTGAGCAATATTCTGATTGATGGGTACTCCAAGGTGCCGCCGCGCGAGGGACTCCTACAATTATTGGAGCAGGCGAAGGCGGCGGGCATTGCCATGTGCGTGGCTACGTCCACTCCGGCCGAGCTGGTGCAGTCTGCGCTCGCAGGTGCCGGGCTCGACGCTTACATGGAGTTTGTTACCACGACGGGTGAGGCAGGACGCTCCAAACAGTTCCCCGATGTGTACGAGCTGGCGCTGCGCCGCCTGGAGGAGCGCCACGGGTGTAAGTTTGAGCGCGCTTGGGTGTTTGAGGACGCCGTCTTTGGCCTTAAGAGCTCTGGGGTCGCCGGCTTTAAGCGCGTGGGTATTTATGACCCGCACGGTCGTATGAATCGCGACGACGTGCGCGCCAACTGCGATATCTTTATTGACAGCTATGAGGAGCTGGATTTGGATCGCGTTCTTGCGTATGAAGGTTAGGCGAGGGCTGTGGCTTGCAAGGTATTAGTGGTCTGCGGCTCGCCCGTGGTGGCGAGCGCCGATCTGTTGCGTAGGCTGGCGGGGGAGTGCGACCACGTTGTCGCCGTGGACCGCGGGCTCGACGCGCTGCTGGGTGCGGGACTGAGCTGCGACGTTTATGTAGGAGATGCCGACACGGTGAGCGACGCGGGCCGTGCGCTGGTCGATGCCGCCACCGACTTTGAAGTTGAACGCCACGACCCCTACAAGGACTATACCGATCTGGCGCTGGCGCTCGATTCCGCTCGTCGCCGCTGGCCAGGTGCCGAAGTGGTTGCGACCTGCGCCACCGGCGGCCGTCCGGACATGGCACTTTCAGTACTGGGACTGCTCGCAGGCTACGAGGATGCCCCTGTCTGGATCGCCGAGGACAAGGTGGTCGCTCGCATCCTGCACGGAGGCGAATCGTGGACCATCAAAGGCGCCGAAGGCAAGACGTTCTCCATCATCGCCATAGCCCCCAATACCGAGGTTAGCGAGCACGGCCTAGAGTGGGAACTAGATCACAGCCCCCTGGGTTTGTTGGCCGACACAGGCATTAGCAACATAGTAAGATCTACTGCAAAGATCGAAGTCCACACCGGTACTGCAATAGCGTATTTGCTGCATCAGGGTTTTATCGGGACGGCGGATAAAAATAATCGCTCGTAGAGTGATTATTTTTGCCCCGTCCCAGGAAAACCCGTAAGTGCGAGGATCAATTGCAAAAAACTTCTTGCACAACTAAGAATCTTCCCCTATAGTATCTCCTCGTCACGGGGGCGTAGCTCAGCTGGGAGAGCGCTTGACTGGCAGTCAAGAGGTCAGGGGTTCGATCCCCCTCGTCTCCACCATCGTGAATGTAAAGGCCTTCGGAATTCCGAAGGCCTTTTTTCATGCCAAAACACTACGCGCCACAAACCCCACCTATGCCAACAAAAAGTTGCACAATTTATTTCCCATGTCTGTGCATAGTTTGTTAGACTAACGCAATTACCAGTGCAGCTCGCCGTTCCATTTGTGCTTAAGGAACGCCCCTAATCACCGCCAATACCTCAATAACCTGCATCAATGTGAACAACATTCCAAAACAACACCCTTGAACACGCTAAATGAACGATATGTTGTCCACCACAAGCCAAATCAGTTTCGTTACCAGCTTGTGCTAGGATACTTAGCGTTACATGAGTTCAACTGTGCTCGCGGCTCCAGCAAGTCGCTAAGCGCAGGGTCGATCAGCATCCGGCCGTAACGGCGGTGCCAGAAACACCACGAGCTCCAATAAAGAAGTTATGCGACGTTATTAATTTGTATTGGGTAATTTCATGATACAATTATTAGCATGCATGCCAATAAGAAGCAGTTTTACAGCTGTTTGCGTGCGGTCCAGTTTTGTTCCCGCTTGACTGGTTCGCACGCAGCCAGCTGGAGACGCGGTCTTTTTGCGATACACGGCCGCATCTCTAGCAACTGCGCTTATACATACCGTTCACGGTGGGGCAGAGTCACGTGCTTGTCTGACTGGGCTCAGGGTTTGAATATGGAGCGCCTTCGCGCATAAGCGCCCTGGCGAAGCCATACCCAAACCCCGTGAGCCACACGTAAGACAGCAAGGAGGTGGTGCTCGTGTGGTATGTGATTCAGGTCATTAACGGTCGCGAAGACGTAATGCGCGAGCGCATCGAGCGTGTGGTGCCAGCGGGCGCCATGCAGGAGCTCTTTTATCCCCAATTTCAAACCGAGATCAAAGTACACGGCGAATGGGTCAATACGACCAAGCCGCTTTTTCCCGGATATCTTATCTGCGATACGGCAGATCCCCGCACCGTGCAACAGTATCTGCTGCGCATGGACGACTTTGCCCGGGTGCTTGCCCAGGACGGTCAGTTTGTGCCGCTGGCAAAAGAAGAGGTCCAGCTTATTGGCGGATTTACGCATAGGGGAGACCGCGTAGTACCCATGAGCGAGGCCCTAAAAGACGGCGACCAGGTCGTAGTTACGGCTGGTCCGCTGTTGGGCCACGAAGGCCTTATCAAAACCATTAACAGACGCAAGAGCACTGCTTATCTGGAGCTCGACCTATGCGGCCGACGCGTAACTACGCGCGTTGGCCTTGCAGTGCTTTCGGCCGAGCAGCGCGTAATGCGAAACCTTAAAAAGGCGATCGCCTAGCTGTTGGCGACCGCTACACAGAACAGGGAGGATCCCCGACCCGGGGACGAAGTCTTGGAAGAAAACGTGTCGGATAAAACTCAATTTGCAACGGATGCGCCTGCGGGGGCAGCGCTCATTTCTCAGGCCATGGACCGGCGTGAGGGCGCCGCCAGCTACAGGGCCATGCAATCCATCATGGACTGGGACAACTCGCGCCTGGCCTACCGGGCCATAAAGCGCACGTTTGATATCGTTTTCAGCGGTGTTGTACTCGTCCTCATCGCGATCCCCGGTCTGGTGTTGGCCGCCGCCATCCGCCTGGAGAGCGAGGGCAACCCGTTTTACAGCCAGATCCGCGTTGGTCAGACCCGCCCCGACGGCAGCCTGACCACCTTCCGCATGTGGAAGCTCCGCTCCATGTACAGGGATGCCGACGAGCGCCTGGCCGAGCTCAAGGAGCAGAACGAGATCGCCGGTGCCATGTTCAAGATGAGGGAGGACCCCCGCGTAACGAAAATCGGCAAGTTCATCCGCAAGCACTCGATCGACGAGTTCCCGCAGTTCCTGAACGTCTTTCTGGGTCAGATGTCCGTGGTGGGCCCGCGTCCGCCGCTGCCCAACGAGGTTGCAGAGTACACCGAGTACGACCTGCAGCGCCTGGCCGTAAAGCCGGGGATTACCGGATGGTGGCAAGTCACTGAGCGTAACTCGACTGGATTCGACGGGATGGTCCGACGCGATCTGGAATATATAGCCAAACGAGGCATTTTCTTCGATTTCAAAATAATCCTACTCACAGTGATTGAGGTTGTTAGCGGAAATGGCGCTTGCTAAAGAGACTATAGGGAATTACGAAGGCACCGGTTCAACGGTTGATCTTCCCGGACGAGTCGAAGTCCTGGGCGCCCCCGTCGATCCCTGGACGATGGAGCAGACCGTCGAGGCGACCGACGCCCTCATCAAGGAGGGGCGCTTCGCCCACCTGATCGGCGTGAACGCCGACAAGTTGCTTCAGATGCGCGACGACCCCGAGATGGATGCGTGCGTGCGCCGCTGCGAGATCGTAAACGCCGATGGCGCGTCCATGGTCATGGCCGCCAAGAAGCTGGGCGTGGACTTGCCCGAGCGCGTGGCCGGCATCGACCTCATGTGGGAGCTGTGCGGGCTGGCCGAGCGTGAGGGGCACAGCGTCTACCTGCTGGGCGCCAAAGCCAAAGTGGTCGAAAAGACCGCCGAGGTACTGTCCGAGAGGTATCCCAATATGGTCCTTGCGGGTTACCGTGACGGCTACTTCGGCGAAGACGAGTTCGATGCCGTGGTCGCCGAGGTTGAGCAGGCCGAGCCCGACATCGTGTTCGTGGGCATCACCTCGCCCAAGAAGGAGCGCCTTATCGAGCGTTTCCGCGAGCTGGGCGCCAAGGGCGCTTTCGTGGGCGTGGGCGGCTCGTTCGACGTTGTCTCCGGCAACATCCCGCGCGCCCCGATGTGGATGCAGCGCGCGAACCTGGAGTGGCTCTTCCGCATGATGCAGGAGCCAAAGCGCCTGGTGAGGCGCTACGTGGTCGGCAACACCCGTTTCTACATGCTTCTCCGTAAGGAAGCAAAGAGGAGCAAGGCCAATGGCTAAGAAGAAAGTTATGCTCGTCTTCGGCACCCGACCGGAGGCAATCAAGATGTGCCCGCTCGTCAATGAGCTGAGGGATCGCGCTGATGAGTTCGAGACCGTCGTGACCGTGACGGGCCAGCACCGCGAGATGCTCGACCAGGTGCTGCGCGTCTTCGACGTGACACCCGACCACGACCTGGCGATCATGAAGCCTGGCCAGACGCTGTTCGACGTGACGTGCGACGTTCTGCTCAAGCTCAAGGCGGTCCTCGAGGACGAGAGGCCCGATGTCGTCCTGGTCCACGGCGACACCACGACCAGCTTCGCCGCCGCGCTCGCATGCTTCTACCTGCAGATTCCCGTGGGCCACGTCGAGGCCGGCCTGCGCACGCACGACATCTACAGCCCCTGGCCGGAGGAGTTCAACCGCCAGGCGGTAGACATCGTGAGCGAGTACTACTTCGCCCCCACGGAGGCGAGCAAGGAGAATCTGCTCGGGGAGGGCAAGCCCGAGTCCAGGATCTGGGTCACCGGCAACACCGGTATCGACGCGCTTCGCACCACCGTGCGCGAGGGCTATACCCATCCCGAGCTCGAGTGGGCTGAGGGCTCACGCCTTATCCTCATCACGGCGCACCGCCGCGAGAACCTGGGCGAGCCCATGCACCGCATGTTCCGCGCCATCCGCCGCGTGATGGAGGAGCACCCCGACACCAAGGCGATCTACCCCATCCACATGAACCCGATCGTCCGCAAGGCGGCGCACGAGGAGCTCGACGGCTTCGACCGCCTGCACATCATCGACCCGCTCGAGGTGCTCGACTTCCATAACTTCATGGCCGCGAGCCACCTCATCCTCACCGACTCCGGCGGCATTCAGGAGGAGGCGCCTAGCCTGGGCAAACCGGTACTCGTCATGCGCGACACCACCGAGCGCCCCGAGGGTGTGGCGGCAGGCACGCTGAAGCTCGTCGGCACCGAGGAGGACGTCATCTACCGCGAGTTCGGTCGTCTGCTCTCCGATGAGGGGGAGTACGCGGCCATGAGCCATGCCTCGAACCCCTACGGTGATGGTCATGCGAGCGAGCGGATCGGCGACGTGCTGGAAGGTAGGTCGCGATGATTCGGGTCCTGCACATCATTCAACAGTTAGGACCCGGCAGGGGCGGGGTGAGGACCTTCGTCTCTACGATGCTTGATTGCCCGGCTCCCGATATCGAGCAGAGCGTACTTTCGGTTGGACGCGTCGAAGGGGACAGGTTCGGAGAGCGATTCTACGGCCCTTTAATTGATAGCTACAGCCCGCTGCTGGTTGGCACTCTGGGGGCGAAGCGCCTTGGCGCTTTTCTGTCGAAGCACCGTTTCGACATCGTTCAGATTCACACGAACAACGCACTCGGCTTCGTCTTCGCCTCTGAGGCAAAAAAAGCCGGAGTTCCCTCGCGCATCGTGCACTGCCATAGTAGCGCGCTTGGTAGCTCTTCGCGTTTGAAGAACCTCGTTAACGTAAAAATGATTAAGAAATATAGCCAAGCAGCGAATGTGCGTTGGGCGTGTAGTGAGGTCGCGGGGAATTATTTATTCCGTGGTAACGATTTTACACAAGTGCACAACGGGGTTGATTCCGATAAATTCCAATTCTCCGCTTTCAATCGTACGATTATTAGACGCCAATTTGGAATCTCAAATGATGCCATTGTGGTTGGTCTGGTAGGTGCCGGAATACCAGTTAAAAATACACTTCGAGCTTTGGATATTTTTAATCATTTACAAACTATCGAAGCTAATGCCCGACTTTTGCTACTTGGGCAAGGCGAAGAGCTGCCCCAAGCAAAGAAGAAGTCAGCTGAACTCGGATTGAACGATTCAGTAATATTCGTTGGTACGGTTGACGATATCTGGAGATATTACAGCGCTACAGATGTACTCCTTGCCCCCTCTTTCTATGAGGGGCTACCGATTGCTTTCGTTGAGGCCCAAGCAAACGGATTGCCCATCCTCAGCTCGGATGCGGTTTCCGAAGAAGCGAATCTTACTGGATTATTACAACGAATCGGCCTCTCAGCTTCAGATGGGCAGTGGGCAGAATTACTTGATGCATGCGCACATAAGAGAGAAATCACCGCGAGGACTGATTATGCGACTCCTCTCAATTGTGCGGGCTATACTACGCGGTCCCTCTACCAGCAACTATCCGATTCTTACAGAAATATGACCAAAGGTGCCTAAAATGACATCCGATTACTTATCTATGCATGAAGTGAAAGCCGCGGAATTGGGCCTTCTTCGAATCTTCGATTCCTATTGTCGTGAAAATAATCTACGTTATTCAATGGGGTCAGGCACTCTGCTGGGTGCAGTAAGGCACAAGGGTTTTATCCCATGGGATGATGATATCGATGTCATTATGCCCATCGAAGACTACAAACAATTTCTGGCGGGTTTTCCTGCACGTGAAGGAGCCAATTGTTCTTCCATTCGGCTTGCAAGCAAGTCGAACCTTAAAGGCTCTGCTGCTATACCTTTTGAAAAACTGGTTAATACCAGTATTGAAGTGAAATCTGCATATATAGCAAAGAGCATCCGTGAGTACGTCTGGATAGATATCTTCCCCATAGTTTCGTTTGACAATGTAGCCGAGGCAAATAAAGCATGGAAATCGGCAGTTAGGTATAAATACCTGTTCCAGGCTTCACGATGGGGTTCGGGTCAAGCTGGTATCGCTGGGCGTCTCAAGGCTTTCTTTGGTTCAATCGCCAAGCACACGTCATTACAACAATGGGCGCTCGGCAAGCTCAGAGCGATGACAGAATGCGGGACTTTTACTTCTAAAGGCATGGCGGCAAATCTTTCTTGGGCGGTTAGCGGCTCGCTTGAGGTTTTCCCTGCCGACCTTTTTAATGACCTGATTGAGTATGAGTTCGAAAATGAACGATTCTATGGCTTTAGGGATGCGGATTGTTACCTTTCACTGATGTACGGTGATTATTTGACACTTCCGCCAGTCGACAAGCGCATCACGCATGCATTGAAGGCTTGGCGCGTTACCCCTTCTGACACCAATAAGCCTCTCAGCAATGAGAACCTCAAAGAGCAGAGTTACTGAAAAGTATGCCGGCGTCGAATTACAAGACTAAGGATATTGACTAGGAAGCCTTCAAAAACGTGGATTCAATAATAAAACTCACTGTTATAGTGCCAGTGTACAACGTTGAACAGTACCTTGAGAAGTGTGTGTTCTCAATCTTAAAACAGTCGTTTCCAGTGCTCGAGGTGCTGTTGATCGACGACGGGTCGACCGATTCGTCTGGAGAGATATGTGAGCTTCTTTCTTCCGAGAACAATCGCGTACGGACGGTGCATAAGGAGAACGCGGGGTTGGGTTTCGCACGCAACACGGGACTCGATAATCTTCTTCCAGAGACCACACATGTTATGTTCGTTGATTCCGACGACTGGCTTGAGCCTAACATGATCGAGTCGTTCGTTCGTACCATTGAGCGTACTGGGGCGAACTGCGTTTTAGGTGGGTTTACCAAGCGCGACGGAGAGGGAAACCCCCAGTTCGAGTTCAAGCTCGAGGATGCCGTGTGGGAGGGCGAAAGACTGGCGAAGAGGTTCGTCCCCCGCGTATGCGGCAGCGCACCCGAGGCGTCCGACTCGATTCCGATGTCGGCGTGGTCGTCTATATTTTCGAAGACGAACATAGACGACCATACTCTGCGTTTCCCCTCGGAGCGCGAGGTGATCAGCGAGGACTTTGTCTTCAAATATAAGTACCTCCGGACCAGCAGCAAGGTTGCGACAACGAGCTGTGTGGGGTATTCATATCGTACGAACCTCTCGTCACTCAGTACCTCTTACAGGCCCGATCGTTTTGAGGCCTGCTTGAATTTCTACGACTACGCACTTCGGCTCGTGGCGGGTTCTCCCTCGGAAACCGAATGCGTCTTGAGGTTAAAAAAGACCCTGTTCATCTACATGAAGACGTGCATCTCGCAGGAGGTGCATCGCGTTAGCGGTAAGAGTCGAGATGATGCCTGCGATGCCATACGTAGAATGGCAGACGATGATCGCCTATTGAAAGTGATAAACGACTATCCGTGCGAGAGGCTCGGCTTTACACAGAGGGCCTTTGTGGAGCTGCTGAGACGGCGGGCCGCAGGTGTTCTCTATACAGCTGCGTCACATGGGGTTTTCTAGATTGGAAACGCAAGCATGTCTATGATTGATGGACTAAAGAATTTATATAATTCAATTTTTCTCAATAACGACTTATTGATTAGCCGGTTGAGAAAAAAAGGCGTTGCTATTGGGGACGATGTCACTTTCTACTGCCCCAAAGAAATGACGGTCGATATTCAAAACCCGCATCTGATTACTATTGGTGACCATGTAAAGATAACCGGCCCATCAACTATCCTGACGCATGATTATTCGTGGGGTGTAATTAAGGGAAAAACGGGTGAGGTTTTTGGAAATCAAAAACACGTGACCATTGGGAATAATATTTTCATCGGATGGGGTGCCACAATCTTGTGCGGCACGACCATAGAGGACAACGTAATCGTAGGCGCGCACTCCGTCGTCAGCGGGAGGCTTGAACATGACTCTGTTTATGCGGGGATTCCCGCAAAAAAGGTCTGCTCATTAGAGAGTTACCGTGAGAAGCGAGCAGCCGCTCAATTGGATGAAGCGAAAGACTACGTAGTCCGTTTCCGTCGTCGTTACGGGCGCGATCCTCGTGCAGATGAAATGAGGGAGTATTTCTTTTTGTGGGCCACCCCTGATCAACTTAACGACAGCTATGTTTCCCAAATGAGGCTCATGGGAACTTATGACAAAAGTGAAGCGATATTAGCAACCCCGAGGCAGTTCAAGTCCTATGAGCATTTCATTGCTAGCTGCGACAATGCTGAAGTAGAGTGACCGATGAATAAAGACGTTAATCCGCCAATTGTAACTATCATTGTTCCCGTCTATAACGTTGAGGCGGAGCTGAATCGGTGCGTTGAGAGCCTCGTTAGCCAAACGTTTAGTGACCTTCAGATAATTCTCGTTGACGATGGATCAACCGACTTGAGTGGCACGCTTTGTGACTCCTGGGCGGTCCGTGACCCCCGTATCCGCGTTATACATAAGCAGAACGGCGGTTTGTCTTCAGCAAGAAATGTCGGTATTGATGTTGCCGATGGTGAATTCCTTGGTTTTGTTGACAGCGACGACTATATTGAGCCTGATATGTACGAAACGCTCTTGGCCGGTATGGTCGAAAGAAAAGTTTCTATAGTAACGTGCGGTAGATACGTGCATATTGGAGATACCGTAAATGAGGAATATTCAACAACTAGGTTAACGAGGTTTACCTCCACGGACGCGATGAGGGAAGTTTTACTCGGCAATATCATTGATGTATCCGCTTGTGACAAACTTTATCGCCGTGAGCTGTTCGATAATATTCGTTATCCCCACGGACGCATAAGCGAGGACGCTGCGATTATTTTATCGCTATTCGATCGCTGTGGCGATGTCGTGCATGTGGGAAAGTGTCTGTATCACTACGTTTTTCGCGCCGGAAGTATCAGCAAATCTACCTACAGCCATAAAAAAATAGACGTCATGCATAACTGTTTGGATATGACGGCTTGGGTAGAGGAAAACAAGCCTGAACTATCAAAGAATATCAAGTCGTATTGTTGCGCGCAGATGGCGGGGATGATTGAGGGCATGATTTGCTCTCCTAGAGCGCGAAAAGAATGGGGTGAGGACTACAGCGCCTATTGGGATCTATTTCGCCGTTGCTTCAAAAGCTACGCTTCGCTTGGTGGACACAAAAAAGCTGAAGTTGTGCGTGTCTTTGCCACGCGTATGCATCTTTACCGCTTATTCTGGCTTGTTCGTAAGGTCTGGAACGGAGTAAAGCGCAATGTGTAACGATGTCAAAACTACTCCCATTAGGCGTAAGACCCTTGCTGATATCACCATTAAGGACATAGACATCGTGTTGGCGACCTTGCTATTTTTCGCACCGACGGATGGCAGTGGCGGTGGAGCGTACTCGTTGGTTCGTTATGGCTTAATTGCGTATCTTGTCTTAAAGAACTTTCTTTGCTGTAAGAGCATTCCAATTGCCACGATGCTCCTTAGTGCATTCTCTGCGCTGATGGCGTACTCGACCTGGGTCAACACTCATAGTATGACTTGGTCATTTTCCGGTTTTATGTTTGGAATGGGAATCGTTGCCGCTATTTTTACCTATGTTGATGCGTGCCGTCGCTTTTCCACAGAGATTGTTCTGGAACGTGTACTCGTCATCTTTATTATTGCGATTCTGCTTAACGATTTGATGATGGTTGTTTTGCCCTACAACCGATCTGACCCTAGTACGGTGTACCTAATCGGAAATAAGTTCATAGTATCTTATGCACATTGTCTGCTTTCTGGACTTATGCTCGTTTGCTACAAGGATAAAGTTACGTTAAACCGCATTATCGTAATCATTGGCACTTTTATGTCATTTATTTCTGGATCAAGCACTGGTGCCATGATGATGGTCGCCATGCTAGCTTTGACATTTGTTCCTGCAAAAGCTCGATTTGTTATCGCAAACCCTTTGTTTCTTGTAGCCTCTGTTGCTGTTTTGAATATTCTCATTTGGGGACAAGCAAATCTATTCCAAATGCCTGAGTTTCAAAACTTTGTAGTCAATGTTTTGCATAAGAATCCAAATATGACTGGACGAGAGCGGCTATACGCTGCCACTTTCGATCTAGTTGCAATGAAGCCTATTTTCGGGTGGGGATACCTTACCGATATTTACCGCATCACTTTTGGCTACGGCAATGCGCAAAACGGTTTGTTTCACCTTATAACCCAGTGTGGAATCTTGGGCACTACGGTCTATTTCACTGGTTTGTTTACGTGTCTTCTCGGAAAACCGGATCAAAACAAAAGACTATTCGGTATTTACGCCTTTTTGCTTTGCATGGTTCTCGGTTCATCTGTGGAGATTAACCTTTCCTTCCAATTCGCTTTTGGCATTGCTTTGATTTGCGGAGCTTTGCATGGTTTTGATGCTACGGAGAAATGATATGCTCGTTGGAATTATGACAATGCACCGAGTCCCCAATTACGGGTCTTTCTTGCAGGCCTATTCACTTAAAAGAATGATTGAATCCTTGGGTCATCAGGTGGTTTTCGTCGACTATCACATTGAGCCTGATATCTTGCATAAAGGGGACACAAAGGAAATCCTTCGATGCGAGATGAGGCAAGTTGGACAGTGGTTCAAATCCTCATCTTTGGGTCATTCAATAAAAAAGGCTCTCAAGGGGGATGCGGTCTCATCGCGTTCCTTAATGTTTAGTTGCGATGATATGCTTGGAATCACAGATAGACGCCACTACAACACGGAGTGCGACGTCCTGGTCATAGGCAGCGATGAAGTGTTTAATTGCCTTCAGCTTGGTTCCAATATCGGCTACTCCCTAGAATTGTTTGGGAGGCGCGCCAACGCAGGTAAAGTGATAAGCTATGCCGCTTCGTTTGGCAATACGACGTATGAAAAACTTGACCACTATGGGGTGGCTAGGGAAATAGGAGATTGCCTTAAGCGTTTCGAGGGGATTTCTGTTCGTGACACGAATTCCGTTGACACTGTAAATAGGCTTACGGGAATAGCCCCAATCATGCATCTTGATCCTGTACTCGTCGGTGGAGTGGAGAACGAAGATTGGTCTCCCTGCAACGAGAGTAGATTCATGATTCTTTACGGCTACAGCTTCCGATTTACCGAGGATGAATGTAGAGAGGCTCTCGAATTTGCTCATTCCCACGGGCTTGAACTCATCGCATTAGGTGAGGACCAGCCCGTGCGCGATCGCCATATTCGATGCCGCCCTGACCAGGTTTTACCATATTTTCGAGCAGCTGATTATGTGTTAACCGACACCTTTCATGGAAGCATATTTTCTATCGTTACCCATACGCCTTTTGTGACGATTCCCCGTGGAGACCGAAACGGCCAAGGAGGCAATGTCCAGAAACTAACGTCGCTTCTGGACGGACTCAACCTTTCTGATCGGCGGCTTACCTCAATTGATAAATTGGGCAAGGTTCTCGAAATCAAACCAGATTTCGAATCTTCAGACAAGATTCGAAGCTTTGAGTCGCTACGCTCGCTCAACTACCTGAGATCATATCTCTCAAATGGAGGCGTTGCCGAGTGATAACTAAACAGATCAAACCGCTTCCAATATTACAGGGCAAGACCGCTTTTGCGATAAACCTTATCTCGCAAGTGTCTGTTATTGTTGCTCAGATGGTCATCAGCTTGTTTTTGACCCCGATTGTCCTAGAGAAAATGGGGGCAGAAGCCTATGGATTTGTTGGTCTTGTTAACAACTTTGTAAGCTATGTGGCTGTAATTACTACCGCCTTAAATTCGCTCGCAGGTCGCTATATCACGATTGCGCACCATAGCGGGGACCAAGAGAGTGCGGAGTCCTACTACTCCTCCGTGTTTTTTGCAAACTGTGTAATGGCCGTCGCCGTGTTGGCTGGATCCGTTCTTCTTGCGGCAAATATCGAATCTGTCGTGTCGGTTTCGCCTGGGCTAGTTGAAGATCTCCAGCTTATGATTTTGCTGGCATTTTTCAATTGCGCGCTTAGTCTTGTTGTTGTTGTTTTCGGAATTGCCGCATTTATCAAGAACCAGCTATACCTCAACTCCATTGCCCAACTTGTGTCCTCCGTCATAAGGGCGATGTTGCTGTGCGTTCTTTTTTTGACTGTAGTTCCACATATGTGGTATTACAGCGCAGCTGCAGTTGTCGCATCGGTCGCATTCCTCGCATTGCAGATTTGGACTACGAGACGTATTGCTCCGGAATACCGGGTGAAAGCGACCTGTTTTTCAATTCATAGAGTACTCGAAATTCTCAAAAGTGGCTTATGGGTCAGCATCGAGTCAATAAACAAGCTTTTGCTTACCGGTCTTGATTTGTGGATTTCGAATCTCTTTGTTGGTTCCTACCAGATGGGGATTTTATCAGTTGCTAAGACGATCCCCAATGCTTTGTTATCCGTTTCAAATAGTCTTTCCAGCCTTTTCTATCCCAAATGCGCCGAGCTTTATGCCAAAAAGAAAACTGACGAGCTTGTTAAACAGTTTAGCTTTGCAATGAGATTCACCGCTGCGGTCATGATTGTGCCGCTCGCGGGCTTTGTTGCATATGGTCTTCATTTTTACGATCTATGGCTTCCTGGACGAGACGTATCGGAGCTTCTTCTGATTCAGAGACTATCTGTTCTGACTGTTGTCTCGTTACTCGCGAGCGCGCTCGTTGAGCCTCTTTACTATGCCAATACCCTTACTAATAAGATAAAGGGATCAGTTCTTATTACTTTAGGCTTCAGCTTACTTGTCGTCGCAATTGAATTGTCCCTTCTGTTTTTTACAGAACTTGAAGGGCTCTTTGTAATCGCTTCTGTCAGTTCCGTTCTCATGACGTTTAGACATTGTTTTGTACAGCCCGTTTATGCTGCTCATGTGTTAGGTCTGCGTGGATCGAGTTTCTATAAACCACTTGGTAAAGAAGTTGTGGGGCTTTTCGTCGTTCTCGCAACATTTGCAATTCTTTCGAAAGCGTTGCCGTTTTCTTCGTGGGCGTGCTTTCTGATTTCTTGTCTTATTTCTGCAGCAATCGGTTATACGGAGCTATCCCTCCTTCTACTCGATGGGGAAGAGCGACGTAAGGCTTTTGGAATGTTATTGGTTAGGAGGCGTTAGGTTGCAAGACGAACTTCCATCGAACTCTTTCGACATGCTGTTCGCAAAAGCTCGTTATGCAGTGGCACTTCAGGACTCTGATTCGAAAAGCCTTGAGTTGTCCGCTTCTGGTGGCGCTTTTGCTTTGTTTGCCCGCTCTGTTCTTCGTGTTGGTGGTGCCGTATTTGGAGCTTCCCTTCTCGACAACGGCACTGTCCGTCATATTTGCATAAAGCGGATTGATGACTTGTATAAACTCCAAGGATCTAAATATGTTAAGAGCAACGTTGCAGATACATATGAAGAGTGTGCCCATCTTCTTTGCAAGAACACCGTAGTGCTATATTCCGGTACGCCATGCCAGATAGCGGGACTTCGAAAATATCTTGAAAAATCAGTTCCGAAGGAAGTCGTTGCAAACAACTTGCTGTGCGTCGATCTTATCTGTCACGGAACACCAAAGCAGGAGATTTTTTCTGCATATCTTGAATGGCTCGCCACGAAGAATAAAGCCGATGACGGCATCCATGGCTATGCTTTTAGAAGCAAAAAGATGGGGTGGGGACTAAATTATTATTACTACTTCTATCGTCGAGGTAGAAAACACGAGGTGCTGGGGCCCGCCCGTGATGACCCATATTTCGCAGCTTTTACGAAAGGGGTCATCTATCGGAGGTGTTGTTACAAGTGTCCCTTTGCAAGACTCGAACGCGTTGGAGACATCACGATAGGAGATTATTGGGGCATCGATTCCGTTCATCCCGGCTTTTCTGACGAACGAGGCGTTTCCGCGGTCCTGATAAACACTAGTAATGGCGAGCGTTTCTTTAATGAGTGCTGTGCCGATGAATGTAAGTGGATTAAATCAACCGTTGAAAGCGTTGCTGCAAATAACTCAAATCTCGTCAAGCCAGCCTCTCGTTCTGATGATGACGAGAGGCTGGCCGATGAGGTCGAAAGAGCGATTTCTGCTGGTGACTACAAGCTGGCATTCGAAAAGCTGCTGGCACCAAAGCTTAGCTTGATGGCAAGAATTAGGCGAAAGCTTCCCTGGAAGCTTGTTCGTATGGTTTACGGACATGGACGGTAACTGCTTTTCATTTAGACACTTGTAGTGCAAAGCTCACTCACACAGCAAACCCTCAGTGGAAATA
Organism: Coriobacteriaceae bacterium; assembly: GCA_902835305.1. GTDB lineage: Bacteria > Actinomycetota > Coriobacteriia > Coriobacteriales > Coriobacteriaceae > Collinsella. Next base: position 94,408 of record CADFMD010000006.1, read on the forward strand.
TCGACAGGCAGCTCATTCGTTACAGTCCTTAACAATTTTTAATCAAAGGCGGAAGGTGTTTATTCATGTATTACATCAACGAGAGGTTAGTTAATCTACACCGCATTTTTGACCAGAACAAGCGCGAGGGTTACCTCAGACTTGATCTGAACGAGAACCCCGAGGGGCTATCTCAAGAGTTCATCGACGGGGTTCTTTCGGGGGTGACGCCCGAAATGGTGGCCCAGTACCCGGAGACTCTTGAGTTTACCGAATTCCTCGCTGGAAGACTTGGTACGGACATCGAGCATCTGTCGCTTGTTAACGGGTCTTCCGAGGGCATTCGCAACATCATTGAGGCCTTCACTGCACCTAACGGCGAGATCGTTTGTGTATCGCCTTCTTATGCAATGTTCGAGGTCTACTCGAAGATGTATGGACGTAATTTTGTGCCGGTTCCTTATAGGGATGACCTAACCATCACGGTGGATGATGTGATTTCTAAGATTAGCGATGACACACAGCTGCTTATTCTTGTTAATCCGAATAACCCCATGGGCAATGCTTGGAGCAAGACTGAGATGTCACGCTTTTTTGAGGAAGCGGAACGACGTCAAATTACCGTTCTTGTCGACGAAGCATATCATTATTTTTGTCCCGAGACATCCATCAACTATGCCCTAACCCATGAACACGTATTTGTAACTCGTACTTTCTCGAAGCTCTTCTCGCTTGCCGGAGCTCGTTTAGGCTATGTAGCAGGATGGCCTGAGGGAGTTGCCCTCGTACAGAAGTTGAATACTCCCCACAATGTAAATATGTTTGCCATGCTCTTCGCAAAGAAAATCATGGAAACCGAAGGCATGCTCGATTCCATGATCGAGAATCAGCTCGCCGGCAAACAGTGGCTCGTTGAGCAACTTGACCGTAACTGCTATGAATATCGAAGCAGTGAAGGTAATTTCATGTTCATTAAGCCGTTTAGCGATGCTTCTGAAGTCGTTCGCCGCATGAAGGCCGAGAAAGGCATTCTCATTAAGGAGTATGACGGTATTGGCGCTTTTGGCAGCTGTCTGAGGGTTACCACTGGTCCCAAGCGTTCGATGGAGCGATTCATGGAAGCGCTGATTGAGTTGGACAAGGCCTAACCATGACTAAGGTCATTACCTACGGAACCTACGACCATCTTCATCGCGGGCATGTCCGCCTGTTGGAGCGCGCCAAGGCCTTAGGCGACTATCTAATCGTTGGCGTTACGTCGGATGACTTTGACAAACAACGCGGCAAGATTAACGTTCAACAATCGCTTGAAGAGCGCATTGCAGCAGTGCGTTCGACCGGGCTTGCGGACAAGATCGTCGTCGAAGAGTACGAAGGCCAGAAAATCGACGACATCAAGCGCTATGGAGTCGATATCTTCACTGTGGGATCGGATTGGGAGGGCCAATTCGATTATCTGAATGAGTACTGCAAAGTTGTGTACCTCGAGCGCACCAGTGGTGTCTCTTCTACGGAAATCAGAAGTTCGGTTAAACTTCGCTGCGGTTTAGTTGGATATACCGACTATATGAATCGCGTTTTTGCTGAATGCGGTTTGGTAAATGGTCTCGCGGTTGTCGGCATTTGTGTTGAAAATCGCAGCTTGCTAGATGAGGGTCCACTCGGAGCCAAGCTTGTAACGGATGATTACGGTAAGTTACTGAATGCGGTCGACATTGTGTATATTCACTCGCATCCTGATCGGCATTATGCACAGGTGAAACGAGCCTTAAATGCCGGCAAGCATGTGATGTGCGAAGCGCCTATCGCAAAGAGCGCTAAGGAATGCAGCGAGCTTTTCGCATTAGCCGACGAGCGAGGCCTTGTGTTGATGGACTCGCTGCGCACGGCATACTCAACCGCCTACGCACGCATGCTGTTGTTGGTTACCGGTGGACGTATTGGCGAGGTCGTTTCGGTCGATGCCACTATAACCAATCTTAAGACCAATCGCGCTCCTTTTGATACGCGTCGCGACACTGCTTGGAGCAGCATGACGGCATGGGGCCCGACGGCATTATTGCCAATCTTCCAGATACTAGGTACTAAACCTAACTCGGTACGCATTTCGTCCTTGTGCGAAAAAAATGACAAGACTTTTGATGAGTTCTCGAGGCTTGACGTTGAGTTTCCAAACGCCGTGGCAACAGCAAAGGTTGGCTCAGGCGCTAAGTCTGAGGGCAGTCTAGTTGTATCGGGCACAAAGGGCTACATATATGTTCCTGCGCCCTGGTGGAAGACTGATTATTTCGAAATCCGCTACGAGGACCCAGCCGATAACAGACGCTATTTCTATCAGCTAGACGGTGAAGGTATTCGCTTTGAATGGGTTTCTTTCCTAAGAATGATCGCCGATGTCGAAAAGGGCACCACAGGTGAAGAGGCACTTCGCCGCGAAGGCGGCATTGATCGCGATATCACCAAAGCCACCTGTGAAGTTATAGGCGCATTCGAACGCGGCGAGAGCGTTAAGTACTTAGAGTTTATAAGGTAATCATGGTTTCAGCTTTTCAGCTGGCAAAATATCGTTGAGTGCTATGTATTCCCTTGGGACATTCAATGATGTCTGGCGAGAGCGTTCTGAATCTTTGGCGAAAACTCAATTCTAGCTATTAAAATAATCATCAGGAATGAGTGCGCTGGTTAAATGTAATGCGCTCCTTCCTCTATATAAAGCAATTTGCAGCCACTCCATAAGCTAAGACGCTTCTGATTAATTCTCGGTCGCGAGTGCCTACTGTCTTACGATTAATCAAACCTCATTATTCCTCACGCGAGCTCCATCCAGGGCGTTATGAAGCGCGTGAAGGCCAAAGGCGTGGCCGAGGTGGTATATGAGCCCACGCTGGACGCGCCGGAGTTCTTCGGCTCCGAGGTGACCACGGCCTTAAGTCCTTCAAGGCCGGCTGCAATGCGATCGTCGCCAACCGCAGGAGCGACGAGCTCGCAGATGTTTCAGAAATGGTTTATACAAGGGACTTATTTAAACGCGATTAGCTGAAAGGAGATAATTGAAAAGAATATTCATTTCAAAAATGATGGCTGCCTGAAGCTGCTGATCGTCGTGGGCACCCGCCCCGAGGTCATCCGCCTGTCCGAGGTCATCAAGAAGTGCCGCCGCCACTTCGACTGCCTGCTGGCGCACACCGGGTAGAACTACGACTACACGCTCAACGGCATCTTCTTCCGCGACTTGTCGCTGGACGCCGTGGGCGCCGACTTGGGCGAAACCGTGGGCAACATCATCGCCGCGAGCTATAAGCTCATGGTTGAGGTGAAGCCCGACGCGCTTCTCATCCTGGGCGACACCAACAGCTGCCTTTCCGCCATCGCGGCCAAGAGGCTCCACATCCCCATCTTCCACATGGAGGCGGGCAACCGCTGCAAGGACGAGTGCCTGCCCGAGGAGACTAACCGCCGCATCGTCGACGTGATCTCCGACGTCAACCTGGCATACTCCGAGCACGCGCGCCGCTACCTCAGGGACACCGGCTGCGCCCCGGAGCGCACCTATGTCACGGGCTCGCCCATGGCAGAGGTCCTTCGTGCCAACCTGGACAAGATCGAGGCTTCGGATGTCCTCTCCGAGCTCGGTCTGGAGCTCAAGCGCTACATGCTGCTTTCGGCCCACCGCGAGGAGAACATCGACACCGAGGCGAACTTCACGAGCCTGTTCACGGCGATCAACGCGCTCGCGGAGAAATACGACATGCCGATCCTGTACTCCTGCCACCCGCGCTCCCGCAAGCGCCTGGAGGCCACCGGCTTCAAGCTGGACCTGCGCGTGCGCATGCACGAGCCCATGGGATTCCACGACTACAACTGCCTGCAGATGAACGCCTTCGCCGTGGTTTCCGACTCCGGCACCCTGCCCGAGGAGTCCAGCTTCTTTGCAAGCATTGGGCGCCCGTTCCCGGCCGTTTGCATCCGCACCTCCACCGAGCGCCCCGAGGCGCTGGACAAGGCCTGCTTCACGCTGGCCGGCATCTCCGAGAAGGGGCTGCTCCAGGCCGTCCACACCGCCGTCGAGCTCGACGCCGAGGGGTCGCTGCCCGAGGCGCCCGTTCCAGACTACGCCGACGAGACCGTGTCCACCAAGGTGGTCAAGATCATCCAGAGCTACACCGGCGTTGTGGACAAGATGGTGTGGAGGAAGTTCTAGGCATTCTTTTGAGAATTAGACGGCCTTAATAACCTGACACTCACTAATGAACCGCTGCCTATTTCCATCAAGATGATAGGCGGCGGTTCTTTTTTTATTAGATTTAAATCCTAGGCTAAATGTATGAGGTTCCTGAAGCAACAAAACGATCCATTGATTAAAATTAACTAGAGCAGGTGATCATCGGATGCTATTTACAGGAGTTATTGAAAAGGAGCTATCCGATCGAATTCACCTGACGTATTTTAACGTCATCGAAAATGACGACTTCGATGAGTGTCTAAATCAATGCCTACCCTCTATTTGGTTTGGCCCTAAAGACCCTCGTTCGCTAGAAGTCACAAAGACGAAAATCTCGAAATACTTTGAATCAAAACTAAATAATCGCCCCTTAGTTTGCGGTTCTTGTGCTGAGATTTTCTTACATGCTTATTTGGGGCACAACGGCTATCAGCAGGCTTGTCTTGGATCAAATCTTGAAGAGGGGTCGATCAAAAAAGGATTTGACGGTTTCTATTTAAAAGATGATGAATACTGGTTGATGGAGAGCAAGTCGTCAATTTTTGGAAATACAACTCACCTTAGTAAAGCTAAAGAAGCTTATAAGGATCTCCATGACAAGATTAACGATTTTGATGGAAATGACCCTTGGGACAATGCTCGAAATCACGCTATAGTAGCTGGTGCCGAAGGATCCATTCTTAAACAGATCAGAATGCTTTCGGACGATTTTACTCTCCGTCGGGCCCATAGTGCCGACGAATTTAACATGATTCCTTGTGGTACTGTTTTTATTGACTGTGTTCTGACTATCGAAGAAGTCGAAAAACTATCGATTGACGTATTACAGTTTTTCGGAAAACAGAGCTACTCAGCCATACACATAGTTTGCGTCTCACATTTGGCATTAGTTGGTTTTCTTCGATATTTGAACTTGGAGTACACAGATGAGCGACGCTAGCTCCATTACAAAATTAAAGAACAACAGTGCATTTAGGTTGGTGGTCAATAAGCTACTTTTAGGTAATGAGCTCACGAATAGAGAGTCAACGTTTCTTCTTTCTGCCGCAATTGCTTTGTTAAGGTACGGGCTAAAAGATAAGAATCGAACAAGAAGTCTTGAGTTTGCATACTGGATTATTCTGAATTATTCGTTGAGTACGGGTGATTACAGACCCCTGTACGATCTTTCATTTGAATTGGGCCTATACCCAGTAGCCAAATCGATTGTTGATATCGATGAAGGGCGCTTCAATACTCTGAGTGATTTTATTGCTCTAGATGAAATCGAAAAGAACTTTACCAAAGGTGTGACGCTTACTCTCGAGCAGAAGTTGTCCGACAGCTCTTTCTCTTCATACTCTGGGGAAGGGTTCGCCTATATCGCACCGACCTCGTTTGGTAAGACTGAGCGCTTGGTTGATGCTGTACTGGACGATAAAAGCGGCTGCCGACCTTGTGTAATTGTGCCGACAAAATCACTTCTCGCCCAAACGCGCGATGATGTATTTAAGCGCCATCCTAGAACAAAAGTAATTACTCATGACGAAATGTACCAGTGTGAGAAGTCGTTCATCGCCATCCTCACTCAGGAAAGGGCCATACGTTTATTGGAAGCGAATCCGACCTTATCATTTTCGAGTCTGTTTATAGACGAAGCGCACAACGCTTTTGATCCCGACGATCGCGCTTTGTTAATTTCACGCCTCATCCGCGAGTCAAAACTCCGCGATCCCTTGACAAGGTTCTACTACTTTAGTCCTGTTATCGACGACATTAACCTGTTGTCCGTCATTTCAGGGTTTGAGGTTGAGGGGTGTAAAGTCAGCAAAAGTATGAAAGAGCCTCGTTATTATCTGCTCGACAGCGAGGGAGTCTTGCATGCCTACAACAGGTTTTTCAACAGTTTTTGCCAGCATTCTACTTTTAACGGCACTTGGGATTGCCTGACGAATAAGGCAACTGCTAAAAATCTTGTGTTCTTGTCTTCCCCTAGAAAGGTCCGTGAGGCGGCCTTGGACTTAGCGAGTAGTCTGCCCGATAACCGAGTCGCCCCCGACCTCGATAGAGTTATTTGTGCCCTGACCGAACATGTGAGTCCTCTATACGATGAAATAATTTGCCTGCGGCGCGGTATTGTATACCTGCACGGGCAGATGCCGGACGGAATCAAAAATTATTTGCTTGACCGTGCTGCGAAGTTGGAATCAATTCGTTATATATTTGCAAATGAAGTCATCATGGAAGGTATTAATCTTCCATTTGATTCGGTATTTATTCTCAATTTACGAACAAAAAGGCGTGCAGCCCTAATTAATTTAATTGGTCGCGCATCACGTTTAAATTACGTTTTTGGAGATACCCCTCATCTTAAAATGCTTAGCCCGCAGGTAATATTTGCTGAATCAAAATGGACTGGCTCAAGACCGACCATGAAAAATGCCATCTCGGAATTGCATAGTGTAGGATTTAAGGACCGCGATGACAACCCGCGAATTAAAATATCTAAAGGTAAGCCGTTGAGTGAAAATGAGCGAAAGCGTCTTGTCTTCGAAGATAGCTTGATTCAAAGCTGCAATCATTCTGATACTGATCTCGGTGTTTTGCTAGATCGTTCCGGCCTGCGTTCTATGTATGAAAACTGGGAGATTGCAAAAGTTGAGATTGCCCGGAGACTCACCACATTTAAAGCATGTGCAGATAATAGCGTACTCGAATTAATATGCATTTATTTCATTGACGATGGTCTTGTTTTCTCTAATTCATATCTCAGAGTTAGTAAATTGCGCAGGCAGTTACCTTTTTACCAAAGTTATCTTGAGAGCAAGTCATCGAAATCACTTAGTCAACGACTCGCTTCCGACATTTCATTATGGAAAAAGAAGGCTGAGTCCGCACCCAGCTTCCTCTATGTTGGTCGTAGCTTTGGGGAGGTCAATTACCAAGGCCTTGCCGATGGCGAAGGAAGTTATGTTGACATAAGGCAAAAAACTGATTCCGAACTGCCAGCACTTTTCCTTGCTAAATACAAGACGGAGGACGATTATCTTGGGTTCACTTTGTCTAGATTCGTTCGCGTTCTATATAAGACGGGTCATATTGATCAGGAGCAGTACTACATGTTCTTATACGGGACAGCTGACAAGGAAGGCGTTGAGTTAATTCAGGCTGGAGTCCCTTTGTCCTTAATCAACATTCTAAAAGAGAACAATTTGCTTAATGAAATTGGTCTTGATCAATATGGAAATATCAAAATTGGGACTAGGCTTAAACACTTTTCGAATGATGTCGACGACTACACCAGGTTCGAAATTGACCAATTTAATATTGAGTAACCGCTGGTTTTATTAAAGAGCCAACACCTATCTGGCGCTGCGCGTGGCCTATTTCAACGAGCTCGACACCTACTGCGAGGTCCACGGCCTCAACACCCGCGACGTCATCGACGGCGTGTGCCTGGAGCCGCGCATCGGCAGCCACAACAACAACCCCAGCTTCGGCTACGGCGGCTACTGCCTGCCCAAGGACACCAAGCAGCTGCTCGCCAACTACAGGGACGTGCCTCAGAACCTGATCGAGGCCATCGTGGAGGCCAACCGCACCCGCAAGGACTTCGTCGCCGACGAGGTGCTGCAGATGGTGTGGGACCGCGTGTATGCCGGCAAGGAAAAGCCAGTCGTGGGCGTGTACCGCCTGACTATGAAGTCGAACTCCGACAACTTCCGCGCGAGCTCTATCCAGGGCGTCATGAAGCGCGTGAAGGCCAAGGGCGTGCCCGTGGTGGTCTACGAGCCCACGCTGGACGCGTCGGAGTTCTTCGGCTCCGAGGTGACCCACGACCTGGAGGCCTTCAAGGCCGGCTGCGACGCGATCGTCGCCAACCGCTGGAGCGACGAGCTCGCGGATGTGGCGGACAAGGTGTACACGAGGGATTTGTTTAAGCGGGATTAGGGAAGAGGGCGGAACCAGGCTGATCCGCTTCAATCATTCGCTTTTTTAACCGCGTCGAGGGCGGGGGTGTTCGGCATTAGCCGATACACCCCCGCCCTTCATTGTTCTTCGCAGGTAAAATTCGCCTAATTCGAGCGATCGCTCAACGTGATTCGTGCCTTGAAACCGGCTCCATATTCTCCCGCCCGTGCCTGGTCATCCAACTTGAAGCCGATGTTATACAGCTTCCCCGACTTCGTCTTCCGAACCAGGCCATGCTCCAACATGAATGCGACAACGCGGCGATGTGCTTCGACGTCGTCCAAGTTCAGGTAGAAGCAGGCGACGCCTCTGCCGTTCTCGATAACGGACTCGAATGAGCTGTGCTTGCATTCCGCGACGACCATTCCGAGGGCCGCCTTGCGGCAGACTTCCTCCGCGAACTCGATATCGTTGAAGTAGAACATCCATTTCCCGCACCTGCTCTCGTCTAGCGCAGGTGCCAGCTCGGTGTCGATGTAGAACGAACACCATGGGTTGTCCACCCTGACGATTCGGCCGTCTTCGCTCAGCATCGTCTTCTCTTCCATCCATGCCTCATATGGTTTGAGGGTGCTTTCGTAGTACGCGATTGTTCTCGGAGAGCACCCCTCGACTTCCTTGTCGGTAAGGAAGAGACCGAGTAGACTCGAGTTGCTGGGCACGCTGCTTTCGGCATGGCTACACATAGTGCTTTCGAGCACTGCTTTTAAGATTGCTTTATCTGCAGATAGTCTAGAACCGGCTACATCTGTGTTAGAACCATATTGATCATCGCTTCCACCGGGGGCTCCTTTCCCCTTGGTTCGATGGAAACAATTCTGAAGTGCAGGCCTATGTTCCGGTAAATGATTATTTAGCTGAACTCGGAGAAGCCCTTTTTGCTCAAACAATTGAAGAGAACAAGCGAGAAAATCATTACCGTTCAGTCGAGTCATTCTGCGAAGTCAAGGGCGGTTAGAGGCTCCCTAAAGGTTCAGAGCTAATTGCAGAGGCAAACTCTCATCCATATATTCGAGTCCGCGACTTAAACAACGCTTCTGTTCTCTTACTCACTTCGGAAATGCTATATATCGACGATGAAACACGATCTAATATTTCGCGCTACGTTGTCAACACTGGCGATCTAATTGTTTCCGTTGTCGGAACGATTGGCCTTACGGCGTATATCGGAAAACGCTCGATGAGGCAAACCTCACAGAGAATTGCAACAAACTTACTTCGTTTAAAGGCGACTTTGCGGCGTGGTCGTATTTCTTTCTTCGTAGCTCAATGGGCATGGAAGCTATTAGGCTTGGAACTGTTGGTGCCGTTCAGACCAAGCTTGCATTAAAAAACATTAAGTCGATGAACGTCCCGTTTGCTCCAGCTTGTGCAATAGAAAGAACGACTTCGACGCTCAATGGTATTCTTGAGCTCATATAGGCTAATATACTCAAGTCGTAGGCTCTTGGCGAACTGCGTGACGCATTGCTTCCCAAACTCATGTAGGGCGAAATCGACGTCTCTCAGTTTGGCGCTGTTCGGATGGATTAGGTATAGAGCGCTATGGCAGGGGGGCGAAGATGATGATTGTTGTAAATGAATCGGCTGCTGCTTCATATCTATACCTAATGGGATTAACCATAGACGAAGAGCTGCCGCTTACGCAACACCTCTCTCTATTGCCGGCCACGTGCAAGGCCTCGCCGGACGACATGATAAATTCTGTGATGAAATATGGCGGCGGAGATGAGACCGATTTAGGTGTCTTGATTGCCGTCCTTAGGAAAACTACAGCTCAGTTGCGCGTTGTTGGAGAGGGCAAAGAGCTTGCAGTTCGAGTTTGGAATGCCCAATCTGCAATAGTTCTATTGTCCGCGCTTTTGAATTGCGAATTGTATTGGCATGTTCAGAGCGATTCGCGGACAGAAGATTTTTCGCCATACTCGGCAATCAATGTTGTTCTTTCTACAAGGTTGTTCATTCCAAGAAAATTGAAAGTGATCAACGATTCAGAGAAGCAGTGGATAAGACAGCATTATCGGGACGCATGGGAACTGTTTGATAAAAACACGCGATTTGAGACCGCGGTGAATTCCTTGTGGAGCTACAAGCAATCGCTTCGACCTTCAGTTCAAATGGCGATTATATGGGCTGGGATTGAGTCATTGTTTGGAGTCCGGAGCGAACTTGTTTTTCGTGTCAGTACTCTCGCAGCTTTGTTTCTTGGAGGAGGCAAGCAAAAACAGCAAGAAATAAAGAAACTATATAGAGCAAGGTCAGAAGCCGTTCATGAGGGAAAACAACCTTCTGGGTCTTGTGTTTCCGATTCTGCAAAATTATTGCAAGCGCTAATCTTGGAATGCGTCGAACGGGGCTGTTTACCAAATGAGGACGGTTTGCTTTTCGGATTCGAAGAAGGATCGGCTAAATAATCATTTATCGCCCTACGAGTATTTGCAGATGAGACACCGATGCGTTTCAGTTGCATTGCATAGACAAGATAACGAAAAAGCAGCAAATCAAGAATGGCGATTCGCAAACATGGTTTATCCGGAGTTTTCACCAACCGCATCTTTGCGCGCCGCCTCAAATGAAACCCATAATGGAGTTTGGGCCATTCCAGAGTCACTTGCGCAAAGGTATTGCGAGTTTTTGGATCCAGTGATTTTGAGACGTAGCGTCGCCACTCAGACCGCGAACGCTTCATCGATCTGCAACTTCGGCAAAGCAAAAGGCCGAACATATGACCATGTTTTGATTTATCCAGTTGCCGATATGGCCTCTTGGTTGCAAGATGCCTCGACGGATCTGAAGCCGCAGACACGCTCCAAGCTCTATGTTGCAATTACTAGGGCGAGGTTCAGCGCTGGCTTCGTGGTTGCTGACAATAAAATAAATGAGCTTCCAGACACGCTAAGCGTCTGGAAGCCATAAATCAATCACGTGTTTGTTTGTCAGCAAAAGCGGATCCCTACGTGAACCTAAAGACGGCCTTGATCAGCCATCCGTTGAACCTGGAGATGCACTTACCAGTCAACTTCATCCATATCACCCCAATCCTCTGAAACAACTCTCATGTCACCCTTCTCTGGCTGCGTCTCGGTTGCGCCCAGCGCCTATTTGGCTACTTCCGCTTGTATCCTGAGTAATAACCTCCGCTGCTGCAACCAAGGTGGCGAATTGCTGCCTTTGCCATATGGATCTGTATGTAAGTGCTTCGAGGTGATGATGCCGATCTCACTTCAATTCATGGACGCATCGAAATAATAGGGCGGAGTCGCTCTCTCGATCCCGCCTCGCAAACCCGAATAGTTCTGACTTTCCCGTTATCCGGAACATCTGGGGAAGTTCGCGTCCCAGTCCGGAAAACCCAATGCCTGAAACGACGATGCCAAGGGGTTACTCGGTCAGCTTCTTGCATCCGTGCCAGGTCAAGGGAAGGGGCAGCCTGTAGAACGAGGTTGGCTCCATAGGGATCTCCTCGAGCCTTCCGTTGCCCCGCCGAACCCATGAAGTTCCGCTTGCGTCGGTGAAAGCCGTTTCGGGTGCCGTGCGTACTCCCATTCCGTGCCCTTCCGTCGGGAGCCATATGCACCATGCTCCAGGAGGAAGCGTGCCGACGCAGACGCGGTTGGGATAAGCGGGGCGGTTATCCTCACCTTTGAAAGAGGGGCCGGCCCCGCTAATCCCGACGCAGGTGACGATTACGTCGTAGACGGGGGACTCGCTTTCGTTTCGAAGCACGACGAATTGCCAGACGAACCGATTGTCCTCGGGCTGATCAGTTCGGTTTCGATCCCCTTCGTACCATGCCGATATGCGGGATGGCTGATGCCGCTTGATGTCGTCCTCCCTGTTCTTTTTGCTCTGGTTACTTTGCCAGAGTGCGGCAATCAAGGCCCCCAAGGTAACGAGTCCGATGAATGCTTGGACAATCAGATTGGCGATGTCTATATCGATATCAAAAGGCACTGGATGGTCACCAGCTTAGCGTCGTGGGGCGATAAATCTAACTCCGAATAATACGGCTTGATCGATGGTCGACGTTACGTAAACGTCAAAATGGGTTTGTCTTAACAGCCTTATTTTCTTAAGACAAACTTGCCGCAACGCCAATTCAAAGAGTTTGCCGTGACGCAGACAGATGCAGTTGGTTGCTGAAAAGCGTGGTTATTTGGGCAGGATTCGCTTCAAAACGCCCGTCGATTATTACGATCTAATGCAGCCTGTAGGGTGGATGTACTTCGATAAGCAGTAGTCGACATGCTCTGGTTTTGAACGAAAAGTCCCAGAGACAATCGATAACGATTCTTCTTTGATGATGCGAGCGGCGCTACCATTAGCAGCGCCGCTTGTTTTCCGCTCGCAGATAGATCCCGCCATGTTGACCACCGAATGCATCTTGACCGACGTGCTCGTACTCCTATTCGGGCACAGAAATTGGAGGCGCGGCCCCCAGCGTCTACTCAGCGAAATTCGTTAAGAAAGCTGACATCTAACACTGTGAACTCCGTCATCGAATCGAATCTCATTGACTGGGATGCGTTCATTAATGATGACTTTGATGCCTATTTCAAAGCTCGCGTCATGGCTTTGCTGGACGCTATTGAGTTCGCACTGGGCAAGTCCATCTCCGATAGGGGCACCGAGGAAACAGTAAAGAGATTTGGCCGCTCATTGGAATAAGATGCTTCTTAGCTCCGTTATTGGTTATAGAAAGAAGGCTTAATGTCTGATTTTGAAATTTTGCAGCAGTTGTGCGAAACAGCAGACGAACTTTCAAAGAAATACATCAGCTCTAGTTCGCCTGACTTTAAAGCATGGAAGACAAGGGCGGACAGGCTTTTAATTAGGCGATTTGGAAAAGACAGCTACGAATTTAAAAGCTTTAACAAAATCAGCTACTCGTTGTCTTTCTTCACCTCCGGTACGCCCGACTCGGCTTTCGTTGAAGCCTGTGCGGACGGCCTGCGCAGTGCAAAAGCTGTGCTGGAGACATACCTTGATGAGTTTTCAGACGAAGGGGAAACCGGATCGACTGCAAATGTTGGAGATTATTCGAAGGTATTTATCGTTCATGGTCACAACGGAGAGCTTAGAGAAAGGGTCGCGAGAATCATCGAAAGGCAGGGCCTGACGGCGGTTGTCCTAAACGAGCAGTCAAATCAGGGCAAGACAATCATCGAAAAGCTGGAAATTGAAGGCGATGCAGCAGGAGCGGTATGCCTTTTTACGGCGGACGACGAAGGAAGAGCCCAGGCAGAACAGTCGGAAAAGCCCAGGGCTAGACAAAATGTTGTATTTGAAGCCGGATACTTTATTGGTCGGCTTGGCAGGGAAAACGTTGCAATTCTTGTTGACAAAGGTATCGAGATTCCCTCCGATCTACAGGGCGTCGTTTATACCGGAACAGACAGTTGGGAGTTCGGCCTCTTGAAAGAACTCAAGTCCATGGGATATTCCATCGACTTTAATAAGATGGATATCTAATCCGTTGATCCCTCCTTTCACCGACTGGCAAAACGATTTACACCTAATTGTGGACATTGCCCACACGATTTCTCTTTGCTCCCGCATTGATCTCGCTAAACTATTAATTGCTGCTACCAGGGCATTTTCTGGTGCACATTCTATTGGCTCCTGCGAAGATCGGAGCAGGTATGTTTGCTGCCAAGTCCCACACCAGCCGTCATTACATTCCGATTGTTGCCATGGCCTGCCTATGCGTTTTGCTGGGCGGGCCTTCTTATGCCGCTGGCGCGGAGAGCCTCATCATCGCGGGCGCGACGTACTACGAGCCGGGCGTGTCGGGCCCCGGCTGGGTCTGGACCGATGCCGACCACCTGGAGCTTAATGGCTACGCGGGCGAGGCCATCGGCGCCGAGGGCGACCTGGTGCTGACGCTTGCCGGGCAGAACTCCGTGACGGAGTTGCATGCGCCCGATGCGGACATCACGCTGTGCGGCATGGAGGTGTGGGGCAACCTGACGCTTCGCGGTACCGGGACCCTGACGGCGACGGGCTCGCAGTGCGGGATCCACGTCTCGCAGGCGCTCGTGGTGGACGGCTGCACCGTCGATGCCCGGGCGGACGGGGCCGATATTACGGACGAGGCGGTTGCCGGCGTGATCGCAGGCGACATGGCCGTGCGCGGCGGCGGGCACGTCGTTGCCGCGGGCACCGGGTACGGGGCGGGCGTGCGCGTCTACGGTGTGTATCTGCAGGATGCGGACCTCGGCGATGGTGCGGCCGGCTGTCGTCTTTCCGTCGACGCCTCGTGGCTTGATGCGACCGGCGCCGACGGCGGCGTTGCGTGCACGGGCGGCTCGCTTGTGTCCGCACGGTTTGTGACGCCTGCCGGTGGGGCTTTTGGTGCTAGTGGCGTGGTGGATGCCTCCGGTGCGGTAGCACCGCATGTGGTGGTTGAGCCCGATGTCGCCACGCCTCCGGCGGGGGAGACCGACGGGCGCGATGTTCCTGGCGATAGCGCGAGCAAGTCTCCCGCCGACACAAACCCCGCTGCCGAAAAGCCCACCACAGGGCCCACGGCAAATCCCACGGTGAAACCCGCGGCCGCGACAACCAAGACAACTACGACAGTAACCAAGACCACGGTCGCCAAAGTCCCCAAGCCCAAGGCTGCCACCGCGACAACTGTGGCACTCCCCAAGACCGGCGACAGCAACTGGATCACCGCGTCCGTGATGCTTTTCCTGCTTGGTGCATTGCTTCTAGCTGCCGCATGTCGCTATTAAGATAGCTGCCTTTTGGAAGAAAGAGACATCCACAAGGTATAACTATTTGCGTGTTTGTCTATAGGCACCCAATTATCGAAGGCAGAGGCCATACGGACGTGATCATGGGCTGAGTCGTGACATGCGACCCAGGTCCACATGAATGAGAAAAGCATTCAATAATGTCGCAGGTTAGACTGAAGGCAACGAAAGGGCACCAGGATCTTTGTCGACCCTGGTGCCCAAGCGAAAGACCATCAGAGTTGCCTCGCAATATTCGACGGTGCTAAAGCGGGCAAATATTAAACCGGACTCATTGGTGAGCTGTATGAGCTGGTTTCTTAGTGACATCCCGGATTGTCTATAAGCAAAAGTCTGGTGTTTCGGAAATGTTGTACCGTACGCCAAAACTGTCAATCTCTTGTTTTAATACAGCCCACTCAATTTCTAAAACCAGCCGCATAACATCGTAAATTGTCACAATGCCTCGAATCCCCTTGCTCCTCATCCGCACGAGTTCGTAAATCAATTGAACAGAAATCGTTGCTGTATACGGTTCACCGCTTCTATCAAGATTTAATGCTCTTGCAGCATCAATGATCGCGGTGCCAAATAGAAGCTCAGGGCAAATCCCTTCAGCGGGGTTTTCGATTGTGATATTTACCTTATCTGCGCAAAGCTCAATTTCTGTTTCTCCGGCTCTGCTTTGTTTGAGAAAGGGTTCCGTTTTACCTAGACCTAAATATTCCGTTCTTTTAAGACGCTGCCTGCGGCAGCTCTCCTTAAACATATTGTTACGACAATCTATGATGGCGGCATTCGCAATCTGGTCAGTCAGGCATGGGTAAAAACCTATTAGGATCCAATCGACCTCGCAAGATGCCTTGAAAAGGAGATCGTAAATTTCCGCATAAAGTGGGCATTGTCCACTGTCGAGGCGGGCCACTCTTGTTCCATCGTGAATGAATAATCCCTGAAAATCTGAATGAATTTCAATTAAATAGCCCAATTCAATGCGTCCAGCACCACCGCTAAGTTCAGTAAGGTGATTGCGGTATTTAGGTAATTTGCGAGCATGACCTGTTTTTCCACCAAACAATCGGGCATCTAGAGAGCGCGTCAGATCGTCACAGCATGCACAGCTTTGATGATATTTTGCCAACGAGACATAGTTTGCGACGATGCTCGCCAATTCCTCCGGCAAAACATCGTCGGCTTCAAGCCTTGGCATTAGCTTTTCGCGCTCAGCTTTCAACGCAGATGTGAGCTCAGCAGATTTTGATTGAGCGTTTCGACCATGTTTGATGTTATGGTCGATTCTAAAATGCTCCAAACCAACAATGGATCCATTTTCGCGGGTAATAACAATATCAGGGCACTCGCTGTCTGCGTTAATAGATCCACACACCTTCAAGGCAGCTTTCTTCTTGTATCCACCCGAGGCCATTGATAGCCTAAGAACATCATTGAACACTTGCTCTTCGTGCGCGTTCTGGTCGCTTTTGTTCTTGCTCATGCCGGATCCTCCGCCCTTATAAGTAAAACATAATTCAACTCGCGCTCTTATAGAAGGTGCGAGGCCCTCGTCACAAGTGAATGAATGACGAGGGCAAACAGGGTTAAGGTATGACCTCCGTGTTACCTTTCAGCCCTACCCAAATTCAAATTTATTATGCTGCTTTATCAATTTGAATAGCGGGGATCCTCGATTTCTTTCTTCCTAAGCTTGTGCTGGTTCCAAAGTCGGTCTGGCCCCTTTTAGATGCAACTTTGTATTTCTCAATCTGAGTTCTATAGCCTTCAATCAGCTCCAATAAAGACTCATCGAAAAACAGCAACATTTCGCTTCCGTCATATCCCTCAGCGGTATCATCCACGAACTTGCATTCTGTTCTCGGCATATCGAAGGTGCACTTTCGGAGAAGGTTCTCAAGTATTTCTAGGCGGCGAACCAGAACGCCTGCATCATCTATAACATCCAGCCAACTGGACCCGTCCTTGCAAAACAACATTTCGTCCCTTTCGTTTTACAGCTCTGATGGACAAAAGAAATCTAAAGCCGCGTGCGGACATCATTAAAAATTGTTCTTAAAAGCAGTGTAGAAAATCAGTTTCAGACATTATGTTGTATAGACTTGCTGAGACCTTTAGTTTGAATCTCAATTTAAAGTAGATATTTGTTCGAAACTAACAAATAATGGTTTTAAAACAATATAATTTTCCTTGTTATTAAAGAATGTCTGCGGTGAATCAACTTTTTTGAAAAGGATTCTGAAGATGATCCTCAATTTTTCATTTAAGAACTTTCAGAGCTTTCGAGATGCTCAACAGTTCTCGTTTGAACCGATTTCGAGCAAAAAGGAACTTGGGCCTGTGCGAGTGGCTGCGGTTTACGGCGCAAACGCGTCAGGCAAATCAAATTTCCTAAATGCTCTTTACTTTGTCTCTTACTTTGTTCGTACAGGTTATGCGGCAGGCGATGCGAATTCTCAAATACCCATCGTCCCCTTTTTACTTGACTCGGAATCCCGATCAAGTGACACAGAATTCTCGATAGATTTTATCGCTAGCAACTTAAAGTATGAGTTTTCATTTGGTGTGAACAAAAATGAGGTTACATATGAAAACCTCACTGTGTATCGATCAAAACAGCCGTCCCTTCTCTATGACCGCTCTTCGATAAACGGGGAACAGTCAATTAAATTTGGTAGTACCTTTACAGGTGCAAAAAAACAACTTTGGGATATCACGCGCAATAATTCTTTGTTCTTATCTGCCGCAGCGGCGGCTGGAAGTGATGTAATTCAACCCGCATTCACAGCTCTTGCCAATGACATCAATCTTTATGATGCAACGCATTATCTAGCAGAACTCGCCACCATAAAAAAGCTGTTTATCAACGATGACGCTCGAGCTCAGATGCTATCTCAGCTCATTAAATATGCTGATATCGGAATTGACGGCATAGATGTCCGTCAATCGGAAGGCGTCATGGGTTTAAAAGACTCACTCATTGGACTCGATGAGATTCCGGAAGAGGCACGTAATAAAATTGCAGAAGACTTTAAATTGTCGTTCGCTTATGACCTGTTCTTCCACCATAAAGGCTCGGGAGATGGCTTTTGGCTGGGCTCCGCCCATGAATCGGAGGGCACAAAAGCTGCGCTGGCGTTTTTCTCGGTAGCCTTACGTTCTTTAAGCAGTGGGGCCACAACAGTAATTGACGAGCTTGATTCGAGCCTTCATCCTACGCTCCTGCGCGACTTCGTCTCACTGTTCGCCGATCCCGACACAAATCCAAAGGGCGCGCAGCTAATCTTCTCGACCCATGATGTCACCTTGATGACGCGAACCAGCCCTATGGAAGAGGTGCTTGAACGTGACCAGGTCTGGTTTGTGGAAAAGGACTCTGAAGGTGCTTCGCAATTAATTGCTGCGATGGAGTATTCGCCTCGTGCAAATGAGAATCTGGGGCGCAATTACTTAAACGGTGTCTATGTGCCGCTGCCCAACCCAAGTTTTCATCAACTTGTGGCCCAACTCATGAAGGAAGGCGCTGACATAAATGGCTAAGGCAGAAAGGAGAGGGCTTGCTCGCGGCCGCAAAAAGCAGACAAGAGCTAAGCGAAAGCGCCACCTAATTGTGTCCAATGGAAAGGTGACCGAAACCGAATATTTTAACTTCCTTATTACTGAAATGGACGTTCGCGGAAGCGTGCTGTATCTGCATATTGACGGAGACCCTTTGAAGGTGGCCAAGCAGCTTTCGCGAGAGCTCGATTCAGATAAAAAGGCCGTTAAAGCAGGCGAAATCGAAGCATTGAGTTCCGCATGGATCGTGGTCGATTCAGATGAGTTCAGAAACCTAGCCGCAGCAGAACGAGAAGCAAAGACAAAGGGAGTTAGGCTCGCAATCTCTAATCCATGTTTTGAAGTATGGCTTATCGATCATATCTCACCATGCCCGGAAACTTTTGCATCGACGCCACAATGTGAGAAAAGAGCGCGCGACCTTGGCGTTCTAAAATCTACTGACCCCAACAGGTCCTCCGCGTCAAAGTTCAAGTCGGTAAATCTCGAAATGATTGACGGCAACAAGGGCCAGGCTTTGACCAATGCCGCAAAGCACAATACGGATGATAAACGTCGTGCAAGAGAAATGAATCCGGACAACGTTGCCGCCTATCAAGTATGGACAGACTTGCCTGATCTTGTAGATGACGTATTTGGATCGGGTAACTAGTGCGATTCATCCCGCGTTAGGGGCAGGCTTTTAACTCAAAAAGTTGTAAACGAGGTAGCAATGCTTTGGAGCTATGTTCAGCTAGATGACGGCACTCAGTTTGCTTACTCAGAGACAAGAGATGACGGTACCGTTCGCGTAGCCGTCGAGCGTCCGGTTGACCTTGGCTCTGACCATGCGGAATGCTTCTTGCCTGCGGTCAAATGGTCCAACGTCGAAGGATTTACTGCTGATGACCTCAATTTCTTGACAGAATTTATTAGATCAAACGCCCCGTTTATCTTCGAGCTCGCCGAACGCCAAAAAGCCGGACCGGCGGTTTCGGCGCTGGCCCCCTGACGCTCTACTGTTGAACGGAAAATATCCCATGATTTCGCCTTCCGACATATCCACCGTCGCCTCCCGCGTGCTGGCTCAATACGACGTCAGCGAAGCCTATTTATTTGGCTCGTTTGCCCGAGGCGAGCAAACGCCCGATAGCGATATTGACTTGCGCCTAGTCTGCGGCAACACCATGACGTTCGGCACGCTTTACGAACTCACCCATGAGCTCGAGAGGGAACTTGGGCGAAAGGTTGATATCGTCACCAACCCACCAGAGCACATGCGCCCGGCATTCCGCAAAAGCATCGAGCAAGATGAGGTGCGTGTCTATGAAGCTCTGTAAGCAGGACGAGGCGTTAGTGTGCTCCGGCATGATCAGCAAGTCTGAATTTTGTCGCATACTTCCGGACTCGGCGAGCCTTAGAAGCAAGTATTGAACTCAAACTCGGTTCCAGACACCCTCTTGCTATTTGAATACAGGTATCGCTCTAGCGATAGTATGTTATACTATCGCTAGAGCGATACCTGTTAGGAGACTCGCGTGGAACTGTGGCATGGTTCTCAGAAAATCATTGAGACTCCCCAGCTTGGCCTGGGGAAAATCCATAACGACTATGGACAGGGATTCTATTGCACAGAGAGCCTCGACCTTGCAAGGGAATGGGCATGCTCGCGCGATGCCGATGGCTTTGCGAATCGCTATGAACTCGATATAGCCGATCTCAAAGTTCTCGACTTGCTATCGCCGCAATATTGCGTCCTGCATTGGATAGCGTTGCTCGTTGAGCATCGTTCTTTTCGCAAAGATACCGCCATTGCCGCGGGGGCGTGCGAATATCTCCATGATCACTTTCTACCTCAGACGAGCACTTGCGACGTAATAAGGGGGTGGCGTGCAGACGACTCGTACTTTAGCTATGCCAGAGCTTTTGTAAACAATACGATCACCGTCGATCAGCTTGGACGATCTATGAGGCTCGGTAACCTGGGGGAGCAGATTGTGCTCAAAAGCGAGCGTGCGTTTAAGAGCATTCGTTTTGCTGGATTTGAACGTGCGCAGCAAGCTCTGTATGGTCCATTGGCCAAGGAACGAGATGAAGCGGCAAGGGCGCAGTATCGGGAGCTCCTTGCCGAAAACCCGTTTGAGGGAATACGTATCGTCGATATCATTCGAGAGGGGATGACGGGCGATGACCTACGCCTACAGTGAGATGTATCTCGAGGATGCAATGAGAACGCTGGGCGAGGCGGTCGATTTTGCTCTCTGTGACCAAGGGCTGACTCCAGCCGAGTTGACGGCGATCATGTCGAACGCTCTTGAGATGAAACAGTTTGAGCGCGGTATGCCTCGCGTCGTCTGCGGCATGGCGGGCGACGAGCTCGCGCGCGATATTATCGCCCATGCGGGACTGACCCCCGTCAGATGTAGGGAGACCTATCCGTTCGACCGTTCGCCTCAGTATTGGGCGGGGTGGGTTATGGCCTATACGCAATGGATGAGCAGCTTGGGCTTTAATAAGCTACTCGAAGTCGCTCCGCTCGATTGGATCATCGGCTCGTACCATCCGCTCCACGAGGCCTCCGAAGATAAATTCGCCCAGATTGTCATCGAAAAATGGAACAACGCCCAAGCGGACAAAAAGGGCCTCAAGGCGGCACGAAAGGCTGCCGGACTAACGCAAAAACAGCTCGCCGCCCAATCGGGGGTTAAGCTTCGCGCCATACAACTCTACGAGCAGAACCAGCTCGACCTACGCCGCGCCTCGGTTTCCTCGGCATTGGCGCTTGCAGACACCCTAAACTGCACCATCGAAGACCTCGTCTGGCAACCGATTGCTCTGGAGTACGACTCGCAGGCTATTTCGTCTGTAAAGCTATAGAGGAGTCAGACATGCCTTGGAGCCATGTTCAACAAGATGACGGCGCTGATTGCGTTGCTCAAGAAGATCATTCAACTTCGCACGTGGCAAATACAGCATCACCGATTTTGCTCGGCGGCACCACGTCAATCGACGAAGCTATTCGGCTGACCATTTCGAACATGCCCAACGCGCTCAGGCTCTTGGAGAACTCATGATGGCGGACACGAAGCCGGGAGCGCATCCGTTCGCGCCGCTCGTGCTCGATGATGCCGGTTCGCTCGAAGATATGGCCGCGGCCGTGATGCGCCTGCACAGTACGCTGATGACGGTCGGGCGCTGCTATACAACCGACGCCACAGGCGACCGGGCCGCGCTTGAGCTTGGACGCGTCGAGTCCGTGCTTGCGGGTGCATTCTGTACGATATTCGGTCAATCGCCGGCCGATCGCTTCGCAGACATCTTTGACCAGGTCACCTACGTGGCCGAGCACATGGTCAAGGACCACATCTTTGAAGACGGTAACAAACGAACCAGCCTTGTCTTTGCGTTGTCCGTCTTAAGGTTCGCAGGCACTCCGGTCGTGCTGTCTGACAGCCCCGAACCAAAGGACAACCAGTACTACGCCTGGATCCAGGACCTCGTTTCCAGTCGCCGCACGAACAGCGAGCTAGCCGAAGAGCTGCGCTGCGGATTCGTTGCGGGCACGGGCGATCTGTCGCTCGTATAGAATCTAAGCATCCGCACGCCGATTAATGAATTGATTGGACACCACATGGAGATCCCCAGCACTCTGTGCAGCAATGTGTACGACTTCGCGTTTTGCCCCGAGCCCTGCTACGACCGCTTGGTCGACCTCGCCGACCCCGAGGACTGGGGTCCCGGCAATCGCATCCTCAAAAACTACCTGTCGTTTTCGTTTAGCCGCGCGGTGTTCCTGACCGAGCGCGACGTAAACCAGACCGCGCCGTCCAACCTGCCGCTGGTGTTCGACGACGACCGCTGCCTGTTCAATACCGGCTTGTACACGCGCCGCTACGAGACCATCTACGGCCTGTTTGAGCCCAACACCAAGCCCGACGCGCGCCAGCGCTGGTTTTTGAAGGGCTTCTTTAAGGAAAGCGACCCCATGCTGGTCTCGTTTGAGTACCTGCCGTGCCGCGTGCGCTTTGCCGAGGACCCCTCCGAGCTGGTCTTTGACTACCGCCTGCCCATCCGCTCCAAAATCGACCACATTCTGGGCGACGAGGAAAACCTTACGCGTATTCCCGCCAGCCTGATGGGGGAGGGCAACTCGCTGCTGCTGCGCCGCGCCTTTGAGGGAGCTGTCGTCGAGGCCGCCCGCCGCGCCGCAGCCAACTACACGCTCGCCGTGCCGCAGTTCTACGGCGGTCGAATCCAGCTGCTGCTGCCGCTGTGCCTGACCGGCGACAAGCCCGAACTGGCGCTGACCATCCAGCGCGAGGACGGTTTCTACGCAGCACGCACCTGCCTCACACTCGACATGGCCTACAACAACGCTCGACTCATTTGCCGCCCCGAGACCTCGTGGATAAAGCGATAAAGGGTGGTTTAGCTGCTGTTTTACCCATTGCTTTGGTTGCTTTGGCTTGGCTAGCACTCACGAATTTAAAATCGAGGGCAAAAAGTTCTTGGTAAACCACGTACGGCTATGATAGTATCTCTTTTGCCGAAAGGCGACGGGCGATTGGCTCAGGGGTAGAGCATATCCTTCACACGGATGGGGTCACAAGTTCGAATCTTGTATCGCCCACCATCAAAAGCGCAGGTCAGAGATGTTAAGTCTCTGGCCTTTTTTCTTTTTGACACCAAGGGTGACACCAAAATCGAATCGAAAAATTTAAACGCGTTTCTAGCTGATCTCTCATGTGCTGACGTCATCGCGCGTTTTGCATAAAGCTCATGCGACCTTTCATTGAATTTGCCATGGGATTCACGCACAAATGTGGAGATAGGGACCACGACCCCAGAACGCCTGCCAGCAGATTTGTGCCGCACGGCGATCTTTAGGCGAAATGCGTCAAGCTATTTGTCGGCATTTGGTCAGCTTCCGGTACTTACCCGCATGATGCCGCCATTGATAATCGGTCTACCTGCAAACATAACGGCACGCAGCCAAAGCTAGGGGAGGCCCATATGGACGAAATCGTCTGCGCAAACACCGCATTCCGCTACTGGCGCTGCCCACCGCAGGTCCGCGACCTCTACCCAAGACTGCCAAGCCCAGAAGACGGCTGGCGAGCTCTAGCCCAAGCCCCTTTCGCAACCGATATCCTCAAGACCCCGATTATTACCACCACAGTGCGCGGTGGCGTTAACTACCATTCGGGATTACGGACAACAATCCACTGTGATGATGCTTCGGGAGTGGATAGCACGCTGGAAACCGCGATGAGCTTTAGGGTTACCAATCCACTTGCGACGCTATTTACCATGGCGCGCTTTGTGTCTCCAACCGATCTTGTCCTTGCCATGTACGAATTTTGCGGATGGTTCTCAGTCTTTGAGCCCACGGTAGCAGTAGAAGCGGAACTAGACAAAGCCAATAAGGCTGCCGAGAATGCAACCACCGAATCCCTCTTTGACCTCGATGAAAGCCAAGACGAACCACAATGGAAACGCGTTTATGCGCGCATAAATGCCAAAGAACAGGTAAATACGAAGGGGCCCAACGGACAAAAGAAGACGAAGGAGGTCACAAGGCTAAAGGGCACTTCGCTCTGGATGAGGAAGCCGCTCATCGAATTACACGAGCTTCATGAGTACGCCAGTAAGATGAAAAGACGAAAGTGGGGTACGAAGTTTTACAACGCCGCTCAGCTGGTGACAGGTATAGCAGCTTCTCCGCTTGAAGTTGCAGCAATTTTATTGCTATCGCTTCCTCGCTCTCGCGGCGGTGCCGGCTTTCGTAACGTTTATGTTAACGACCTTACGCCGCTTACCGCATCGGCGCAGAGCATTGCAGGGCAAAAAGTCTGCTACGGGGATATCGTGATCGTGAATCCAACCATAATGAAGGCAGGCATCGTGGAGATTCAGGGAGAGGTCATCCACGGATCAGGCGCCGTGCTCGACCACGATGCCAAACGAATAACGGCGTTGCAAAGTATGGGGTACGACGTCTTCCTGGTTACGCACGACATGCTTAACGATGCCGAGCAGCTTGATGCGATCGTGAGAAGTCTTTGCTCGCGCTTGGAATTACGCTATAGGTG
Organism: Coriobacteriaceae bacterium; assembly: GCA_902835305.1. Lineage (GTDB taxonomy): Bacteria > Actinomycetota > Coriobacteriia > Coriobacteriales > Coriobacteriaceae > Collinsella. Next base: position 118,938 of record CADFMD010000006.1, read on the forward strand.
CAAAACTAAGGCGCAAAAGACGACGGAAATGGAGTTGCGAGCCAACGTACTATGCAACTGGCTGGAAATCGGTCGTTAGACGGGTGCCTTGCTCACTTCCGGGCGCCCTCGGTCGGCTGCCCGCGATGCCGCCGGAAAGTTTTTCCAAAAATGTCCTTGCATCGCCGTCCGAGTTCCCGTATAGTACTTCTTCGCACGGGGGCGTAGCTCAGCTGGGAGAGCGCTTGACTGGCAGTCAAGAGGTCAGGGGTTCGATCCCCCTCGTCTCCACCCGAGCATTGAATGAGGCCCCAACGCAAGTTGGGGCCTTTTTTCATATAGGCACACAAGGTCAAAGGCGGCACCATGATCCTCCTGGTCGACAAGATCGTGCGTTGAACGGGTGCCGCGTGCATGGTAGTATTTCACGACGTGGTTCAAAGCGTTGGAGGCTGTTCTGCCACCCCAACTGCAAGTGCCACTTTATAAGGGCTCTTGGCGCAACGGTTAGCGCAGGGGACTCATAATCCCTGGGTTCTGGGTTCGAATCCCGGAGGGCCCACCAGGTTTTTCAACAGGTGAGGCAATATGTCTGGCCTGTTTTCTTTTTCATGGCATTAGTTTTCACTTGCAAATAGCCTGTTTGCTCACTTCCGGGCGCCCTCGGTCGGCCGCCTGCGATGCCGCCGCCACGAAACCGGCCCATCTACTACGTTTAACCCCGACCCCTCGACCATACCCCGTTTTTCGCGAAAACCGCAGGCCGTCTACCTGCGGTTTTATTCTTGCCCGAGACGCCATGGTCGGGGGATGCCGGCCAAACGTAGTAGATGGGCCGGTTTCGTGGCGGGGATCCCGGGGGCGACCGGAGTGGAGCCTGATAGGCGGGCGGCGGCAGCGCCGCCCGCCCGCGGGGCGCGCCCCGCGGGCTTACTCGGGCATCGAGGGGCCCAGACGCCCTGGACGCGCGCCCGCATCGGCCCCGCGGGCGCTGGTCTCCGCCGTCGCGACCCCGCGGGACTCCGGCGCCCGCGCCCCCGGAAAGTTTTTCCAAAAATGTCCTTGCATCGTCGCCGGTGTTCCCGTATAGTACTTCTTCGCACGGGGGCGTAGCTCAGCTGGGAGAGCGCTTGACTGGCAGTCAAGAGGTCAGGGGTTCGATCCCCCTCGTCTCCACCCGAGCATTGAATGAGGCCCCAACGCAAGTTGGGGCCTTTTTTCATATAGGCACACAAGGTCAAAGGCGGCACCATGATCCTCCTGGTCGACAAGATCGAAAAAAGCTTCGGCGCGCGCGTCCTCTTTAGCGGCGCGTCCTTCCAGATCAACCCCGGCGAGCGCTTCGCGCTCGTGGGACCCAACGGCGCCGGCAAAACCACCATGCTCAAGATCATCATGGGCATCGACAGCCCCGACGCCGGCCAGGTCCAGTACGCCAAGGATTGCCAGGTGGGCTACCTCGAGCAAGAAACCAACCTGGAGCAAAAGGACACCACCATTCTCGCCGAGGTCATGGCGGCGGCCAAGGAAATACGTCGCATGGGCGAGCGCGCCAACGAGCTGCAGGCCCAAATCACCGAGCTCTCCGAGCAGGGCAAGGACGTCGACGCACTCCTTAACGAGTACGGCCAGGTCCAGGACCGCTTTGAGCACTTGGGCGGCTACGAGCTCGAGAGTAACGCCCGCAAGATCCTGTCCGGCCTAGGCTTTAAGGTCACCGACTTTGAGCGCCCGTGCTCCGAGTTCTCGGGCGGCTGGCAGATGCGCATCGCGCTCGCCAAGCTCTTCCTGCGCCACCCCGACCTGCTGCTTCTGGACGAGCCCACCAACCACCTGGACCTCGAAAGCGTCCAGTGGCTGCGCGGCTTTATCGCCAACTACGACGGCGCAGTCCTCATCGTCAGCCACGACCGCGCCTTCATGGACGCTTGCGTCGACCACGTCGCCGCCCTCGAGAACCGCCGCGTGACCACCTACACCGGCAACTACAGCAGCTACCTCAAGCAGCGCGAGGACAACCTGGAGCAGATGCGCGCCAAGCGCGCCGCCCAGGAGCGCGACATCGCCCACATGCAGGTCTTCGTAGACAAGTTCCGCTATAAGCCCACCAAGGCCGCCCAGGCGCAGGAGCGCATCCGCAAGATCGAGCAGATCAAAAAGGAGCTCGTCATCCTGCCCGAGGGCCACAAGCACATCGACTTTAAGTTCCCCGACCCGCCGCGCTCCGGCGATATGGTCGTGGGCCTGGAGGGCGTCTCCAAGTCCTACGGCAACAAACACATCTACAGCGACATCGACCTCAAGCTCTACCGCGGCGAGCACGTGGCACTCGTCGGCCCCAACGGCGCCGGCAAGTCCACCCTCATGAAGATCCTCGCCGGCCTGGAGCCGCCCACCACCGGCACCCGCGATCTGGGCACCAACGTGGGCGTGGCCTATTACGCCCAGCACGCGCTCGAGGGCATGACCGAGTCCAACACCGTCCTGCAAGAGATCGACACCGTCACGCCCAAGTGGACCGTGCCGCAGCAGCGCAGCTTGCTAGGCGCCTTCCTGTTTAGCGACAACGATTCCATCGAAAAGCAGGTACGCGTCCTCTCCGGAGGCGAAAAGGCGCGTCTGGCCCTGGCGAAGATGCTCGTGGCCCCCGAGGCGCTCCTGTGCCTGGACGAGCCCACCAACCACCTGGACATCGACTCGGTGGACATGCTCGAGAACGCCCTGCAAAACTTCCCCGGCACCATCGTGCTAATCAGTCACGACGAGCACCTGGTACGCGCCGTGGCCAACCGCGTCATCGACATCCGCGACGGCCAAGTCACGGTCTACGACGGCGACTACGACTACTACCTCTACAAGCGCGAGGACCTTGCAGCCCGCGCCGCCGCTGAGGCGTCCACGGAAAGCGCGCCTGCCACGGCCAAGCCCGCCAACGCCGCCCAAGCCAACAGTCCCGCCCCGGCTCCCAAGCCTGCCGAGGGCAAAAAGACCAAGGAGCAAAAGCGCGCCGAGGCCCAAGCCCGCGCTGCGCTCAACAAAAAGCTCAAGGGCGTGCGTAACCAGCTCAAGAAGATCGAGACGGAGCTCGACAAAAAGCGCGCCCGCTATGACGAGCTTATGGAATTGATGGCGAGCGAAGAACTTTATGCCGATCAGGATAAGTTCAACGCCGCGCTGGGGGAATATAACGGCCTTAAGCAAGAGCTACCCAAGCTCGAGGACGAATGGCTGGAGCTTTCCGCCCAGATCGAAGAGGAGACCGCGCGTGAACTCTCGTAAGGCCGCTGCCGTGGCGATGAGCATCATCGCCATCGCCTGTCGCATCTGCGGCATCTTTATGAGCGCGATGACCGTGCTGCTGTGCCTTAGCGGCCTGACCGCCAAGCTGCAGATTGTGGGCTTTGTCGTCGAGCTTTCGCGCGCACTGCCGAGCGCCATCGCCGGCTACGGCGTCATCACATCGCCCTTTGGCGGCGTGTTCCGCTTGGATTACGCCATCGTGGCCGTCATCCTGTTTGTGGCCGACTACCTGCTCACGCGCGCCTCGCGTCGCGTCCGCTAGGGGAGCGCCATGTCCAGCAGCTACCTCATGAACCTGCTCGCCAGCGCCGTCGCCGTCATCGTGGGCATCGTGATCCACGAGAGCGCACACGCCGCCGCGGCCTGGGCGCTCGGCGACAAGACGGCCCGTTCGCGCGGCCGCGTGTCGCTCAACCCGCTTAACCATATCGACCCGTTTGGCACCATCATCCTGCCGCTGCTCATGCTCGCGGCCGGCGGCCCAGTGTTCGCCTTCGCCAAACCCGTGCCCGTCTACCTCAACAACCTCAAGCACCCCAAGCGCGACGAGGTCCTGGTGAGCGTAGCCGGCCCCGCATCGAACATCTCGCTCGCGTGCCTCGCTGCCGCCCTCATGCACGCGGCATATGGCAGCCTCTATACCAACATGTCCTTTGCCCTGGCGTCACAGATCATGAACTTCGGCGCCACGTTTATCGTAGTCAACCTGTCGCTCGCGTTCTTTAACCTCGTCCCGATCCCGCCGCTCGATGGCTCGTCGATCATCGTGCCGCTCCTCAAAGGCAAGGCGCTCAACAACTACTACCACCTGCAGCAATACGCCATGCCCATCCTCATCATCGTGCTGTATCTGCTGCCCATGTGGACTGGCATTGATGTGATCGGCCGCTATTTCGACGTTACCGTGTATCCGCTTGCTGAGCAGCTGCTCAACTTCGCAATCGCCGGCATCTAAGGTAAACTTACAGGTCGATCGTGCAAAACGGTCGTAATATGCACCCAAACCGCGCCGCGAAGGCGCCGTCAAAGGAGGTCGAAGATGTCGTATCGCGTGTCGACGCAGGTCTACAGCGGACCGTTCGACCTGCTGCTGCAGCTGGTAACCCGCCAAAAAGTAGATATCGGCGCTATCTCCATCAGCGAGGTGGCCGAGCAGTACCTTGCCGAGGCCGAACGCATCGAGGCGCTGGACCTGGACGTGGCGAGCGACTTTTTGCTAGTCGCGGCAACCCTTTTGGACATCAAGGCTGCCTCGCTGGTGCCGCAGGAGGCCCCGCGCAAAGTAGATGACGACGATGACGAGTTCGACGAAGACCTCGAGGAACTCAGCGCGCTCGACGGCGATGCCCTGCGCGAGGTCCTGATTCAGCGCCTGATCGCTTACAAGCAGTTTAAGGGCGCGGCTGCGGCCCTCGGTGCCCGCATGCAGGCCGAAAGCCGCATGCATCCGCGCATGGCCGGCCCCGACCCCGAGTTTTTGGGCCTCATGCCCGACTACCTGGCCGGCATCACCCTGCGCGGTCTGGCCGTCATCTGTGCCGACCTGGACGGCAAGCGACAGACCTTCTTGCTGGAGGCCGAGCACGTGGCACCGCATCGCGTGCCGCTCGACCTGACCGTGGCCTCAGTCGACCGCTTTACCATGGCGCACCAGACCTGCACCTTCCGCGAGCTGTTGGACGGCGACGCCACGACCGAGCAACTCGTCGTCACCTTTTTGGCCATGCTGGAGCTCGCCAAGCGTGGCTCGCTCACGCTGAGCCAGGACGAGATCTTTGGAACCATTCAAATCAACCGCGTCGAGGGCGCCGAGGCATACGTGCCTGGCGAGGGCCCCGAGCTCACCGAATAGGAGCTGCAACCATGTCAACCCTTTCCACGCTGGAGGCAAACAGCCTCAAAGGCGCCCTCGAGGCGCTGCTGCTGGTGTCGAGCGACCCGGTGAGCGCGCCCGCGCTGGCAGGTGCGCTGGATATCGCCCCCGGCGAGTGCGCATCGCTGCTCGCCGAGCTCAAGGTTGAGTACGAGGAGGCCAACCGTGGCTTTCAGCTGCGTGAGGTCGCCGGCGGCTGGCGCCTGTTTACGCACCCCGCCTACCACGACGTGGTCGAGGCCTATGTGCTGAGCTGGGACACGCAAAAGCTGTCGCAGGCCGCGCTCGAAACACTGGCAGTCATCGCATACCACCAGCCCGTGACGCGCGAGGTGGTCAAGGGCATCCGCGGCGTCAATTCCGACGGCGTCATCGCGTCGCTCGTGGACAAAGGTCTGGTGCGCGAGCTCGGCCGCGACCCCCAGCGCGGTCAGGCCATCATCTACGGCACGACCAACGCCTTCTTGGAAAAGTTCGGTCTGCGCTCCGCCCGCGACCTGCCCGACCTGGAGCAGTTTGCCCCCGACGAGCAGTCGCGTCAGTTTATCCGCGAGCGTCTGAGTGGCCGCAGCATTCAGTCCACGCTCGAGGAGCAGGCCGAGGACCTGGACGAAGAGCGCGAACTGCTCGATACCGATGTTGAAGATGTTGAGGTGGTCGAGGACTTGGAAACCCTGGTCGTCGACGAGACCTCGGAGGTTATGCATGACGAGGACTAACGAAGTAGGGGAGACGCGCGCCGGCGCTGCGGTACCCAACGCGGATACGCACGAGTCCGACGCCCAGCCCGTCTATCCGCACACCATGCGCCTGCAGCGCTTTTTGGCGCGCGCGGGCGTGGCGAGCCGCCGCGGGTCGGAAGACCTGATGACTGCCGGCCGCGTGACCGTCAACGGCCAGGTCGCGACCGAGCTGGGCACCAAGGTCGATGTCGACCGCGACCATATCGAGGTCGACGGCATGCCCGTCAAGCTCAACCAGGGCGCCGTGTACTTGATGCTCTACAAGCCGACCGGCTACCTCACCACCATGAGCGACCCGCAGGAGCGTGCTTGCGTGGCCGACCTGGTCCCCCGCGACCGCTTTCCGGGGCTCTTCCCGGTGGGCCGCCTGGACCGCGACACCACGGGCCTTTTGCTCTTTACTACCGACGGCGACCTGTCGCAGGATCTGCTGCACCCCAGCAAGCACGTCTACAAGACCTACCAGGCACTCGTGGACGGGCAGCTGACCGACCGCGATCTAGACCCGCTCCGCCGTGGCATCGAGCTCGACGACGGCCTGTGCCAGCCGGCAATCTGCCGCGTCATCACCGCACGCGAGGCCGAGGCCGTGGCACCGCAAGGTGTGAAGCGCGGCACCACAGCCGTGGAGGTCATTATCCGCGAGGGCCGCAAAAATCAGGTCAAGCGCATGCTAAGCAAGATCCACCACCCGGTGATTCGTCTGCACCGCTGCAACTTTGCCGGCCTGGAGCTCAAGGACGTGGCCAAGGGCTCGTGGCGCGAGCTCACCGACCGCGAGGTGCAGATCCTCAAAAGCGGCGGCATCCCGCCCAAGCAGGCGAGCGCCAAGCGCAACGGCGGCAAGCCCCAAGACACGCCCGCCAGCCGCACGCGTCACCACGGCAGCCACGGCTCCGCACCCAAGCGCAACACCTACCGCGAGCGCTACACGGGCTAGGCAACCCGCCGTGCCCCAGCGCCCACGAACCATACCAGCACGTCAACCATCGAAAGGAAGCATTGCATGATCGTCGCCATCGACGGCCCCGCCGGTTCCGGCAAATCCACCATCGCCAAGGAGATCGCCCGCCAGCTGGGCTTTAACAAGCTCGACACGGGCGCCATGTATCGCGCCGTCACGTTCGCCGCGCTCGACCGCGGCATCGACCTGGACGACGAGGCGGCCATCGACGCCCTCGCCGAGCAGATCGAGATTCGCTTTACCAACGGCACCGGCGAGGACACGCGCCTGACCATTGACGGCCAGGACGCTTCGGCCGCCATCCGTACCCCGCAGGTCGACGCCAACGTATCCAAGGTCTCGGCCTACCCGGGCGTGCGCGCCGCCATGCTCATTCACCAGCGCCGCGCCGCCGAGGACCGCGATATCGTGGCCGAGGGTCGCGACATCGGTACCGTCGTATTCCCCAACGCGCAAGTAAAGGTCTTCCTGACCGCTGACCCGCGCGAGCGCGCCCGCCGCCGCGTGCTGCAGCGTCACCAAAACGACGCCCAGCCGCTTACTGCCGAGCAGCTCGAGGCCGAGGTCGACGAGACTCTCGACGCCCTTAAGCAGCGCGACAAGCTTGACAGCAGCCGCGAGGTCGCGCCGCTCGTGCCCGCCGAGGACGCCGTGCACGTTGACTCCACCGCCCATACCATCGACGAGGTCGTCCGCATTATCGAGGACCTCATCAACCAAAGGAGGTAGCCCATGCGCCTGTTTAAGCAGACGCCCGAGGATTATTACAACGCCCCCTATGCCGAGTTCCCGGCGCTCATCCGCGGCACCGTCGTCGTGGTCATGGCCATCCTGTGGGCCTTCTCCAAGCTCATGTGGCGCTGGAAGGTCGAGGACGCTGACCTGCTGTTTGAGCGCCAGGACGGACGCGGCAGCGTGGTCATCTGCAACCACACCTCGATGGCCGAGCTCTTGGCCGTGGAGACGGCGCTGTTCTTTGGCGGGCGCCGCATCCGCCCCATCTTTAAGTCCGAGTTCGCCAAGAGCAAGATCGTACGCTGGGCCTTTAGCCGCGTGGGCGGCATTCCCGTGGAGCGCGGCACCGCCGACATGAAGTGCCTGCGCGCCGCCCAGCATGCGCTGCAGCGCGGCGAGGACGTCCTGATCTTCCCCGAGGGCACGCGCATCCGCTCGCGCGAGATCAAGCCCGAGGTCCATGGCGGTTTTGCGCTCATCGCTCAGATGGGCAAGGCGCCCGTCAACCCACTTGCCATCTGTGGCTGGTCCGACATCACGCCCGCGGGCAAAAAGCTCATGCGTCCCAAGAAGTGCTGGATTCGTGCCGGCAAGGCCGTCTCGCTTTCGGACGCGCCGGCCGGGCTTAAGCGTACGGAGCGCCTGGCCTGGTTTGAGTCCGAGGCCATGAACCGCGTCTACGCCATGCGAGACGAGCTGTGCGCCGAGCATCCGGGCAGGTTCTAGCCATGAGCGAGAACGTGACGAACACTGCCGTGACCGCGTCCGACCAAGCCACCGCGCCTACCATCGAGATCGCCGCCCACGCCGGCACTTGCTACGGCGTACAGCGTGCGCTCGATATGGCGCTGGCCGCTGCGCCGCAGGCAGGGGAGTGCACTCAGGTCCATACCTTGGGTCCGCTCATCCATAACCCTATCGTGGTGCGCGAGCTCGCTGAGGCAGGCGTTAGCCTGGCTGAGAACCTGGATAGCGCCGCAACCGGTACCGTGATCATCCGCGCCCACGGCGTGGTGCCGCAAGTGATCGATGCTGCCCGCGAGCGCGGCCTTACCGTGGTCGACGCCACCTGTCCCTACGTGAAGAAGGTCCATGTGGCCGCCGAGCGCCTGGTACGCGAGGGCTACCGCGTGGTAGTCGTAGGCGAGCCGGGCCATCCCGAGGTTGAGGGCATCTTGGGCCACGCCGGCAATGATGCACAGGTCGTGAGCTGTGCCGCCGACGCCACCGCCTTGTCGCTCAAGGGCAAGGTAGGCCTCGTCGTGCAAACCACCCAGACTGCGCAGAACCTCGCCGAGGTCGTGGCTGCTATCACCCCGCGCGTGCAGGAGCTGCGCGTGATCAACACCATCTGCGCCGCCACGAGTGAGCGTCAACAGGCAGCAGCCACACTTGCCAACCGCTGCGACTGCATGGTCATCGTGGGCGGCAAGAACTCGGGCAACACCCGCCGCCTGGCGCAGATTTGCGCAGACGCCTGCGAGCGCACGCATCACATCGAGGAAGCTTCCGAGCTCCAGGCCGCGTGGTTTGCCGACGCTCACCACATCGGCATCACCGCCGGAGCCTCCACCCCGCAAGAACACATCGAACGCGCCGTCACGCGCATCAAGGAGCTTTGCCGCTAACCATGGACCAGACCGTACCCGCATACGCCGCCGAGGTGGCCGATTACGGGCGCAGCCGCGACCCCGAGCCGGGTGAGGGCGCGCTCGTCAAGAACGTGCGTCCCGAATCGCCCGCGTGGGATGTGGGTATCGAGCCGGGCATGCGCGTGCTCACGGTCAACGGTGAGCAGCTTACCGACATGATCGTGTGGCTCTGGGAGGCCGACGATGATACCGTCGAGCTCGAGGTATTCGATCCGCGCGACGGCACCGTCACCCCCGTCGAGCTCGACCGCTTTCCCGGCGAGGATTGGGGTTTGGAGTTCGATGGCCCCATCTTCGACGGCATGCGTACCTGCGTCAACGCCTGCGTGTTCTGCTTTATGACCATGCTCCCCAAGGGCGGCCGCTCCACGCTCTATATTCGCGACGACGACTATCGCCTAAGCTTTTTGCAAGGCAACTTTGTCACGCTTACGAACCTCACCGACGAGGACGTGCAAAACGTCATCCAGCGCAACATGAGTCCCATGAACGTGTCGGTCCACGCTGTGAGCCCCGACGTCCGCCGTCGTATGATGGGCCGTAACGCTCAGCGAGGCATGGACGTACTCGAGACCATCATGGCCGCCGGCATCGAGATTCACGCGCAGATCGTGTTGTGCCCCGGCATGAACGACGGCGAGGAGCTGGAAAAGACCCTGCGCTTTTGCGAGGAGCACGAGCAAATCACAAGCCTGGGCATTGTGCCGCTCGGTTTTACCAAGCATCAGAACCGTTTTAGCTGGTCCTACAGCGACAAGCCCGAGCTAGCGCGCGAGACCATTGCCATGATCCGTCCCTACCAGGACCGCGCCTATGAGCGCTTTGGCCGCCACACCTTCCAGATGAGCGATGAGTTCTATCTGGACGCCGACATCGATCCTCCCGAGGCAGACTTTTACGACGGTTACCCGCAGTACTACGACGGCATCGGCATGATCCGCTCGTATCTGGACGAGACCGACGACGTGCTGGCTACCGATGCCGAGCGACTGGCCCGCGTCCGCGAGGCCATCGCCGCCCGCAGCCAGCACCTGCTGTGCCTCTCCGGCGCCAGCGCGCGCGACACCGTGGCGCGCTTTGTGGAGTCGCCGCATGGTCTCGGCGGCACTGTTACGGCCATCAAGAACCGCTACTTCGGCGGCAACGTGGACGTGACCGGCCTCATCGTCGCGTGTGACATTCTGGAGCAGCTGCCCCAAGACCTGTCGGGGGTTATGCTCTTTGTGCCTAAGCTCATGTTCAACGCTGACGGCATGACGCTTGACGAGTATCATCGTGACGATTTACTCGCAAGCCTTACTAGTCGCGGCGCCGAGGTTCATGTGGTGTCGACCATGCCGCATGAGCTGCTCGATACCCTGGAGCATATCCTTGGCATTGTGCCCGCAGACTCTACTAATTCCGCTGACCCTATCCATTAAAGGAGAGCAGATGAAACCAATCGTCGCCGTCGTCGGACGCCCCAACGTGGGCAAGTCCACGCTCGTTAACCGCCTGGCCCAAACCTCGGCCGCCATCGTCCATGAGTCCCGCGGCGTCACGCGCGATCGCTCATACCACACGGCCGATTGGAACGGCCGCGAGTTCACCATTGTCGACACGGGCGGCATCGAGCCGCTCAAGAGCGATGACGTCTTTGCCACGTCCATCCGCGACCAGGCCCTCGCCGCCGCCGAGGAAGCCGCCGTCATCCTGTTTGTGGTCGACGGCCGCACCGGCGTCACCGAGGAGGACGAGTCGGTCGCCCGCATGCTCAAGCGCTGCGACAAGCCGGTCTTTCTACTGGTGAACAAGCTCGACAACCCCGATCGCGAAAACGACAGCATCTGGGAGTTCTATTCGCTCGGCGTCGGTGAGCCCACGCCCCTCTCGGCCCTGCATGGCCACGGCACGGGCGACCTGCTCGACGATATCGTGGCCCTGCTTCCGGAGGAAGAGGACGGGGTCGCCGATGAGTTCCCCGACGCCCTGAACGTCGCCATCATCGGCCGCCCCAATGCCGGCAAGTCGTCGCTATTCAACCGCATCCTGGGCGCCAATCGCTCTATCGTGTCCAACATTGCCGGCACCACGCGCGACGCCATCGACACCGTCGTGGAGCGCAACGGCAAGCACTACCGCATGGTTGACACCGCGGGTATTCGCAAGAAGAGCACCGTGTACGAGAACATCGAGTACTACTCGATGGTCCGCGGCCTGCGCGCCATCGATCGCGCCGACGTGGCACTGCTCGTCGTCGACGCCTCTGTGGGCGTCACCGAGCAGGACCAGAAGGTCATGGGCTTGGCCATCGAGCGCGGCTGCGCCATCGTGGTGCTGCTCAACAAGTGGGACCTGCTCGACGACGACCGCAAGCGCGAGGCCTGCATGGAGACCGTCGACCGCCGTCTGGGCGTTATGGCTCCCTGGGCCCAGTACCTGCGCATCTCTGCTCTCACCGGCCGCAGCGTCGAGAAGATCTGGTCGACGGTCAACGCGGCCGAAAAGACGCGCTCGCAAAAGATCAGTACCTCACGCCTCAACACATTCCTCACCGACCTGCGCGAGTTCGGTCATACCGTGGTGGACGGCAAGCGCCGCCTGCGCATGCACTACGTGACCCAGACGGGCGTCAACCCGCCGACGTTCACGTTTTTCGTCAACCACAGCGACCTGGTCAACGACACCTACCAGCGCTACGTGGAGAACCGCATGCGCTCTACCTTCGACTTTGCCGGCACGCCCATCCGACTCTTCTTTAGGAAGAAGGAGCAAAAGGATGCATAATCCGATTCTGCTAACCGCCATCTGCGCCGTGGTCTCGTTCTTTATCGGGGCGATTCCGTTTGGCCTGATCCTGGGCCGCGTGTTCAACCACACGGACATTCGCAAGGCGGGCTCCGGCAACATCGGCACCACCAACGCGCTGCGCGTAGCCGGCCCCAAGGTGGCCGCGCTCACGCTGCTGCTCGACTGCCTTAAGGGCGCCATCTGCGTCCTTATCGCGCGTCCGTTCATCGCGAGCGTGGGCTATGGATTTCCGCCGAACATCATGGCGCCCGGAGCCCCCGGCGACTGGATGCTCGGTGTCATTTGCCTGGCAGCGGTGTGGGGCCATATCTTCTCGCCCTACCTCAACTTCCATGGCGGCAAGGGTATCGCGGTTGGTCTGGGCGTCATCCTCGCCTGGTACTGGCCCATTGGCCTGTCGCTGCTGGGCATGTTTATCGTGGCCGTCGCCATCACCAAGTTTGTGTCGGTGGGCTCGCTTGCCGCGGCCATCGGTCTTCCCATCGCCGCCTGCGCGGTCTTTCCGTACAGCAGCCTAGGCCTCAAGTTCTGCATGGCGATGATCGGCATCACCGTGGTGTGGGCCCATCGCTCGAATATCCAAAAGCTCATGGCCGGTAAGGAGTCCAAGCTCTCGTTTACCAAGCGCGTCACCGAGCCCGACGATAAGTAGGAGAGAGTCATGAATGTTGCGCTGATTGGCTCCGGCTCCTGGGGAACCGCCGTCGCCGGCCTCGCCGCCGAGCGAGCCGAGCGCGTGACCATGTGGGCCCACAGCGAGCAAACGGCCACCGGCATCAATGCCGAGCACCGCAATCCCCGGTATCTGGTGGACTACGAGCTGCCCGGCAACGTTGTCGCCGCCACGGACCTGTCGCAGGCGCTCGACGGCGCCGAGGCCATCATCTTTGCCGTGCCCTCCACGCACCTGCGCAGCGTATGCCATCAGGCAGCACCCTTCATCGCCGCCGACACCCCGGCACTCTGCCTCACCAAGGGTATTGAGCCCGAGTCCGGCCTGCTCATGAGCGAGGTCATTGCCAGCGAAATCGGCAACGAGCGGCGTGTGGCGGCCCTCTCGGGCCCCAACCATGCCGAGGAGATTTGCCGCGGCGGGCTTTCTGCCGCCGTCATCGCTAGCGAAGATACGCAGGTAGGGGAGACCTTTAAGGAGCTGCTGCTGTCCACGGCCTTCCGCATCTACCTGTCGCAGGATATGACCGGTGTCGAAGTTTGCGGCGCTATGAAAAACGTCATCGCCATCGTGTGCGGCATCTCCGCCGGTACCGGCGCGGGCGACAACACGCTCGCCCTTATCATGACGCGCGGCCTGGCCGAGATCAGCCGCCTGGTGCACGCCCGCGGCGGGCAGGCCATAACCTGCATGGGACTTGCCGGCATGGGTGACCTCATCGCCACCTGTACCTCGGAGCATTCGCGCAACCGCACCTTTGGCTACGAGTTTGCCCACGGCGTGTCGCTCGACGAGTACCAGGCGCGCACGCATATGGTGGTCGAGGGCGCCGTCGCCGCCCGCAGCGTGAGCGAGCTCGCCCGTTCACTGGGCGTAGACATTCCGCTCACCTTTGCCGTGGAGCAAACGCTCTACAACGGTGTTACTTTGGATAGGGCGCTCGAGATTCTTACCGATCGCGTCCCTTCTCAAGAGTTCTACGGACTCACCGACTAGCGCAGAAAGGCTTCTACCATGGGTTCCATCAAAATCGCTCCGTCTGTCCTTTCGGCCGACATGGCCAACCTCAAGGGCGAGCTCGACAAGATCGCCGGTGCCGACTACGTGCACTTCGACGTTATGGACGGTCACTTTACCGGCAACCTCACCTTTGGCGTTGACATCCTCAAGGCCGTCAAGCGCTCCACCGACGTGCCGGTCGACGCGCACCTGATGGTGTCGAACCCCGACGAGACGGTTGATTGGTACGCCGATGCCGGTGCCGATATGATCACCGTGCACTACGAGGCCTCCACGCACCTGCACCGCACGCTCACGCATCTGCAGCTGCGCGGCGTCAAGGCCGGCGTGGTTCTCAACCCCGCCACCCCCGTGTGCGTACTCGAGAGCATCATCGACGTCGTCGACATGGTGCTGCTCATGAGCGTTAACCCCGGCTTTGGCGGCCAGAGCTTTATTCCCGGTACCATTGCCAAACTGCACGAGCTTACGGCCATGTGCGAGCACCACGGCGTGTCACCCCTCATCGAGGTCGACGGCGGCATCTCTTCCAAGAACATTGTCGAGGTCGTCAAGGCCGGCGCCAACGTGCTCGTGGCCGGTTCTGCCGTATTTAAGTCCGAAGATCCCGCTGCCGAGGTTGCGCTGCTGCAGAAGCTGGGCAACGAGGCCGCACAGGAGGCATAAACCCTTATGACCGCAGGTCAAAACCGCATACCCGTGAATCTTGACTATGCCGCCTCGACGCCCATGCGCGCCGAGGCGCTCCTTGCGCAGCGCGAGTACGACGACAGCGAGCTTGCCGGCGTCAACCCCAACTCGCTGCATTCGCTCGGCCGCAAGGCTGCCGCGCGTCTGGAGGTTGCACGTCGCGAGATCGCCCGCAGCTTTGGCACGCGCGTCCGCCCGTCCGAGATTGTACTGACCAACGGCGGCACCGAAGCCAACCAGCTGGCGCTGCTCGGTCTTGCCGAGGGCGCTCGTCAGCGCGATCGCAAGCGCGATCGTGTAATCGTTTCGGCCATCGAGCACGATTCGATTCTGGACAACCTGCCGTTGCTGCGTGCCGCCGGCTTTACCGTCGACCTGGTGCAGCCCTGCCGCATGGGCTACATTGAGCCTGCCACGCTTGTCGAGCTGCTAGGCGACGACGTGGCGCTCGTGAGCATCATGGTTGCCAACAACGAGACCGGCGTGGTGCAGCCCATCCGCGAGCTTGCCGCGGCCACGCATACCGTTGGCGCCCTGTTCCACACCGATGCAATCCAGGGGTATCTGCATATTCCGCTCGATGTCACCGAGCTGGGAGTTGACGCCATGACCGTTGCCGCGCACAAGATCGGTGGCCCCGTGGCATCCGGCGCGCTCTACCTTAAGAACCGCACGCCGCTGCGCCCGCGCATCTTTGGCGGCGGACAGGAAGCCGGACGTCGTGCCGGCACGCAAGACCTGCGCACGCAGCTCGCCTTTGCCGCTGCCGCCTCGTCTCTGACGCCCCATGTGGCTCAGGAGCGCGCGAAGCTGCAAGCCCTTTCCGACAAGCTCTACGCCACGCTTACGGCCCACCAGCGCATTCACGCCACCATGGGTGACTACGCACAAGCCGACCGTCTGCCCGGCATGGTATCGATCTACATTGACGGCATGGACTCCGAGGAACTCATCATCAAGCTCGACGCCGCCGGCTTTGAGGTGTCGGCAGGCTCGGCATGCTCGAGTGGCAGCATGGACCCGAGCCATGTTTTAAGCGCGATGGGCATCGGTCGCGAGCAGGCATTGGGCGCACTACGCATTTCCTTTGACGACCGCGTGAATCCGAACGATCTGGACGAGTTTGCCCAGACGCTGCTCTCGATCGTAGGAGCCGCATGATCGTCGCCGAGCTTGAGCGCGCGCTGCTGGCACGCTATCCCAAGACCGATGCCGAGAGTTGGGACCATGTAGGATTCTCCGTCGGCGACCCTGCCGCGGAGATTACCGGTGTTGCCTGCGCACTCGATGCGACCGAAGCCAATGTGCACCGCGCCCAGGAGGCCGGCGCCAACGTGCTGCTAACGCATCATCCCATCTATATCAAGGCGCCCGAGGCGTTTTGTCCGTCGGATTCCACACGCCCCCAATGCAGCGCCGCGCTGTACGAGGCTGCCCGCTGCGGGGTGAGCATTATCTCGCTCCACACCAACCTGGACCGCTCGCACGAAGCGCGCGTTCGCCTGAGCGATTTGCTAGGCGCAAAGCCCATAAGCTCGCTGGAGCATGCGGACGAGCCTGAACTCACCGGTCTGGGCGCCCTTGCGACCCTCAACGACCCCTGCAGCCTGCGCGACCTTGCCGCCCGCGCCGCCCAGGCGTTTGGCAGCGACCCGCGCGTGTGGGGCGAGGCAGATCACCCGTGCCGCACCATCGCCATTTTGGGCGGCTCCTTAGGCGACTTTGGAGAGCTCGCCATCGCCGCGGGCGCAGATGTTATCGTGACGGGCGAGGCAGGCTACCACGTGGCACAGGACCTTGCCTTGCGCGGGCTGCCGGTGATCTTGCTCGGCCACGACCGCTCCGAGGAGCCGTTCGTTGATATATTGATGAACTCTGCAGTTGACGCCGGGGTCGACCCCCGTCATGCGATTAAAATACTGAACCCTTGCCAATGGTGGACTGTGACAAAAGGAGAGAACTTATGAGCGCCGGCGCTACGCTACTCAAGCTGCAACAGATCGATTTGGAGCTCGCCCGCAACAAGAGCGAACTTGCCAATATGCCGGAGCTCAAGGAGCTCGCTTCCAAGCGCAAGACCTATGTGAAGCTCAAGTCCGAGATGACCAAGCTCTACGCCCAGCGCAAGGATCTGGACATTGAGCTCGACGATCTCAACACCACCGAGATTCAGACCAACAACGCCATCGAGGCCGCCAAGAAGCGCCACGTGGACGGCTCCGACTACCGCGAGGTTCAGGACCTGGAGAACGAGCTCGCCACCCTGGCCAAGCGCTTGGACAAGATCGAGCACACCCGCAAGGACGTCGTCGTCGCCCATAAGGAAGCGCTTGACCGAGAGGCTCGCGCGCAGGCCATCATCGCCAAGTTCGAGGAGGGCGTGAAGGCCGATACCAAGGCTGCCCGCGCCAAGGCTGCCAATCTGCAGGCTCAGATCGATGCCGCCACCAAGGAGCGCACCGCGCTTGCCGCCACGCTGCCGACCGACGTGCTCACCGATTACGAACGTCTGCTCAAGCAGTTCCGCGGCCTGGCCGTCGAGACCATCAAGGGCAACATCCCCACGGTCTGCCACACCGCGCTGCAGGCATCGTCCATGAGTGACCTCAACCACGACGGTAGCGAGATTACGCACTGCCCGTACTGCCACCGCCTGCTCGTGCTCCCTAGCAAGGAAGCTTAACGATGACGGCGGCACCCAACAATTCAATGCAACTTGAGGGAAAAACGATCCTGCTGGGCATTACCGGCGGGATCGCCGCCTATAAGTCGTGCAATATCGTGCGCCTGCTCCAAAAGCGCGGCGCGCACGTCAAGGTCGTCATGAGCGAGCATGCCACTGAGTTTGTGGGGCCGCTCACCTTCCGCGCGCTCACCAATGAGCCGGTCGCGGTTGGGCTATTCGACGACCCGTCTGACCCCATCCACCATATCTCGCTGGCGCAGGAGCCCGACTTGGTGGTCGTGGCGCCCGCGACGGCCAATATCATCGCCAAGATGGCCAACGGCATCGCCGATGACCTCATCTCCACAACGTTGCTTGCGACACCGCGGCCCGTCGTTATCGCGCCGGCCATGAACAATGGCATGTGGAAGGCGTCGGCCACGCAGGCCAATATGGCCACGCTGTGCGAGCGCGGCGTCCACGTGGTGGGACCCGGCAGTGGCTACCTTGCCTGCGGCGACGTGGACACGGGGCGCATGAGCGAACCCGAGGACATCGTCGAGGCCGTCTGCGAGGTGCTCAATCCCGTGCAACAAGACCTGGCGGGCAAGCGCATCGTCATTACCGCCGGCCCCACGCATGAGCCGATTGACCCCGTGCGCTTCATTGGCAACCGTTCTTCGGGCAAGATGGGTATCGCCCTGGCGGGGGAGGCCGCACGTCGCGGTGCCGCCGTCACGCTCGTGCTGGGACCGACATCGCTCGACGTTCCCCACGGCGTGGAGTGCGTGCGCGTGCAGACCGCCGCTGAAATGCTGAAGGCAGCGCTCAGCGCCTTTCAGACGGCCGATGTGGCCATTTGTGCGGCCGCTGTCGCCGACTACACCCCCGTATCCCCTGCGGACCATAAGCTCAAAAAGGCCAACGAGCGCTTGGATCGCATCAAACTGGTCGAGACGGTCGATATTTTGGCCGAGCTCTCGCGCCAGAAGGGCGAGCGATGCGTGATCGGATTTGCGGCCGAGACTGATAACGTTGTCGAGTACGCTGAGCGCAAATTGGCCCGCAAGGGTTGCGATGCAATTATCGCCAACGATGTCTCGCGCGCCGATTCGGGCTTTGGGACCGACACCAACAAGGCCTGGATTGTGAGCACAACGGGTACGCAAGAACTTCCCGTACTAACAAAACCCCAGCTCGCAGATACAATTTTGGACTTGCTTCAAAATTTGTAAAAAAGTTCTTGCACAAGTCTAAAGTTTCGGGTTAATATACTCCCTGTTGCGAGCGAGAGCAGAGCAACAAACAAAAGCTTCGGGACGTGGCGCAGCTTGGTAGCGCACTTGACTGGGGGTCAAGGGGTCGCTGGTTC
Organism: Coriobacteriaceae bacterium; assembly: GCA_902835305.1. GTDB lineage: Bacteria > Actinomycetota > Coriobacteriia > Coriobacteriales > Coriobacteriaceae > Collinsella. The sequence continues at coordinate 137,394 of CADFMD010000006.1, forward strand.
GAATCCAGTCGTCCCGACCAGAAGTTTGCAGGTCAGGCACCTAGTGCCTGACCTTTTTTGTTTTAAGCAATTGCTTAATTTTGATTAAGCAACAGGGTGCCAAAAATCTACCTACGCGATAATCGCTATTTGTGGCTACTTGCGCGTTTTGCACGCGCTTGAGCCGATTTATTAACGCGATATGAATCTACATACGCGTAGCTGGTATACAGTCGAGTACAGGCTGTATTTATCGCGGCAATTTACGCAGATATAGCGACTATAACGAACAAGCGTGTCGCTGTATTTATTCCAGTAGTCCACATGATCGGTGGACAAGTGGGCTGTTGCAACGAAACGCCAAGCAGGATGGGCTCTATACGAGGGCGCAGCAGAGGTAATGGCGGGGGAGCGCGGCAGACGCTCTGAGAGCCGCCGTATGGCCCCATTTTTCCTCAAATCGACTACCTGTGCCATGAACCTCAAATTGTTCGAGAATCGCCAAAAGAAAGGCCCGCGCGGAGTCGCACGGGCCTTGCATTAGACAAGCTAGAAGCACCAAGCGGGACAGACGCAAAGCAAGCCAGCCGCGCCATCAGTATTCGACGGATTGCCGCTGTAGCCGACACAGAAGTATCTCGTCGTAGAGCTGAACGGACTCACCGAACGCTCCCACCAATGGTAGCCAATCTGCAGGCAGGCATTTTCAGAATGGTTCTCCGTCACCTTGCCCTTGAAGGCCTTGTACTGGGAACCCTCGGAGGAAGTCCAGGGATACTCGGCTGCCCAGTAGGAGGTGGGGACGATCTCGGAGTAGCTGAGCAGGAACAGCTTGTCCGAGGTGGCCGTCACGGCGGCATTCTCGTCGGTTCCGCCGACGTTGTTCGTCAGCTTCCTGACCGATTTCACCTTGGACTGGAAGTCGGCGGGCATGAGGTTCCAGATTTCGCCGGAGTTCATCTTCGCGCGGAGTTTGGACTTCTCCCAACCGCCAACGTTGGTTTCTGGTGCGTTCACGCTGGAAGAAATATTCCTCGAGGTGGTGAGGAACGTCAGGCCCGCTTTACCGCTTCCATCGGCCAAATCATCGTGGTCGATGCCGATGATCTTGTACTCAAGCGTCTGCCCGTCCGTCAGCTTCATCGAGAACTTCGTCCCTGCGTCCATCGCTGCCCTCGCCTTGGCGTAAGCGGGCGATACCTCGCCCTTCGCGGCGATGTCCTCGGCCACTGCCTTCTGCTCGTCGAGCGTCCAGTCCTTCGCGTCCTTGGCGATGGCCGCCTGGACGGTCGCGGAATCGGCTCCTGCGGCACCGCCGCCGGACGCCCCGCCGGCATCGGTGCCGCCGGTCGTCCCGCTGTTCACCGTGTTGCCGACCAGGTTGAACTGGTTGCGGATGGCTCCGGCCACTCCGGGTCTCGCGAACACGATGACCAGGCCGATGATCGCGATGATCAGGACGTACTCGATGATTGATTGGCCTCGGAGAAGAGCACCTCTAGGAGATACCCCCCCCCCGAAGGTTCCGCGCCGCTGCATACATATGCGACACTCCCTTCGCTCAGGGCTTGTAGATGCATCGCCGAGCGTAGGACTATCCCAAAAGGTTGCGCTGGTCTTGCCGCAGCGGCAAAGAATAATTAGTCCAACGTCTGCGCGGCTTAACCGACCACTCGCATATCCAAATTTGTTGCTCAACAAATTCGCAGGTAGCGTAAGTAAAATTGAGTTGGAAAGCTGGTGGGAACCGTCTTATAGCCTAAGCCGTTCCAAAAGCCGCGAATACAGGAGGTAAGGTGATTGGGTAACTATAAAGTTGTCTTCAGGGATGACTGGTCCGGGGATTCGAGTCTGCTGAAATGGGAGCCCGGATGCCCGGCGATGGTAACGGTCGTCCAGGTCGCGAGAAACGTCGACACCTCTGAGGCTTATCTGCAGATAAAGATCGAGAATCTCTCAGCGGATATCTTGAACTCCATCTCCGGAATCGCCCATGTCGACTATGCCGATGGGTCCAGAGGCTATGTCCCCTTTTCGGAACTAGACTTAGACCTGCCGCAATGCGAGCAGGGAGCCCTTAAGGCAACGGCGCTGCCGAGGGGAGACGTCGAGTCCGTTTTCATCAAGCTGCTTCAAATCGACTCCCAGCAAGGGAAGTGGCACTCGACCGGAGAGCCTGCCGAAGCGCCCGAGCGCGAACCGCTTTCGATGATCGAGAAGGCGATGGCCGAGAGGGACCGCCAGCTGAAGGAACTGCATGCCGACAGTCGAATCGCCGGCGGCAAGGCGCAGTTCCATCAGGGATGGTGGGTGTGTGCATGCGGGTGCATTAACGTTGAGCGGGAAAGCTGCCACAGGTGCAAATGCCACAAGGACCTCCTCTCGGATTTGCAGGACGAAGAATCCCTATGCAAATCGGCCGATATACGGTCTCAGAACATATACGACAGGGCCGATTCACTTATTGCCAGCGGAGAGAGTGTCGAAAACCTGAAAAAAGCGCGTGAACTTTTCAAAGGCATCTCTGGTTGGAAGGACGCCGAAGAGCGTGCTAAGGAATGTTCAGAAAAGCTAGCCGTGCTCGAGCCGAAATCGGCAAAGAAGCGCAAATTGCTGCTATGCCTCGCCACGGCCGCCGCCGTGCTTCTCGTCTTCTTTCTGACGGCGGGAAGGCCGATGGCGATAAAGGCAATTACTGGGCTGCAAAAAGAAATTCGGTACAGGGAAGCATTCTCGCTTTACGAAGGCGGCAATTATAGGAAGGCGTATGCCGAATTCAAGTTGATTCGATCATACAGCGATGCGTCGGAGATGGAGGCGAAGGCCGCCAATGCCCTGGCGGAGGATTATGCAAAGGAAGGGGATACGGACCAAGCTATCGAATGGTTCAAGAATGCGGACAATGAAACCGGCGCCCACGAGGTCGAATACGGGTACGTGAAGAAGCACTATGACAGCAGCGATTCCAAAACGAAGGAATACATGGACGAGCTCGTGGACGTAGGCTATCGCGATGCCACCGAACTTTATTCCGACCTTTACAAACTGGATGTAAGGATTCTTGTGAATTCCGATGAGAACGATACCGAAACATCCCTGACAGAAATCGGCTCGAAGTCGATGGGTGACGCCTATGTACACGTTTTCGTTGACGGCGGAGACCGATCGCAAGAAGAGGTCGATATCCGCGTGTTTGAGGAGTACGCATGGGGCATCGATGGCGAGGTGACAAATAATTATTCTGAAACGCAGCCCGCGAACTACGTAAAAGGATTCAAGCGCGGGTGGAACCTCATTCGGCTTTGGAATCAAAGTTCCGTTATTTATGACCATAGAATCACGTTAATTGAGCCCGTGACGGGAGAGACGCTGGCGACGACAGAATTCCGCACTCCCTATAACTAAGCATCGGCTTTCAGTCAACGATATTCCGAATGTCGGGCAAATCAAGTATTTTACGAGTTAGGAAGAGAAGCACATGCAAATCATCTTTTACGCCCTCATAATCTGCTACGGCATAGCCTGCTATTTTTCAGGGGGGCTAATTGGTAAAGCAGCGAGTGACAAAGGGTATGGGGACCAGAGGTTAAAGCTGGCCTTCATAATCGTGTTCGCGACGCCCGCGAGCGCCGCGATGATCGTTGCGGCGCTTCCCGACAAGAAGCTCCAAACCAGCGTTTCCGATGATTCGACGCCGCATTCGATAGATGCCGAGCTTCCGAAGCTGTAAGGCATCATTGCGAGTGGGCTCGTTCAAGCTCTGAATTGGCAGTTCAAAATCAGGCATCGCGTAGGGCCGGACTAATGCCTGCGCCCTATGCGATGCCGCTGCACCGGTTTTGCCAAGCGTTTCATACCGTCCATCTCTGCGCAATGACGCTCGGAACATTGTCGTTAAAGCTCCCGTGGCAGATGATGTTAGAGACGCTGCAATCCCAGCAGTCGTATCCAAGCGAAACGCGGCTTTCAAACATGGTGTGCTTCTCGCCTACAGATCGGGCGTTGAATTTGCTCGCGTCCCAAAACGCATACCGCTCGGCGCCTAAAAGCACACTCTTAATTCCGTGCAAATCGAGCGTCAAATCCCAGTGCCTAAATCTCCTTGTTAATTCTCAAAGGAATTCATATATGAGGTGAGGGAGCAAGATGACGCGTAAATCCTATTTCCACGGTTATAAACGCCAAAAGAAAGCCCTTGCGGGATTGCACTGGCTTTCCAGTAATTGCAGGTGAGTTTAAAAGCAGAATGCCGGATAGAAAGGTTCGGTAACTAAGGCTTCCTGGGAGGCATTAGTGGCGTTCTCTCCAAAAATTCTAAAAGCCGTGCCTGGCCAATTAGCATGTGATCATGACCACCAATAGCCGGCATGCGTTAGGCTTCCGTAGTTCGAGCTCGATACGCCCTTGGCGGTATACAGTTCATACTGATAACCCTGTGACCATACGGATTCGCCACCCCACACCTCGGTGACACTAAGGATGAAAACCTCATCGGGTGTAGCCGTAGCTTGAGCAATATAATTACCGCCTTTTTTGTCGGTCATTATATTCACGGATTTAATTTTGGCCGTGAGTTCGGTCGGCAAAAGTGCCCAGAGGTCACCCGAATTAAGGCGCCCGCGCAGCTCTGACTTCTCCCAGCCGCCGACGTTGGTGTTCGTCGAGTTAATACGCTGCTCGCCCATGACATCGTTGGTCGTCTCGATCGTGAGCCCTGCCTTACCGGAGCCATCCGAAGGGTCGTCATGGTTGATGCCGACGATGCGGTACTCGAGCGTCTCGCCGTTTGCGTCCGTCCTCGATGTGCAGCGGAAGGTTCTCGAGGAGGTCTCCAGCGCGCCGTTCGAGGCGACGGATGGAAGGGCGGGCGACATCTCCTATATCGCTCCCGCTGCACCGACGTGGGTCCGCGCCCTTGTCGACGTCGACGGAACCATTGACGCCATCGAGACATCAAATCACGCCGGCCTTGCGTCCTGGGTCGCCAACATCCGTGCTGCGGCGGACGAGATGACGACTCGCATCGCCGACATGCTCATGCATGTGGACGTCGACTAGACAGGGCGATCCCCGCAACGGGCATTATTATCCGGGAATCGTTTGGTTGCGAGGTACGACAGTGTGAGGGCCTGAGTGGTCAGGCCCGCACAGGGGGACCGCGATGGTGGCCACCGCACCGCCCGAGGGGCCGTTGGCGAGCGAGACGGAGCCCCCGTGGGCGCTCGCGGCCTCGGAGGCGACGTGGAGGCCGAGCCCGTAGTGGCGGCCTCCGTCGCGCGAGGAGCGGGACGAGTCGTCTGTGAAGAGGCGCTCGCAGCCGCGTTCGAGGGCGGCGGGAGAAAAGCCCGGTCCGTCATCGGCCACCTCGATGACGAGGTGTCCGCCCGCGACGTCGCAGGAGACCGCCACACGCGAGCGCGCGTGCTCGGCGGCGTTGGCCACGAGGTTCGCGGCGGCTCGCGCCAGGGCGGTTCGGTCGAGCGGGGCCTCGGGCGCGTCCGCGACAGCGGGGCCCGTGGCCGCGTCGAGCGTCACGCCTCGCGCCCGGGCGATCTGGGCGGCCTCGGCGAGGACCTGTTCGCAGAGCTCGGCCGGCCGCATGGGGGCCCTCTCCGCCCCGCCGGACCCGCGCGAGGCCTCGATGAGCAGGCGCACGTAGCCGTCGAGCCTTTCGACACCGCCGGCTATGTCGCGCGCGGCGGCCGAGAGGTCGCTGTCATTCTCGTCTTCCAGCTCCTCCGCCACGAAGTCGGCGTTGGCGCGCAGCACGGTAAGCGGCGTCTTGAGATCGTGGGCGAGCGACGCCATCTGCTCGCGCTGCCCCCGCTCCGCGGCCCAGCGGGCCTCGAGCGACTCGGCGAGGGAGGCCCGCATGGCGTCCATCGCGGCGAGGACGTCGTTCACCTCACGCACGTTGGTGCTGCCGACCGCGAAGTCGAGCTCCCCCGCGCCGACGCGCCCCGCCGCCTCCGCGAGCGGCGCCATCTTGCGCGAGATCACGCGGCTCGCGCGGCGCGCCACGAGCGTGAGCGCGAGCGCGCTTCCCGCCGCGGCGCCGACGAGCATGAGGTTCTGCGGGTTGGGAAGCAGGCCGGCGAGGTCGCGCGAGACCCACTGCGGCAGATACTCGCTGACGAGTGCGCAGGCCCCGCCGCCCTTGAGCGGGAACGCGGCGTAGGTGAGGCCCGAGCCCCCGCCCTCGATCTCCACTGTGCCCGGATCCGCGGCGAGTGCCGTACTGGCCAATTCCGTCGCATCCTCGAGCCGCGTACCCTCGAGGTCTGTCATCATCACGTTTCCGTCCTTGTTCAGGATGAGGTAGCGGTAGGCCGTCGGCACGTCCTGCTGCCCGCAGACGCCGTCGCGTGCCAGGCCCTCCGCGACCTCGCGCGCATTGGCAGGCCCCCAGCTTGCCTCGTAGACGACGCCCGCGTTGATCGCCACGGAGAGCACCATGAACGAGGCGAGCCACGCCGTGGCGACCGCCGCGAACGCGTAGGCGAAGTAGCGCGCGATGACGAAGGAGAGCGGCATGCCCCCGCGACCACGCGCCCCGATCCTCAGAGCTGCCACTTGTACCCCATCCCCCAGACGGTCGCGATCGGATCGGCGCCGGCCTCGGAGAGTTTCCTCCGGGCGCGGCTGACCTGCATGGATATGGCCGCGTCGTCGGCGTCGCTCTCCCAGCCGAGCACCGCCTCGCGTATCTGCGCGCGGCTCATGACCTGCCCGGGGTGGCGGGCGAGGTACTCGCAGATGGCGTACTCGGTGGGCGTGAGCGGCACGGCCTTGTCGCCCACGGCGAGGCCGCGCGCCCCGAGGTCGATCCGCACCTCCCCGAAGGAGAGGGCGTGCGAGCGCGGTCGGCGCTCACGGCGTAGATGGGCCGCGACCTTGGCGCGCAGTTCCGCGGCCCCGAAGGGCTTGCGGACGTAGTCGTCGGCGCCCAGGCCGTAGGCGGCCACGGCATCCTCCTCGGCCACGCGCGCGGTCAGGAAGACGATGGGCCCGTCGAAGTCCGGGCGGATCTGCCGCACGAGCTCGAAGCCGTCGAGCCCCGGCATCATGACGTCGCAGAGCACGAGGTCGAAGCGCGAGAGGTTGTTAGCGTCAATCTAATTTTCACCAGTTTCACCAATCAAACGCGCCGTTCGCG
>CADFMD010000007.1 GCA_902835305.1 Coriobacteriaceae bacterium
CGCATTCGGCGAGATACGTTTGCGAAAGTGGTTGGTTTTAGATTAGCGCTAACAGCCTCGGCGGGTGCGCGAGGGCGTAGTAGTAGGTCGACCGCTTGAGCTCGGCGCATGCGAGCAGGTGCCCGAGCGCGTGCCCCTCGGCGCGCAGGGCCGCGACCGCTTCGGCCTTCGCCCTGGTCAGAGCCCGTCCCTCTCGACCAGGGCGCGTAATTTTTTTAGGTAGGCCACCTCGGCCTCGAGCCTACGGCACCGCTCCTCGAGCTCCTCCTCGCGGGTCCGCGGCCTCGCCTTGGAACCGCTCGGCCGGCCCTTGGGCCTCGGGCGCAGGGCCTCCGCGCCGCCCCGGCGGTATAGCGCGCACCACTTCTTGAGCGGCGACATCGACATTATGCCGAACGCCGCCATCGCCTCGGTCTTCGTCATGCCGCCGTCGACGACGGCGGAGGCGGCGGCGACCTTCTGCTCGTATGTGTACCTGCCCTGCTTTCCGTCCATGCGCAGCAGCACCTCGCTCCCGAATGCGCGGTATATCTCCTGCCATCTTCTCACGGCTTCCGCGGGAAGCGAAAGGGCAATCGCGGCAGATTTATACCCGTGCCCGAGCTCGAAGAGCCCTATGGCCGCCTTCCTGGCCTCGATATCATGCTTCACTCTCAAATCAACGCGCATAAAGAAAGCCTCCCATTTCTCATGTCCAAGAAATGGGAGGCAGTTCATGTGATACCGGCGGGCATTTTGCGTTTTGGGCGCGGCGGACGCTACACGCGCGTCGCATCCTTGGGGCTCATGGTCATGCTCTGGAAGCGGTTCTCCATGTAGTCGTTATCGAAATACTTGCCGTAGAACTGCGCGACGGGAATATCCGGCTCTGTGCCGTTGACGCGCTGGTACCAGTAGTCGAGCGACTGCAGCGTCATGACGCCGTCGACCAGCATAATGACGGTAAAGATGACGGTAGCCGAGTAGCGACTCTTCCACGGAATCATGTTGATGAGCTTGAGCAGCCTCGGCAACAGCAGCTTGATCCAGATAAGGCCACCCAGGCCCCACAGGCAGGCAAAGCCCGTGCAGGTGCGTCCGCCCGTAAGGACGGCGAGTGGGTCGGGCATGCCGAACAGCTTCATGTGCGAGTAGCTCCACGAGACCACGCCAAATGAGGTCTGCATAAACCAGCCCACGAACACCTCAAAGCTCGCGCCGAGCACAGCGCTTACCAGGAAAATGATGATGGGGTTCTTTTTATAGAAGCGGTTGAGCACCATGGTCATGAGTACGGCGCCAAAGCCATAGATGGGGCTGAAGGGACCAAACAGCATGCCGGCGCGGTTCTGGTAGACGCCCGGGTCGTCGACTGTCATATGCCAGATGTCCTCGGCGATCAGGCCGAGCACGCAGCAGACGAAGAATACCCAGAACAGGTTGAAGTAGTTGAGCTTGATGTAGCCCTCGCCGGTTTCATCGCGGCCGAGCATGCCCTCCGCCGCGGCGTCACGGTCGAGCATCTCCTGCAGGCGGCGCTGCAGTTCGCGCTCCTGGCGCAGCGTGGGGTCGACGGTTGCCGAAAGTGCAACGAGGATGCCGAGCTGGATCGCAGGACGCAGCAGGAAGGGCCCGATGCCCTGGAGCATCACGTCGACCAAAAGCTCGACGACGGTGAATGCAATAAGGATGTAGGACAGGCGGGCGGCGTTGCGGCGCTGGTTTTTGATAAGGTCCAGGCCAAAGATGATCAGGATGACGGCACTTGCCGCAGAGAGCATGATGCCGGCGACGATGAGTCCAACCGAGACCAGCATATTGTCGCCGAGCTTTTCGGCGGCGTTGCCGTTGATGAGCGCGGTGATGACCTGCCACATAAAGGCAGCGACCGACGGGAGTGTGCCCACGCCGGATAGGATGCACAGGACGGCGTACACCTTAATGATGAGGGGAATCTTCTTGACCTCCGTGGCGCTGGGGACGCTGGGGTCGAGTTCGTTTCGATCCATACAGAACCTTTCTCGCTTTGTCCTAGGCTACAAGGATACGCCGCCGACCTGCCAAAAGACAGGACGAACGTCCCAATTGCAACTTTGTAATCCCCAACGGCGGACGCGGCGGCCATCTGGGGGCGCGGGCACTTACGCTGGACAGACCGATAAAATGTTTGGCAACAAAACTGATTATTAGCTCGGTGGGCTTTTAAAAAGCGCTGCTCATGCGCTGAGGAGCACGTCGCGCCGTGCGTATAATAAGGCGGGTAACGCCAAAAAAACGAGGCTCTGAGGGGATACCATGTCTCAAGAAACCATCCGCGCGGCCGAGCGTGCCGCGGGACAGGTGAACACCATGTCGACGTATGATCCGGACTCCGACCAGCTGCATGAGGAATGTGGCATTTTCGGCGTATGGGCGCCCGATCGCGACGTGGCTCGACTGACGTACTTTGGCCTGCGTGCACTGCAGCACCGTGGCCAGGAATCGGCTGGAATCGCCGTGGGTGACGGCGGCACGGTTATGGTCCGCAAGGATCTGGGCCTGCTCGACCGCGTGTTCTCCAATGCCGACCTGTCGACGCTCTCCGGCCAGCTGGCCGTGGGTCATGTGCGCTACGGCACCGCCGGCGCCAAGAGCTGGGAAGCCTCTCAGCCGCACCTCTCTACCATCAACAGCGTCATTATCGCGCTTGCTCACAACGGCACCCTCGTCAACACCGACGAGCTGCGCCGCCAGCTGATCGAGCTGGGCGTGCCATTCCTCTCCAATTCGGATTCCGAGGTCGCGACCAAACTCATCGGCTACTTTACCCAGCGTACGGGCCATCTGCGCGAGGGCATTCGCAAGACCATGGAGCTCGTGCGCGGCGGCTACGCCATGACGCTCATCAACGAGCAGGCGCTCTACGCATTCCGCGATCCACACGGCATTCGCCCGCTCGTGCTGGGCAAGCTGGTGGACGAGGGTCTGGACCAGGCCGATGCCGCAGCCGTTTCGCAGCTGCCGTCGCAGGACGGCGCCGCGACGGTCGACTCCGCCGTCCGTGTCACGCGCGCCGGCGGCTGGGTCGTTGCTTCCGAGACCTGCGCACTCGACATCGTGGGTGCCGAGTACGTCCGTGACGTCCGTCCCGGCGAGATCTTGCGCATCAGCGCCGAGGGCCTGGTATCCGAGCAGGGCGTGCCTGCAGCCGAAGAGCCCGCCAACTGCATCTTTGAGCAGGTCTACTTTGCCCGCCCCGACTCCATCATGAACGGCAAGAGCGTCTATGCCTGCCGTTACGACATGGGTCGTCAGCTGGCACATGAGGAGCCTGTCGAGGCCGACCTGGTCATCGGCGTGCCCGACTCCGGCCTGCCGCCTGCGGAGGGGTATTCGCACGAGAGCGGTATTCCCTTTGGCGAGGGCCTTATCAAGAACCGCTACGTGGGCCGTACGTTTATCGAGCCTACGCAGGAGTTGCGCGCCATGGGCGTGCGTATGAAACTCAACCCGCTGCGCGACAACATCGAGGGCAAGCGCCTGGTCGTCATCGACGACTCCATCGTGCGCGGCACCACCATGGTGCAGCTCGTCAAGATGCTGCGCAACGCCGGCGCCAAGGAGATTCATATCCGCATCAACTCGCCCGAGGTCATCTGGCCGTGCTTCTACGGTATCGATACCGACGTGCAGTCGCAGCTTATCAGCGCCAACAAGACGGTCGACGAGATTTGCGAGTATATCGGCGCCGATTCGCTGGCCTTCCTTTCGGTCGAGGGCCTGCTTAAGGTCATGCCCAAGGGCGGTTACTGCGATGCGTGCTTTACCGGCCGCTACCCCGTGGCGATTCCCGAGAGCTTTGGCCGCGACAAGTTTATGGAGGGCTTTAAGCCCCGCAACCTGGACAAGCCGCTGCACTTTGACGACGACGCCGTGATCGAGAAATACGACGACCGCAGCTGGGAAGAGGAGCACGGCGAGGCATAAAACCTGCCATATGGGGACAGGTTTATTTTGGTAGGTTTTACCTGCTGTTTTGTTGATATGACGGAGCGTGCTGTTATGGCGCGCGCCGAAATGAACGCAACTATGAGCACCGTTTGGCGCACGCGCGGCGCCACGGTAGTGGGAGAGGAAGGCTCAGATGAGCGACAGCAAGCATGTGACGTACGAGGACGCCGGCGTCGATACCGCCGAGGGCGGCCGCGCCGTCGACGCGATTAAGCAGATGGTCAAGGATACCAACCGCCCCGAGGTTATCGGCGGTATCGGCGGCTTCGGTGGCCTGTTCTCGGCCGCCGCGCTTAAGGATATGGAAGACCCGATCCTGATCAGCGGTACCGACGGCGTGGGCACCAAGCTCGTGCTCGCCCAGATCATGGACCGTCACGAGACGGTGGGCCAGGACCTGGTCGCTATGTGCGTCAACGATATTCTGGCTTCGGGCGCCGAGCCGCTGTTCTTCCTGGACTACGTTGCCATCGGTCACATCGAGGCCGAGCACATGGCAAAGATCATCAAGGGTGTGGCCGACGGCTGCAAGCTCGCGGGCTGCGCGCTCGTGGGCGGCGAGATGGCCGAGCACCCGGGCGTCATGGCTCCTGCCGACTACGACCTTGCCGGATTTACCGTGGGCGTCGTCGACCGTCCCAAGATGCTCGACCCCGCAAACGTCCGCCCGGGCGATGTGATCCTGGGCCTGCCTTCCACCGGCGTGCACTCCAACGGCTACTCGCTCGTGCGTAAGGTCATTGGCGTCGACGGCGTTAAGCCGGGCACGCCCGAGGCCGTCGCTAAGGCCGAGGAGCTGAGCCGTCCGCTCGAGGAGCTCGGCGGTGCATCGCTGGCAGACGCTCTGTTGGCCCCCACGCGCATCTACGTCAAGCCGATCCTGGAGCTGCTGCGCGGCGGCGCCAACGTGCACGCCATCGCCCACATCACTGGCGGCGGTATTACCGAGAACCTCAACCGTGCGCTCGCCGATGACGTCGACGCCGTGGTCACCCGCAACGGTGCCGAGATGGGTTGGGACGTTCCGCCCGTCATCACCTACGTGTCGCGCCAGGCCGAGCTTGCGCCTAACGAGGCATGCAAGACCTTCAACATGGGCGTTGGCCTGTGCCTGATCGTCGCCCCCGAGGACGAGGCTGCCGTGACCGAGGCCCTGGTCGCGCTGGGCGAGAAACCGTTCCGCGTGGGCGAGTGCGTCGAGGGTTCCGGTAAGGTCGTGTACTCCGATGAGCGCTAACGAGCAGATGGCTGCTGCCGAGGGCCTGGGCTTTGTGCCCTACACCCGTCCGACCGGCACCGATACGGCCGAGCCGCTTAAGATTGGCGTGCTTATCAGCGGCTCGGGTACCAACCTGCAGGCGCTGATCGACCTAATCGCCGCCGGCAAGCTCAACGCCTCGATTGAGCTCGTGGTGTCGAGCCGTCCTTCGGCCAAGGGCCTACAGCGCGCCGAGCGTGCGGGCATCCAGACGCTCACGCTGTCCAAGGATGTCTATGCCGACCCCATCGCGGCTGACGAGATCATCGCGCATGAGCTGCTCGAACGTGGCTGCGAGTACGTGGTGATGGCCGGCTATATGCGCATGGTGCACACGCCGCTGCTGGCGGCGTTCCCCAATCGCGTGGTCAACCTGCATCCGGCGCTGCTGCCGAGCTTTACCGGTGCCCATGCGATTGACGATGCGTTTGCGCGTGGCGTCAAGGTGACCGGCGTGACCGTGCACTTTGCCAACGAGATTTACGACAACGGCCCCATCATCGCCCAGCGTGCGCTGGCTGTCGAGGAAGGCTGGGACGTCGACACGCTCGAGGAGCATATCCACGCGATTGAGCACGTGCTGTATCCCGAGGTCGTGCAGATGCTCGCCGACGGCCGCGTCCACGTGCTGGAGAGCGGCAAGGTCGCAATTGATGCGCCCCGCGGCTAGCGGCGCACAGTACAATTTAGTTGAGTGGTCAGGGTGGTCATTGGCGCCAAGGCGCGCGTGGCCACCTTTTGTTTTGGGTGGTCATCGGGGACGTTCCTGAATGACTAGGTGAGAGAGGTGAGCGCATGGCGGATAACGAAGCGCTGTTTACGCCTGAGCTGGTGTTTTTTGATTGGGAGTGTGCGACGCCGGGTGAGGTGTTTGCGCAACTCGAGAGTGAGCTTGCTCCGCGCGGCTACATTGCCGACGGTTGGCTCGACGCCGTTCGCACGCGCGAGGATGCCTATCCCACGGGTCTTGCCATGCCGGCGGCAAACATTGCCATTCCGCATACCGATCCGGGGTTTGTGGCCAAGCCCTATATCGCGGTGGTGAAGCCCGCCGCGCCCGTGACATTTAACGCTATGGCTGGCATGGGCGCTCCGGTGCCGGCGCAGATCGTCATCAATCTGGGCATCGCCGAGCCGGGCGGTCAGGTCGAGGCCCTGCAGGCGCTCATGAACATCTTTATGGACGCCGATGCCGCAGCCGACGTGCTCGGCCAGACCACGCCGCAGGGCATGGTCGACGCCATCCGCCGCCACTTCTAAGGTGGGGCTAAGCCGGCACCTAGGGACGTTCCTTATGTGCCGGCACTTGGGGACTGTCCCTAACTGCCGGCTGCCAGAGCTGTCCCCTTTGCACCAAAATGGTGCAGATTAACCTGTCCCCAATGCACCAAGCGTGCCGCGGGGGCTGCGTTGTGACACAATGGCGTTTGTTCGATTCGTTATGCGAAAGGCCAACTATGGCAAATAAGAAAAAGAACTCCGCACCCGAGCCGACGCCCGAGCAGCAGGCTCGCGCCGCCTCCAGCTCTCGCAAGAAGCAGCGCAAGACCCGCGTGTCCAAGACTGTCAAGATCGTTCTGGTGGTCATCGGCGTGCTGGCAATGCTACTTTCCGTCTCGGCCATGGCGTGCTCCGGCCTGATGTCGCAGGCCGAGGACACCTCGGGCTACAAGCTTACCGGCGGTGTAGCTGCCACTATCAACGGCACCAACCTCACCGAGGACACCGTGACCAAGCAGATCATGAGCATGCGCACGTCCTACGGCTACACCAAGGACAAGGACTGGGCACAGTATCTGGTCGACAACGACCTCACGCCCAAGAAGTACCGCAAGCAACTCATCGACTCCTACACGCAGCAGATTCTGCTTCAACAGGCACAGAAGGAGAACGGCGTGACGGTGTCGGACGAGGAGGTCGAGAAGGCTTGGAAGGACGCGTGCAAGAGCGCGGGCGGTGCCAAGGCCTTTAAGAAGACCCTTAAGACCTACGGCTACACCGAGGACACCTACAAGGACTCGCTCAAGGAGAGCCTGGCGCAGCAAAAGCTTAAGGATGCTGTGGCGCCCACCAGCAAGCCCAAGGACAGCGAGATTGTCGATTACATCAACGAGAACCTGTCCAACTACAACGATGCCCGTCGCTCGTCGAACATCCTGATCAAGGTTGATTCCGACGCTTCCGACGAGGACAAGGCTGCCGCCAAGGCCAAGGCGCAGGAGTGCCTGGACAAGATCAACTCCGGTGAGCTGAGCTTTGAGGACGCCGTTGAACAGTACTCCGAGGACACCGGATCCAAGGAGAAGAAGGGCGATGTGGGCTGGGATAAGCTCACCACCTTTGTCGACAGCTACCAGACGGCGCTCGAGGGGCTCAACAAGGGCGACGTGAGCGAAGTCATCGAGTCGACCTATGGCTACCACATCATCAAGTGCACCGACTACTTCCATGTCGATAATCAGGTTGACGACATCAACCAGGTGCCCAAGGCCATCAAAAAGTACGTCTCCAACGTGGTGAAGACGCAGACGGCAAGCACCGCGTACAGCGAGTGGCTGGAGCAGTACAAGAAGGATGCCGACATCACCGTCAACCCCATGCCCAAAGACGTGCCATACAACGTCAGTCTGAAGGGCGTCACCAAGAGTTCGACCGACGATTCGTCGACGACTGAGTAATCATGGGGCGGTGCTCGCGCGAGTGCCGCCCGCGCTATTAGAGAGGATTTGCAGATGACCAACGAAGAGCTGCAGAAAGAAATGATCGCGGCCATGAAGGCCAAGGACAAGGTTCGCCTGTCCATCATTCGCCAGGTTAAGGCCGAGGTGAAGAATATCGAGGTCAACGAGCGCCGCGATGTGACCGAGGAAGACGTCAACAGCATGATCAAGCGTCTGATCAAGCAGACGAGCGAGACGCTGGAGATGTCCATCAAGGCCGGCACCGACCAGGAGCGTACCGACAACCTGACCGAGCAGGTCAAGATTCTGGAGAGCCTGCTGCCCGCGCAGGTTTCGGGCAAGGAGCTCGAGGCTCTGATCGAGCAGGTCATCGCCGAGCTGGGCGCCACGTCCAAGAAGCAGATGGGCCAGGTCATGGGGGCGCTCGGCAAAGCCACCGGCGGCAACTTCGACAAGCCTGCCGCGGCCAAGATCGTCGGAGCAAAGCTCGCGTAATTTGTTATGCGGTTTTACCAAACCGCATAACGGCTCGACGCTGCAAACCCGTACACACGGCAATCTGACGTTCAATTTCAAGGGCGCGACCATAAGGTCTGCGCCCTTTCATTTCACGTCACCTTGCTCGCGTGTACGGGTTTTCGCTGACTTATGCTCAACAAGGGCGGTTGGGCGCTCATTGGGGACAGACTTAAATGAGTGCCCAATGAACAGGCACTCATTTAAGTCTGTCCCCAATGAGTGGGTGGAAGATTGCGGGTTCTTTACGGGAATGTAGTGTGGGCTGCGGAAACGTGGTTCTTTCCGTACAATAGTTCAACTCGTGTAAACGCAGGGAAGGGACATTCATGGCAGACATGATCGAGATCAAGCATCTCAACAAGTACTTTGGCGACCTGCATGTGCTCAAAGATATCAACCTCACCGTCAAGCGCGGCGAGAAGCTCGTAATGATCGGGCCTTCCGGCTCGGGTAAGTCGACGCTCATCCGTTGCGTCGATTATCTGGAGGAGCCCACGTCGGGCGAGGTCATCATCGACGGTACGCCGCTTACCAAAAAGAACCACCTGGAGATGGCTCGCAAGTATAGTTCCATGGTGTTTCAGCAGTTCAACCTGTATCCCAACATGACGGTGCTCGGCAACCTGACGCTCGCGCCCATCAAGCTGCAAAAGAAGAGCAAGGAGGAGGCGACCGAGATCGCCATCGCCGCACTCAAGCGCGTCGGCATGGCGCATAAGGCCGGCGAGTATCCGCAGAATCTCTCGGGTGGTCAGCAGCAGCGCATCGCCATCGCCCGCGCCCTGTGCACCAAGCAGCCCATCATCCTGTTTGACGAGCCGACTTCGGCGCTCGACCCCGAGATGGTCCAGGAGGTTCTGGACGTTATGATTGAGCTCGCGCAGGAGGACATCACCATGATCTGCGTGACGCACGAGATGGGCTTTGCGCGCCAGGTGGCCGACCGCGTCATCTTTATGGAGGACGGCCGCATTCTGGAGGAGGGCACGCCCGAGCACTTCTTCGATAACCCCGAGAACCCGCGCTGCCGCGAGTTCCTGTCCAAGATTCTGCACTAGGCGCGGTGATGGACATGACGGATATGACGAGGGCGGCCGTGTCGCGCCGTCACTTTTTGCAGCTGGCGGGCGCCGGCATGCTTGCGCTGACGGGGACCGCGCTTACCGGTTGCGGCAACTCCACCAGCGGCGAGGGCTCCGACAAGGGGTCCAAGCTTGCGGCCATTAAGTCGCGTGGACATCTGAATGCCGGCGTCAAGAAGGACGTTCCCGGCTATGGCTATTACGACACCGCCAAGGGCCGCTTTGAGGGCATGGAAGTCGATTTGTGCTACCAGATCGCCGCTGCCGTCTTTGGCGTGAGCTACAAGGAAGCCCGTGCCCAGGAGCTTGTCGAGTTTACCGACGTAACGCCCAAGACACGCGGTCCGCTGATCGATAACGGCCAACTCGACGTGGTCGCAGCGACCTACACCATCACCGACGAGCGCAAGAAGAGCTGGGATTTCTCGACGCCGTACCGCACCGACTACGTGGGACTCATGGTCAAGAAGCGTTCGGGCTTTACCTCGATTGAGGACCTGGACGGCAAGGTCATCGGCGTGAGCCAGGGTGCCACCACGCAGGGCCTGATCGAGCAGATGATCAAGGACAACGGCTTTAGCTGCAAGCCCGAGTTTAGGGCCTTTAGCGGCTACCCCATCATCAAGAGCTCGCTCGACGCCGGCAATATCGACGTCTTTGCCATGGACCGCTCCACGCTGGCCGGTTACATGAACGAGACCGTTGAGCTGTTGCAGCCCGAGGTCAAGTTTGGCGAGCAGGGCTACGGCGTGGCGACCAAGAAGGGCTGCGACCTTTCGGCCGTGGTCGATCAGGTGATTTGCGATCGTCTGGCCGACGGCTGGCTCGACCAAGAGGTCAAGACCTGGGGTCTTGTATAGGCGCATCGTCCAAGGAAGGAATCAAATGCTCGAAGGATTATTTGACGCCGACCGTTGGTCGACGACATTTCAAAACATGGGGCCCTTCTGGGAGGGCTTTGGCGTGACGCTACAGGTGGTCGTTGCCGGTCTGCTGCTGTCGCTGGTGCTGGGCACGCTGCTGGGTGTGTTCTCTACCACCCGTTCGCGCGTGCTGCGCGCCATAAGCCGCGTATACGTGGAGTTTTACCAGAACACCCCGTTGCCTGTGCAGGTGCTCTTTATGTACATGGCCGGTCCGCAGTTTTTGCAGGTCATAACCGGTGCCGACCAGCCGGTGCGCATCGCGCCGTTCGTGCTGGGCTTCTTGGGTGTGGGCCTGTATCACGCGGCCTACATTTCGGAGGTCATCCGCACTGGTATTGAGGCGGTTCCGCGCGGTCAGATGGAGGCGGCCCAGAGCCAGGGCTTCACCCGAGCGCAGGCGTACTGGTACATCGTGCTGCCCCAGACGTTCAAGATCATTCTGCCGCCGCTGTGTAACCAAGCGCTCAACCTGGTCAAGAACACGTCGGTGCTGGCGCTTGTGGCCGGCGGCGACCTTATGTACCGTTCCGACAACTTTGTGAGCCTGTACGGTTACCTGCAGGGATACATCGTCTGCTGCCTAATGTACTTCATCATCTGCTTTCCGCTCGCCATGCTGGTGCAGTGGCTCGAGCGTCGCTCCAAGGAGCGTCCGCACGGCGTGAGCCTGGCCGAGCTGGGGCTCGACAACGTAGAGGAGGCCTAGCGCATGGAAATCTTCAACGCGACCAATCTGCTCTACATTTGGGGCGGCTTTGTTAAGACGATCGAGATCTCGGCGCTGTCGATCTTTTTCTCGCTCATCTTTGGCACGGTGCTGGCGCTTGTTAAAAGCTATGCGCCCCGCCCGTTCCGTATTTTGGTGAGCGCCTATATCGAGCTGTTCCGTTGCACGCCGAACCTGCTGTGGATCCTTTTTATCTACTTTACAGTGCAGGGTTTGGACATCGTGATCTCGACCATCGCCTTTACGCTGTTTACCAGCGCTGTTATGGCCGAGATTGTGCGCGGCGGCCTCAACTCGATTCCGCGCGGCCAGTTTGAGGCGGCGCAGAGCCAGGGCTTTGGCTTCTTTGCCACCATGCGCTACATCATTCTGCCGCAGACATTTAAGACGATCATTCCGGCGCTGTTTAGCCAGTGCACGACCGTCATCAAGGACAGCTCGTATCTTTCGGGCATTAACGTGGCCGAGCTCATGTACACGGCAAACGTCGTGATGGCCCACGCGATCGACCTGTCGCAGGTGCTTATGCTCTACGGCCTGGTGTTTGCGATGTACTTCGTGCTCAACTTTGGTATCTCGCTGCTGGTGAGGGCATATCAACGCCGCATCGTGGCCGCATAGTCCTGCTTCCCCAAGCACGGCACCTTGCCCCTCAATCGTCGCTTGCGTACATTTAGTACGCGGCGCTCCTCTTTCGGGGCAATCTGCCGCACTTGGGAAACCAGGACGGTCGTAAGTGACAAAATGGGAATCAGGAATTGCCTTTTCTCATTTGTTAGAAAGGAATCGCGATGAGCGATCTGGAGAACAAGAAGAATCCTGTGGTCATTACCATCGCGCGCGACTTTGGCGCCGAGGGCCACGAGATTGGCCGCATGCTTGCCGACGAGTTGGGGATTCCGCTGTACGATAACGAGCTGCTGGTACGTGCGTCGCTGCGCGCGGGCGAGTCGCTCGACAAGATGGCCGCCTACGACGAGCGTCTGGCCGTGGAGAACATGGCGTTCCTGCCCGACCGCTACGACGCGCGTTCGTACTCGGACAAGTTGTTCCAGAAGATGAGCCAGGTGATTTTGGACCTGGGCGAGACCGAGAGCTGCATTATCGAAGGCCGCCTGTCCGATTACCTGCTGCGTAACAACCCCAACCACATTGCCGTGTTGGTGACCGCTCCTTTTGAGGACCGCGTCGAGATTGTGCGCAAGAAGCGTGGCCTTAATAAAAAGAAGGGCGCCAAGCTGGTCAAGCAGCAGCAGAAGGCGCGCGAGGCGTTCTATAAGCGCTACAGTGCCGGAAAGTGGAAGATGACGAGCGGCAAGGATATCGTCGTCAACCGCGCCAAGCTGGGCCGCGAAGGCTGCAAAGACGTCATAGCCGCTGCCTACCGCTACAAAGTGGCTCAACTCGAAGGCTAACCGACCAAAAACCACCACAAAGGGTACAGGCACCTTTGTGGTGGTTTTTGTTTTAGGCCGAGGGGAAGGCCTTGGCGGCAGTGCCTATCCTCGGCTTTTGCATAGTCTCGATCTGTAACACCAAGCCAGCGAAAATGGCTCTAACTGTTACAGATTGAGATGAACCGTTCGGCCGTCAGCCCAACGTCTTGATCTGTAACACCAGGCGGCATATTTGGTCTCTAACTGTTACAGATTGAGATGCAGCGTGGCCGGCCGGCACAATATCTCAATCTGTAACAACTGCAGGGCTCAACGGACTCCAGCTGTTACAGATTGAGACAAAACGACCGGGCAAGTCCCAAACCACCACAAAGGTGCCTGCCCCATCGTGGTGGTTTGGGCGGCCGGCATGGAAAAAGTCCCCGCCGGGCGTGTGCTCGACGGGGACTTTGCCGTTTGGCGGCTAGTGCTGTAGGTGATTACTCGCCCAGCAGGCTCTTGGTGATGGAGGCAGCGGCCTTCTTGCCGGCGCCCATCGCCAGAATGACCGTAGCGGCACCGGTGACGATGTCGCCGCCGGCCCAGATGCGGGGATCGGTGGTCTGGCCGGTCTCCTCGTCGGCGACGATGTAGCCCCACTTGTTGAGCTCCATCTTGCCGCCGATCTTCTTTGCGAAGGGGTTGGCGTTGGTGCCGATAGCCGAGATCGCGACGTCGCAGGGGATCTCCTCGATGGCGCCCTCGATGGGCACCGGGCGACGACGGCCGGACTCGTCAGGCTCGCCGAGCTCCATCTTCTGGACCTTGACGGCGCACACGGAGCCGTCCTCGCCAGCGACAAACTCGAGTGGGGAGACGAGCGGCAGAACCTCGACGCCCTCGGCCTTAGCATGGTGCAGCTCGGCGCGACGGCAGGGCATCTCGTCCTCGGTACGACGGTAGGCGATGATGGCGTGCTCGGCGCCCAGGCGCTTGGCGGTACGGACGGCGTCCATGGCCACGTTGCCGCCGCCAAAGACAACGACGTTCTTGCCGTGCTTGGTGGGGGTGTCGTACTCGGGGAACTTGTTGGCCTTCATCAGGTTCACGCGGGTGAGGTACTCGTTGGCGAAGAAGACGTTGGGCAGGTTCTCGCCGGGGACGTTGAGGAACTTGGGCAGGCCAGCGCCGGTCGCCACGTAGATGGCGTCGAAGCCCTGCTCGAACAGCTCCTCGGCCGTGGCCATGTTGCCCACGACGGAGTTGTACTCAAACTTGACGCCCATGTCCTCCAGGCCGTCAATCTCGCGCTTGACGACTGCCTTGGGCAGACGGAACTCGGGGATGCCGTAGACCAGCACGCCGCCGCCGGTAAAGAATGCCTCAAAGACGGTGACGTCAAAGCCGTTGCGGGCGAGCTCGCCGGCGCAGGTGATGCCGGACGGGCCGGAGCCGACGACGGCGACCTTCTTGCCGTTCTTGGGGGCCATCTTGGGCGTGGAGGCGAGCTCGGGGCGGTCACCCAGGAAGCGCTCGAGCTGGCCGATGGCCACGGGCTCGGACTTCTTGCCACGGATGCACTTGCCCTCGCACTGGTTCTCCTGCGGGCAGACGCGGCCGCAGATGGCGGGAAGCATGGAGTCCTCGCGGATGGTATCGAGGGCGCCGCCAAAGTCCTTCTCGCGGATCTGCTCGATAAAGCGGGGAATGTTGATGTTGACGGGGCAGCCCTCGACACAGAACGGCTTCTTGCAGTTGAGGCAGCGCTCGGCCTCGGCCAGCGCCATCTCCTCGGTGAAGCCCTTGTCGACGGGGCGGAAGTCGCAGGCGCGCTCGGCAGCCGGCTCCTCGTTATCGGGGGTGCGGGGCGACTTCATATCGGCAACGAAACGACCGTTAACTAGTGGCATGCGCAGCTCTTTTCCTCATAGGCCTTGAGGGACTCGCCCTCTTCGGAACGGTAAGCGGCCTGGCGGGCACGAAGGTCATCCCAGTCGACCAGGGTGGCATCGAAGTCGGGGCCGTCGACGCAAGCGAACTTGGTCACGCCGCCCACCTCGACGCGGCAGCAGCCGCACATGCCGGTGCCGTCAACCATGATGGGGTTGAGGGACGCGGTAATGGGGGTGTCGTACTTCTGGGCGGTGAGGGTCGAGAACTTCATCATCGGAACGGGGCCGACGCAGAAGACCTGGCTCACGGCCTTGTCCTGCAGCAGGCGCTCCAGCGGAGCGGTGACAACGCCCTGCTCGCCGTAGGAGCCGTCATCGGTGGTGATATGGATGTGGTCCTCGTCGAGGAGCTCGCGGAACTGGTCCTCCATGAGCAGGAGGTCCTTGGTGCGGGCGCCCATGATGGCGTGGACCTCGTGGCCGGTCTCGACCAGGTGCTTGGCGACCGGGAAGGCAATTGCCAGGCCGACGCCGCCGCCAATGACGGCGCAGGGGCCTTCGGCCATCTCGGTGGGAACGCCCAACGGGCCCACGACGTCGCGCAGCGACTCGCCGGCCTCGTAGGTGGAAAGCATCTCGGTGGTCTTGCCGATCACCATGAAGATGAACTCGACCCAGCCCTCGTCACCGTTCCAGCCGGCCAGGGTAAACGGGACGCGCTCGCCCGTCTCGTTGGCGCGAACCATGAGGAACTGTCCAGCGTGCGCATGCTTGGCGATTGCGGGCGCCTCGATGCGGAACTTGAACACCTTCTCAGAGAACTGCGTCTTCTCCAGGATCTTATACATAGAACCCCTCTCTTGTTAGGGCCGCCGAACCGTGCCTCCACGGAAATGGACGGTAGCCCGAGTAAAACCGTACGCGCACAGGCGTTGTGCAGACATACGGTGCAAATTATACCCTCATGGACATGCTGTTTACGTGTATCTTCGGCAGGTGGGAAAAGTGACCTACCAAAAAGGGACAGGTTTATTTTGGCAGGTTTTATCAGGTAAAACGGCAAAGGGGGCCGGCCTCGCGCATCGGTGAGGCCGGCCCCCTTTGGAGCGCTGCATATGTATGGCGGCACAGGGTTTATTACGATGCGGCCGCCGCGGCGTTTTCGTAGATAAAACCCGCCAAAATAAACCTGTCCCTAAATAGTAGGTTTTAGTGCTTGCCGTTGGCGGAGGCGGCACCGTTGACGTGGTCGCGGGCATAGATCACGCCGTGGACGATGGCCAGACCGGCGGCATCTGCGGCGCGGGCGCAGGTGTCCTGGAAGTCCTCGGCCTCGCGGGCGCGCAGCTGCTTGAGCACATAGTCGGCGACGGCCATCTTGCCGGGAGGGTTGCCGATGCCGGTGCGGATGCGGCTAAAGTCGCGGCTGCCCATCTTGTCGATGATGGAGCGCAGGCCGTTGTGACCGGCATGGCCTCCGCCCACCTTGACGCGCACGTCGCCGGCGGGAATGTCGAGCTCGTCGTGGATGACGAGCAGCTCCTCGGCCTTGATTTTGTACTCGCGGCAGAGCTTGGAGATGGGGCCGCCCGAGGTGTTCATGTACGACTGCGGCTTGACCAACACAATCTGGCGCTTGCCGCCCTCTTCCTCGGCATCGTTGATATTGATGAGCGCGACCTCGGCGCCGGCCTGGTTTTTCCAGTACGTGACGCCGGCCTGACGGGCCAGCTCATCGATCGCCTTAAAGCCGGCGTTGTGGCGGGTCTCGGCATATTCCTCACCCGGGTTGCCGAGTCCGGCAACCATGCGAATCTTAAGCGGCTGTGCAGCTGCCATGTTCATCCTTTCGTTGATTTGTCGCCTGCTATGGTGAGCGACCCTGTTGCCGCTGTCAAATGGAGGGTAATTGAGGGCGTTTGGGGGCGTTTGGACGGACGTCGAAATCCGAGGTGGACAGTTAGTTCAGATACGTATAAGTTCTGAGGACTCGAATTACTCAATTCAATGCCGATACGTTGTTTTGGAGCTTTAGTTAGTCCATATGGCGCTGTTTTGAAGTCTACCCTGCCTTCAAATAGGGCGAATGGTATAGAGATAGCTGCAAAACAGTCTAATTCAATGCGTCCATTTATACGTATTTGAACTAACTGCCCAGCCCTGCTCGACGGCGCACGGGTGATTCGCCGTTTAGACCGGCGCGAGGCCGGTTCCGGCCCGCAGAGCGTTGAGCCAAGCGGCCTGACGCTTGCGATAGCCCTTGATACGGTACCGGAATCGGACTCCTGCGAGTCGATGCATCGTTTGGGCGAAGGCTTCGAGTGCAACAAGGTCTTTCATTTGGTCGCGATTGATAACCAGGACGTGGATGCCCATGGCCTTGAGGCCATTATTTCGATTGCCATCGTGGATGCGAGCGTTTTGAAGCTCATGCCCAATTCCGTTGTATTCGTTGTCGACTCCGGCTGCCGGGCAATATAGGTCGCAGATGGCATAGGGGATGCCCGAGGACATGTTGACCGCAAGAGTATCGAAGTCGATTCGATGGTTGAGTAGCAGGCCTCCCATGGGCAGGCTGCAACATCCGAATCCGCCAAAGCGCACGGGCGCTCCGAGAACGGCAAACATTAGGGATTCGGCTGGGGATGCGGATCCAGCCCGGGCGAGTTTGACTGCCGTGCGAAACGAGGCGTATGAGCTACTTTTGGCGAACCGTGCGACCGCCTCGAGCTCTTCGATGGTCGTGGCGGGCTCGCATTTGTAGTGCGCCTGTTCATAGCGGGTTTCGTTCTGTTGTTCGGCCGCTGACTGGTTGCCCAGGCAATCAAGATCGCCCGTCGCTTCGTAGCCATCGCCCTTGGGCCAGATGTCGTCATGGGCAATGGGGTATGTTGCCCCGGGAGGAAGGGAGTAAGTTCCGACCAGTTCCATGAGAAGCATCAAGGTTTTGGCGACTGATTCATTTTTAGAACAAAGCATGGCTGTCATGGCAGGAGACGTTGCGTAGATGTCGGCCTCGACGTGCATAATTGCACCTTCAGGAAGCGGAGCGGAGAGAATATGCTGAAGAAGTCGCTTGTCGGGGCGTCGGTTGCCTTCGTTTGAAACGAGAAGATCGAGCAGCTCGGAATCATCTTCATTCCAGGCGTCGAGTATCGAAAGTGCGCCAAAGTCTATCGCGTCATTATTGGGAATGCAGCTAGCCAAGGCCTGTGCTTGCTGTTCACTATCAATGGAGCTCCAGGGTAGGGCAGAGTACGCCCGTCGTGCGCGACGAATTGCGCGGAGGGCGGAGAAATGTGAAATCACGGTCGTCATAGCTATAACGTACTAAGTTGGCGGCAGAATGCGACCGCCATACCGTTCTTTTCGCTCAGCGGGGTGCTGGGCGCCATGAACGGCCGGGTGTTAGGAAATCGGTGGAATCGGTTGAGGGGATTGCAGGAAATTGAGCTCTGCCGAGAAGGTTGACGATGGCTACTGGACAGTTAGTTCAGATACGTATAAGGCGGCGGGCGTTCGAGGTGTTTCTAAGGGCCTTCGAGGGCGATTTGAAGATAATATATGCGGCGGTTGTACTCGAAAACGATGAGCTTCGGGCGGCATGGCATCCGCCGGGGAGCTCAGAAGGCTCCGAACGGACCTTTGGAGCTTTAAAAAATACGTATCTGAACTAACTGTCCAGGGCGGATTGGCGAGGAATAGAAAAAGGGTCGGAAGCGAGCTTCCGACCCTTTAAAAACATCAAAGATGATGCGATACGCGTTGGACTACAGCGCAAAGTCGCCGCCGACGAGCGTGGAGACGGGCTCCTCGTGGTAAACGGCGGAGATGGCCTGAGCGAACTCCTCGGCGACCGAGATGGTCTTGATCTTGCCGCCGACCTCGACGGGGATGGCGTCGGTGACGACGCACTCGACGATGGGGGCATCGTTCAGGCGCTCGATGGCCGGACCGGAGAAGATGCCGTGGGTGGCGCAGACGTAGATGTCGCCGGCGCCCATAGCCTTGAGCTCCTTGACGTTGGCGCACAGGGTGCCAGCGGTGTCGATCATGTCGTCGTTGATGATGCAGGTCTTGCCCTTGATGTCACCGATGATGCCCATGACCTCGGCGGCGTTGTGGCGCGGACGGCCCTTGTGGGCGATGGCCAGGTCGCAGCCGAGCATGTCGGACAGCTTCTTGGCGGCCTTGGCGCGACCCACGTCGGGGGAGACGACAACCAGGTTGTCGGTGTCGAAGTGCATGTCGTTGTAGTACTGGCCAAACAGCGGCAGTGCGGACAGGTGGTTAACCGGGATATCGAAGAAGCCCTGGATCTGGCCCTGGTGCAGGTCGAGGGTGATGATGCGGTTGACGCCGGCGCGCTCGAGCAGGTTGGCGACGAGGCGGGCGGTGATGGGCTCGCGCGGGCCGGCCTTGCGGTCCTGGCGGGCATAGCCGTAGTGGGTGATGACGGCGGTGATGGAGCGGGCGGATGCGCGCTTGGCAGCGTCGGTGGCGATGAGCAGCTCCATGAGCATGTCGTTGACGTTGCCGCCGGCCACGGACTGAATCAGGAAGACGTCGGCGCCGCGGACGGTCTCGTCGTAGCGGGCGTAAATCTCACCATTGGCGAACTGCTTTAGCGTAAGGCCCGAAAGCTCGACCCCAAGGTACTCAGCGATCTTCTGAGCGAGGGGACGGTTGGAGGAACCGGAATACACGCGAATGGACTTGCGCATATTCTCCGACTTCTCGGGATCATTAATCGGCATTACCCTTCTCCTTTATACATCGAATGCCATATAGATGCCTTTTTGCATTGTAACCGCGCGGCGGGGTTAATCGGGTCTTGATAACGTCTTTACCGTCAACGGACACGAACCGACCACTCATCTGGCCGCGCAGGTCAGCATAGAAAAAGGAGCCGTCCCCATGGGAACAGCTCCTTAGATGCTTGATAAAACGTTATACCTCGTCGTCCTCGTGCAGGCGGCGGCGGTAATCGGCGGCCCAGCCCTCAATATTTACCTGACGGGCGCGGCCCAGGCCGAGTGCGTCGGCCGGGACCGGCTCGGTGATGACGGAGCCGGCGGCAACGAGCGCGCCGTCGCCGATCTGGGCGGGTGCGACCATCATGGTGTCGGAACCGATGAAGGCATCCTTGCCGATGACGGTCTTGTGCTTGTGAACGCCGTCGTAGTTGCAGGTGATGGAGCCCGCGCCCACGTTGACGCCGGAGCCCATGGTGGTGTCGCCGATGTAGGACAGGTGCGGCACCTTGGAGCCCTCGCCGATCGTGGACTTCTTGATCTCCACGTGCGTGCCGGCCTTGGAGCCGTCGAGCATGTGGGTGCCCGGGCGCAGGTAGGCGCGCGGGCCGCAGTCGACGCCGTTTTCGATGACGGCCTCGATGGCGATGGTCTCATCGATGGTGCAGCCGCTGCCGACGGTGGTGTCGGTGAGGCGGCTGTTGGGGCCGAGCTGGCACTCCTCGCCCACGGTGACGTGGCCGATCAGGTGCGTCTGCGGCCACACGACGGTATCGCGGCCGATGGTGGCATCGGGGCCGATCCAGGCCTGCGTGGGATCGATGAAGGTAACACCCTCGGCCATCCAGTGCTCGTTGATGCGGTCGCGCGCAATGGCGGTAAGCTGTGCGAGCTGGATGCGGCTGTTGACGCCCAGGCCGTCGCGGTAGTCGTCGCAGTGGAAGATGGAGACCGCCTGGCCGTGGCCTTTGAGGATCTCGAGCATGTCGGGCAGATAGTACTCGGACTGCGCGTTGTCGTTGCCGATCTCGTCAATGTGGGCGGCGAGCTGCGCGCCGTCGAAGGCGTAGCAGCCGGCGTTGCACTCGAGCAGCGTGGCGGCCTGCTCGGGCGTGCAGTCCTTCTGCTCGATGATGCGCTCGATCTGGCTGTCGGCGCCCAGCTTGATGCGGCCGTAGCCGAAGGGGTCGGGCGGGGTCATGGTCATGACGGTGCAGGCGAGCTCGCCGGTAGCGACGGTCTGCGCGAACTTGGCGACGGTGTCGGCGGTGATGAGCGGCAGATCGCCGTTGAGCACGACGACCGGGCCCTCGGTGATGCCGCAGGCCTCGAGCGCGACCTTCACGGCGTGGCCGGTGCCCAGGCGCTCGGTCTGCTCGACGCACTCGACCTTGGTGGCGCTGTTGGCATAGGCGCCGTCGATAAGGGCGCGCATCTCGTCGGCGTGGCTGCCGATGACGACCACGACGCGGCTGCAGCCGGCCTTGATGGTGGCGTCGACGATCCACTGGACCATGGGCTTGCCCAGGATCTTGTGCGAAACCTTGCAGTGGTTCGACTTCATGCGGGTGCCCTCGCCGGCGGCGAGGATAATTGCGGTTGCGTCCATGTGATCTCCTGTTACGTTATAGAGACGTGTGTTTGGAAACGATACACGGCGCAATATGATACCGCAGGCATATGACGAGCGCGTAACGATTGGTTTGCGGCGGTTGAGGCTTGCGCCGCCGGCGTGGCGTTTGCACTGCTTGTGTGCGGCGTTGGCGGTGCTGTGGAGCTGTCGTTTGAGCGAGGGGACGGGGGTACCCGTGGACAACATACGAGAGGGGTTTGGCGGCGAGCCCGTCGCGGCATTCTCGATGTCTCATCCGGCTGTGCCGGCACTCTATATAGTGCTGACGCTGGGGCTCACTATGTTCTCGATGCAGCCGGTGCTGATTGCGCTGTCACTTGCGGGCGGGCTGGCGTATGGATTTGCGACGCGTGGGGCTGCCCGCACGCTGGGCGCGCTCCGCTGGCAGCTGCCGGTGATTTTGATCGTCGCGGTGCTCAATCCGCTGTTTAGCGCCTCGGGCTCGACGGAGCTGTTCCGTATTGGCATGCGCGCGGTGTATCTGGAGAGCATGGTATACGGCCTGTGCATGGGCGGGCTGTTTGTGGCGAGCGTGCTGTGGTTTGAGGCGGCGGCGTCGATGCTCGAATACGACAAGGTGCTCGCGCTGCTGGGCAATGCCGCACCGGTGATTGCGCTCATGATCTCGATGTGCATGAGGCTTATCCCGCAGTTTTTACGCCGCGGTCGTACGGTGCTGGCGGTGCAGGATGCGATTGATGTGCCGGGCCGCGCGCCGGCCGACCCCGTACGCTCGCGCCTGCGGGCGTCGAGCGTGTTGATGGGCTGGGGCATGGAAGATTCGCTGGAGCGCGCGGACGCGACGCGCTCGCGCGGGTGGGGTGCCGCGACGCGTCGTACGACGTATGCGCGGTATCGACTGGGGCGCAGCGACGTTGCCGCGCTGGCCGGGCTCGCACTGTTTGGTGCTGTCGCGGTGGCGGTGGCGTGGACCGCGACGACGCAGTATTCGTTTTATCCGCAGCTCTCGGTTCCGGCGCCGTGGCTGGGCTATGTCGTGTACGCTGCCTGGATGATGCTGCCTTGCGCGTTGCACGCGATTGATGAGAAGAGGTTTGGCTGATGGCTCGGTTGGATAGGGGCCCGGTGTCGGGCGCGGCGTGCGACCCGGATATGCTGGCGATTGAGGTGCGGAGCCTGAGCTTTACCTACCCCGGGGCTGATGCTGCGGTGCTCGAGGGGCTCGACTGGTCTGTCCCCCAAGGTGCATTTGCGCTGCTTGTTGGCGGTACCGGATCGGGTAAGTCGACGCTGCTGTCGTTGCTCAAGCCCGAGATCGCTCCGGCGGGCGAGCGCATTGGCGATGCGCGCGTGCTGGGCGAGAGCGTTGCCGACATGGACGTGCGCGCGTCTGCGGAGCGCGTGGGCTACGTGTTTCAGGATCCCGAGAACCAGATTGTGTGCGAGACCGTGTGGCACGAGATGGCGTTTGGCCTGGAAAACTTAGGCATGTCGCGCGACGAGATGCGCCGCCGTGTTGCCGAGACCAGCTATTTCTTTGGTCTGGAAGATTGGCTTCACCGCGATACTGACACGCTTTCGGGTGGTCGCAAACAGTTGCTGTCGTTGGCGGCCGTTCTGGCGCTGCGCCCGCGCGTGCTGCTGCTCGACGAGCCCACGTCTCAGCTCGATCCCGTTGCCGAGAAGAATTTCCTGCACGCGCTGTTTCGTGTGAATCGCGAGCTGGGCTGCACGGTTGTTGTGGCGACGCATCAGCCGCGCCCAATGCTCGAATACGCGACGTGTGCGTACCGGATTGAGGACGGTTGCGTGCGCGAGGTGGCAGATATGGCTTCTTTGGGACGCCGAGAATCGCTGTTTTCCGATGATATGTTGGGGTGGGGTGCCATCCGATGTGCAAAAAACGGAGTATTCAGCAGGCGTGAGGACAATTTGGACTCTCTGGAGACGCCCGGGGACGTATCGAGCGCGAAAAAAAGTTCGGAATTGGACAAATCGTCCGAATTTGTGGCGCAAACGTCGCTCGAGAACGGCTCGGAAGCCTTCCCGCGCACGAATGGAAGCAGAATACTCCAAAAAATGCACGCTGGGTCGGCTACCACCCTGTCGGAAGGCTGGTTTCGCTACGATCGCGCGGACGGTTGGGTGCTGCGCGGGCTCGATGCGTCGTTTTCGGCTGGCGCGGTGCATGCAGTCGTGGGCGGAAACGGCTGCGGCAAGTCGACGATGCTTTCGGTGCTGGCCAAGACCGCCAAGCTGCAGCGCGGCCGCATGGTGCGCGGAGCGGCCTCGGCGGCGCTGTTGCCTCAGAATCCCAAAGCATTGCTGGTTGCCGAGACGGTTCGCGATGAGCTGATGGAATGGGCCTCGACCTGCGGATATGACGAGAACTTGGCGCGGGAGCGTGCGGCGCAACTGGGATTGGACGGCCTGGAGACGCGTCACCCCTACGACCTCTCGGGCGGACAGCGCCAGCTGCTCGCGCTGGCAAAGCTGCTGCTGATTGGCCCCGAGCTGCTGCTGCTTGACGAGCCCACGAAGGGCTTGGACCTGGAGAGCCGCCGCATCATCGCCCGCGCCCTGCGTGACCATGCGAAGGCTGGCGGCACCGTCATCATGGCTACGCACGATTTGGACTTTGCCGAGCAGGTCGCCGACGACATCGCCATGATGTTCGATGGCGAGATTGCCTGCATGGAGCCGCCGGCCGACTTCTTTGCCGACAACGTGTTTTATAGGGCGTGATGGGATGGCGGATTATCGCATCGTGCGCCTACTCGCAAAACTGGAGATACCGCTGCTGCTGGCGGTGCCAGCCGTGATGGCTTCGGCGTTGCTGGCGGGCGTTGAGCAGGCGGCGCTCGCCATGCTTGTCGTGGTGGCGCTGGTGCTTGCGCTGTTCTTTGCAGGCTATGAGGCGTCGCGACCGGGCCTGCGCCAGATTATGCCAACGCTGGTTCTGGCGGCGTTGGCCGCGGCGGGGCGCATCTTGTTTGGCCCCATTCCCGACTTTAAACCCGTGAGTGCCATCGCCATTATCGCGGGGGCGACGCTTGGTCGCCGCAATGGTTTTATGGTTGGCGCGCTGGCGGCGCTGACCAGCAATTTCTTTTTTGGACAGGGCATGTGGACGCCGTGGCAGATGTATGCCTGGGGGCTCGTGGGATACGTTGGCGGTGCGCTGGCGCATGCGGGTGCGTTCGACCGCGCCGACGGCACCGTGCGTATGCCGGCGCTGCTGACCTACGGCTTTGCTTCGGGTTTGCTGTACGGCGTTGTGATCAACGCCTACGACATTATCGGTTTTGTTCAACCGCTCACGTGGGCGGGTGCCATGGCGCGTCTTGCCACCGCCGTACCGTTCGATATCACGCACGGCCTTGCGACCTGCGTGTTTTTGGTCGCCCTGTACAAGCCTTGGTGTCGCCGCATCAACCGAGTCGTCGTGAAGTACGGACTGTAGGGCTGGTTGCGCCGGGGCGGGAATCAATACTGCCGAAGTGTCATTTTAAAACTATGCCGGTTTACGGGGCCAGATTGGCACAAGCAGACCATGCCGGCTATTTTTGAAATAGAGCAAGCCGTTTACCTGCGGTTTTATTATTTCGGAATTGCGTATGGTTGGGGGTTCGCGATTTAGCCCCGTAAACTGGCATAGTTTTGGAATGGCCGGCTGATATGACGGGCGTCGTGACCCTCAAGAGCCAAATTGATCCGTTTTCTTCCGTCTCCAGACGTCCCCGGGGAATCAGCTGAACTCGCCCGCCACGAAATCAGCCTATCTACTACGTTTGACCCGACACCCCCAAACACAACCGCGTTTTATGAAAAACCGCAGGCTTTCTACCTGCGGTTTTCTTTTTGCGTTGTTCGCTGTGGTTGAGGGTGGTGGCTTAAACGTAGTAGATGGGCGTGTTTCGTGGCGGATGGGTCACGTGGATACCACCACGAGGCCCAAAATGATTCGTTTTCCTCCGTCCCCAGGGGATCAGCTGGGGCTAGAGCTCTAGCGTGAGGGTGACGGGGCAGTGGTCGCTGCCGAAGATGTCGCCGCGGATGCCGGTGTCGCGTACGTTGTCGGCGATTGCGTCGCTTACCAGGAAGTAGTCGATGCGCCAGCCGGCGTTGTTCTTGCGGGCATTAAAGCGATAGCTCCACCAGCTGTAGACGCCCTCGACGTCGGGGTTTGCCGCGCGCCAGGTATCGGTAAAGCCGGCGTTGAGCAGCTCGGTAAACTTGCCGCGCTCCTCGTCCGAAAAGCCGGCGTTGCCGCGGTTGGACTTGGGGTTCTTAAGGTCGATCTCCTCGTGCGCCACGTTAAAGTCGCCGCAGGTCACGACGGGTTTGCCGGTCTCGCGCTCGAGCGCGTTCAAAAAGCCGCGGTAAGCATCGTCCCAGGCCATGCGCACGTCGATGCGGGCGAGTTCATTTTGGGCGTTGGGTGTATAGACGTCGACAAACCAGAACTTGTCGAACTCCAGCGCGCAGACACGGCCCTCGGTCGCGGCTTGGGCAACGAGCTCAGCTGCCTCACCCTCGCCGGCGTAGGGCAGCAGCGCATCGGCGTGCAGCACGCGCAGCGGTTCCTGGCGGCTAAAGACCGCAGTGCCCGAATAGCCTTTACGCTCGGCGTAGCTCCAGGTTTGGTGATAGCCGGGCAGGTCAATATCGACCTGGCCTTCTTGCAGCTTGGTCTCTTGCAGCGCCAGGATATCGACGTCGAGTTCTTGCGTGATCTGGATAAAGCTCGGGTCCTTTTTGAGCACGGCGCGCAGGCCGTTGACGTTCCACGAGGCGAAAGTGTAAGTCTGAGGCATGGTGTCCTTTCGACGGGGTTGGCAGGCTTAAGATTAGCGCAACAGAGGCGGGGCGGGCCCCGCGGACGACGGCGCAATCGCAGTCGCCCCGACCAACATGGACGGAGGACTCATATGACGCAGGCAATATTGGACCCCAAGCAGGCGTCCGCCGCGCTGGCGGATCTGTTTGACACCCACAAGCGCGTGGTCTTCTTTGGCGGCGCTGGTGTTTCCACGGCAAGTGGCATCCCCGATTTCCGCAGCGTGGACGGCCTGTATCACCAGCAGTTTGCCTATCCGCCCGAGACCATGCTCTCGTACAGCTTTTACGAGACACATCCGGCGGAGTTCTTCGACTTTTACCGCACCAAGATGATCGCGCTTAACGCTAAGCCCAACCGCTGTCACACCAAGCTGGCCGAGCTGGAGCGCGCCGGCAAGCTTGATGCCGTGGTGACGCAAAACATCGACGGCTTGCATCAGATGGCGGGCTCGCAGCGCGTGTTCGAGCTGCACGGATCGGTCCATCGCAACATTTGCCAGTCGTGCGGCGCGGTCTATAGCGCCGAGTGGATTTGCTCGCGCGAGCACGAGGACGCCGCGGGCGTGCCCGTGTGCCCTGCGTGCGGTGGTCGCATCAAGCCCGATGTGGTGCTCTACGAAGAGCCGCTCGACGAGCATGTGTTGACCGGTGCCGTTGCCGCCATTGCCGCGGCCGATGCCCTCATTGTGGGTGGGACCTCGCTCGTGGTGTATCCGGCGGCAGGCCTTACGCGTTACTTTACTGGCGATACGCTGGCCATTTGCAATTTGGCGCCTACCGATCAGGATGCAAATGCCGACCTGCTGATTTCTTGCGACATCGCGGCCGCGTTTGCGTTCTAGCCCGTGTGCGCGGATACAATAGAAAGACTGAGTGCAAAGCGACCCCGCCGCCAGCTCCCCAAGCTCGGCGGCGTGGGCATTTTAGGAGGATGTTCATGGCGAACGACAGCAAGACATGGCGGTGCGGAAAGTACGAGCTCAGCTTTGACCGTCCGCGCATCATGGGCGTCCTCAACGTGACGCCCGATTCGTTTAGCGACGGCGGGGAGCACTTCGACCCGGATGCCGCCATCGAGTACGGCCTGGCGATGCTTGACGCCGGCGCCGACATCATCGACGTGGGCGGTGAGTCCACGCGCCCCGGCTTTACCCCGGTTAATCCCGACGAGGAGGCTCGCCGCGTGCTGCCCGTGGTGCGCGCACTGGCCAAAGAGGGCGCCATCGTCTCGATCGACACGCGCCACGTGGCGGTTGCCAAGGCGGCCGTGCGCTGCGGCGCCTCGATCGTCAACGACGTGACGGGCTTCACCGACCCCAAGATGGTCGAGTTTGTTAAGACGAGCACCTGCGGCGTCATCGTGATGCACGCCGGCGAGGTCGCGGCGCCCACCCGCACGCATGCGACGGTGCAGCTCGATACCTCGGCCGCGGCGTTTGTTGCCGAGAAGGCGCGCGAAGCGGCTGCCGAGGCTGCGCGCGAGGCCGAGAAGCCTGCCCGCCGTCGCCGCGGCAAGCTGCTGGGCGAGCCCAAGACGGAGGCCAAGCTTCCGGGAGGCGTGGTGCAGCCCTCACTGCCGTTCGGCGATCCGGAGCCCGCGCCGGAGCCTACGGACGAGCAGAAGCAGGAGACGCCGGCCGCCGAAGAGACCGCCCCTGCTGCCGAGGCCGCCGCGACCCCTGAGCCCGCGCCGGAGCCCAATGACCACCTGGCTGCCATGATGCGCCGCAGCGCCCGCCGCGAGGAAGCCTACGTGCCCACCTCTCAGCTCCGCCGCTTCACCCTGCCCGATTCGGCGCCCATCATGCGCCGCGTCATGGGCTTCCTATCCGACCAGGCCCGCACGCTCATCCATGCCGGCGTGTCGCGCGACCGCATCTGCATCGATCCCGGCCCGGGCTTTGGCAAGACGGCCAACGAGGACATCGTCATCCAGCGCGAGACCGCCAAGATGGCGTCGCTGGGCTACCCGCTCATGTGTGCCGTGTCGCGCAAACGCTTTGTGGGCGCCGTCTCGGGCGTGACCGAGGCCGCCGCGCGCGATGCCGCCACGTTTGGCGTGTGCCTGGGCGCTATCCAGGCCGGTGCAAACATCGTGCGCGTGCACGACGCCACTGGCTTTGCGCAGTTCCTGAACGGTTACTGGGCTGTCGCCAAGCCGCAGCCGCGCCGTGCGTTTGTGGCCGTGGGCTCCAACCTGGGGCATCGTTGCGACAACATCCGCGCCGCACGTGACATGATCGCCGAGATTCCGCTCACCTGCGTGTCCAACTGCTCGCGCATCTACGAGAGCGAGCCGGCCTACGAGACGCGCCAGGACGCGTTTGCCAACGCCGTCATCGAGATTAAGACCGAGCTGGCGCCGTTGGTGCTGCTCGACGAGCTCATGAAGATCGAGGCCGAGCTGGGCCGCGACCGCTCCAAAAAGGCCAAGGCCAACGGTCCGCGCACCATCGACCTGGACCTGCTGTGGATGGACGGCGAGACCCACGGCGGCAAAAAGCTGCGCCTGCCGCATCCGCTGATCGGCGAGCGTGACTTTGTGCTGGTGCCGCTCGAGGACCTGATGCACGACCCGGCGCGGTTCTTCCGCTACAACGGCGTCGAGGTCAAGGAGCCCGAGGATCGCGTGGGCCATATCGTGGGCGAATTGGGGCGTATGTAGATGATTGAGATGAATGCCGTAGCTGTCGGTACCGAGCTCGACACCGCGCGCGACGCTGGTCGCGAGGGTGCGTCTGCGGGCTGGTGTGCTTGGAGCGCGGGCGAGACGTCGTTGACGTTTTCGCTGGTCGTGCGCCCGGACGTGAACATGCATGCCTTCCACGGCCTGCCGTTTGTGGCGGCGATGGGCATGATGGACGCGCTCGTGGGCACGGCGTCGACGCCGGGCCTGGGCCTTGCCGGCAAGGTGGGCATTGAGTGGCCGAGCAATATCGTGTGCGGCGCGCCCGCGTTCGAGACGTCGTTCGCGCGCGTCGCCGTCAACGGCGGTGCCGGTGCCGCGGGCATGTTCGGTGCCGTGACGGTGGATATTGAGCGTTCGGCGCTGAGCGAGCTCGGTGTAGATGTGGCCGACGAAGCGCTGGTCGAGGAGCTGGCTGCCGCCGTGCTGACCCGCGTGGACACCTGGGCGGTTGCCGCCAACACACCACAGGGCGCTGCCGGCCCGCTGGCTCCGGTGCTGGGTGAGTACTTCGATATGGTGCCGCTGCTGGGTCGTCAGGTTGCGGCGGTGTCGCCCAACGGTTTGCCGCTTGCGGTCGGTGTGTTTGCGGGCCTGGACATCTGGGGCCGCGCGACCATCAAGACCGATGCCGGCGAGCAGGAGTTTCCGCCCGAGGCCGTACGGATTCGCGGACTGTAACGCGAGGCGCCCGCGCTCAAAGATAACGATGACAACGAAGCCCTCTTCGGCCTGTGCCGGGGAGGGTTTCGCCTATCTGGTGAATGGGTTGCCAGCGCCCTATTCCTCAAAACTGAAAAATTTTCGTTTTTGAGGAATAGGATTAAGGCGGCTCGGTCTTTCGCGAGGTATATTCGCTATAGAGCCTATTCCTCAAAACTGAAAATTTTTCAGTTTTGAGGAATAGCGATAAAAGACCGCGAGGAGGCCCCGATGAAACTCATCAATAGAACGTCATATATGGACACGTTGACGAGTCTTATTGGCGTGCCGGACATCAAGGTCATCACGGGCATCCGTCGTAGCGGTAAATCAAAATTGCTCGAGGCCCTCCGCGATTACGTGGAGGCACATCTGTCCAATTCGAATGTCATCCATATCAACTACAACCTCGATGAGTTCGAGAACCTGCTCGAGTATCACGCGCTGCTCGCCTATGTAAAAGAGCATCGAGTGTCCGGCAAACAAAACTTTCTGCTTATCGATGAAGTTCAGATGTGCGACGGTTTTGAGCGTGCGATCAATAGCCTTCACGCATCCGAGCAGTACGACATATTCATTACCGGATCGAATGCCTTTTTGCTGTCGAGCGATCTGTCGACGCTCTTTACGGGGCGTACGTTCGAGATCGAGGTTTTCCCATTCTCGTTTGAGGAGTATCGTCTCTATGGCGACGAGGGCGAGGTCGACCGCGACTTCGATGAGTACGCGAGAACCGGCGGTATGTCCGGCTCTTACCCTTATCCACTGCAGGAGCAGCGCTATCAATATCTCTCCAACGTCTTCAAGACGCTCATTGTGAGAGATATCGTGCAGCGGCATAACGTGAGAAACGAATCGGCGCTGCTGCGCATTGCCGATTACATGATGGACAACGTTTCCAACATTACGTCGGCACGCAACATTACTGATGCATTAAATGCGGATGGGTTAAAGATTACGAACAAGACGGTCGGCACGTACATGGGGTACCTGTGCGATGCGTTTGCCTTCTATAAAGTTCGTCGGTACGACATTCGCGGCAAAAAATACCTTAAGAGCGGCGAGAAGTACTATCTGGCGGACCATGCGTTTAAATATGCGCTTCTTGGTACACGTGATATGGATTGGGGACGCGTATACGAGAACATGGTGGCAATCGAGCTGCTGCGTCGCGGATACGAGGTATACGTCGGCGTGCTCTATAAAAAGGAAATAGACTTTGTAGCAATCAAGCGGAGCGAGAAACTCTACATTCAGGTGAGCGACGACATCAGCTCGGATAAGACATTTGAACGCGAGATTTCGCCACTGCTGAGCATTGGCGATGCGTATCCCAAGATGATTCTCGCCCGCACGCATCACGAGGCCACGGATCGCGACGGAGTGCAGATCGTGGACCTGGCGAGGTGGTTGTGCGGCGAGGCGTAGCAGAAAGCCTATTCCTCAAAACTGAAAAAATATCGTTTTTGAGGAATAGGACCGATGCATTGCTTAGTCCGCCGCTCGCGCCCGTGCTCGACTTAAGCCCCTGCCTTACCCCAGCTCCTGCATGCGGCGGTAGATTTCGCAGATGCCCTTGATGGTGAGCTGTCCGTCGACCACGTCGAAGGCATCGGTCGAATCGGCGACGATGCCGGCGAGACCGCCCGTGGCGATAACGGTGGCATCCTCGCGGCCCAGCTCGCGCTTCATGCGCTCGACCAGGCCCTCGGCCATGGCAGCAGCGCCCACCACGGCGCCGACCTTGATGCACTCCTCGGTATCGCGGCCGATGGCATGCTCGGGCGCCTCGAGCGGCACGCTGGCGAGCTTGGCGGCACGGGCGGCAAGCGCGTCCATGGAGATGCGGATGCCCGGCGCGATCGCTCCGCCAATGTAATAACCGTCCTCATCGATGACGTCGATATTGGTCGCGGTGCCAAAGTCCACCACGATTGCCGGCGCGCCGTAGAAAGTTTCGGCCGCAACGGCGTTAGCGACGCGATCGGCGCCTACGGCTTGGGGACGCGCCGCGCGCAGCTTGGTCACGGCGGCCGTCTGCGGCCCGATGACGATGGCGTCTGCGGCAATGCGGTCGGCCACGGCGTGCCACTCGCGCGAGAGCTGCGGCACCACGCCCGCAAAGGCGATCGCGTCAACCGCATCGAGCGAGAGGCCGTACATCTTAAAGAAACCCACCAGGCGCACGTGGATCTCGTCGGCGGTATAGGAGCGGTCGGTGGGCATGCGCCACGACTGCACCAGCTCGTCTCCGTCGAACAGGCCCATGGCCGTCTGCGTGTTTCCCATATCGATAGCGAGCAGCATGTCTACTCCCAGTGTTGGCATAAAAGGACGCGCACCATTGTATACGCGCCGTCGACGGCGCTCGGCCGCGATTCGTTTACGGTGATAGGGGCTGAGGGGTTTAAATATGAAGGAATTATGCTCTACGAGATTTTCCTTGCCGTTTACCGAACTCCCGCGTAATATTCTTTCTTGCGCACATGAGGCGCCCAGACATTGCGGGGTGGAGCAGTCTGGTAGCTCGCCGGGCTCATAACCCGGAGGTCGTAGGTTCAAATCCTGCCCCCGCGACCAAGAACTTGCAGCTCGTCGGCCTAGCCGGCGAGCTTTTTTGTTATTCCGGGACCGTGTTTTCGGTCCAATTCCCAACCTCTCAATCAAAGATCTCGATCTGTAACATCTAGACCCGATTTGGGCGGCTAGATGTTACAGATCGAGATATACCGGTGGATTGGGTCCCGTTTGTCTAAATCTATAACACGAGGGACGGATTTCGCCGAGTTGTTGTTATAGATTGAGATTTTCTAGCAGGCGGGTCCCGTTTGTCTCGATCTGTAACAGTAAGACCCGATTTTGCCGCGTAACTGTTACAGATTGAGATAAACCGACGGGCCGCCCCGCCCATCCCCATCCACCCGCCGCCACCTGATATTTGCCGATTTCCGTTGCGCCACTGTGCTCCCATGCCATATCCTCTAGACAACTACGCGGCACCATCGCCGCCGCGCCTACAAGAGAGGAATATCCATGACCGCACCTGCATCCAAGCTGCTCCAGCCCATTACGGTTGGCCCCCTTGAGCTCAAGAACCGCATTATGTTCCCGCCGCTCACCACCGGCTACGAGGAGCGCGACGGTTCCATCGGCGAGCGCAGCCTGGCCTTTTACGAGCGTCTGGCCCGTGGCGGCGTGAGCTACATCGTCATCGGCGACGTCGCTCCCGTTATGACCGCGAGCCCCACGCCCAAGCTGGCGACCGATGCCCAGATCCCCACGTTTAAGGCGCTGGCCGACGCCGTCCACAAGCACGGCGCCAAGATCGCCCTGCAGCTGTTCCATCCCGAGTACGACGTGCCCGGCGTCGGCCGCATGGTCATGGGCTCCATGGCCGCCGCCAAGGCCGCGCAGGAGGCCAAGGCCGCCGGCGACGAGGAGACCTTCGCCGCCAAGATGGCCGAGTCCAACGAGATTCGCAAGCAGGCCTACGCCAAGCTGCACCACGACATGCAGCACTTTGTGAACGAGGCGAGCGTGGAGCAGCTCACCCAGATCAAGGAGGCCATCGCCGCCTCGGCCGCTCGCGCACAGCAGGCCGGGATCGACGCCATCGAGGTCCACGGCGACCGTCTGGTGGGCTCGCTGTGCTCGGCTATCCTCAACCAGCGCACCGACGAGTACGGCGGCTCGTTCGAGAACCGCGTTCGCTACGCGCTGGAGGTCGTCGCCGCCATTAAGGAAGCCGCACCGGAGCTGATGGTGGAGTACAAGCTCCCCGTGATCATGGAGAACCCCGACGGCACGCCGCGCGGCAAGGGCGGCCTGCAGCCCGATGAGGTCTGCGAGTTTGCCAAGCTGCTCGAGGGCGCGGGCATCGACATGATCCAGGTCGCGCAGGCCAACCACACCGGCAACATGGGAGACACCATTCCGCCCATGGGCGCCATGCCCTACAACTGGACGCTGCCGGTGGCCGAGCGCGTCAAGGCCCTGGTCTCCGTGCCGGTGGCAACCGTCGGCCGCGTTGTCTCGGTCGAGGCCGGTGAGAAGATTCTGGAAGACGGCGCGGCCGACATCATCGCCTACGGCCGCTCGCTCATGTGCGACCCCGACATTGCGCTGAAGGCCGCCACGGGTGAGCCCATCCGCGAGTGCCTCAACTGCAACAAGGGCTGCGTCGACGCGATTCAAAACCGCAAATACATCTCGTGCGTGCTCAATGCCGAGAACGGCGACGAGGCGACCATCGCCATTAAGCCGGGCGAGGGCGACAAGAAGATCGCCGTGGTGGGCGGCGGTATTGCCGGCCTGGAGGCCGCGCGCGTGGCGGCCAAGCGCGGCTACGACGTGACCGTCTATGAGGCGAGCGATCATCTGGGCGGCCAGATTGTGCTGGCGGCCGCGCCTCCGCGCAAGGACGAGATCATGCGCTCGGTGGAGTATTACGAGAAGATTCTGCCCGGCCTGGGCGTAAAGGTTGAGCTCAACCATGCCGCTACGGCCGAGGACCTCAACGCCGCCGACGCCGCGATTGTGGCTGTGGGCGCGCACGACGTGGTCATCCCCGTTCCGGGCGCCGATTCGGACAAGGTCGTCTCGAGCTGGGACGTGCTGGCCGGCAAGGCGGAGCTCGCGGGCTGCGTCGCCGTTATCGGCGGCGGCCTGGTGGGCACCGAGACTGCCGAGTACCTGCTGCAGAACGGCTGCGAGGTGGCGATTGTCGAGATGCTCGACAAGATTGCCGCAGGCGAGTCCGAGACCATTCTGCCGCTGATTATGAACGACTTTGCCGCCCACAACGTTGAGCAGCATGTTAAGACCCGCCTGACCGCCATTACCGACGAGGGCGTGGAGGCCGTTCGCACCACCGAGGACGGCGCCGAGGAGCCGGTGAAGATCGCCTGCGATTACGTGGTGATGGCCGTGGGCTCCAAGGCCAACGGGTTTGACCTGGACGGCGTAACGGTGCCCGTGACCTGCGTGGGCGACTGCTCGGGCGAGCGCACCGCCGACATTGCGAGCGCCATTCGCACGGCGTATCACGCGGCCAACGAGCTCTAAGTAAGAAAGCTATCGCGTATTGAGTGGGCGGGGAGTGCCGTATCGGCGCTCCCCGCCTTTTTTGCCAATGAGGGCGCCCCTGACCAGCGGGTTCAGAAAATCCGAATTTCATGCACCAGAAAATCCGACTCCTTAGAACATGAAAATCCGAATCGCAACCACCCGAAAATCCGAATTTGCTACAGTGGAATAGAGGAATCAGAAAGCAGGAACTGGAAATCTGCGGGGGTGGCTCATGGCGGGCGAAAGGCTACATCGGGACGGATACATCCCGCGTATCGTGGATGCGCAAATCGAACGCTACCTTCGCGTCTTTGGCGCGGTCGAGATTGCGGGCACCAAGTGGTGCGGCAAGACGTGGGCCGCGCTTGAGCACGGGGCGTCCGCCTCGTATGTCGACGAGAATCTCGACCTCGCGCGTGCCGACCCGGCGATGATGTTGCTGGGAGACCGTCCGCATATTATCGATGAGTGGCAGCGAGTTCCCCAGATTTGGGACTACGTTAGACACGAGGTTGACCGCACCCGGGGCACGCGCGGCGCCTATATCCTCACGGGTTCCGCCACGCCTGCGTTTGGCTCAAAGACGGAGGCACCCGCGCATAGTGGAGCCGGCCGCATCGGCCGCGTCCGCATGTACCCCATGACGCTTGCCGAGACAGGTGAGTCCAGCGGCAAGGTGAGCCTGGCGGGCTTGTTTGAGCATCGTTTTGAGCCCTGTCGGTGCAATGGCGATACACCGGGGCTTGTCGAAGCCGCCTGCCGCGGCGGCTGGCCCGAGGCGATCGATATGGTTTCGGCTGACGCCCAGCTCATCGCTCGCGAATATCTCAACACTACGTTTTCGAGCAGCTTCCCGGCGGTTGGTCTCGACCCCGATATTGCTCGTCGAGTCTCCGCATCGATCGCGCGCAATCTGGGACAGGCGACCACGTATAAAACGATTCTTATGGATATGTTCGGTGCCGAGGGGGAACCCGCAGCGTTTGCCGACGAGACCAAGGTGCGCAGGTACCTGGATGCCCTCAAAGGCATGTTCATTCTCGAGGAGGTCCCCGGTTGGGTTCCCGCCGCGCGCGACAAACGACGCTTTACCGTCAAGCCCAAGCGCTATCTGGCAGATCCGAGCCTTGCTTGCGCCTTGCTAGGTATGTCCTTGCAGGCGCTGCTTGCCGACTGGCAGACATTTGGTCTGGTGTTTGAGAATTTGGTCATACGCGATCTTTCGGTCTACGCACGTTCGCTCGACCTGCTGGATAGCACGCCCGTGCGCTATTATCGCGACGATTCGGGCCTTGAATGCGATGCCATCGTGCAGCTAGCCGATGGACGGTGGGCCGCCTTTGAGATTAAGGTGAGCGAAGATAAGGCGAGCGCCGGCGTTGAGAGCCT
Organism: Coriobacteriaceae bacterium; assembly: GCA_902835305.1. Classification (GTDB taxonomy): domain Bacteria; phylum Actinomycetota; class Coriobacteriia; order Coriobacteriales; family Coriobacteriaceae; genus Collinsella. The sequence continues at coordinate 35,465 of CADFMD010000007.1, forward strand.
CAAGCGCGTTCGCAAGAAGGTCTGTGGAAATCCTCGTTCACGCACACGCGAACCGGAGTTTATGGCCGTGATTGTGGGGGTGGGTGAGTACGCCCGCGAGGTCGAGGACGGTATCTACGTGATACCCGTGCGCGCGTTGGGGTGTTAAGGGGCGGCACGCCGTGTGCCCGCTGCCCGGTGCTGCGGATTGGTGCAAGTGGTCAGGTTTGTTTGCACCATGTCCTTGGCATATGGAAGAAGCTGCTATTCGTAATCTTTAAGACATCATTAAGGCTTGCGCTGTGGAGCAAACCGCAGGTCAATGCTATTCTTTTACCTTATCGTATGGTGTTGTATTCTGCCTGAATTCTCTACCTGCGAACAACGGATAAACGCGACCGAGCGGAAAGGATGGCACGCCCGCTAGCAGGGCAAACGTAAACGATGAGTGGCATGGACCGACATAGCGAGCTCCAGCAGCACAAGACGGCGGCCGAGTACCGCCAAGCTGCCGACGAGCACGTGCGGACCCTCAAGGATTTCTGGAAGGATTTCCTGGTGAGCGGTCTGTTTGTGCTGGCCTCCATCGTTGCCATCTTTGCATGCCTGGCCTGGTTTGCCGCGAATAACCGAGTGAGTGCCACGGGGAGCACGATCGCGGCGAAGGGCCCGCGGTTTGTGCTCTCGGGAACGCAGGGCGGCACGGCGGGTAAGTACGACACTCAGGACAACTACGCGTCGGACAGTACAAGCCTTGCCGTGAACAATCTTTTCAACCTCAATAACATGAGCACCGATGGCGGTCTCTCTCCGGGGTCGGCCGGCCAGCTCCAGCTCAACGTCAGGCCGCTCTGCAATGACCTGCACGATATCACGGTGGAGATGACCTGGGAAATTTCTGTTCAGACGAGCGTTGCGGGCACGGGCGGCACTGCTGCGGATGCATCGAAAAACGAAGAGATCATCAACTCGCTTAAAGATTTGGTGCGCGGTCATATCCTGGTTTTTCAGGGCAAAGATGCCTCTGGCTTTTACTCGAATCCGCTGGTCCCCACGACCACCACGGTGACCCAGGACGGGGCCAGCGTCACCGTCATTACGCAGAGCTTTACCATCCCAAAGTCGAGCTTTTACGCTGCGGACTCAAATAGCACGACCGAAACCGTCACCAAAACCCTCTACTGGATTTGGCCGGAACAGTTCAAGAGCTATGTTCGCACGGGCAACGCCGGCTACGGTGGCAACCTTTTCGCTAACACAGGCGACGAGGGGGGATACACAACCCTCGTCGGCGACATCAACAATAACCACGCGCGCTATTTCCGCGCCGATAGCACGAGCGTGCCAGGTCAGGCGCCTAGCGCGGTTCCGCCTGTCGGAGCCGGCATGTCCTCTGCGGATGTGGAAACCTGCGCCAGCTACTACAACAACGCCGACGAGATTATCGGCAAGGACGTCAAGTACATTCGCGTGCGCTTCACCGCCAAGGAGGCGGATAAATAAATGGACGAGCAGCTTAATGCCCGCGAGCAGGGCGATATCAAACACAACGAAGGAGCGGCAAACCCCGGCGGCAACGGGTTCGGCTCGCACGGCGAAGCGCGTCCGGCTGGCCGCATCGAGCGCATCAAGGCTTGGGTGAGCGACCACCGTCGCGAATCCCTGGCCATCGTGGGTCTGGTGGCCGTGCTTCTCGTGTTGCTGGGATTGACGCTCGGATGGTTCGTCGATGCCAATCGCGGCTCCACCGTTGGCAAGATCAAGGAGCCGGCGGAGCTCAAAGTGCTGGGCCCCAACGCTACGGCAACAGAGCAGGTCGACCTGAGCTACAACCCCGAATACGGCGATACCAAGACCGGCAACACGGTGACGCTCAAGCGCCCGTTTTGCGTGCAGACGGGCGGTGACGGTTTTGAGCTGCAACTCGCGAATACGACCAACATTACGGGTCTCACTATTGAGCTGTACAGAGCCGAGAACACGTCTGCGCTCCAGACGCCCGACGTGAGCGGTACCGCAGACGGCAAATCTTATAGCTGGAAAGCAACCGGAGAGAACCTGCTGACGAGCTTCGAATATATCAACAAGGAGAACGACGGTCTGGCAGCCGTGCCGGGCGAGGGCGCAAGCGACCCTACATTCAAGGACTATCAAAACGTCCAGCGCAACGCGCGCCCGCTCTACCGATACAAGAAATTCGGCAAAGGCGACCTCAACGCTAAGACACTCGACAACTCGACTGGCAATGACACGCTTAACTTTATCATCAAGCTTTCGTGGGACGAGAGCGCCAAAGAGACCGACGTGATTTACCTGATCGCGCGCAACACGAGCGGCAAGTAGGAGAGGGGGCGCACATGGAGAAGCAAGAGAAACAGCAGGATGCCGAGCGCGAGCAGCTGGCAAAAAGCAAGAGCCTAGTCAAGAACAAGCTGGTTGTGGCGGCAATCGCACTTATTTGCGCCGTGGCGCTCGTGACGGGTGGCTACTTTACCTATTCCGCCTACACCGCCAACGGATTTCTAAAGTCCGTCGCCGCAACGGGCACTGCGCAGAGCCTATTTGCAAGCGATTTGCTCACGGGCTATATGAGTGCGCCTAGCCCCGACGAGCTCGCCCGTGCCCAGCGCTCCGTTACGGTGTATCCCAACAACGGGCAGTGCAACTTTACCTTTAGCATCTACAACTACTTGCTGGGCAACAGCAACTTCTGCAACGACAAAAATGTGACATACACCTTGACGGTCGAGGGGCACGGGCTCGATGGCGCCACGTGGAGCTATGCGCCCCAGCCCGGTAGCAGCGTCACGCTTCCGGAGAATCAACCTACCAAGAACGACTACACCGTGACCTTCCCCGAGGCTAAGTTGGGACAAGCATACTTTGTGATTAAGGCCACGGTCGTATCGGAGAAGAGCCCCGGCACCGAGCTAGCCTGTCTGGCGGCGAAAGTCGTGCCGTCAAAGAGGGCCGAGGTCAAGACCGCTGCGGTTGAGGGCGCGCTGGTCGATGAGGCTGGCAAGTTTGCTGATTACGCTGCATACAACTACCGCGTGACGGTTACGGGCGCACTGGCAAACGTCACGCTCACGTGGGGGGGGAACGTGGAGATCGACCCGTTCTTTGAGACCAACCATAGCGCGACGGTGGATGCTGCAGCTCGCAAGGCTACGTTCACCATGGAGCCGGGTTCGATGGTCGTCAACTTTTACCGAGCGGACGGCAAAACGCCCGGTGGCTGGGGCGACCTGGACATTAGCGTGAGCGGAACTACTCTGACGGGCGCGACGGAGGCTCGATAACTCTGGAAGCGGAGTTTTAGGATAAGAGGTACGGAATCGATGAGAACGGCAAAGCGCATATTCGCAGAGTTCATGACGGTGGTCATGGTGCTCCAAGCATGCTCGCCCACGGTGGCTGCTGTGGCGGCAGGCTGGCAGAACATCTCGAACGAGATTGCTGCCGCATCTGCGAAGGCGTTGGATACTGCCGAGAGCGGCGAGACCAACGGCGATGTCACGATCGGGTCTGGGTCGAGTGATGCCGGCGCCGACAGCGACAGTGCTGGGGATGACGCGGTGAAGGATGACGCTGCAGCAGGCGATACCACCGATAGCGCCACTGGTTCCGATTCCACGGGCGACCAGACGGAAGGCGACGATGCCGCTGACGATGCCGCCGCTGACGACGCCGAGCAAGATGCCGATGATGCGACTTCGGAGGACGCTGATGCCCAGGCGGGTGCGACGATCACGGATTTGAATAAGCTCGTCGAGCTGCTCGAGAAGAACGGCGCGGAAAGCATCGTGCGCAAAGACGACGAGAGCGGAATCCGAAGCCTCGATGTCAAGTCGTCGGAGGCGTTCGCCGTCCTGTCTAACGCCGACGCTTCGCTTTACTATGATGCGCAGATCAAGGTTATCATCACGGGCGATGCGAAGCTCACCGAGTCGGCTAATAACGGCATGTCTTTCCAGGGTCTTGGCAGTGATGAATGTCCGTTTGAAGGCAGGATCTATAGGGACGTTGATAGTCCCGTCGAGCTTACGACTGATCGGACGGTTTTTAATAACCTCAAGCTGTCTGACCAAAACAAAACGGTCAGGATAAAGTGGGTAGGCGCGACTAGCTATAGCGCACCGATGGTCGCTTCGAAGGTCAGCGGTGCGGAAAACGGCGAAGAGAGCAAGACACTCATCGCGTCGGTTGACATCGTGGAACCCGTGAACGTTGATGTGAAGGATGCGACTTCCGCCTTGACGGCACCCCTCCTGGGTGCGACGACGGGCGACCTTGCTGCGAACGTTACCTATAGCCTCACCGATTCTCGAAAGAATCTCAACGCGAATGCGACGGGCAACATTGGCTTGATTGCCAACACGGTCGAGAGCGGGAGCTTGACGGTTGAGTCCGTCACGTTCCCCAACGATCTGACCTCAGGCGGAGCCGTCAAAACGAGCTCTGGCAACGCTGGCCTGCTCGTAGGCGAAGTCAAGGACGGTGCGACCCTGAGCATTGGCACTCTGGCAAACGTTCCCACCGCCACCGTCCAGTCTACGAACGGCTCCGCCGGTGGCGTTGTAGGACTCGTTGGCTCGAGCACGGGTGCCATGGTCAACGTCGCGAAAGCTCTCGACCTACACGCGCTCACCGTCAAGGGCACAACTGCCAGCGGCGGTTTTATTGGTAAAGCGACCGTGCTCACACTGGGCGCGGATAATAAGCAGATTGGGTGTCCTCTAAATATTGGCGACGAGAACAGCGCTTGCTCTGGTGGCGTTATCGGCGACGTGAGCTTTGCGCAAGGATTTGCCGTTACGTCCAATATGTTCGACCTGGGCGACCTTGTGACTCTTGGTGCGTCGCAGCGCGCCGGCGCTCTTTTTGGCATGGCCGATATCTCTAATGGAGACATCGTGGTGCAAGGCGGGACGTATAAGAGCAAACTCGCCTTACCAGAAGATGTTAGTGTCAACGGCAGCTACGGCGGCCTTGTCGGCAAGGTGTTCGCGACGAAAACGGACGACGACGGCGCTTTGCGCGCCTTTGTTGTTGAAAAGGATGCAGATAATAAGAATACGTGCTCAATTGAGTTTGACCTTGCGAGCAAGTTGTCCGACGCAGGCGGCGTTGTTGGCTATGTTGGCGATAGCGCAAATCCTAACTCGCAGCCCGTTGCCGTTGTCTTCAACGGCGTGACGGTTGCGTGCAAGGGAGATGCTTCGGCGCGAACGGGTACCGGAAAGTTCGGTGGCGCCGTGGGCGTTGTCGATACGCGCAATGTCCTTGACGTGCGAGATTTCAAACTTACAAGCGACAATCCTATCGGTAAGGCGCAAAGCAACCGTGCCGCGGGAATTGCGGGATCCGCGTGGAATGCTGTAATCAAATTCAGCGACATCACGGATCTGTCGGGCGCAAGTTTTGCCGAGAACGCCACGACGGGTCAGCTCGTATACGAGAACCACAACGCGCTGATCTTCGCTGCCGGCAATGGCTCTAATGGTGATCTGGGAGACAAGGGCGCTGCGGTCTGGACCTTCAAGCGTAGCAACTCAGCCTCAAAGACGGACGACATCGCGACCTACGGTGAAGTTGTTCGTCTGGGCGGCGACTTCATTAAGCTTGATGTGGACACTCATAAGTTGACCTTGCCGGATTCGCTGACGGCAGCTAACGGTGCCTACGCCCTAACCACAGCTGAGGATTTCGCCAAGCTTGCGATTACCTGGCAAACCAACGGCTACTACTCGATGGTTGACGGCGTTACCGAAAACAACCTTAACGGCTTGCAGTCCTCGACCATTACGGTGAACGGCACTATTGATCTCAAGGGCACGGGCCTGACGGGTTTCACGCAGGATCGTGCAGACGGCTCGCAAGTTTTCTCGGGAACGTTGAACGGTGGCGGCACAATCAATCTTGCCGTCGGCGAGGCGTACGGCAAGCGTGGTGAAGACGTGCTCGACGGCAATAACACGAGCAACGGCAACGGCAAAATCTACCGCCACGGCCGCTTGGGATTGTTCGCGGCCGTCAACGGTGCAACCATCTCCAACGTCACAATCGCTGGCTCCATGAAGTTCGATAACGGTTCGGCTATCGATGCCGGGTCGCTTGCGTGTGCCATCGTCGGCAACCTGTCATTGTCTGGCGTAACGTGCAAAACGAATATCGCGTGCGATGATACGTTTGCCAATGACGTGAACATTGGCGGTATTGCGGGCAGCGTGCTGGCGGCTTCTACGGTTGCGTTTAAGGATAACAGCAAGGCTCAAGCGACCATCGCTGCAACTAAAACGCTTAACGGCAATAGTCGCATTGGCGGCGCCATTGGTTATGCGGGCGATTATGGCTCGTCATTCAATGTTGCGGGCCTCGAAGTCGCCGGATCAATCGAAACTGGCGATTGCGCCGGCGGCAAGATTGCCCAAGTCGGTGGTCTTATCGGCTGCATCGCACAGAGTACCTACAATGCAGGGACAATAGCCAACTCAGCTGATAAGTACGTGAACATTTCGGGCCTTTCGTTCAATTCATTCGAAATGAAAGTCGGCAGGAACGGCGATAAGCTCAATGGCACGGGTGGTTTCTTGGGTTATAGCTGGGGCAACGCGGTCGTAACTATCGGAGATGAGAGCATTAACAAGAATGAAAACTCTTATGCTCTGAAAACGACCAACGCTTCTATAACCGCGACTGCGGATGATTCCAAGGAACTCGGTGGTCTTGTATACGCCGCGAGCGGCCACTGGATTATCAACAACTATGCCATCGATCTCTCGGGCACAACCATTAATGCGGGCGCCGCTCAGACGCTCGGCGTTCTAGTTTGCCGCGGCTGCAAGGTGGATGATAAGACGACATATGGCGTCGAGAGCTACCTAGGCCTGTACTTGGAGGACAGGGCTTATTGGGATACCGCCTATAGGGTGCCCACCGGCGAGGGGGCCATCGTTGCGTCGGGCGTAACGTCCTTCGATGAATGGGTTGGCAGCGGTGTAAAACCAAACAACGGCAGCAAGCTCATGGACGCCGACTGGAACACGGTCGTTTCGCTACACACACAGAAAAACAAGCTGGACATGGACGGCGATTCCACAAAAGACAACAGCTACCATAATCGCTCGTCTTTCGGTCGAAGCCAGAATACGAACGGCAATACCCGCTACTTCTACAACCTCGACATAGCCTCTAAGAATTGTGAAGGCGGCTTTAGTGGCAGTCAAATCGATACAGCGGAAAAGCTGCTCTTATGGTCTGCTTACCGTTATGCTCCCGAAGGTATTCGTTCGACAATCGTTCCCAATGGCACGACAGGGCTCGATGATTCCATAACCATAACGGGTACAATCGATTTGGCCGGCTACAGCTATTATCCCACTCAGCCGAGCGGAGAGGTGACGGTTGAGAATGCGACCATTACCTTCTGTTACTCCAAGATCAAGGCCGAGCAGAATGGCAACAAGCTAAATTCCGATGCTACCCAGCACGAGAACATGCACTGCGGTCTTTTTCGAACGGTGGCAAACGGCGATCTCACAGTAAAAAACGTCACTTTGCGTGGTACTGTTGGGCCCGTTATTAATGACGGAAAGAGCTCTGAAGACACTGATGGAGCAAGCGGAAGCTCTTCGGGCGCGCTCGTGTGCCGCTACGTGTATGGGTCCAGCGACGGCAATGGCACCAAGATTAGAAAGATCTCAATTGATGGTCTTACGCTCAACAATCTGATTGTCGACGGCGCCAACAGCGCCACGGATGCTAACGCCTATATGCCTCTGCTCATCAACGAGATGCAGAAGTACGTGAGCCTGAACGCGAAGAATATCAAGACTACTGGGTACACGAGTGACACCAAGGCGGCTACGTCGCTGTTCGGAAAGCTTGGTGTAGGCAGTGAGGCCGATCAGGTGACGGCAAAGTTTGAGCAAATCAGCTTGCCCAGCCAAAAGAACAAAACGATCTTCACCCATGCGAGCCTGCTGGAGAGTTTTGGCTACGGAAGCACGAGCACGGGCTCTGCGGACTACACCTTTACTAAGGCCGATGCCGATGCCGATGCAGGCAAGGTGACATACGGATCTGAGATTGATGGGAGTACGGAGTACCCGGGCAAGCAGCTTTGGTATTACGACGAAGCGACGTATGGTGCCGTGAGCGGCTATGTGACGGTTGATGGTAAGAAGGACGGTGACGTCAGGCCTTGGTTTGGTGGCTATCTTCCTTATGTTTATAAGGGAAAGGCCACCGAGAGCGGCGTCCAATATCATGAAATTAAAGTCAACCAGCGCATTCCAAAGCTGGTAGAGGGATGCGGCACATATGGCGATCCGTATGCCGTTAAGGACGCGACTGAGATGAACGCCATCGCCAACTACATCAACAACCAAACTGCGCTCGACGGTTGGGAGGTCACCATTGCCGTCAACCAGAGTACGCTCTGTACTCGCCGCAGCGACAATAAAACCGACAATGAGGTTACGTACGTCTATAAGCAGGCGAAAGACACTGGGAAGAAGTGGGAAAAGAAGACCGGCGACACCACTGATCCTTCGGCCACACTTTCCGACGAGATGATGCACCGCTATATCCAAAGCGCGTACTACAGTATTGAACCTACCGGGGGTAATACGATCACCCTCGACGGCGCATCGTTTGGCGGTTTTGGCAACAAAGCCAACCCGTTCCGTGGCGTCATCGTTGGCAACCCTAAAGGTGATAAAAAGGCAACCATCAAGATAGAGAATAACGAGGGTTCGCTTCGCGGCCTTATTCCCTATAGTTACGGCAGCGTGGTGCGCGATCTGAATATTCGCTATGTGAACGCGTCGGCGACTATTACTTATTCTGCCAAGGATGCCGACGGTGTTCCGACGTCGTTCTTCGGTGGCGTTATCGGCTGCATCCTTGGCGGCGATAACATTATCGACGGTGTGGCCGTGAATGGGACAACGCCCGATAACTCCACAACCGGCTTTACGGTTGCTGGTGGCGGAACTAAGCCACATCTTGTTCCCATCGGCGGTTACGTTGGTGCCATTGCGGGCGGCGGTGTGATCTTCCGCAATATGTCAGGGACGTCTTGGCGCGCTGGAACCAGCGACAAGTCTCAGGGTCTTGGAACGGGCAACTTCCGGCAGTACGACAATCCCTACGTTGGTCGTGTGATTGATGGCTATGCCTTTAGCGAGGGCTGCAAAGTCGAAAACGGTAACGCTAACTACAAGATCAACGAGCTCACAAACAAGGGAGCTGCCTGCGTCACTACCACGGGCACCGACAACAAGTATATCGGCACTGATGCCGAGGCACCCGTGACCACGGTGGAAAACGCCCAGGGCCTTTTGGTGCTCTCGGCCATCATTAGCTCGGGTGCGGGTGCTGGAGCGGCACATACTGACTACGCTAATTATGGCGTGTTCCGCGGCTCCAAGGCGTACTGGGGCAGCGATAAGCAGGACCCGGCGATAAACGGCTACCTGTTTGGCAACAAGGAATATGGTAAGGTGCGAAATGCCAGCTACGACTGCGTGGGCAAGCCTGCGAGCGCTTCCGGCGATTTCGAAACCGCCAAAAACGATGACCAGAAGGCCCCGGGCAAACAGGGGTGGCACGGCCCGCTCAACCATGATGACGATGTAAATTCGCCCTACCTGGTGGCGTCCTACGCTGCCGACTACCAAACGGGCTACGTGTGCGCGTCGAAATCGATCGGCATGAGCCTGGAGTTCAAGGAAAATGCCACCTATGATATGACTGGCTACGGCACGGGATACGTGGGTCTCAGCGGCCGTTACTATTCCAATGCTTGCAGCTCGAACGAGGCGTCCACCGATCGCGACCGCATCACGCCGCACGTGGCAACGATCGACGGCAACGGGGCCACCATCACGGTGGGCACCAAAGATGCCACTTACGGCGTCGTCGAATATGCCGATGACGACTATAAGGTCTCGGGCGTGGGCGGCCTATTCAGCACCGTGATGTTCACCTCAACCAATGTGGGGCAGAGCGTCACCGCGAATGACGGCGCTCAGGTCAAAGACCTCACCTTTAGTAACTGCAACGTATCGCTCACGTACAAAGACGCCAACGGTAGCATTGCCTCGGGACCGGCATCGAACGACCTCATCGGCACCGGCCTTTTGGCGGGCGCAACGGCCAACTACGACGGCAACACGCGTGGCGTCTACCGCAACGTACAGATGAAGAACTGCACCGTGTTGGGCGCAAAGAGCGTAGGAGGGCTTCTTGGCAGCTCGGGCCGTACCAGCCGAAGGACGGATAACGACGTGACCTATATGGTCAATTTCGGCTCCGGCACGCAGGCGCCCGCGAATCTCTGTGACTGCTCATACACTGGCCTTAGCGTCACGGGCGAGAAGTACGTTGGCGGCTATGTGGGTGCGATCGCCTCGCCGTGCGGCGTGTGGACAACCGCGGCCACAGGGGTATACGAGAAGACTATTGGCAAAAACTCGACCATAACCGCCACGGGTACAACACCCTACGTGGGCGGCGTGTTCGGTTATACCTCCAGTAACGTATCGGTGAACACCAAAATTGGCATCACGGAAGCCGTCGCATCGAGCACGGCAGTCATCTCTGGGGTAAATGTACTCGCCACCGGGTCGAACACCGATAAGTACATGGGCGCCGGCGGTGTGGTCGGAAGCGCCTATAGAGGCGTTATTTCTATAAGCAACGTGCGCATTGATGCCGGAGGCGATGCCAAGAGCGCCATCATCGGCGATGCCACCGGAACGAACAATAGCATCCGTAATGCGGGCGGCTTGATTGGCGAGGTCACGAGCAGTGGCAGCCCCAACACGTACTGGTTTGAGGACTGTAGCGTCGAGAATATCAACATTGCCGGCACCGACCAATGCTCGGGCGGACTTATCGGCTACTACTTCAGCAATGTGAACATAGCCTGCAACAATATCGCGATTGAGAGCGCCACGATCAAGGGCAGGTGGAGCGGCGGTCTACTTGGCGCGATTAACAGCGGTGCCGACGTCATCAACGTCACCAACACAAAGGTATCTAACACAACGTTTGGCGGAACCTCCAACGGCGGCATTGCGGGCGACGGACGCGGCCAGTTCCATCTGGTAAACGTGCTCATGGACAGCAATACCTACAAATTGGGCTCTAAGCAGGGCGTGCTCTTAGGCGAGGTTGACACAAACGGCTATAGCCTCTCCGCAGCGGGCGTGAACGTAAAGCTCGGCAACGGCAAGACCACGCGTGATCTGCCGCCGATGGTTTACACGACCAATGCGGCCGCCGTAAACATGAAGTCGTATATCGCGTTTGGTGACTATAACGACACACTGGAAGCACCTGACAAGGGGATCACGCTCTACGGCGCGGACAATACCGCCACCACGGCAGCGAGCCCGTATGTGACCACGAGCCCCGTAAGCACGCTGGCGGCGCGTGCCTCCGACAACGACACCACCGATCGCTACCTGTTTGGCGACGGCGCCACCATCGACACCGCGGCGACCGTCCAGAGCGAGGCAGGCACCGGTGTTGCCGATCGCTACACCTACACGAATATCGGCGGCATTAATGACAACGGCGCCTATCAAAATAAGTCGAGCTACGATGCCTCATCCGTGGCCAGTAAGTTCAATTCGAATAATGATACAAGCAGCAACCAAGCCACAGCGGATTTCCCCGTTTTGGTGATCTCTGGCAACGACAACACGACGGTCAAGAGCTATCTAAACATCGTCACGAACGGCGGCTTCTCCGATGCCTGCAGATTGAATAACGAGAATGGCACCAATCCGCACGTGACGGCCAAAGCAGAGGTTTTCCAACTCAAGGACGGTGTGTTCGTTAAAGACGGTGACGCGTCGAACAATCCCACGCTTCGCGTAGTGAACAATGGCAAGAACAATATGTCGTTTAGCCCAAGCTCCGATTGGGACAACGGCAAAGGTCGCTTTACGCTCCTGACCGTTACCTTTACCGAGGCGGGTCAGAGCTACAACGTTCAGGTGCCGATCATCGTTAAGCGCAAGCTCGAGATCGATTTCACTGCAACGTATGATTACGGCACTCAATTTAAAGAAAAAGACTACGCTAACCTTGGAAAAGATGCACACGTGCTTACGAGCTTTGGCGAGCCGATGACGGGTCTGCTTACCTGGACATACAATTCTGCCAATGGGAAGGAAGTCGACTTTGGCTGGGACAGCTATATGGCTGCTGGCGGCTCGATGAAGGGGCTCGGCAAGAGTATCCTCTTCAATGGTGCCGACGGAAGGTTGCCCCAGGGCACCCAGCTTACGCTCATCGATGCGAACGTTGATGGCAAGGCCGGTGGCAGAGAGTATCACTATACGGTGGGCGAAGGCGGAGCAACGAGCGTTTCCCTGAGCGGAAACGACGGCTTTAAGGATTCTGCGGGCAATCCATATCAGGAGCGATGGCTGAGCGAGATCTTGGGTGTGTCGGCCACGCAGGATGGCGCCGGCACATGGACCGTGTGTGATAACGAGGCAGAGGCGACCGCTAAAGCGAAACTCGATGGCAAGTGGACGCTGTTTAAGGTTGCGGGTGCTGACGTTCCCAGCAACAGTCGCTATACGCTAAAGGTACCCAAGGAGAAGGATACCGGCAGAGAGAAGCGTGCATCGGAGAGCGTCTACCTAGTTGTCAACGTGCCCAAGTCGGGCGACGGCGTGACGCAAGCTAGTATCAACGGTTTTACGGCTTCGTCTATTGACTCGAATTCTTCGGGTGGCCGCATATCTTGGAATCTGCATCATGTTTTACGCACCGATGGCAGCGACGATATTCAAAACAGTACGGCATCGACATACAGCATCTTGTCCAATTATGAGCAGAATGTAGTCGACAAAAAAGATGGGGCGTGCATTCCGGTTTCGAAGTCGGAGGACGGTGCCGCCTACGTTCTTTCTCTCGATGTCATGGATACGGTTACGTTTAGCCCGAGCCAATACTATACAGAGAGCGACCATCTGTGCTATCAGCTCGATACATCGCTGTGTCGCTATGGCGCCAACAACAACCTAATGGGAGTAAGCAGTTTCCCGAGCGGAACATCGGCAATTGCGAAGTTCTATGTTGCCATCGGCAATCAGAACTACAGGTGGAGTGGCAGCGATTGGGAGCCGTATGACGCTTCGACGCCTGCGTTTACACAGATTGTGACGGATACGGGTGATGACTCACTGAGGCTCACGCTCGACCATGACCTTGCCGGAATCCGCAAGCGTGCAGCGGGCGGATCCTTTACCGTGCGTACGGTAGTGGAAGAGATTCGCCTTACGCCGGACGGCTGCAACAAGGTTATCTCCCTGTCCAAGCAGTCTGGCGAGGACGCCTGTACCAAGATGTCCTATACCGCCAAGCTTTCGACGCGTAAGGAAGGCCTTAATACCTCGAGCCTGACGCAGACGAAGCGCGGTAACGTCGGGTACTATCGCATGGACACGGGTGATACGACCATTACGCTTTCTGCGCCAGATAAGTCGCAGCTTGGCATTAACGTGGACGACCTGCGTCCGATCGCGAATGGCACGATTGGTCTGGGTGCCACGTATGAACTGGGTGGACTCAGCAACGCCGCCGAGGCAATTGCGAACGCAGACTCTGTTGTGTACACGCTCTCGCTTCAGCGCCGCGGAACCGACGGCACGTATGAGAGCGTAACGGATGATATCTCAAACTACGTAACAGTGACGGAGAGTAAGCTTGCCGCGGTCGCTCCCTCCGGTAGCATGATCACCTTCACTGACTCGAAGGAGAACGGCAAGTTCAAAACGAAGAACGGTAATACGACGTTTAGCCTGCCCTTTACCGTTAAGGTCAACACGCAGGTTGAACAGCGTGAGCAGTTCTACGCGAACTATCGCTTGGTGATGACAGCGAGCCTGGTTAAGGGTGACTTGGCGAGCGCAACGCCTCAATCGCCCGACTATGTGACCTATACGCTCACGAGGGTGAACCTCAACGGCATCGACCACTAGTTCCGAAGCCAACTGGCTTCGCAAAGGGGGCGGCAACCACCCGGTTGCCGCCCCTTTTCTTGTTCTCCTGGCCTGCTGCTGCCCCAGCTTCCCACCTAGCTTTCCAGCTTTCCACCTTAGGTGGTAAGTTAAGTGGAAAGCTGGAAAGCTAGGTGGAAAGCTGGAAAGTAAGTGGAAAGTTGACATGTAGGTGCGGGCTGAAGAGGGGTTAATAATTACACAAACCATACCAGCCAAACAAAAAGATACCAATCTGGTTGGTAAAACACCGTCAATGAGCCGCGAGCTAACTAGCTGCGTAAATAAAACCTAAAGAACTGTTGCAAATTAATGGCAAATGCCCAGATGCCGCCGTGCGATTTTCAATTAACTGTTACGCGCAAACAGCAAAATGCTACTATCTAACATGCACGTAAGAAAGCAGATTAACGGTTAAGGCTAAGAAGTGGCAGGTATGTCGGAAGCAACAAGGACTCGCACGCATGCGCCCGAGGTTAGGCAGCGCGCCGTCGAGGTCCTCCAAGAGGGGGTCGGTCATCGCGCCCTCGCCGCGGAGCTCGGCATTCCCCAGGCCACGGCTCGTCAGTGGGCCCGCGCATATGCCGTGGGCGGTGCCGACGCCGTTCTCAACGCCGGTTCGCATCATCACACCTATTCGTACGAAGTTAAGCTCGCCGTGGTCAAGGACCGCTTGGAAAACGGCTTAACGGTTCGCGAGGCCATGATCAAGCACAAGATTCCTAGCGAGTCTTCGGTCAAGGCTTGGTGCCGTCAGTACCGCGAGAGCGGTGAGTCCGCACTGGTCGATAAGCCGCGCGGTCGCAAGCCGCGCGTTAAAAAGGCGGAATAGCAAACGGGATGGTGCACCCACAGGGGCGCATTTTTCTTGCCGCCCCTCTGCTCCAATGCGGGCGTGCCCTTACCCCGTACGCCTAAAACTCCCCAGTTGACCGAAAACCCGCCGCCGCTACTCCTCAATTGAGCTATAACGTTAAACAATTGCAGCGTTTTAGCATGGGGGAGTGATGGTATGACGCTACTGTATTTCCTTACCCTGTTTCCGCTGGTACCGGCGCTGGGCATGCTGCTCGCGCGCGGTGACCGCGCCCGCGATGCGGCGGGGCTCATAGGCTCCGGCATTATTATGGCGGTGACAGTTGTAGTCGCCGTCATGTTTTTTGGCACGGGTCCGCAGAGCTTTGAGGTTGCCCCCGGCACCTCGCATGTGCTCTCGATCATCAGTTCCGTTATCGACGTCATCCTGTGCGCTGTCATCCTGTACAACGCGTACAAATATAGGAACGCGCTCACCACGGTGCTCGGCATAGTCCAGCTGGTGGGCTCGCTCGCCTTTGCAGCCATGACGCTGCCCGCGGCCGAAGCCGTCACGGCAACGCCACTCTACCTGGATTACATGAGCGTGATCATGGTCCTCGCCGTCGGCATCGTTGGCAGTCTAATCTGCTTGTATGCCCTGGGCTACATGAAGGACTTCCAGGCCCATGACGAGCACGAGGCCGCGCTGCGCGGGCAGACCGCGCCCGACCGTCGCCCGCAGTTCCTGGCGCTCATGTTCCTGTTCCTCTCGGCCATGTTCGTCATCGTGACGAGCGACAACCTTGAGTGGCTGTTCTGCGGCTGGGAAATCACCACCGTGTGTTCGTTCCTTATGATTGGCTACACGCGTACGCCCGAGGCCATCAAGAACGCCTTTACCCAAATCATCCTCAACATGCTGGGCGGCATCGCGTTTTTGGCCGGACTTATGTATCTGCACGTTAACGGCATGCCGCTGACCATCTCGGGCATGATCGAGCTTTCCGGCACCGGAACCGCGCAGTCCGCGCTGCTGGTGATGCCGGTCATCCTGTTGTCGCTCGCCGCGCTCACCAAGGCCGCACAGATGCCGTTCCACACTTGGCTGTTGGGTGCCATGGTTGCACCCACTCCCACGAGCGCCCTGCTGCACTCGTCAACCATGGTCAAAGCCGGCGTGTTCCTGATGGTCAAGCTGAGCCCACTCTATGCCATCTACCCCGTGACCGGCTTTATGGTCACGAGTGTGGGTGCCATCACGTTTTTGCTCGCTGCACTCATGGCCATCTCGCAGAGCAACGCCAAACGCGTGCTCGCGTACTCCACCATTTCCAACTTGGGCCTCATCAGTGCCTGCTTGGGTGTCGGCGCGCCCGAGGCCGTATGGGCGGCCATCTTCCTGATCTTGTTCCACACGGTGGCCAAGTCGCTGCTGTTCCTGTGCGTGGGCACGGCCGAGCATCATATCGGCAGCCGCAATATCGAGGACATGGACGGCATGTTCAGCCGCATGCCGCACCTGACGCGTCTGATGATGCTGGGCATTATGGGCATGTTTGTGGCGCCGTTTGGCATGCTCGTGTCCAAGTGGGGCGCCCTGGTGGCGTTTGCGCAGACCGGCAACGTGCTCATGATCATGGTGCTTGCCTTTGGCTCGGCCGCGACGTTTTACTTCTGGGGCAAGTGGCTTGCCAAGCTTTCGGGCGTCGACCCCACGGCTCAAAACGTTGAGGTCAATGTCCATAAGACCGAATGGATGGCCCTCAACACCATCGCCGCGCTGCTGATTCTGTGCTGCGTGGCGTTTCCGGTTATCTCGAGCGGTCTGGTGTCGCCTTACTTGGCCATGGTGTTTGGCCGCGTGCCGTACGTTATTGGCAAGGACGCCATGTATCTGATGGTGGTTATCGTGGCTTTTATCGCCGTGGTGCTGCTGACGTCATTCCGCGTGAGCAACAAACCGCACGTCAACGTGTACCTTTCGGGCGTGGGAACCGACAAATATCGCCATTTCCGCGGCTCGATGGGACACGAGGTGAAGGCCGAAAAGCGCAATTGGTACTCGGAGGACGCCCTTGGCGAGAAGCGTATTGGCCCCGCGGGTAGCGTCGTATGCTGCAGCATTATCTTGTTTGCGCTGCTGTGTTGCGCATGGATTGGGCCCGAGCGGCTTGCCATGAGCGCGCCCTCGGTGCTGCGCGGCAAGTATTTCGAAGGTTCGGGCGTCGTGGGCATCTTTATTGGCACCGTGGCGTTTGCCTTGCTGGCGCCGCTTGCGGGCGGCTTGATCGACGGCATCGACCGCAAACTTTCGGCTCGCATGCAGGGCCGCGTGGGCCCGCGCCTGCTGCAGCCCTTCTACGACGTTGCCAAGCTGCTGCGCAAGGCCCCTGCCAGCGTAAACACCATGGACGATACCTATATGGCGTGCGCGCTCATCTTTACCGTCGTGGGCGGCGGCATCTTTGTGTCGGGCTCCAACACGCTGCTGTGCGCTTTTATGGTTACGCTCGCCGCGATCTTTGTGGTGCTGGCGTCCGCCTCGACGCAAAGCCCGTTTGCCCAGGTCGGTGCCGACCGCGAGTTGCTGCAGGTCATGAGCTACGAGCCCGCCGTTCTGCTGATGAGCGTGGGCCTGTACCTTGCCACCGATAGCTTTGATTCCATCGCCGTGACCGGACAGTCGGCGCCCATCATCGTGTACAGCGCGCCCATTTTCTTGGCGCTGCTTGCGGTGCTCACCATCAAGCTACGCAAGTCGCCGTTCGACCTTTCGTACTCGCATCACGCGCATCAGGAGATTGTCCAGGGCGTCGCCACCGAGATGAGCGGCGGCACGCTGGCCAAGATGACCCTTATGCACTGGTGTGAGACCGTGCTGTTTTTGATGTGGGTGGGCATGTTCTTTGTTTGGGACAACCCGGTGAGCTGGGTCGTAGCCCTGGTCGTGATGGCCGCGACGTATTTTGTCGAGGTGCTGATCGACAACACCTTCGCACGCAGCACCTGGCGCAGCTGCTTTAAGCTCGGCTGGGGCGTGGCGCTGGTGTTTGGCCTGCTCAACCTTATGCCCATCCTCGTCGACGTGTTTATTTAGGAGGCGGCATCCATGGATCATAAAATGTCGCGCTCGCCGTGGGTTATTCATTACGACGGCTCGAGCTGCAACGGATGCGATATCGAGGTGCTGGCCTCGCTCACGCCGCTGTTCGATGCGGAGCGCTTTGGCGTGGTCAACACCGGCAACCCCAAGCATGCGGATATCTTTTTGGTGACGGGGTCGGTCAATGCCCAGAACCTGCCCGTCGTGCGTCAGATTTACAACCAGATGCTCGAGCCCAAGTGCGTGGTGGCCTGCGGTATCTGCGCATGCTCGGGCGGCGTATTCCGCGATGCCTACAACGTGATCGGCGGCGTGGACCGCGCGATTCCCGTGGACGTGTACGCGCCCGGGTGCGCCATTCGCCCCGAGACGGTGATCGATGCCATCGTGGAGGCGTGCGGCATCCTGGACCAGAAGGAGACCGTGTTGCGCGCCGGTGGCGATCCGCTCACCGTGGGCGGTGCCGCTACCTGGGACGGTGGCGTTGAGCTGGGCGAGGACGGGTTTGTGGCTGCGGGGGCCGGGACTGACGGTGCCGGTGACGCGCCTGCCGGGAAGCCTGCTGCGCCCGCCGCTGGCGACGCACCTGCTGAGACGCCCGCCGCTGCAAAGGAGGCCGAGTAATGCAAAAGGCTATCTATACCACCGTCGGGATCGACAAGCTCCTGTCGCATGTCCAGGCGCTCAAGGGCGTCGGCGCGCGCTTTGTGCAAATGCATGCCGAGCGCAACGTCGACGACGGCTCGTATCGCTTGGTCTATACGTTTATCAACGTCCGTGCTGCTCAGGAGCATATTGCGCAGGACGGCAGCTATGCGATCGAGAACCTGGTGGTCGAGGGCATCGACCAGTACCAGGAGATTCCGTCCATCAGCTCGTATTACCCCGCGGTGTTCCCGTTTGAAAATGAGGCCCACGACCTGTTTGGTCTTGCCATCACCGACATGCAGATCGACTTTAAGGGCTTTTTCTACCAGGTCTCGACTGCCGAACCCATGAGCGTCATCACGCCCGAGGTGAAGGCTGCGCGCGAGAAGGCCATGAAAGTCCGCGCGGCCGCCGAGGCCAAGGCGCGCAAGGCCGCGGCCGAGAAGGCCGCCGCGGCTGCGGCTGCTGCGGGGGAGGGTGCCGCGGGTGCCGGCGATGCTGCGGGCACTGCCGCTGCTCAGCCCGCTGCTGCTGCCGGCTCCGATGCCCAGCATGACGATGCCGCTGCGAAGGCCGCGCTCAAGGCCGCCGAGATGGAGGCAAAGCTCGCCGCCATGGATCCCGAGAAAGCGGCCAAGGTCCGTGCGGCGCTTGCCGCCAAGGCCGCCCGCGACAAGCAGAAAAAGGAGGCGTAAGGTCCATGGCTCATCGCTCCGTTATTCCGTTTGGCCCGCAGCACCCAGTACTGCCCGAGCCGCTTCATCTGGACCTTGTGATCGATGACGACCGCGTCATCGAGGCAATTCCGCAGATCGGCTTTGTGCACCGCGGACTCGAGAAGCTCACCGAAAAGCGCGACATGCACCAGTTTGGCTACATCGCCGAGCGCATCTGCGGCATCTGCGCCGTGGGCCATAGCTATGGCTATGCCAGCGCCTGCGAGCGCATGCTCGACATCGAGGTGCCCGGCCGTGTGCAGTATATCCGCACCATTCTGCACGAGCTCTCGCGTATTCACTCGCACCTGCTGTGGCTGGGCCTGCTTGCCGATGCCTTTGGCTTCGAGGCGCTGTTCTATCGTTCGTGGACCCTGCGCGAGCAGATTCTCAAGATCTTCGAGAGCACGTGCGGCGGGCGCGTGATTCTGTCGATTAACGAGATCGGCGGCCTAAAGCACGACATTGAGGACTCCGAGCTGGCGGGCATTGTCCAGACGCTCGATGCCATGCGTCCCGACTACGAGGCCCTGGTGCATACGTTTTTGGACGACGTCAGCTGTGGCGAGCGCCTGCATGGCGTGGGCGTGATCAGCAAGAAGGACGCGCTGGATCTGTCGATGGTCGGCCCGTTTGGGCGCGCCTCGGGCGTGGACTACGACGTGCGCATGTTTAGCGACGGTGCCTATGCGGACCTGGCTGCGTTTGAGCCGGTTGTCGCCACCGATGGCGATTGCTATGCCCGCTGCCAGGTGCGCTGTGCCGAGGTCACGCAGGCCATGGACATCATTAAGGAGCTTGTGGGCAAGATTCCGCACGACGGGATCGGCGGGCGCACCAAGCTTACGCCGGCCGACGGCGCACGCGGCGAGGTTGTGATTGAGCAGCCGCGCGGCGAGGCGTATTACTATGTGCGCGGTAACGGCACCAAGAACCTGGACCGCTTCCGCGTGCGCACGCCGACGTCGCAGAACCTGGCGGGTCTGACACATGCGCTGCAGGGCGTGCTCCTTGCCAACGTGCCCATGATTATCCTGACCATCGACCCCTGCATTAGCTGCACGGAAAGGTAGGCGCGGCATGAGTTTGCTGACATTTGCCAAGACGGCCTTGGGCTCTATGGTCAAGCAGCCGGTAACGGTGTGCTATCCGCAGGAGAAGCTCGCGGCACCCGAGCGCTTGCGCGGGCATATCGTCAACGACATGGACGCGTGCATCTGCTGCGGCATGTGTGCGCGTCGCTGTCCGGCGGGCGCGCTCGCAGTCGATCGCAAGGGTGGAACGTGGTCGATCGACCCGTATGCCTGCGTGGTGTGCGGTGAGTGCATCGAGAGCTGCCCCAAGCACTGCCTGACTATGGACACCGCCCGCACCCCAGTCGCAGCGGACAAGACTCCCACAGTAGAAACCAAGCCGGAGTAGCGCAGGGGTAGAACTGGAATAGGGGCCGGCGGGGCAAAAATGCCCCGCCGGCCCCGCGCGTGAGCGCGCGGTTGTGCCGCTGCGAACAAAACTATGCCGGATTACGGGACTGGATAGCGAACCTCCGACCATACAGAAAATCGCAAAAACAAACCCGCAGGTAGATAGCCTGTTGTTTTTCAAAAATAGGGGGTATGGATGAGGGCTCCGACTTTAGCTCCGTAATCCGGCGTAGTTTTGGAATGGCAGCATATCCGTAACAGCCCTTTAACTCCCGTGGACGGAGGAAAACGGACTATTTTGGCCTCGCGAGGGCTATCGCGTGACTCGTCTGCCACGAAATGGGCCCATCTACTACGTTTAGGCGGCAGCCCTCGACCACGGCAAGCAATGCGAAATGAAAACCGCAGGTAGAACGCCTGCGATTTTTCATGAATAGCGGTTATGGTCGGGGGTATCGAGTCAAACGTAGTAGATGGGCCCATTTCGTGGCGAGCGCCGTCAGCCGATCTCCGCGGGCGGAAGAAAGCAGATCATTTTGGTCCCGCGAGCCTTGCGGAGGCGCTCGTGCAGGGCCGACCGAACAAAACTATGCCGGTTTACTACGACGAATTCGACATTCCCGACCATGACTGCATTTTTCTAAATATCGCAAGCGTTCTACCTGCGGTTTTGCAAGCGCTCAATTTGCCGTGATCGAAGGTGGGCGATTCATCGTAGTAAACCGACATAGTTTTGAAATGGCATTAAATCGGTAACAGCCATTTTACTCTGCCGGGGCGGTCAATCTTCGGGCAACTGCCCTCGCAGGTAGGCGATGGCGATCTGCGTGCGGTTGCGTAGGCCCATTTTGGCAAGGATCGAGCTGATGTGGTTGCGCACGGTGCCTTCGCCCATGTAAGCGGCGGCGGCAATCTCCTTGTTATCGAGGCCGCGGGCGATGAGCTCGGCGACTTCGAACTCGCGGTCGGTCAGGCCGGCAAAGGCCGCGGGCCGGCGGAGCGTGCCCGACTCGACGCCCGTTCCGTCAAAATCGATGTCCTCGATTGCCTTGCCCTCGAGTACGCGCTTACCGTCCATAACCTGCGCCAACGCCGGTGGAATGGCGGCGACATCGGTTTTAATCAGGTAGCCGCGGGCGCCCAGCTTGAGCGCCGACACAATGTACTCGTCATCCGAGAACGTCGTCAGAAATACCACGCGCGCCGCAGGGTCGCGCTCAAGGATCTCGCGCGCGGCCGAAAGGCCATCGCGTCCCGGCATCTGGATGTCGAGCAGCGCGATGTCGGGCGCGTGCTCGGCGTAGAGCGCGACCGCGTCGTCGCCATTGGCGCCGGTGCCCACTACCTCGATCTGCGGCTGGGCGCCCAGGATAATCTTGAGCGAATCGACCACCAAGCGGTCGTCGTCGACAACAATGAGCCTCATCGGGCCTCATCTCCTTGCGGTTTGGGAACGGTGGCAAACACACGCCAGCCGCCGGCGCCGGCGCGCGGACCGGCGGTAAAGGTGCCGCCAAGCGCCTCGATGCGCTCGCGCATGGAGCCGAGCCCCATGCCCTCGGCGATGCCGCGAGCACCCGTCCGGGTTCCGCCAGTGCCATCGTCGGTGACGATGAGCTGGTAAAACGACGGATGCTCCATGCACCGTACGGTGACAGCATGGGCACAAGCGTGGCGCATGGTGTTGGATAACGCCTCGCGCAGCACCGCCGCAAAGCAGTTGGCGACGTTGGCGGGCGCATGCTCGGCCAAAACTTCGAGCTCAATCTGCGGGCCGCCATCTGAGCACGCGCCTTCCACGATGCACTCGAGCTGTACGGAGAGGTCGGCGGCAGTGTCATTGAGCGTGTGGACGCTGGCGCGCACAAGTTGGAGCGCCTCGTCAACGGTGTGCTTGACGTCGGCGAAATCGGCGGCAACCCTGGGCTCGTCGGCGTGCACGACGCGCAGGGCCTCGGTCTGCAGCGAGGCACGTGTAAGTTGGTGGCCAACGCTATCGTGGATCTCGCGCGCGATGCGGGCGCGTTCGGCGAGTGTCGCGAGCTCGACTTCGTAGTCCTGGCGGTCGGCAAGGTCACGGTTGCGCGCTTCGAGCGCGAGGGCTCGTTCCTGCAGCTCGTCGCGGATGCGGCGCATGCGCTGCTGCTCGCGCTCCAACTGGGCGGTACGCAGTGACAGTAGGGTGGCGGCGACTGAAAGGATGGCGGTCAGCAGGAGCGTTCGAGCGGCAAGCGCGTCGGCGCGAAGGTCCGCGACGAGTGCAAAGACAAAGGCGACGCCAATGCCCAGCGCGACCCAAACGCGTTCACGGCGCACGCGCCGCGCGATGTCATAGAGGGCGAGGGGCGCAAACGGCACAAACGGCGGCACGAAGACAGCCGCGATGATGTAAGCGTAGCTCGCGGCCTCGCTTGTGCGGCTCGTGCGTTCCTTCTGTGCGAGCTCGGCCAGCGAGGTGGCAATAACGCCAAGGCAAAACGCCGCGACCAGGCGAGCGTCCACAGCAAGGCCCGTGGCGGCCGCAATGCAGCACGCCAGCACGATCGATTTGTCGAAAAGCCTGTTCATACGGGTATTGTACGCGAAGCCGCGCGCGGGGGAGGCGCCGCCCGGGGCAACCGTGACATTCCTCCCGCGCGGCAAAGCGGCGTCGATCGCTCGCGCGAGCGGGGGTTTCGCCTCCGCCCCCTCGCACTCGTGACAAAGCTCACTGGTGCGCGCCGTCCGCTCCTGCGATGATGCAATCGTACCGGGCCACGACCAACAGAAGGGCCGCCTCATGACAGACATCGTCCACGTCGAAAACCTCGTCAAGCGCTACGATGACCTTATTGCGCTCGACCACTTTAACCTGAGCATCGCCCCCGGCGAGATCTTTGGCCTGCTGGGCCCCAACGGCTCGGGCAAAACCACGTCCATCAACTGTATCTTGCAGCTGCTTGCCTACGACAAAGGCACCATTGAGCTGTTCGGCGAGCCCATGACGCCCACCCGCTACGACCTTAAGCGTCGCGTCGGCGTGGTGCCACAGCAGGTGGCGGTGTTCGACGAGCTCACCGTGCGCGAAAACATCGACTATTTCTGCAGCCTCTACGTCAACGACCGCAAGCGCCGCCGCGCGCTGGTGGACGAGGCGATCGACTTTGTCGGCCTGGGCGACTTTACCAAGTTTCGTCCCGGAAAGCTCTCGGGCGGCTTGGCACGCCGCCTCAACATTGCCTGTGGCATCGCGCACAAGCCCGAGCTCATCTTCTTTGACGAGCCCACGGTGGCAGTCGATCCGCAGAGCCGCAACGCCATCCTGGAGGGCATCTGCCGCCTGCGCGACGAGGGCGCCACGGTGGTGTACACCAGCCATTACATGGAGGAAGTCGAGCAGATCTGCAGCCGCATCATGATCATGGACGGCGGGCGCGTGCTGGCGCAGGGCACCAACGACGAGCTCAAGCGCATGATTCAGATGGGCGAGAAGATCGTGATCGAGGTCGGCGAGGTGCCGAGCGCGGCGCTCGGTGCCGTCGCGAGCCTGCCGCATGTCCTGGACCTGTCGGCGACGGCGGGCCAGCTCACGTTTTCGTGCGAGGCGAGCCCGCATAACCTGACGGACATTCTCGATGTGCTGCGTTCGCATGACGTGGCGCTCGGCCGCATTTATTCCGAACCGCCGACCCTCAACGACGTGTTCCTCGAGATCACCGGCCGCGAGCTGCGCGACTAGGGGGCAGCCATGTTCAACACCATCATCACTACGGTCAAGACGCTGCTGCGCCGGCCGAGCACGTGGGTCTGGGGTGCTCTCTTTCCCGTCGCACTTTCCACGATGTTCATGTTTATGTTTGCTAACCTCAGCTCCGACGGCAAGATCGACCCGGTGCCGGTTGCCGTCGTGGCGGACGAGGCTTGGGACGCTTCGACCTTTAAGGGCGTGGCGACGTCGCTTGCCAAGGAAGACAACGATCAGCTGCTCGAGATCCACGAGTGCGAGGATGTGGACGCCGCGAACCGTGCGCTCAAGTCCGGCGAGGTCGCGGGCATCTATACGGTCGACGCTGCGGGCACGTCCAAGCTCACGCTGCTCTCGAGCTATGACGGCTCGCGCGCCTCGTCGGTGCTCACCGACCGCAGCATCCTTGAGACGGTGGCAAGCTCGTATACACAAAATGCCGAGCTCATGTCCCAGATTGCCCAGGACAACCCGGCGGCGCTCGCCGACCCCGAGGCGGTTGCGCGCGCCCTGTCGCTCGAGGGCGGCACCCGCCGTGTGAGCCTGACACGCACCACGCCCGATGGCACGGTCATCTACTATTACGCGCTTTTTGGCCTGGTCGCGATGATGTCTGCCGAGTTTGCCGCCTTGAGCGTCGTCGACCTGCAGCCCAATCTGTCGGGCCTTGGCGCGCGCCGCTGCGTGGGCGGCGTCTCCAAGACGGCGTCGCTGGCCGGCATTTTTGTCGGCTCGTGGCTGGTCTCCTTCGCCTCGATGACGATCGCGATTGGTTACGTGCGCCTAGTCGTTGGCGTCGACTTTGGCGGGCGCGAGGGGCTGTGCCTGCTGGGCGGTGCTGTATCCGCGCTTGCCGCCACGGGCCTGGGGCTCTTTGTGGGCACGCTTCCCGTTAAGGGTGGCAAGGCGTCCAAGTCGGGCATCCTTACGGGCTTTGCTACCACGTGCGCCCTGTTCGCCGGCCTCTACGGCGAGCCGGCGATGGCGCTTGCCGACGACGTCGCCCACGCCTGCCCGGCCGAGTGCTGGTTCAACCCCGTCAAGCTCATCTGCGACATGTTCAATCGCCTGTATTTCTTTGAGGACTTGGGGCCCTTTGCCGTTCGCGCTGGTGTGCTCGTCCTGATGGCCCTGGTGTTTGTCGCCGCCGCTACGCTGATCTTTGGAAGGAGCCGCTATGAGCACCTTTAAGACCGCGCTTCGCATGGCGCTCGCGCACCCGTTCTACCTGCTCATCTATACGGTGTTCATCTCGCTCATGGGCGTATTCATCGCGGCCTCGGTGAGTTGGAACTCGTCGCAGCTTACCGAGTACAAGCCCTACGACACCAACGTGATCGTGGTCGACCGCGACAATAGCGACCTTTCGCGGGCGCTTACCAAGCACCTGGGCTCACGGTTTGACCTGGTCACGGGCGTCGGCGACGACACGTACGACCTTGCGGATGCGCTCGCCAAGAGCAACAGCGCCAAGGGCAGCGCCGACTGCGTGTTCTTTATCCCGGAGGGGTTTGAGGACGACTTGATCGCGGCCGCCCGTGCGGGGGAGGCCCTGCCCAAACTCGACGTGACGTACGGCTCCGGCACCATGGCGGCGGCGCTCTCGTCTGCCGAGGCCTCGCGCTGGATCTCGCTCGCGGGCGCTGCGGCGGCACTTGAGCCAGCTGCTTCCGACGGCGATGTCGCCAAGGCCGCCGAGCATGCTGCCGCAAAGCGTGCGGAGGTCCAGATCGAGCAGGTCAAGGTAGACTCGACGGCCGCCGCCACGCTCGAGTCGTACTTCAACTTTGGTGCGTACGCGATTATCTCGTCGGTCATCGTGTCGGTGGGGCTGGTGTTCTCGGGCATGAACGAGCCCGAGCGCGTGCGTCGTATGGATGCCGGCCCAATCTCCGAGCGCCAGCGTTCGCTTGCTGTGTTCGCGGCTGCTGCGGTGCTCACCGTCTGCATCTGGTTTGTGTCGAGCATGATGGGCGTCGTGGGCTTTGCCGGCGCGGTCGCCGAGGTCGGTGTGGGTCGCGTGTGCCTGGCGCTGGCGGCGACGCTCGCCCTGGCGTGCACGCCGCTGGCCGTTGGCTTTACCCTGTCGAGCTTGGGCGCGCGCGAGGAACTGCTCAACGGCGTGGGCAACTTACTCGGCATGCTCATGACGTTTTTGGGCGGCGCCTGGATGCCGCTGTCGCTGATGGGTTCGGCCGTGCAGACCGTGGCGCACTTTGTGCCGACGTTTTGGGTGAACGACGCGATCGGCAAGGCGCTTGCCTCTGATTTGACGTCCACCGTGCTGGGCGACATCGCCTGCGACCTGGGCGTCACGGTGCTCTTTGCCGCTGCCATCGCCGCCGTAGGCCTAGCCCTCGCGCACAACAAATCTCGCGCCTAACCGCCTAGCCATTGGGGACGTTCTTAAACGACCGGTCGCTGGGGACAGTCTTTGCCGATTCGCCGGCTCGCCGGCCGGACTGGCAAGAGCTGTCCCTGGCGGCACTCATTGGGGACAGACTTAAATGAGTGGTTTCAGTCATTTAAGTCTGTCCCCAATGACTAGTCTGAAAAAAAATCCAGGCCTCGCTCCAAAAATAGTTCGCCCAGGTTTACTATTATGCTCATAAAGTAGCAAGAGGCTAACAATGGGGGATGACATGGCAGCGCAGAAAGCCTACGTCCAGGTCAACGGGCTCAAGAAACACTACGGCGATGGAGATGCACGCCTGACGGTGCTCGACGGTATCGATACGTCCATCAACCGCGGCGAGATCTGCGTCATGCTGGGGCCCTCGGGCTCGGGCAAATCGACGTTTCTCAACCTGATCGGTGGCCTGGAAGATGCCGACGGCGGCTCTATCATGGTAGACGGCTGCGACCTCACGGTGCTCAAGCCGGCTGATTTGGGCGAGTACCGACGCCGCGAGCTGGGTTTTGTCTTTCAGTTCTACAACCTGGTGCCCGACCTTACCATCAAGGAAAACATCGAGGTCACGGCGCACCTGTCCAAAAACCCGCTCAATGTCGACGACCTGCTGCGTTCGCTGGGCCTTTACGAGCATCGCAACAAGTTCCCGCGCCAGGTCTCGGGCGGCCAGCAGCAGCGCTGTGCCATCGGCCGCGCGCTCGTCAAAAACCCGGGTCTGCTGCTGTGCGACGAGCCCACCGGCGCGCTCGACTATAAGACGTCCAAGGAAATCTTGCAGCTCATGGAGGATGTCAATCACGAGTACGGCTGCACCATCATCATTGTCA
Organism: Coriobacteriaceae bacterium; assembly: GCA_902835305.1. Classification (GTDB taxonomy): domain Bacteria; phylum Actinomycetota; class Coriobacteriia; order Coriobacteriales; family Coriobacteriaceae; genus Collinsella. The sequence continues at coordinate 63,127 of CADFMD010000007.1, forward strand.
CCCACAATGCCGCCATCGCGCGCATGGCAAATCGCGTGCTGCGCCTGCGCGACGGGCGCATCGTCGAGGATGAGCTCAACGAGTCGCCCGTCGCGGCCGCCGAGCTCGATTGGTAGGCGGCGCCATGACACCTCTCGCAAAACGTCTCCCGCGCGAGCTGCGCCGCAATATCGGCAAGTACCTGGGCATCTTTTTGCTTATGTGCGGAAGCATCGCCCTCACGTCGGGCTTTTTGCTCGCGGCGCATTCCATCGGCTGCCTCATTGACGACATGCGCGATGCATACACGATCGAGGACGGCCGCGTGACCACCTCCTTCGAGGCCACCGACGAGCAGCTCAAGGCTGCCGAAGACGCGGCTGAGGACGTCGGCGGCGTTACGTTCTACAAGAACTTCTCTATCGACGCCATCATCAAAAAGGCGGCTGGCGACGACGGCACCAAGCGCACCCTGCGCACCTACGCGCATCGCACCAAGGTTGACATTGCGTCCTACTGCGAAGGCAGGCAGCCCAAGACGGACGATGAGGTGGCAATCGACCGTGTCTTCGCCACCAACAACGACCTCGCCGTGGGCGATAAGGTCGAGCTTGAGGGCCGCACCTACACCATCTGCGGCATCATGACCCAGCCCGATAGCCAGGCGCTGTTCCTCGACAATTCGGACTTTACGGTGAACACCATCTCGTACGGCGTGGCCGAGGTCACCGACGCCGGCTTTGCCGCGCTTGAGGACGCCGGCGGCGCGCCTGCCTACACCTACTCCTTCACCTTTGCCGATCGCGATCTCCCCACCGCGGATCGCATCGATGCGGAGCAGGATATGGTCGAGGCGCTGACCGATGCCGATGCGCGCGTGGACGACCTGATCGATGCCGATTCCAATCAGGGCATTGGCTATGCGCGCGACGACGTGGACGGCGACTCCATGATGTGGATGACGTTGCTCGACATCATCATCGTGATCATGGCGTTTGTCTTTGTGGTGCTCACCGACGCCACCATCGAGGAGGAGAGCGCCATTATCGGCACGCTGCTCGCCAGCGGCTATCGCCGTCGCGAAATCGTGCTGCACTACCTAGCGCTTCCCGCCATCGTAGGCGTGGCCGCGGCGCTACTGGGCACCGCTCTCGGCGTTGCGTTCTTTACCGAGCCCATGCGCGGTCTCTACTACGGCTCGTACAGCCTGCCGCCCTTCCAGGTGTACTGGAGCTGGGAGATCTTTGTGAAGTGCGCCGTGGTTCCCGCCGCCGCGCTCATTCTCATCACGCTGGTGGGCCTGCTTCGCAAGATGGGCAAGACGCCGTTGCAGTTCCTTCGTCACGAGGCGAGCGGCAAATCGGGCACCAAGCGCGGCCTGCAGCTGCCGGAGCGCATGGGCTTTGTCTCGCGCTTCCGCCTGCGCGTCTTCCTGCGCAACCTGGGCAACTTCGCCACGCTCTTCGTGGGCATTGCATTCGCCTCGCTGCTGCTGCTCTTTGGCCTGGCGATTTTGCCCACGATGACGCACTACGCGGACAACCTCGAGACGAGCCTGGTCGCCGAGCATCAGTACACACTCAAGGCGCCGCTGGAGCTCGAGGGCACTGCCGAGGAGCGCGAGCAGTGGTCGGCGCTCGAGCGCTTGCAGTCGATTGACGGCGCGCTGCTCTCCGCCGCCCAGGATGCCGATGACGAGCTTGACGACGCGGCCGATGCGGCGCAGACGGCAGCCGATGCCGCGACCGCATCTCCGTCTGCCGAGAGCCTGACTGCAGCGCAGGATGCGCTTGCTAAGGTCAAGGACAAGAAGGATGCGCTCTACGCACGCCTCGACGATCTTGCCGATGCCCTCGGCTGCGACCGCGATGAGGCCATCGACCTGATCGACAAGGCCTCTAAGATCGACACCGACAACGACGACATTCACCCGATCAACACGACCGACAACGGCGCGGGCGCAATCGCGCAGGCCGAGAAATATGCCGTTTACCAGCTGCAATACGACCGCGGCGATGGTAATGGCGAGGAGACGATTTCCGTCTACGGCATTTCATCTCATTCGCGCTATTGGAAAGACCTCAACGTCGGCGACGGGCGCGTCGTCTTTGGCGGCGGTCTGCTCGATAAGTTTGGCTGGAGCGAGGGCCAGAAGGTCGAGCTTCGCGACAAGTACGAGGCTCGGGATTATTCTCTTGAGTACGCGGGTAAGGACTGCATCTGGGGTTCAAAGTCGGACATGAATATCTATATGAGCATCGATGACTTTAACGAGCTGTTCGGCAACGACGCCGCCTACTTTAACGGCTATGTGAGCGACGAGAAGCTCGACCTCGATGCTCGTTACTTTGCCGGTGACACCACGCCCGACGACATGCGCGCCGTGGGTGACCAGTTCATCGGCATGATGAGCAAAATGATCGGCATGATGGTCGGGCTCGCGGTGTTTATCTTCCTGCTGTTTATGTACCTGCTGACCAAGGCGGTGATCGACCACAGCGCCCGTTCGATCAGCTACATGAAAGTCTTTGGCTATCGCGATAGCGAGATCTCGCATCTGTACATCCGCTCGATCACGCTGTGCGTGGCGGCGTCGCTCGTGCTGAGCCTGCCGGTCATTATTGGCTCGCTCACGGCCATCTTCCGCTCGATGCTGCTCGCCTATAACGGCAATATCGAGATCTACGTGCCCGCTTGGTCCATGGCTGCATGCGTCGGCATTGGCTTTGCGACCTACCTGGTCGTGGCGCTGCTACACACGCGCTCTATCAAGCGCGTCGGCCTGGCCGAAGCCCTCAAAGTCCAAGAGTAGTCATCGGGGACGTTCTTAAATGACTAGTCACTGGGGACAGTCTTTGCCGATTCGCCGGCTCGCCGGCCGGACTGGCAAGGACTGTCCCTGGCGGCACTCATTTAAGTCTGTCCCCAATGAGTGGCCGTGCTTGACTTCAACCCCACTTCACCGGGTACCATCCTCTATGTCTGTAACGCCATATAGACCGAGGGGATAGATCTATGACCGCAACCGCACCCGCAGCACCGGCAAAGGTGTACTTCACCAACCTGCGCACGCATGCTCGCGAGAGCCAGCTCGACAAACTCAAGCGCCTCATTCGCCGCGCCGGTATCGAGCAGATCGACTTCGAGAACAAGTTTGTCGCCATCAAGATTCACTTTGGCGAGCTGGGCAACCTGAGCTTTTTGCGCCCCAACTACGCCCGCGCCGTCGCGGACGTCGTGAAGGAGCTGGGCGGCAAGCCCTTCCTTACCGACTGCAACACGCTCTATGTGGGTAGCCGCAAAAATGCGCTCGAGCACATCGACACCGCCTACCAGAACGGCTTTACCCCGTATGCCACGGGTTGCCAGATCATCATCGCCGACGGCCTCAAGGGTACCGACGAGGCGCTCGTCCCGGTCGAGGGTGGCGAGTACGTGCGCGAGGCCAAGATCGGTCAGGCGCTCATGGACGCCGACATTGTGATCAGCCTCACCCACTTTAAGGGCCATGAGCAGGCCGGCTTTGGCGGCGCCATGAAGAACCTGGGCATGGGCGGCGGCAGTCGTGCTGGCAAGATGGAACAACATGCCGCCGGCAAGCCGAGCGTCGATACCACCAACTGCGTAGGTTGCCGTGCCTGCGAAAAGATCTGTGCGCACAACGCCATCACGTTTGACGACACGCGCGAGCGCGAGCTTGCCAACGGCAGCACCCGCACGGTTCACGTCGCCGCTATCGACCACGATCGCTGCGTGGGCTGCGGACGCTGCATTGCGGCGTGCAACCAGGACTGCATCAAGCCCGACTATGATGCCGCGGCCGACGTACTCAACTACAAGATCGCTGAGTACACGAAGGCCATCGTCGACGGCCGCCCGAGCTTCCACATCTCGCTCGCCATGGACATCAGCCCCAACTGCGATTGCCACCCCGAAAACGACACGCCCATCGTCAACGACATCGGCATGTTCGCGAGCTTCGACCCGGTCGCCATCGACCAGGCCTGCGCCGACGCCGTCCTGGCGTCCGAGCCGCTGCCTAACACCGAGCTTACCGACAGCGCGGCCAAGATGGAGCATAATCACGAGCGTCTGGAGGGTGAGCAGGCCAAGGATCCTTTCTGCATCACGCATCCCGACACCGACTGGCGCGCGTGCATCGCGCATGCCGAGAAGATCGGCCTGGGCACGAGCAAGTACGAGCTCATCGAGGTCCAATAGCGCCTAGCTATTGGACAAAACAAGCGCATTCGTGGCGTAATTCAAGCAAAAACCGCCCGCGAGCACAGCGCTCGCGGGCGGTTTTCCGGAAGTATGCGGCAAATTTCGAGACCGCCGAGCACACGACGTTTTTTGGCAACAAAACCCCTGATAAATTGTTGATAAAACTGCGGTCTGGTCGGCAGTTCCAGATTTTGCCGCATACTTCCGAAAATAGGGGGTCAGATAAAGCTCCGGACGTTGCTTTTTGCCTAAAAATTCTTTCCGAGGAAGTCGTCGACCGTGTTCCAGTAGAGCTCGGGATCGACCTGCGCGCTCTTGGCGTGGGTGGCGCCATGGATGGTGAGCTTTTGCTTGATCTTGCTGGCGCACGCGTCGTAGTTTTTGTCGAGCATACTGTACGGCACAAAGGTATCTTGATCGCCATGGATAAAGAGCATGGGGACCGTCGCGTGTTTAAGCTGCTCCACGCTGCTCGCCTTATGAAAGTCGTAGCCCGCGCGCACGTTGCACACCAAGTTTGCTACATCGAGCAAAGGAAAGCTGGGCAGGCCGAACACGTCCTTGAGCTGCAGAGAAAACTCGTCCCAAACACTCGTATAACCGCAGTCCTCGATAATGCATTTCACGTTTGCGGGCAGAGATTCCCCCGCGACGTTCATGGCGGTTGCTGCACCCATCGACTCGCCAAAGACCAGGATGCGCGCCTCGGGGTCAGCCTGAACGATCCGCCCAATCCATGCAACGACATCGAGCCGCTCGGGCCAGCCCATGCCGATATAGTCGCCGCCGGAGCGCTCGTGGGCGCGGGCGGCAGGCGCGAGCACGTTCATGCCGCGGTCGTGGAAGCGCTTGGTGTATCGGGCCATGCCGATGGGCTCGTTGGTATATCCATGCAGGCAGACGGCGTAATCGTGGGTGTTCTCCGAGGCGGCAAAATACCAAGCGGCGAGCTCGGTTCCGTCGTCCGCGGTGAGGCTGCTGCTCTCGCGGTTCTCTTTAAACCACGCCCGCGCCTCGGTTTCCTCGGCATCCATCTGCTCGCCCTTTTCGGCGTCCTTGCCGTCCTGCATCATCTTCATGGTGTATGGCGCGCGGGGATTCAGCGCGAAGTCAAACAGAAAGTTGCCGGCAAACCCCAGCAGCGCGACAACGAGCACCAGCGCAACGACGCCGGCTATCTTGAGCTTTCGATGGGAACGTGCGTTTTGAGACATAAGAAGCTTTCCTATAAGATGTTAATACATCAACATTTAATGCAAGCGCATTATGGACGTTCGCCGTTGATGCGTCAACAGGCAAAGAATGGGTAAACAAAGGGTCACGTATGGTGCAAATTTCGCACGTACCTAGACGCTTTGATATAGTGTTGAGAACTCTTTTATGTTGGAGGATGTAACCGGCATGTCCGATTCGAGCGACAGTTCTAAGCCGCGACCCAAGACCGCGGCCGTTCCACACTACACGGTGGGTGAGGAGATCATGAGCTCCGTCACCCATGGTGTCGGCTGTCTGCTGGGCATTGCGGGCCTGGTGCTCCTGATCGTATTCGCCGCCCTGCGCGGCGGAGGCCCGGTCCACATGGCCGCGGCGATTGTCTATGGTGCCAGCATTATTCTCGAATACCTAGCCTCCACGCTCTACCATGCGATTCAGCCCGCGGGCGCCAAACGCGTGTTCCGCATTATCGACCACAGCTGTATCTATCTGCTCATTGCCGGCAGCTATACGCCGTTTTGCCTCATCACGCTCGCAAACGACGGCGGCGCTGTGCTGTTCTTTGCCGTATGGGCCATCGCCATCATCGGCATCGCCCTCGAGTGCTTCCTACGCGAGCGTCAACCGCACTGGGTAAGCGGTCTGGTCTACCTGCTGATGGGCTGGCTCGTTGTCTTTAAGCTGCCTGAGCTCGTGTCACTGCTCAACCCCGTGGCACTTGCCCTGCTCGCCGTCGGCGGCGTGTGCTACACCGCGGGCGTGCCGTTCTATATCGCCAAAAACGTGCGCTACCTGCACAGTGTGTTTCACCTGTGGGTGCTCGCCGGCAGTATCTTCCAGTTCATGGCGGTGATCCTCTTCGTAATCTAGCGATCGCGCCTGCGCCCGCGGGCCCGTCCGGGCGCCCGCCGGGTGCAACTGCCCTATCCGCCATCAACGTTTTGACCTGACGTCCCGAATCTTGGAGGTTCGAGAAACTCCCGATGGACATAACCATCTCCCTTATCACCACCCTCGTTTTGACCCTCATCAACGGCTACTTCTCTATGTCCGAGATGGCGCTCACCACGGCTAAGCGCGCCGTGTTGGAGCACGATGCCGAGGAGGGCGATAAGCGCGCCGAGCGCGCCGTCCAGCTCGCCGCCGACTCCGATCAGCTGTTGGCCACCATCCAGGTCGCCATCACGCTCGTGGGCTTCGCCTCGTCCGCCGTCGCCTCGACGAGCCTGTCCGACCCGCTTGCCACGTGGCTCATGAGCTTTGGCATCGCGCCGCTCTCCGCCATCGCGCGTGGCCTGGCGCCGGTCATCATCACCGTCGCGGTCGCCTTCGTGTCCATCGTGATCGGCGAGCTCGTCCCCAAGCGCATCGGCCTGGCCAACGCCGAGGGCGTGTCCAAGCAGGTCGTGGGACCGTTGTCGTTTTTCCAAAAGATTGCCCGTCCGCTCGTGTGGTTGACCGGCGCTTGCTCCGATGGCCTGGCCCGCATCCTGCGCATCAAGAGCGCCGACGACCGCCAAAACGTCTCGGAGGAAGAGATCAAGTACATGGTCTCGGAGCAGGACGACCTGCTCGACGAGGAAAAGCGCATGATCCACGAGATCTTTGACCTGGGCGACACCGTTGCCCGCGAGGTCATGGTGCCGCGCGTGGACACCACCATGTGCGAGGACGATGAGACGGTCGCCGACGTGCTGTCCACCATGCGCCAGACCGGCTTTAGCCGCATCCCCGTCTATCACGAGGATCCCGACAACGTCGCCGGCATTGCGCACATCAAGGACCTGATTCAGCCTGCGCTTGACGGCAAGGGCGACCAGCCCATCGCCGGTTTTTTGCGCGACGCCACCTTTGTGCCCGACACCAAGGACATCCTGCCGCTGCTGTCCGAGATGCAGACCTCTCACGACCAGATTGTGGTGGTCGTGGACGAGTACGGCGGTACGGCCGGCATCATCACCATCGAGGACATCGTCGAGGAGATCGTGGGCGAGATTGAGGACGAGTTCGACCCCGACAACAAGTACCTCACGCGCCTCTCACGCCGCGAGTGGCTCGTCGATGGGCGTTTTTCGTGCGATGACGCGATTGAGCTTGGTTGGCCGCTCGAGGAAAGCGATGATTATGAGACCATCGCCGGCTGGATTTTGGAGCTTTGTGACTCGGTGCCCGACATCGGAGAGGTGTTTGAGGTCGCGGGGTACAAGTTTAAAGTGCAGTCGATGCGTGGCCAGCGCATCTCGCTCATTCGCGTGATCGCTCCGGCCGAAACCGATAAGAAGGATTCCGAGTCTTCGGCAGAGAAGCCGGCGGCGTCGGGTGCGGGCTCTGTGGATCCGCACGATGGCGACGAGTAGGACAAGGAAGAGTAGGGGAGAGTTATGGCAGGCCTGTTCAACATCCTTAAGGTCACCGTCAGCGAGGACAAGATCTGTGCGCATGTGCTGGTGAACCCCGGCATGCCGCTCATGACCTCGGAGGACATCGAGGCCACGGCGCGCGTGTACTACCTGGTACCGGCGATTGCCAAGCACCTGTGCCTGGGCGATTCCGGCCGCGAGTTCCAGGACTGCATGGGTCAGACCGAGCTCTGCCACCTGCTGGAGCACGTGACGGTCGAGCTCATGAACGAGACCGGTCTTGCCGGTAGCATCTCGTGCGGCCGCACGCGCGTAAGCGAGCATGACGAGCGTGTCTTTGAGGTCGAGCTTTCGTGTCCCGACGACGCACTGGCCATCGGTGCGCTGTCGTCGGCCACCTTTATGATGGACTGGGCGTACCTGCACGCCGACCAGCCTGCCCCCGACGTGGAAGGCACGGTCGCGGGCCTGCGCAACCTGGTGCTGGGCATGCGCGCCGAGGCCGAGGGCAAGGATCCTCACGAGGCCGTCGCTGCTGCGAACGGCGAAGATGCTGCCGAGGACGAGGGCGCTGACGAGGGCGATGTGCCGGTCGACGCCGAGCCCGTTGCCGATGCGACCGCCGAGCCCGTTCCCACCGAGCCCCAGGGCGTCCCCAACTTTGACGACGAGCCCCAGGTGGCGATTGATACCGAGGGCGCGGTTGCCGAGAACCACGAGGCCTCCGCTGCCGTCTTTGGCGGTGCGGCGACGGTTCCGGCAGGACCTGCGCATGAGGGCGGCCTGCCACTCGTGGACGGCGCCGGCGAGGACCCGGGTGCCACGGTGGCCATGCCGGCTATGCCTCAGGAGTAGGCCTACGCGTTTATCACCATCACGTACCTGCGCCTTTGCCGTACGCAGATGAGCGGAGCGGCAAGTGATGCGCTGCGGGTATAATGGACAGCATTCAAACGGTGGGCACCGACGTGCCCGCAGGAGAGGAATGATCATGGGTAAGACTTTCAGCTTTGTCTCCGGCGCACTTTTTGGTGCCGCTGCCGGCGCTATTATCGGTGTTGCTCTGGCCCCGCGCTCGGGCGCCGAGACCCGCGCCATGGCTGCCGATATCGCCAACGACGCCTGGGACAATATGCGCGACACCTACGAGCACAGCGCCGAGGAGGCCCGTGCTGCGGTGAATGACTTTGGCCCGATGGTCGACGCCAAGACCGACGACCTGCGCGCCAAGGTCGACCTGGCCCGCGAGCGCATGGACCAGCTGCGCGAGCAGCTCAACGACGCCATTTCGGGTGGCAACGTGACGCCTGCCGCCGACGTCATGGTCGAGAACGCCGTCGAGGCTGATGCCGAGGCTGCGGAGCCCTCGACCGAGGCATAATGCGCGCCGGGGATTTTGTCGGCGCCAAGATCTATCGCAAGCCTGCCGAGGACAAGCGCACCAAAAAGGACGGCACGCCGCGCAGCCCTAAAAAGCTCGGAAAGATTCACTTTCCGGTCTTTACCCCGGGCGGTACGCGCGTGGTCGGCTTTATGGTCCGCCAGTCCGATATCGCGGGCATGATCGAGCGTCCCGACCGATTCGTAGCGCTCGACGCCATTGGTGTCTACGAGGGCGCCATCGCGGTTGACGACGTCAAGGGCACCTACGATACCGCTGCGGCCAAGCGCCTCGACATCAACCTGGACGATTGCATCATCTGGGTCGGTATGGACGTGCGCACGGAATCGGGCGACGTCGTGGGCTATTGCTCGGACGTTGAGTTCAAGCCGCGCTCGGGCATCGTGCAGGCATTCTATGTGACCGCCGGCGCTGCTTCGAGTGTTTTGGTTGGTGACACGCAGGTGCCGCCGACGATGCTGCGCGGCTACGAGAACGGCGCGATGGTCGTCTCGGACGAGGTCAAGTCGCTCGGGTATTCGGGCGGTGCGGCTGCCAAGGCCGCCGAGGCCAGCGTCGTGGTGGGCGACAAGGTCAAAAAGGGCGCCAAGGTGCTCGATGACAAGGGATCGGTCGCCGTGGACAAGGGCAGCCGCGCACTGGGCAAGCAGCTCGGCAAGACGCGCGGTATGTTCAAGGCCTTTAAGGACGAATACCAAAAGGCGAGCGGAGGCTCGTCAAAAGCTACAAAATAGCGACGTACCAAATGATGGGAGGCAAGCCGGAGACCTGTTGCTCCGGCTTGCTGTGTTTATGGGGGAGGGCACATGCGCCAAAACGGATCCAACTTAAACGGGCGTTCGGGTGCGCGTCCGACGGCGCGCCGCGACCTGGGGCAGCTGCCCAGCGGTCAGCGCCGCCGTCACCGTAAGCCCGGCGCGATGTATCTCAACCATAGCCGCGGCTTTAGCGATCGCAGCGCGCGCATCGGCAACAGCCGCACACCCCGTCGTTCGTCTCGCCTGCCCTACGCGCTCATCGCCGTGGGTTGCGCGCTCGTGCTGTTTATCGCTGCCGTCGTGGGCTACGTCAACCGCAGTGTGGACGTGGAGCTCAACGGCCAGAAGACAGCGGTGCGTGTGGGCTCTACGCTGCAGAATCTCATCGACGACCAGGAGTTGACTGACACCTACGACGCAGGCGACCTGCTGGCCGTCGATGACAGCGTGCTCAAGCGCCATGGGGGCGAAAAGCTGTCGGTGAAGGTCGACGGCAAGCGCGTGAAGCAGGGCAAATGGGATAGCCGCGAACTTGAGGGCGGCGAGAAGGTGACGGTCAAGGATGGCCGTAACACCTACGAGAAGCACGAGGTTCAGGCTACGGTTATCGAGCCCAAGCTCAAGGTCGAGGGTACGGGCGCTATCGAGTATGTGCAGACGTGGGGTGTCCAGGGCCGCTCCGAGGTGTGGGTCGGCGAGCAATCGGGCAAGACACAGGACCGCGGCGAGGTCGTGCCCGCCACCGATTGCGTCGTTGCGTGCGCCAGCGTGGCGCCCAAGGGCAACAAAAAGTACGTGGCGCTGACGTTTGACGAGGGTCCGAGCAGCGCTACCAAGCAGATCTTGCAGGTACTCAAGGAAAAGGGCGTCACCGCGACGTTCTTCCTGTCGGGCGATGCGGCCGAGGCATCGCCTGCCACGGCCAAGGCGATTGTCGATGCCGGGTGCGAGATCGGATCCAACAGCTACGGCGACGATTCGCTCAAGGGTCAGGACCGTGAGGCGGTACGCGAACAGATCACGAAAGGCACCGATGCGATTAAGTCGGCGACCGGCGTGAAGACGATGCTGCTGCGTGCTCCCTACGCTGCCTTTGACGAGCAAAACTGGATTGATGCGATGGACCTGGTCTCCGCCGTGGTCTCGTGGAATATTGACTCGGGCGACTGGCTGCTCAACGGTGCCGACGAGCAGGTCTCGACGGTGCTCGATTCGGTGACGCCGGGCAATATCGTGCTGCTCACCGATAGAGACGAATGCGCCGAGCAGACGCTCGAGGCGCTGCCGCAGATTATCGACGGCCTCATTGCCGACGGCTACAAGATCGTGACGCTCAGCGACCTGGTCAAGACGGACGCGTCGCTGAGCAAAAAGCTCACCTCGCTGACGAAGGTCACCATGCCCAAGGATGCCGTGTTCCCCCAACTTGCCGAGGACAACGACACCACAGAGTAGTTATTGGGTAGTCATTTAAGAACGTCCCCAATGACTATGTCACGGATGCGTCAGCGTTTGGTATGCCTGCAATGTGCAGCGCATAAATTCGATGCCGCAGGGCGATGCTGATGCTATAGTTACTGCGGTTAATGAGGGTCAAGAGAAAGGTTACAGGTGAAATCCAAACCTCGACCATACAGTCGATGACCCCATGCAGGTGCTTTTTGCGCATGCACGGGGTGTAAGCGTCGAGCGGCGTGCCGCCCGCGCATGCGTATACATATCCAGAAGCCCCCGGACGCCGCGCGCGCGGCCGCGTCCGGGGGAATAATGATGGGGAGCACCATTGAATTATCTGAGTGAGATGCTCAAATTGCCGGTCTTGGACGTCGACGGCGAAAAGCTCGGCGTGGTCAACGATTTTGGTATTGCTACCGGCGAAGTTTTTCCGCACGTGACGTCGCTCGCGTTCCGCGGTCCCGGCAAGACGCCGTTTATGATCAGCTGGCGCAAATGGGTCGACCGTATCGACGAGACGGGTGTACACCTTAAGACGTCGGCCACCGAAATCCGTTTTTCGTACCTGCAGCCGACCGAACTCTTGCTTGCCCGCGACGTGCTCAACAAGCAGATTGTCGACACGCAGGGCATGAAGGTCGTGCGCGTCAACGACATCAAGTTTTCCATGTCGGGCGAAAACCAGCTGCGCCTGCTGGGCGCCGAGGTCGGTGCTCGCGGTCTGCTACGCGCCATCAGCCCCGCGCTCGAGCATATCGTCGAAGGCTTTATGAAGCACCTGGGCAAGCCGCTCAGTGAGGACATCATCGCTTGGTCCTACATGGACCTGCTCGACCGCTCGACCAAGAACATTCAACTCTCGGTGTCGCACAAGACGCTCGGCGAGCTGCACCCTGCCGACATCGCCGACATTATCGAGCAGCTCGACCCGCGTCTGCGTGCGCAGGTGTTTGCGCAGCTCGATACTGCCCAGGCCGCCGAGGCCATCTCGGAGTTCGATGACGACGAGCTTATGACCGAGATGCTCGAGGGCCTGTCCGACACCGACGCATCGTCGATGCTGGCCATGATGGACCCGGACGACGCCGCCGATCTGATCGACGAGCTCGATTACGAGAAGGCCGAGAAGCTCCTGCGCCTGATGGGCGTCAAGGAAGAGAAAGCGATTCGTAACCTGCTGGGGTATGAGGACAACACCGCCGGCCGCATCATGACCTCGGAGTTTGTCTCCCTGCCCGCCACGGCAACGGTCGGTGACGCCATCGAGGCGATTCGCGAGCTCGACGAGGACTTCGAGAGCGTCTACTACGTCTATACCGAGGATCCGAGCGGCATGCTGACCGGCGTGCTTTCGCTGCGCACGCTGATCGTAGCCGACCGCGACGCCACGCTGGGTCAGTTGGCCTATCGCGACCTGGTCTATGTGTCGCCCGACGAGGACCAGGAAGACGTGACGGACGAGATGACCAAGTACGACCTGGTTGCCATCCCTGTCTGCGACGAGAACCGTCATATCCTTGGTATCGTGACCTTCGACGACGCCATGGACGTTATCGCCGAGGAGCATCAGGAGGACCTGCAGATCGCCGGTGTCGGCTCGGGCGATAGCGCGTCGGACGACTCGACGAACGTGCTCAGCTGGTTCGTGCATCGCCAGTACTGGGTTGTTGTATGGGGCATCGCGTCGTGCATCATGGCGACCGTGCTGGGGACGGCGCTCGGCTCCGCGCATCTGGTGGTGTTCCCCATGTGCGCCATGCCGCTCGTGCTGCTGGCGGCCTCGCGCATGGTGTCGTTCGTCAAGAACTACTTCCTGGAGTATGACGGTCACGACGACGAGCCCAAGCCGTATCTGGGGTTCTTCTTCCAGAGCACGGGCATGGGCCTGATTCTGTCACTCGTGACCTACCTGTGCGCCCAGCTGGTGCGCACCGCTGCGTTCCTCGATGCGCCCATGTTTGAGGAGCAGCTCTTTACCGGGTGCTTTAATATCGCTGCCATTATTTGCCTGGTTGGCAACATGAGCGCCGTGATTTACCTGATGGTGCTGTTCTGGCGTGACGAGCATGACCTCAACACGTCGGGCACCGCCATGAACGTTATTGCCGTCATGATCTCGTGCGTGGCGTATTGCATCGCCGCGGTGCTGCTCGCCATGTCGGTCATGGGTTAGGTGGTCGCGTGCAAAATACCAAGCAAAAGTCGGGCACCAAGCAAAAGTTGACCATCGCGGCCATCTTTGGCGCTATGGGTCCTGGTCTGCTGGCGGCGCTTTCGGGCAATGACGCCGGCGGCATTGCAACGTATTCCAGCGCGGGCGCCAGCTATGGCTACAAGATGCTGTGGATGCTTCCTGTCATGACCGTGCTGCTCATCGTGACGCAGGAGACCGCGGCGCGCTGCGGCTGCGTCACGGGCAAGGGCCTGGCATCGCTCATTCGCGAGCGCTTTGGCGTGCGCAAGAGTGTACTTGCTATGGCGGCGCTGTTGATCGCCAACACGGCTGTGACCATTTCGGAGTTTGCGGGCATCGCCAGCGGCCTTGCTCTTTTTGGCGTGCCGGCGAGCATCTCGGTGCCGTTGGTGGCGCTGCTGGTGTGGATGCTTACCATGTCGGGTAGTTTCCAGCGCATCGAGAAGATTCTGCTGCTGGTGAGCTGCGTGTTCGTGACCTATATCGTCGCCGCGTTTATGGCTGGCCCCAACTGGGGTGAGGTCGCGGTCGACCTGGTCGTGCCTAACATTCAAAATGACCCCAGCTACGTGTCGCTCGTGGTCGCAACGATCGGTACCACCATCGCGCCGTGGATGATTTTCTTGGCGCAGAATAACGTGGTCGATAAGAATGCGGGCGAGGACGACATCGTGCTGCAGCGTATTGATACCGTGAGCGGCTCGATCGCTGCTGATATCATTGCGGGCTTTATTATCATCACGACCGGTACGGTGCTGTTCCCGGCGGGTATTCAGATTAGCGATGCTGCCGATGCTGCCCGCGCGCTGGAGCCTATTGCGGGTCAGTGGTCCACGGTGCTGTTTGCCTCGGGCCTGGTCGCGGCGAGCTTCTTGGCTGCTTGCGTGCTACCGGGCGTTACGTCGAGCGCTATCTGCGAGGCATTTGGCTGGGAGCGCGGTGCCGACCGCAGCTGGGACGAGGCCCCGGTCTATCGCGGCATCATTACGGCCATCATCGGTATCTCTGCCGTGCTGGTGCTTATGCCCGGCGTCGATCTGTTCCAGATTATGATGACCTCGCAGGTCATCAATGGCGTGCTACTGCCCGTGGTTCTGGTGTTCCAGGTGGTTATCGCCGCCGACCGTCACATTATGGGTGCCAACCGCAACGGCCGCGTGTGGAACGTGCTCACTTGGGCGACTATCGGCGTGATTACGGTGCTCACGGTCGTCATGTTTGTTCTGCAGGCGATGGGTTACAGCGCTTAGCGCCTCTTTTTGACTCCAAACAGGCCGCAGCGATGGGCTGCGGCCTGTTTTTTGCCCGCGACCTCTTGGGGCCGACTCTAAAAGAGTGATTTTGGGTTGTTTGCTGCGGGTTACTTGTCGGTGCCTAGCTTGTGCGGTTTGAAGGCGAGGGCGTTAACGAGCGCGTCGGTGGCAGACTTGACGGCTGCCGGCTGCGGATCGTTGACGTGATCCTCGGGGTGTACGGGCAGGTCCTTCTTGACGGCATCGTGGATCAAGTTGAGGTACTCAGTCACGCCAGTGGTCGATAGATGCGTGCCATCGCCATCGAACAGGTCGTTGCGGTTGGCACTGTATCCGTACCAGTCGATAACGCGCACGTTCTTGTAGCGCGTGGCGGCGTTGGCGATGGCCTGGTTGGTAGAGCCAACCCACGGCTGCGGGCTGCGCGTGTTCACAAACACCACAATACGCTTATCTCCTGCATCGGCCATGATGGCGTCGATCTGGTCGTCGGTTACCAAGCCGTTGGTGCCCAGCGCAAAGACCACGATCTTGCCGGCAAGGTTCTGCTGGATATAGCCCTCAAATGTCGTGCGGCCCGCATCAAACTGGCGGCCCTTTTCGGCATCGATATGGCTGTGCGGGAACACGCCGTCAAAGGTGTCCACGGCACGCAGCGACACGGAGTCACCGATCATCAGCAGGTCGTAGGATCCATCGGGGAAGCCGTCGTTGTCCTTGTCGGTGTCGTCGGCCGCCTGCTGGTCGGTGGGCGCGGTGTTCTTGGCTTCCTTGTTGAGGACTTCGGCGCCCTCGCCGCTCAGCGCAGACGTCTCGGGCACAAAGATCAGGCCACCCAGTGCAACGACCAACACGACAGCGCAGGCTGCGCAGGCAGGGACGTGCGCGCGCACCCAGTTGGCGGGCGTGGCGGTGCCGTCGCGGAACTCGGATACGGTGCGCCCAAAGGCGCCCTTTCTAAACGGCGTCTCGATAAAGCGATATGAGCATTCGGCCACGGTGACCACCAACAGCACCTGCAAAATGTACTGCCACCACGGTGTATCGTTGATGTTGGCGACCGGGTTCATAAGCAACAGCAGCGGATAGTGCCACAGGTAGATGCTGTATGAGCGCTTGCCAACCCACACGAGCGGCTCGGCGGACAGCGCGCGGGCAACCATTCCCTGGGGCTGCACGCAGGCCGCGATGACCATGAGCGTGAGGATGGAGCATAACAGCGTGCCGCCGCGATACTGGAACGCGGTGTAGCCGTTGGTGAGCGCGACCATGGCGGCAAGGCCAACCAGACCCACGACGCCCAATACATCGATGGATGCGGGCGAGGACCAAAAACGCACGAGGGCGCTCGGCTGTGCCGGGACGGTCTCGGCTGCGCCGTCGGTCGTAGCGTCATGCTTGCCCTCGGCGTTCTTGCCGTGCTTGGCGGCGCCAGCCAGGCGATTGAGCCCCAAACGATGAGCGAGGCGCACCGGAGCCAGGTCGCGATCGGGGATAAAGGCCATCCAGGCGCCCAGCAGCAGCGAGAAGACGCGGGTGTCGGTGCCATAGTACACGCGGCTGGGGTCGGCGGCGGGGTTGTAGAGCACCATCATGGCGATGGCGGAGACAGCAGCCAGGCCCAGAACCACGCGGCGCGTGTTGGGCTTGCTCATGTGCATGGATACCATAGCGAGCAGCAGCGGGGGCCAAACCAGGTAGAACTGTTCCTCGATGGCGAGCGACCAAAAGTGCGTAAGCGGCGAGGGATCGCCCAGGGCGTTGAAGTACGAGACGTTTTGGGCAATCTGCCACCAGTTGTTGAAGAACAGCAGCGACGGCAGAATGTCGGGGCGCATCTTGGTAAGCATCACGTGGTTAAAGATGGTGCACAGCGCGCAGGTCACGAACACTACCGTTACCACGGCGGGGACCAGGCGACGGATGCGGCGAATCCAGAAGCTCTTGAGGTCGATGCGGCCGGTCTTAGCGACTTCGTTGAGCAGCAAGCGCGTGATCAGATAGCCCGAAAGCACAAAGAAGATCGTGACGCCAAGCAGGCCGCCCTGCGCCCACGTGAGGTTGAGGTGATAGAGCACCACCGCGACGACGGCGAGCGTACGCAGACCGTCGAGTGCAGGGATGTAGCGGGACTTGGGGCGAGCAGGCGTCTGCTCCGCGGCGGGAGTGTTGGCGCGGCCCGCGTTGTTGGCAGAAGCGCGATGGGGGCTCGCGGTGCGTCGCGGCTCGTTGGCACGGCGCCCGCCCTTCGCGCGTTCGTGCGACGCCGGCTCGTTGCCCGTGCGGCGTCGACCGCGCGAGCCCGATTGCGAGAGTTGTTCCATAAAACATCATCCAATGACGAGAATAATCAGCACGTATTCATTGTAGCTGCCTGCCCCTGTGAATGCTTGCTGCTGGCGCAAGCTCAAGCGCGCGTCCACATCAAAGTGGACTAAAGTTATAGGGGGTGCGAGAGTGCACAATCGTTGGTCGACGGTGGGCGCAAAGCCTGAAGACGAGGAGGTTTCCATGGCGGATCACAGCATCGTTGCGGCGTTCGGCAGCATGAACATGGACCTTTCGGTGGCGTGCGAGCGCATGCCGCGCGCGGGCGAGACAGTCGGTGGCAGCGGTTTTATCACCAACGCTGGCGGTAAGGGAGCCAATCAGGCCGTTGCCGCTGTGCGCATGGGTGCGCGCACGTGCATGATCGGCGCTGTTGGGCACGATACCTTTGGCGATGCGCTTGTGGCAGGGCTCCAGGATGCCGGCGTGGGCGTTGAGTTTGTGGCGCGTCGCGATGACGTGGAGACCGGTACCGCGACTATCATTCGCTGTGAGAGCGACAACCGCATCGTGCTGTCGCCGGGCGCCAACCATGCGCTTGCGGGCGAGGACGTTGCCCGCGCACTGAGGCGCTTGGTGGCCGACGAGCTCGACGGCGATGCCAGCGAGATTGCCCCGGCTGTCGGAAGCGTCTTTATTGCCCAGGGCGAATGTGACCTTGCGGCGACGGCCGAGGCGCTTGCTTGTGCTCACGAGCTGGGGTTCTATACGATCTTTAATCCAGCGCCCGCCTGCGAGCTGCCTGCGGAGGTCTGGCCTGCGGTCGACCTGGTCTGTCCCAACGAGACCGAGTGCCAGGTGCTGACGGGAATCTTGCCCGCGGACGATGCAAGCTGCGTCGCGGCGCTCAACGTCCTGCTCGCTAGGGGTGCCGGAGCTGCGGTCATCACGTTGGGCAGTGCCGGCTCGGTTACGCTCGGCGATGACGGTGAGCTGCTGCGCATGCCGGCACTTTCGAGCACGGTAGTCGATACCACGGCCGCCGGCGATACGTTTATCGGCGCGTTGGCGGCGGCTCGCCTAGAGGGCTTGCCGCTCTTTGAGTGCATGGCCGCGGGTGCTCGCGCCTCGGCAGTGACGGTGTCGCGCCTGGGCGCTCAGCAATCGATTCCCACGCGCGCCGAAGTTGAACATTGGTTTGGTTAAACGATAAAGACGGAGAAGCGGAGTAGAACAATGGCAATCAAGAAGCTGATCCTTGATCTGGATATGGGTGTGGACGACGCGATGGCGCTGGCCTATGCCATCGCGAGCCCCGAGGTGGAGCTCGTGGGTATCACCACGTGCTTTGGCAACGTGCGCGTCGAGCAATCGGCGCACAACTGCCTGGCGGTGCTCGATCTGCTGGGTCGCCCCGAGGTTCCGGTGTACCTGGGTGCCGACCGTCCTCTGCAGGCGACTGAGCCCTATACGCCGCCGGCGTCCACCGCGCTCATTCACGGCAAGAACGGCATCGGCGGCGCGAGCGTGCCCGCGTCGCCCTACGAGCCGGTGGGAGCGACCTCGGCCGGCGGCAACGCTGCGGTCGATTATTTGATCGATGCCGCGCGCACTTATGGTCCCGATCTGGTCTACGTAGCGACTGGCCCGCTCTCCAATCTGGCGCTCGCCCTGGAGCGCGATGCGGCGGCGATGATGTCCATCGGCCGCGTGGTCGTGATGGGCGGCGCCCTTACCGTGCCCGGCAACGTGAGCGCGGGCGCCGAGGCCAATATGGCGAGCGACCCCGAGGCAGCCGACGCGGTGCTGCGCTCGGGCCGTAAGCTCACCATGGTGGGTCTGGACGTGACACATCGCGCGGTGCTCACACGCCGCGACATTGCCGGCTGGACGGGCTCGGGCACTATGGCCGGCTGCGCATTTGCGAGCATGGTCGAGCACTACATTGGCTCGTACGAGATGAACGCGCCCTACCTGGGCGGCTGCGCGCTGCACGATCCGCTGGCGGTTGCCGTGGCGATTGATCCAACGCTCGTGGGTGCGCTCGGCTGTAACCTGCGTGTTGACTTGCTGGGTGAGTATCGCGGCCGCACCATCTGCGATGAGCGCCGCCTGTCCGATCCGGACAAGAGCGCGCTTGTGGCACTGACCGTGGATGCTCCGCGCTTCCTGTCCGAGTTCAAGACGCGTATGGCCCGTGTCCTTGGCTAAGTTGTCTTTTTGGGACGGGGCTTTTTTGACTGGTATGATTAGTGCGACCATTCGAACCAGCTAAAAGAGCCCCGTCCCAATTTGACTATCGAGAGGATCTGCCATGGAGCGCATCGCCAGCTTTTCCGTTGATCATCTGCTGCTTGAGCCCGGCGTGTATGTGAGCCGCATCGACCGCGATCCGGCGACCGGTGCCGCCGTCACCACGTTTGACCTGCGCCTGACCACGCCCAACAAGGAGCCGGTCATGAACACGGCCGAGTGCCACACCATCGAGCACCTGGGCGCGACGTTCCTTCGCAATCATGCCGAGTGGTCGAGCCGCATTGTCTACTTTGGCCCCATGGGCTGCCGCACGGGCTTTTACCTCGTCGTTTTTGGTGAGCTGACGAGTGAGGAGATTCTGCCACTCGTGCGTGAGCTGTTCGAGTTTGTCGCCGGCTTTGAGGGCGATGTCCCCGGTGCCGCTCCCGAGGAGTGCGGTAACTACCTGGACCAGAACCTTTCCATGGCGAACTGGCTCGCGCGCCGTTACCTCAATCGCGACCTGGTCGATATCGACGAGAAGCACCTGCACTATCAGCAGGCGTAAGGGCTTTATCGCCCAAAACGCGCGCATTGGGCGCCTTCGCTTATGCGGGGGCGCCTTTTTGTTGATTGGTCGGGACGAGCGTTCAAAATCGCTCATGTTTGTTCTAGAATGTTTGTATAGTCACATTTACGAACAGGAGTGAACATGCATATCTACTCTGTCAACGATCCCGAATTCAAATCCTATGGTAACGTTTGGGATGACGTTCCGTCCGAGCTCACGTCGCCCGTGCTCGAGGCGCTCTCTGCCACGCCCATTCCCGAGGGCAGCAAATACGTAGCAAGTGCGCCGGAGCTCGAGGGCGTCAAGGATGCCGATAAACTGGGCTTTCTCATGTTTGGCGGCCGTCCCTTCCAGCTCGGTTGGTGCAACGGCCACAACACGCGTCTCAACTGCCTGGAGTACCACCGTGCGAGCGAGTTCAACCTGGGGGCGCGCGACTTTATCCTGCTCGTGGCGCATCGCTGGGAGATCGAGGACGGCAAGCTCGACACCGCATGCGTCAAGGCGTTCCGCGTGCCGGCGGGCAAGGTTGTCGAGGTTTTCAACACCACGCTTCACTACACGCCCTGCATGGTCGACGACGGCGGCTTCCAAGTGATGGTTGCGCTGCCGGCGGGTACCAACGGCCCGCGCCCCGAGGCGGCGGCCGACATGCCCGCGGCCGGCGACAGCTACTGCTACTGGAAGGCCGACAAGTGGGTCCTCTGCCACGCCGACAGCCCCAAAGCAGCCGAAGGCGGCTACGTAGGCCTCGTCGGCAAGAACCTCGACATCGCCTGCGACTAGAATCTTCCATCTCGATCTGTAACATCTAGCGGGCTAAATCGTCTCTACCTGTTACAGATTTAGACAAACTGAAGGGGCTGCCCGAAAAATCTCGATCTGTAACACCAGGCCCGGTTTTGGCTGCCTAACTGTTACAGATCGAGACAAACCGGGCCCAATCCGCCGCAAAGGTGCCTGTCCCCTTTGTGGTGGTTGGCGGTTTGGGCGGGCAGGTATCAAAAAGTGTCAGACGGGGGCGGCTGCCGGGCGTCTGTGCGCGAAAAGAAGTGCCGACCTGCGCCGTTGCCGTTGAGTGGCGCGCTGCTTACGGGGATACTGAAGCCACGACAAACAGCGTGTGAAAGGATCGATGCATGGCTTTCCGTAATGACTTCCTGTGGGGCGGCGCGACGGCTGCCAACCAGTGCGAGGGCGCGTACAACGTTGACGGTCGCGGCCTGGCCAACGTGGATGTGGCGCCGCACGGCCCGGAGCGTTACGCGGTGGTCTCCGGCCAGCGCAAGATGCTCGACTTCGAGGACGGCTATTACTATCCCGCGCAGACCGGCATCGATTTCTACCATCACTACAAGGAGGACATTGCCCTCTTTGCCGAGATGGGCTTTAAGGCCTTCCGCATGAGCCTGGCCTGGACCCGTATCTTCCCCAACGGTGACGAGGCCGAGCCCAACGAGGCCGGCCTGGCCTTTTACGAGGACGTGTTCCGCGAGTGCCAGGCGCACGGCATCGAGCCGCTCGTGACCATCACGCACTTCGACTGCCCCGTCCACCTCATCAAGGAGTACGGCGGCTGGCGCAACCGCAAGCTCATCGACTTCTACAAGAACCTCGCGACCACGATCTTCACCCGCTACAAGGGCCTGGTGAAGTACTGGCTCACCTTCAACGAGATCAACATGATCCTTCACCTGCCGTTTATGGGTGCCGGCCTGGTCTTTGAGGAGGGCGAGAACAAGGAAGCCGTCGAGTACCTGGCCGCCCACAACGAGCTCGTCGCCAGCGCTTGGGCAACCAAGATCGCCCACGAGATCGACCCCGAGGTCAAGATCGGCTGCATGCTCGCCGCGGGCACCTACTATCCCTACAGCTGCCGTCCGGGCGATGTACGCCAGGCTCAGCTTGACAACCAGGACAATTACTTCTTCGTCGACGTCCAGAGCCGCGGTTACTACCCGGCCTATGCCGTCAAGAAACTCGAGCGCCTGGGCATCGATGTGGGCATGACCGACGAGGACCGCGAGGTCCTGGCTGCCAACACCGTCGACTTCATCAGCTTTAGTTACTACAGCACCCGTTGCTCTGCCGGTGCCGACAACCCCGATGTCAAGCGCACCCAGGGCAACGCCTTCGCCGGCGCCAAGAACCCCTACCTGCAGGAGAGCCAGTGGGGCTGGGCCATCGATCCGCTGGGCTTCCGCATCACCCTTAATGACCTGTACGACCGTTATCAGAAGCCGCTGTTTGTGGTTGAGAACGGTCTGGGTGCCAGGGATGTTGTCGAGGAGGATGGTTCTATCAACGACGACTACCGTATCGACTTCCTGCGTCAGCATATTGCCGCGATGCGCGATGCGGTGACCGAGGACGGCGTTGACCTGCTGGGCTACACCACCTGGGGCCCGATCGACCTGGTCTCGGCCGGTACGGGCGAGATGTCCAAGCGCTACGGCTTTATCTATGTGGACCGCGACGACGCCGGCAACGGCACCCTCAAGCGTTCCAAGAAGAAGAGCTTTGACTGGTACAAGAAGGTTATCGCCACCAACGGCGAAGATTTGGCCTAGGCGTTCTCAACAGCAATAGCATCCTAACCAAGGCGCCCGGCGAGCAGCCTATGCCCGTCGGGTGCCTTGTTAAAAGAAGTAAAAACTTGCAATTGCACTACGGCGCGAGCACATCCAGCGGAACAACTTGGACGCCGCGGTCAGTGACATAGGCTTGTGAACCAAATCCAATGATTACGACTTTCGAAACTGGCGGGTTGTTTCCGGCGGCAACCATACGCTTCTCGACAGCAATAAGGCTGTCAGACGCCTCTTCGATTTGGGCGGAGCTGAGCTTGATTTCGACCGGGATCCACGTTCCACCGGGAGCCGCAATGACTGCATCGACTTCTAGATCGCGAGAATCGTGATAGTGATAGAGGCCCATTCCATTTGCCTGCGCATAAACCCACAAATCATGAAGGGCCAACGATTCAAAAAGCAGCCCAAGCGTCTTGAAATCTAGCAGCAATGTCGCCGGAGTCGCTCCGAGCGCAGCGGCCGCCAGTGACGGATCAGCGAGATGATGCTTCTTCGATTCTCTTAAGTGCACGGGAGATCTCATTGCGGGGTTCCATGCGGGAATATCGCGAACGAAACTAACCCGAGCGAGAAGGGATATATATGATGCCGTCGTTTGTCTCGATACTTCTCCACCAAGATCGGCTACGAGCGTCTTGAGTGTCGCCAAAGTGGATTCATTGCGCGCAAGCGATTCGATGACGGCTTTGACCTTTTCAGGGTCGCGGCGAGAGCCGTCGACACGAGACAAATCTTCTTCGGCGACTATGCCGATGTAACGTTTCGCCATCGCCGACGCAGCCAGCGCATCGCGACCGACCGCCGCGGGCCATCCGCCACGGACAACGTACTCGGCAATCGAGGCGGAATCCAGCGATCCGAAAGCGCCATTGAACTTTTCGCCAGAAATAATGCCCGACAGCTTAACCGCACCGCTGGATTTCCCAAGCTCGAAAAGCGTCATGGTATCCATGCGCAATTTAGCGAACCTTCCAGCGCCACTGTGCATCGGCCGTTCATTGTCTCGCGGCGTCGCCGACCCCGTAAATATGAACTGGCCAGGCTCGCCGCCGCGGTTGTCGCACTCAAACCGCGCCGCGTCCCAAAGTTTCGGAACCTCCTGCCACTCGTCAATCAGCCGCGGCACCTCGCCTGCAACGGCAAGCGCCGGGTCCGTCTCGGCACGCAAGCGATTCTCGAAGTTGCGGGACGGGTCCATGAGAAGGAGCCTGGACGCCGCACGGGTCTCGGCCGTGGTCGTCTTTCCGCACCATTTCGGTCCTTCGATGAGAACGGCGCCGAATATACCCAGCAGCTGGTCAAGCTCATTTTCGATAATTCTAGTGTAGTACTTCTTTGGCATAATTATCACCATTGTTTACCAGTACATTTAACCAAATATACAGTTACTATTTAACCAAATATCAATTCTTTGGTTAACCATATTTACGCATTTCAATTAACGAAACAGATTAAACATGTACTGTTTGAGTTGGCACTTGGGAAATCTCTCGCTGGGCAATCCGTTGCTACGGCTGAGGCCTCTTCGTCGAACCGACGCCCCCGGCGAGCAACTTATGCCCGCCGGGCGCCTTGTTAAAAGAAGTGAAAGAAAGCAAAAGAAGTTAAAACTTGCAAAAGAAATTAAAGCGGGGGTGAGGGGCGTTTTTAGCTGTTTTGGGCCGCCGCGGCCAGCGGGGGCGGGTCGCGGCGGCCCAAACATCCTTGACGAGGGTGCCGGTGAAGTTACAGCAGCTCGCCGTGGCGGGCGATGTAGCGGCGCTTGGCCAGCTGGGTGAGCGCGATGTAAGCGGCGACAATGCCGATGAGCAGCGCGAAGAAGATTGGCGGCAGCGGCATGAGACCCAGCGCATCGGCGATGGGGCTTGCCGGCAGCCAGGTGACGAGCACCAGGCCCAGCACGGTGAGGAGGCACAGCGCGGGCGCGGCGTGGTCGCGCGGGCGTGGCAGGCGCGGGGAGCGCAGCATGTGGACCACGAGCGTCTGCGACCACATGGACTCAACGAACCAACCGCTCTGGAAGAGCGCCGCAAAGGCCGCCATGCCTGCGACGTCGCCCGCGGCGGCAAGCTCTGCCCAGCTCGCGCCCACGGCGGCGGGGCATACCACAAAGAAGAGCACGGCAAAGGTCACGATGTCAAACAGCGAGCTCACAGGGCCCAGCTCGAGCATAAAGTCCTTGATGGACGCAGCGTCCCAGGCGCGTGGACGGGCAGTCCAGGCGTCATCGACGGTGTCCCACGGCAGCGCGATGCACACGATCTCGTAGATCAGCGACAGCAGCACCAGCTGCAGGGCGCTCATGGGCAAAAACGGCAAGAACAGGCTCGCGACGGTCACGGACAGCACGTTGCCAAAGTTGGAGCTCACCGTGGTCTTGAGGTACTTGAGCAGGTTGCCGTAGGTGCGGCGGCCTTCGATGATGCCGCGCTCGAGCACGCCCAGGTCTTTCTGGAGCAAGATGATGTCGGCGGATTCCTTGGCGATGTCGACGGCCGAATCGACCGAGATGCCGCAGTCGCTCGCACGCATGGCGGCGGCGTCGTTGATGCCATCGCCCATAAAGCCCACGGTGTGGCCGAGCAGCTCGCGCATGACACGCACCAGACGCGCCTTCTGCAGCGGCGAGAGCTTGGCGAAGAGGTGGGTGTTCTCGGCGCGCTCGGCAAGTTCGGCGTCATCGAGCGCATCGATCTCGGAGCCGAGCAAGACGTTGCTCGCGTCGATACCGATCTGTTCGCAGACGGTGGCGGCAACGCGGTCGTTGTCGCCGGTCAGGACCTTGACCGCCACACCCTTGGCCTCGAGCGTGGCGACGGCGCCCGCGGCACTCGCCTTGGGCGGATCGAGGAAGGCCAAAAAGCCCATCAATACCATGTCGCATTCGTCGGCGATGCCAAACTCGCCCACGCAGCGCGGATTGGTTTTCTGCGCCACGGCAATCACGCGCAGGCCCTCGGCGTTGAGCCCGGCGACCTGCTTGCGAATCTGGGCGAGCTTATCTTCGGTAAGCGGCTGGGCGGCGCCATCGACCTCGACAAAGGAGCAGATCTCGAGCATTTCCTCGGCAGCTCCCTTGGTGACCATCTGGGTTTTGCCCTGGGCGTCGGCGACAACTACGCTCAGGCGACGGCGCGAGAAATCGAAGGGCACCTCGTCGACCTTGGTATAGCGGTCGCGCAGGCTCTGGCCCAGCATAGAATCGGGCACGACGGTCGAGGGCGTCACATCGGCACGGTCGATGACGGCCAGGTCGATAAGGTTTTTGAGGCCGGTCTGGAAGAAGCTGTTCAAAAACGCATGGCGCAGCACCCGCGCATCCTCGTTGCCGTCGGTGTTGAGGTAGCGCTCGAGCACGATGCGGTCTTCGGTGAGGGTGCCGGTCTTGTCGCAGCACAGGACGTCCATCGCGCCGAGGTTTTGGATCGCCGGCAGCTCCTTGACGATAACCTGGCGGCGGGCGAGGTCCTTGGCGCCTTGCGACAGGCTCGTGGTCACGATGACGGGAAGCATCTGCGGCGTGATGCCCACGGCCACGCTCGTGGCGAACAACAGCGCATCGATGACGTTGCCCTTGGTGGCGGCGTTGATGGCAAAGACCGCCGGCGCCATAACGAGCATGAGGCGCACGAGCAGCATGGAGACGCTCGAGACGCCGCGGTCAAACGCGCTCTTCTCGCCGCGCCCGTTGAGCATCTTGGCGATGCCGCCCAGGTAGGTGTCCGAGCCGGTGGCAACGACAAGCGCCATGGCGGTGCCGTTTTGCACGGAGGTGCCGGTAAAGACGATGTTCTTGCAGGCAGAGAGTGGTAGCGCGGAGCCGTCGGCACCCTCGACGACGGTGATGGCAGCGGTCTTCTCGACGGCCTCGCTCTCGCCGGTGAGTGCGGACTCGATCACAAACAGGTCGCGCGCGGTGATGATGCGGGCATCTGCCGGCACCATGTCGCCGGCAGAGAGGCGGATTACATCGCCGGGGACGAGCTCGTCGAAGGGGATCTCGACGCGCTCGCCGTCGCGCAGGGCGCAGCAGGTGTTGGAGACCAGGTCCTTAAGGGCCTCGGCCGCATTGCCGCTGCGGGCTTCCTGGATAAACTTCATGCCGCCCGATACCAGCAGCATGATGCCGATGACGATGACCGTGGAGGGGTCACGCTGCAGCTCGGGCACGGCGAGCACGTCGATGTAGAGCGAGACCAGTGCGAGGGCGGCGAGGATGCCAGCGAAGGGATCGACGAACGCGTCGGCGATGCGGCGGGCGAGCGTCTTGGTCGGCGCTTCGATGGTGTTGGGGCCGACGGCGCTCAGGCGCTCGGCGGCGTGCTCGGCGGTGAGGCCGTCGGCTGTGGCGTCGAGCAGCACGAGGGCATCC
Source organism: Coriobacteriaceae bacterium (assembly GCA_902835305.1). GTDB lineage: Bacteria > Actinomycetota > Coriobacteriia > Coriobacteriales > Coriobacteriaceae > Collinsella. The sequence goes on from CADFMD010000007.1 coordinate 90,004, forward strand.
TCGGCGCTATGGGTGGCGGCGAATATGGTGTTCTTGGACATGCCGGTATGAGCGGCGGGGCGCGCCGTGCGGCGGCGCTTGGAGATGGCTTCGAGTACCGTGGCGGTTTTGAGCATCAGCATAGGGTCCTCCTTGTTGAAGGGAGTTAGCGTACGTGTCGTATGTGCTTCAAAAAACCTAGATGTCGCTCACGTCATGCTTTCGAACCACCACAAAGGGACAGGCACCTTTGTGGTGGTTTTGACGATCGGCTGTTGGCGCTTATGCGCGTGCGGAATCCTCGCGGCGTGCCGAGGGCGACATGCAGGTTTTTCGACTATGACTGCCTTCCATGGCACACCTCCTTAAGGCCGGGCGCGGCGCGCTTTGGGTATCTCGTACCCGTTACAATCCGCCCGTATTCTTGATGAGGGGGTTTGCCGTGTCAACCCCAATGTTTGGAAAACCATTGCCCCTGACAAAGCCTTTACAGAATGCCGAGGCCCCAAAGCGCGCCCGCAACGCGCCCTGCCTGCGCTAAACTGGAAGGCACGTACGCGATTACGAGAGGAGCCCGCATGGAGGCTTACAAGCAAGAGTTCATCAAGTTCATGGTTGAGTCCGACGTTCTTAAATTCGGCAGCTTTACGCTCAAGAGCGGCCGTCAGTCCCCGTTCTTTATGAACGCCGGCGCCTATGTGACGGGCTATCAGCTCAAGAAGCTGGGCGAGTATTACGCCCAGGCCATCCACGATAACTTTGGCGACGACTTTGACGTGCTGTTTGGACCGGCCTACAAGGGTATTCCGCTGGCCGTCGTGACCGCAATTGCCTACCACGAGCTGTACGGCAAGGAGGTCAAGTACTGCTGCGATCGCAAGGAGGCCAAGGACCACGGCGCCGACAAGGGCAACCTGCTGGGCTACGAGCCCCAGGACGGCGACCGCGTGGTCATGGTCGAGGACGTCACCACCAGCGGTAAGTCCATCGACGAGACCTATCCCAAGGTCAAGGCTGCTGCCGATGTCGAGATCAAGGGCCTGGTTGTGTCCCTCAACCGTATGGAGGTCGGCAAGGGTGGCGTGACCACCGCGCAGAAGGAGATCGAGGCCAAGTACGGTTTCCCCGTCGCGAGCATCGTCTCCATGGCCGAGGTCGTCGAGACCCTCTACAACCACGAGATCGACGGCAAAGTCGTCATCGATGACGAGCTCAAGGCCGCTATCGACGCCTACTACGAGCAGTACGGAGCTCGTTAGTTACGGCGTTTTACCAAACGCCGTAACTGCTCGACGCTGCAAACCCGCCAGAGCGGCAATTTATCATTCAAAAGGCGAGGCATGACCAGAAGGTCAATGCCTCGCCTTTTTCATGCCAACTTGTTCGCCCTGGACGTCGCTCGCTGTCCGTCCTCTACTTGCGGCGTTGTCTTGCTCCGGATGCGGTGGTCATTGGGGACGTTCTTAAATGACTGCTCGAGATGAGCGTCCAAAAATCCGCGCTCGTTCGATTGGCGCATGTCTACGCAGCGTAGGTTGTCGAGCCTGGCCTTCAAATGGATACTGACTGTCGAACCGGTTCACTCCATTTCTTCAACTTGATTGGACAGCCCATGAACCAGACACGGCAAACCAATGCTTCCCATACTTTTTTGGCAGCGCATGCCATCAAGCGGCTGCGCGAAGAGCGCGGCCTCACCCAGCGCGCCCTGGCGGAAAGCCTTGGCGTGACCGATAAAGCCGTCAGCAAGTGGGAATCCGGCCGCGGCCTTCCTGACATTTCCCTCGTTGAGCCTTTGGCCCAGAGACTCGGCATAAGCGTGGCTGAGCTTTTGGCTGGTGACATTCGGGCTAACGCCAACCGTGCAGGCAATATGCTCAAAGGCGTCTTTTACGTTTGCCCTATCTGCGGAAACGTTGTGCACGCGCTCGGAGAAGGCAGCTTTAGCTGCTGTGGCTCCACGATGTTTCCCCAGGAGGCCGAAGAGCCGGACGCGGACCATGCCTTTTCCATCGAGCGCATCGAGGACGATTGGTACGTCACGCTCGATCATCCCATGACCAAGGATCACTACATTAGCTTTGTGGCATATGCGACTATGGGCGGCATCTGCTTTAAGAAGCTCTATCCAGAGCAATCGGTGCAGCCGCGCTTCCATATTACCGGGCGCGGCAGAATATTTCTTTACTGCAACCAACACGGACTCTTTACGTCGCTGACGCCTCGCAAATAACGGCTGTCTATCCGCCCTCCTCATGCGTTCCCAGGGGACCCAAAATGAGCGTGGATAATCTCCCGGTTTTGGCTCGGTGACGGCCTCAAAGTGGGAGATTGTCCACGCTCGTTAGTTAAGCGTCCAAAAATCCACGCTCGTCGCTACTTGAGCCCGGGCAGGCGGGTGTAGGGAAACGATTGCTCCAGGAACTCGGAGCAGCGGGCGTAGTCTTTGGCAAAGTAGCTGCTGTAGAGCGAATCGAGCACGTATTGCACGGCGATGTGGCACGCGAACTGTGTGATGCGGTGCGTCATGCTCTCGTGGTCGCTCACCGTGAGGTAGGCGGCAAAGCCGGGGTGAATACGCGCGCAATGAGGCGTGCCGATGACGATGGCCGGGACATGCCGACTGCTGATGATCGGCAAGATGTCCTTGAGGTTGGGGGCAAGGCCGCTGTAGGAGATAGCGATTGCCACATGGTCGGGGCCCGAGGCAAGCGCCGTGCGCACCTGGGCTTCGGCATTGTCGTGGCACGTCGCACTTTTACCGTCGGAGAGTAGGCGATCGCGGAACATTCCTGCTGGATAGAGGTTGTGCGAGCCCGTGAAAATATCGACCTGTCGGGCGTTCGCGATGAGCTTGGCGGCGTAGTCGAGCTGTGCGGGGTCGAGCAGCTCCTGCGTCTCGGCCAGCGTAGTCTGGTAGAGTCCTTCCATACGCTCCATGACCTGCGCGGGGGTGGACGTAGCATCGAAGGGAAAGTCGATGTCCACGTCGCGACGGTTTCCCGCCTCAGTTGTCAAGCGAATAAGCTCGACCTTGAGATCCTTGAAGCCCTCGAGGCCGAGCTTTTTGCAAAAACGGTGCACGCTCGCAACGGAAACGTTGGTGCGCGCGGCAAATTCCTTAATAGAAAGCCCGCGGATGTCCTCGCCGATGGCAAGGGCCGCAATGCCGAGTTGTTGCTCGGTGGGGGTGAGGCCCTGCGCCTCGGTAATCTTGCGTTTGATATCCATGCGAACTCCCACACTTGCCAAACCTGGCAAAAAGGAACGGGTTTATTTTGGCACGTTTCGGTCGGTATCAGGAAGTGTCAGGGACGGGGCGGCGGCGGTCCGTGGGCGCGAAAAGAAGTGTCGGGTTTGGCGCGCCCGCTTCTGCCCGTTCCGTGCGCAGACGATACTCGGCTTATCGAGGGTTAATCGACAATATGAGAACCACTGGGGAAAAGGTTTTGGGAAGGGCTTGAAAGGGCTTGCGATTCGAGCCCTCGCCTTAGTATTTTGGCCATTTGGCACTATAATCACCATAGGCATGCGCATAACGTTGCGCTGAATCAAGAGGAGAAAACGTATGGGTCTGTTTGACATGTTCAAGAAGAAGGCTGAGCCCGCGGCTGCCGCTGCTCCGGCCTCCATCTCTGCTTCTGCCGGCGCCGACGTGCTGTGCTCGCCCGTCAAGGGCAAGGTCATCAAGATGGCCGACGTGCCCGATCCCGTCTTTGGTGGCGAGGTTCTGGGCAAGGGCTGCGCCGTGTGGCCCGAGGACGATCTGGTCTACGCTCCCTGCGACGGCAAGGTGACCGTCACCATGGGTCACGCCGTGGGCCTGCAGTCCGATAGCGGCATCGAGGTTCTGGTGCACGTTGGCGTCGATACCGTCAACATGAACGGCGACGGCTTCGAGGGCTTCGTCAAGGCCGACGATGTCGTTAAGGCTGGCCAGCCCATGCTCAAGATCGACCGCGCCAAGATCGCCGCTGCCGGCTACAAGGACTGCGTCGTCGTGGCTGTGTCCAACACCGCCGAGTTCGCCGACGTCGAGCTCGCCGTCGAGGCTGACTCCGCTGTCTCCGCTGGCGATGCCATCGTCAAGGTCGTCCGCAAGTAGTCTGCGGCAACATAAGGGTGTTTTGGGGTGGTCGGGTTATCCGGCCGCCCTTTTTTATTGCAATGCGGCGGAACGTTTTATTGCGCGTTGGGCGGACCGGTAAACCGTTCGGACGTTAAATCGAGCCGACTGCGCCTTTGCTTTGCCGGGGGTGTTCGTTATCGGCTAGTATGGCCTTATTGTTACGACGCGCACCGCGTCGGGAAGCGCGGTGCCGCTTGTTGGGAGGAATGTCATGAAGAAGAAGCTGCTGCTTGCGCCCCTGATGGCTGTTCTGGTCGCGTGCGTGGTTGTGCTTTCCGGCTGCGGAGGTCCTTCGGTTGAGGAGCTCATCACCGAGGATCTTACGACGCAGTTTGACGAGGTCAAGAACGGCGGCGACGACTTCCTCGCCGGCCTGGAAGAGGCCTCGGGCGACGAGTTCGAGCAGCTGGGCATCGATCCCAAGGAGTACGCCAAGAGCTATCTCGAGGGTTTTGACTACAAGATCGGCGATGTGACGGTCGACGAGGACAAGGGCACCGCGACTGCCGATGTCACCATTACCTGCAAGTCCATGAACAAGATCGTTGAAGATTTCGCCACCCAGTATCAGGAGAAGATCGCGGCGCTCGATACGATGCCTTCCGAGGACGACCTGTACAAGATGGCCGGCCAGGTCATGGTCGACGTGACCAAGGCCGCTAAGACCAAGGACACCAAGGTTACCTTCAAGTACACCGCCAATGACGATGGCGAGTGGTCTGCTGACGATTCCGCAACCACCGAGATGATGAATGCAATGATGAACTAGGGGAGTTGCGCGGTAGTTCGTTGCGGCGTTTTACCAAACGCCGCAACTGCTCGACGCTGCAAACGCCCCTAAGCGGCAATCTGACGTTCAATTTCAAGGGCGCGACCAGAAGGTCAGCGCCCTTTCATTTCACGTCACCTTGCTCGCTTAGGGGCGTTTTCGCTGTCCGTCCTCTACCTGCGACGTTGCCATTGTTTGACCAGTCGTTTAAGAACGTCCCCAACGACTACTTTCCGCGCAACGGCATTGCGGCGGCTGGGTTGGGCAGCGCTGGCGTTACTCGCCCAGGATCAGCGCCGCGAGCTCTTCCTGCGTGTCAACCACGTAGTCGGCACCGGCTGCTTCGAGCTCTGCGCGGCCTCGGAAGCCCCAGCTGACGCCCGCGCTCTTAAGGCCGGCGTTGTGGCCGGTCAGAACATCGACATTCGAATCGCCCACATAGAGCGTGGTTGCCGGATCGGCGCCCAGCTCTTTCATCACATGCAACGTGACGGGTGCCTCGGGCTTGGGCGGAAATGCGCCCACACGGCCCTGTACCAGCGCAAAGCGATCGGGGCCAAAGTATTTCTCGATAAGCGGGGCTGCCGAAATATGATCCTTGTTGGTGAGCACGGCAAGCTGAACGCCCGCTGTGCGCAGACGGTCGAGCATCTCAATCGTGCCGGCGTAGGGCGAGGTGTGGTCCTCCTTGTGCTCGCCGTAATAGGCCCTAAACTCGGCAAGCGTCTGCTCAAACATACGGCCGTCGCCCGCGTACTCGGCGGGCATAAAGCGCTCGACCAGCTTAAGCATGCCGTTTCCCACCTTGTAGCGGTACTCGTCCACGGCAAACGTGGGCCAGCCGTGCATCTCGCAGGTGTGGTTGCCGGCGGCCGCCAGGTCCTCGAGCGTGTTGAGGATGGTGCCGTCAAGGTCAAAGATCACGGTGGAAAAAGCTGCTGCCATGAAAGCTCCCGTCATTGGGTTTAAAACGCACCTCATAATACTGGGCTTACGTGTCTGGCGTGGCTGGAATCTGAACATCTCCAGGGTTATCAGGCCATATCGCGCCAGCTGTGCAATTCCGCCCTAGCAAATTCTCGGCAGCTGCTCTCCCACGAGCATGTCGAGGATGCGGGTCGAGCCCCAGCCGGTGCGCACGCGCACGGCGGGACGGGCACCCTCGGCAAGCGGCAGCACGCGACCGATGATGGCGGCATTCTCGCCGTAGCGGGCGGCGCGCATGGCGCTCAACGCGGCATCGGCTTGCTCGGCCGGCACCACGGCGACCATCTTGCCCTCGTTTGCCACCTGTAGCACATCGTAGCCGAGCATCTCGCAGGCGGCTTGCACGTCGGGACGCACGGGCACGGCATCCTCGTCGACCTCCATGGCAACACCGCTGGCCTGGGCAAACTCGTTGAGTGTGGACGCCAGGCCACCGCGCGTGGGGTCGCGAAAGCAACGCGTGCCGGGCGCTGCGGCCAGAACGTCGGCAATCAGGTGGTTGAGCGGCGCGGCATCGCTTTCGATGGTGCTCGAAAACGCTAGGCCCTCGCGTTGGCTCATGATGGCGATGCCGTGGTCTCCCAGTGTGCCCGACACCAGGATGACGTCGCCGGGCCGGCAGTTGGCACCGCTGAGTGTCACGCCTGCGGGCACCTCGCCTACGCCAGCGGTATTGATGTAGACGCCGTCGGCACCGCCACGCTCGACCACCTTGGTGTCGCCGGTGATAATCTTCACGCCTGCCTCATGTGCCGTTTCGGCCATGGTCTGCACAATCTGGCGCAGCTTGTCCATGGGATAGCCCTCTTCGAGGATAAAGCCGCATGAGAGGTAGCGCACGTTAGCGCCCGAGGTCGCGATGTCGTTGACGGTTCCGCACACGGCGAGTCGGCCGATATTGCCGCCGGGGAAGAACTGCGGCGAGACTACAAAGCTGTCGGTCGACATGGCGATGCGCCCGCTCGCGGGCAGCGCAGCGACGCCGGCATCGTTGCCCTCGAGCAGTTCGGGCGACCCAAAGGCATCCAAAAAGACCTCATCGATGATGCGTTTCATCATCTGGCCGCCAGAGCCGTGGCCCAACAGGACAGTGCTATCGGTGGCAGTACGGGACATATCGAAAACTCCAATCGAGGACGGAATTATATGGGTGAGGTGCAGCGTCGACCGGCCCGCCGTTCGTTAGAGCGGCGGAACCCATTAGCCTCGGTAGCGGAAATATGCTGCACAGCTGCCCTCGGAACTCACCATGCAGGGGCCGATGGGATGCTCGGGTGTACAAGCGCGGCCGAACAGAGGGCAGTCGCTCGGCGTAATGCCCCCGCGCAGCACGTCGCCGCAGCGGCACCCACGCGGCTCGACCGTCGTCTCAACGGGCACGTCAAAGCGAGTGCGGGCATCAAAGCGCGAGAACTCGGGGCGGATGGAAAGGCCCGAGTTGGCAATCGGCCCCAGCCCGCGCCACGTGGTGTCGCATGGCTCAAACACCTGCTCGACCAGCTGGCGCGCCACGGGGTTGCCGTCTGCGTTGACGCCACGGCGGTAGGCGTTGTCGATTGCGGGCTGCCCCTCAACAACCATCTGGACCAGCATGCAGATGCCCTGCAGAATATCGACCGGCTCAAATCCGGTGACTACGCCTGGGGTCTCGAACTCATCGACCAAAAAGTCAAAGGGGGCTAAGCCCGTGATGGTGGCGACGTGTCCCGGAAGGATAAAGCCGTCGATAGTGGTCTCGGGATCGTTGGCGATGGCGCGCAGCGCCGGCGGCGTGGTCTTGTGGGCGCAATAGACCGAGAAGTTCTGGAGTCCGCGTGCATCGGCCTCCAAAATGGCGGCGGCGATGGTGGGCGTCGTGGTCTCAAAGCCGACGCCCATAAAGATGACCGGGCGATCGGGGTTGTGTTCGGCGATATCGAGTGCATCGAGTGGGGAGTACACAATGCGAATATCGCGCCCTGCCGCCTTTTGCGCGGCGAGCGAGGTAGACGACCCGGGCACGCGCATCATGTCGCCAAAGGTGGCGATGATGGCGCCGTCCATCTTGGCGAGCGCGATTGCATGGTCGATATCGCGGTTGGCGGTAACACAGACGGGGCAACCCGGACCGCTCAGCAGTTTGAGCCCGGCAGGCATAATGGAGCGAAAGCCATAGCGCCCGATGCTCACGGTATGCGTGCCGCAGACTTCCATAAGGTTGATGCTGCGGCTGCCGACAAGCTCATGAATACGATCGATGAGCTCGCGAGCCAGCCTGGGGTCGCGAAATGCCGAAAAGTCGATACCGGAGCGCGCCGGCTGTCCGGCCGCCACTAGTATGCCTCGGCCGGATTGCTGGCCAGTTGGTCTTCTTCGGCCAGTTCGGTCATGGCGTTAACGAGCTCGAGCGTTTCTTGCGCTTCCTGCTCGTCGACGATCTGGATGCCAAAGCCGGCGTGTACGAGAATATAGTCGCCAACCTGCGCCGTCGGTACGAGACGCAGCGAAACGGGGCGCTCGATGCCCATCATGTCGACGGTCGCCTTAAGGCCGTCGTCGCGTTTGACCACTTTACCGGGAACGGCAAGGCACATAATGTTCCCCTTTTATACGTTTTGCGCTGGATAGGCGCCTAATTACCCATCAGTTGATGGTAGCGCTCGCGGGAGTCACGAGCAAACGCGTTACACCTGTGAGACGGCGGCGCGCAGGCTAGCAAAACAGCCTATCGCGATGCTGTCTGCGCGAGGCGAGCGCGAGCGATGGCGGCCTGACCGTAGGCGATGCAGCCGTCGTTGACGGGCACGGCGTGGGGGGCCAAGACGGCAAGACCGGCGTCTTTGAGTTCGTGGGTAAGGAGCTGAAGCAAAAGTCGGTTCATGAACACGCCGCCCGAGAGCGCGACGGTGTCGAGGTCTTCACGGACGCAGATCTCGCTTGCGATGCGGGCCGACGCGCGTGCGATGGTGACGTGGAAGTCGAGCGCGAGCTTGCCGGCGGGCACGCCGGTCCTGATTCCCTCCAAAAGCGCCTCAAAAAGCGGCCTGGAGTTCAGAACATGGCAGTCGTCCGGACGGGATGATTCGGTTACGGAAAAGCTGGCCATATTGCCGGTGGGGCAGGCACTTTCACTGCTGAACGCGCGCCAGGCGGCGGCCTCAAGCTCGATGGCGGGTTCGCCCTCGTAGGTTGCCTTGTCGCAGATGCCCAGAATTGCTGCCGCGGCATCAAAGAGGCGCCCCATGCTGCTGGTACGCGGGCTGTTGATGCCGCGCTCGATCATGGTGGCTGTCACGCTGCGCGTTTGCTCGTCGAGACTGTCCAAAAGCCGAGCGGCACCTGGGTGCTCGAGCAGGCCGAGCTCACTGAGCAGGGCAAAGGCGTTGCGTCGAGCGTCGCGTACGGAGGCCGCCCCGCCGGGGAGCGCCCAGGTGAGCAAATGCGCGGCGCGCTCAAAGCCGCCAAGGCTGGCAACAAGAAACTCGCCGCCCCAAATGGTCCCATCGGTGCCGGCGCCGGTGCCGTCAAAGGCGATGCCAAGGACACGCGTGTCGGTTGTAAGCTGGCCCGCGGCGATGGCCTCGGCCATTACGCTCGCGATATGTGCATGATGGTGCTGCACCTCGACGAGCGGCAGATTGTGCTCCCGTGCCTGCTCGCGCGCCCACTGGCCCGATAGATAGCTGGGGTGTAAATCGCAGGCCAAGGCGGCGGGCGCCAAGTCAAAGAGATCTTCCAAGCGCGTGCGCGCGGCGTTCCAGGCATCGAAGGTCCCGCCGTTTTCAACATCGCCGATATGCTGCGACACAAAACAGGTTACCTCGCCGTTCGCCCCTTCACGAGTGAGCGCAATCGTCGCCTTTTGCTGCGGGCCGCAGGCGAGGATGCAGGGTACAGTGCCGTCGCATGCCGGCAGCGGTAACGGCTGCGGAGCGTATCCGCGGGCGCGGCGCACGGGCATAACGGCGCCGTCGACCACGCGCACTACAGAGTCGTCGTAGCGCGAGAGGATCGCGCGGTCGTTACCGAGCAACGAGTCGGCGATGCCGGCGGCAATGAGGTGTTTCCAGGCAAGGTCGTCGTCGGTCTCGATGGGTTCTTCGCTCAGGTTTCCGCTGGTCATGACGAGCGCGTGCATACCGCAGACTTCTACCGCGGCAAGCAGCAGATGCTGAAGCGGGGTGTAGGGGAGCATAACACCGAGCTCGGGAAGGTCATGCGCGACGGACGGCGCGAGCGCGAGGGCGTCGGGGGAATCTCCACTCTCGCAAACGGCACGTCGGCGCAGCAGCACAATGGGGCGAATGCTGCCGGTCAGCAAGCCGCGCTCAACGTCGCTGACATGGCACAGGCGTTCAACGTCGGCAAGGTCGCGCACCATAACGGCAAGCGGCTTGTTGCTGCGGCGTTTGCGGCGGCGAAGCTCGGCTACCGCCTGCTCGTTGGAGGCGTCGCATGCCAAGTGAAATCCGCCCAGCCCCTTGATGGCGACGATACCGCCACCGGCCAGCAACTCAACACAGCGGTCGATAATGGCGTCGCTGGCCTCGCGTGTGGTGCCGACGGCCGGTGTCGCGGACGAATTCCCGCACGCATTGCCGTTCACAGCCTCGCGCCACGTAATATGCGGCCCGCAATCAAAGCAGGCATCGGGCTGCGCGTGAAAACGCCGGTCGAGTGGGTCGGCATACTCCGCGGCGCACTTGGGACACATGGGAAAACAATCCATCGAGGTGGCCGCTCGATCGTAAGGCAGCGAGCGGATGATGGTAAAGCGCGGCCCGCAGTTAGTGCAGTTGATAAAGGGGTAGTGATAGCGTCGGTCGGCGGGATCGAACAACTCGCGCAGGCAATCGTCACAGGTAGCGATATCGGGCGAGACGAGCGTCGTGTGCGCGGTCTGGTCCTGCGATGCCACAATGCGAAAGCCCTGCTCACCGGCAGCGCTCCAACCGCCAGGCCCCAAATCCGCAATATCGACTCGCTCAACGCGGGCTGCCGCAGGCGCATGCTCAGAAAGCGCGGCAACAAAAGCATCGAGCGCATCGGCCGGAGCGTGCGCCTCGATATGCACGCCGTCGCCCGCGTTGAGCACCCATCCGCAAATGCCATGCGCCATGGCCTCGCGATACACAAACGGTCGCATGCCAACGCCCTGCACAATGCCCGTCACATGAATATGCACATGTCGCATGCGACACCCCTCATCAAAACCGACCAAAAAGGGACAGGTTTATTTTGGTCGGTAAAACTTCTAAACCTGCCACAACAAACCTGTCCCTTTTTGGCAGGTGCGCTACAGTCCCAGGCTCTGCTTGGTGGCGGCGCACGTGAGCTCGCCGTGCTTAACGCCGCGCAGGCCCAGCAGACGGTCGGCCAGCTCGTAGACGCGCTCGCCGCGACCCTTGAGCGCCAGAATCTCTAAGCAGTTGTGGTGATCCAGATGCACGTGCATGGTCGATACGATCTCGTCGGTGTAGTCGTGCTGCACTTCGTCCAGACGGCGCGTCAGGTCGCCGGTATGGTGGTCGTAGATCATGGTGAGCGACCCGATAACATGCTCATCGGGCGTGCGCATCTGCTCCTTGGCGATCGAGGCGCGAATCAGGTCGCGCACGGCCTCGGAGCGGTTGGCCACGTCGCCGCGGCGCGCGATCTGTTCGTCAAAACGGCGCAGCAGGTCATCCGGTGCGGTAACCGAAAAACGGACCAGCTCGGAGCCGGAGCCACTACAGTGGCAGCCCGCGTCGCCGTCCGCCCCGTGCGGATGCTCGTGCTCGTATCCGCAGCCGTGCTCGTGTTCGGCCACGTTACACCAGCTTCACGGAGCCGACGGAGTTGTGGTCGGCCTCGATGGCCTCTTCGTAGCCCTCGAGCGCGCCGTGGGCCTCGTGCAGCGCGGCCATGGCTGCCTCGAGCTTGGCGCCGATGCGCTCCATGTCAAAATTCTCGGTCGCATGCAGTAGCTGATGGCTCCACTCGTGAGCGAGCTCGATGGTGTCGTCGACCTGCTTGACGCTCATGACAAGCTGGCTCATGTTCATTCCAACATCATGCATGGAAAATCTCCTTTTGTATGGGGCAGTTCAGTGGTTCAGATTTTACTACGCCCACTCTGTGCGCAGCTGCATAAGAAAACGGGTGCGAGTCTGTGCGACTCGCACCCGTTCACTGGGGGCTGTTTGTAACTACCATACTATCCGTGGTCACACGCGCCGCACCCGGCAGTCTGGCGAGCGGTGCAAAACTGCTCATGGACGGCGGGTAAGTAACAAGCGTATTACAGATGCTTCTCCAGCAGCGCCTGCAGCCTCGCCTTGGGCAGAGCGCCAACCGAGCGGTCAATCTCCTCGCCGTTCTTAAACACAATCAGCGTGGGGATGCTCATGACGCCATACTTCATGGCCAGGTCCTGGTTGTCGTCGACGTTGCACTTGGCCACAGCCAACTTGCCGGCCAGCTCGTCGGCAACCTCGTCTACGATGGGCGAGAGCGAGCGGCAGGGGCCGCACCACGGGGCCCAAAAATCAACCAGTACGGGCAGGCTATCGTTGACGACAGCGCCGAAGTTCTCGGGGGTAATCTGCTTAATGTCAGCCATGGTGACCTCCATAATACGACGCGGCTCGGCCGCGTAAAACTCAGTACGACCGTGCTTATACCCAGCGGCCCGCAAAGCAACCACTCGCGGGCGGCTCTTTTATATAATGGTGGGCACGCAAACGATTGGAGAGCGCATGCCCACGTCACAAAGCCAGAAAAAAGAAGCCATCGCTCAGGCGACCGAGCAGGAGCTCGCGTCGCTTGCAGATCGCGGTGTGCGTATCGCGGGCAACGCGTGCTCGCCGATTGTGCTGGTCAAAGGCGATTTGGATGAAGCCGAGTGCTCGGGCGGCGAGCTGGCCGCCGGCGCGGATGGCGCCGCGTTGCGCAAGGCGCTCGGTGCCATCGGATATGCCCCCGAGGATTTTTGTGTGCTGGCAAGCGTCGCCGGCGCGGGCGACGGAGCGGTCGCGGCGGGCGAGGCCCTGACGTGCGACCTGTTCCGCGAGGCGCTGGAGACCTTGGACCCCGAGGCGGTGCTGCTGCTGGACAACAGTGCGGCCGATGTCATGCGCGAGACCTATGCCGATATGCTTGTGGCAATTGATGACTTTGACACCGCCATGCTCAAGCCCGGCCTGGTCGCCCATGTGCAGGGGCGCCGCGTGCTGGCGCTCGACGGTTTTGAGGCGGCGCTCACCGACAAGGCCGCCAAGCAGCGCATGTGGGCCTACATTAAGCAGCTGACCCCGGCGGCTGCACCGCTGTAGCGAGGTTGGCGGCAGCCCCTACATCACGGCGCGCAGCTCAAACCGGTCGCCGTTAATGCGGAACTGGCAGTTGCCGTTCATGCGCTCGACGGCAAGCATAATGCTCTTGGTGCCAAAGCCGTGCCCAGTGTGCTGAGCCACGGGCATGCCGTCGACCATGTGCGGCGCACGGCCAAACGTGTTGGAAACCAGCAATAGAAGCTGACCGTCTTCGTAGCGAAGGTCCAGGTCGACAAACCGCTTGCCTTCGGGGGCGGCGCTCGCCGCGGCGATGGCATTGTCCAGGGCGTTCGATACCACACTGAATAGATCGACATCGCCCACGTGGACGGTTTCGGGCACGGCGGCGTGCAGGTCGGCGGTGATGCCGTGCGCGTTGATGTCCGCGGAAAGCGACGAGAGCGCAATGTTGACCGTTTCGTTGGCGCAGTAGCGGCGCACGGCGGTGCGGTCGTTGGTCTCGCAGAGCGCGTCGATGCGCTCGAGTGCCTCATCGGTGTGACCCTCTTCGATCAGGGCCGCTAGACCGCGCAGGTAGTGGCGCATGTCGTGACGGAGAACCGAGAGCTCGCGTCCGGACTGGCGCCAGGCTTCGAGCTCTTTGATGGCCGCGCTGTCGCGGGTCGCGAGCATCCAGCGCTCGCGCTCGGCGATTTCCTTTGCCTCGTATTCGCGAAGGTAGACGGCAAGAAACATAAGGTAGAACGCGCAGAGGGCGAACGCCAAAAACTCAACGGTTACTACCGAGCCCGAGTGGAAGAGCGTGGTATAGACGTTGGTGGCGTAGTCGAAGATGTAGTAGACGAGCGGCAGGATGAGCAGAATCTCCAACTCGGTGGGGCTTTTGGCCGCCAGGCGCGGACCGATGTCTCTGGCCCAATGCAGCAAGATCGCAAAGACGCCGAGCGTCGTGATGATGCGCGCCGCGTAATATGCGATTTGCGAATCGGTGGCAGCGAATGCGGCGATGCCCATCCAGTTGCTAAACTGGCAGCTCAGGTAGGCACTGGTAACGCCCAGGATGGCGAGCAGCGGACTCAGGCGATAGCGTACGCACAGGTAGACGACAAGCGGCAGATGCACGACGAGTGGATAGGCCTGTCGGGCGAAAAGCTCGCCGCCGACGGCATTGGCGAGGCCGAATGCGCATCCGGTTACGGCGCCGACCCCCACCAGCTTCCACCGTATGCCGAAAACACCCGGACGATGCCGTGCAGATCGCTTCGCTCTGCTATAGTCTCCCAAATTCACGTTTTCTATTGGGATGGTGGTTAATATGGGCGACATACTCGAATCGTTCCTGCGCGTGGCGATGGTGGTGTTCATCGTCGGTCCGCTCACTGCATGGGTCGCCCGTCGCGGCGCGCGCGAGCGCAGTGAGGCGACGGACAGCCTCGATCGCTTCACGGTGCGCATGCCCGCTGCCATTCGCACGATCATCGCCTGCTGCGCCGTCGCGTTCGAACTGCTCATGCTGGGTGTCTACGTCTGGCAGGGCGTCTCGTTGGGCGAGTGGGACCACGAACTTGTGTGGTTCGGTCACGCCATGGCGCTCGCGGGCATGGCCATCTGGGCCCTGCTGAGCATCCCGCGCATCGACGTGGACGGTGAGCGAATTCTCTCGCGTAACGCCTTCGGCATCCGCAAGGAGACGACGTTTGGCAACATCACCCGTGCAACGCTTCACACGCAGATGATGAGGATCGACCTGTTCGAGGGCGACCGGAAGTTCTGCTCGATAAGCCTCGAGGGGGTGTGCTCGCTCAACCTCCTCGCCCGTCTGGAGGAAGAGGGCATCGAGGTCTCGGACGCTGTTGACGGCCCGATGACCAAGGCGGGTCTGTGTTGGTCTGCCATCAAGCCGTTGACGATTGTTTTCAACGGTATGGCGCTCGTCTTCTCGCTCGTGATCGCCTTCATGGCTGTTTTCACCGACGCCGGTGCTCGTCTGCTCCTGCTCGTCCCATGCCTCTTCCTGTTCATAGGGGGACTCCTGCCTCTGCTCATGCTCAGCATGCCCGCCCGTGGTATCTACGAGATCGGCAGACAGGAGCGCGAACTCGGTTTCTCCTTCGCCGAGGAGATGGCGAGCCGAGGTGCCACGGGCACCTCGCTTGTCGACGACGATTGGTTCATCGAGATCAGCAACGCCCGCGTCGTGGCGTTCCGCCGCGATTATCTCAAGAAGGTCACGGCGCACGAGGATAGCGAGAGCGGCGACCGTTGCACGGTGACCACGAAAGGCGGTCGCAAAATCAAGGTGTACGCAGCGGGCAGCACGCTCGAGGACCTGCGCTCGTGGTTCAAACAGGGTGCCAAGGCCAGAAGCACGCTCGACCGTGCAGAGGACGTGCTCGAGACGACGTCTGATTGGGTTGTCTGACCTGTATCGTCTTTTCGGACACGCATGCTAGAGGCCCAATCCTTTAGAATGCATTCATCGACGACCGAGAGGACGGTATGCTATGTCCAACCCAGCCGCCAAGTACACCGACGAGTTCAGGCGCGAGACCGCCGACTACATCATCTCGACGGGCAGGCCGATAACGGAATGCTGCGCAGAACTGGGCCTGAATTCCAAGACCGTGAACAAGTGGGTGCAGAGCCGCCGGCGCGAGCTTGCCGGCGGGCCCGACCCCAAGGCCGAGGACCGCGAGCTTCGCGAGGCGAAAAGGCGCATACGCGAGCTCGAGATGGAGAACGCCTTCTTGAAAAAAGCCGCGGCCTTCTTCGCCAAAAGCCAGGCGTAGCCGCATGCTACCGGATGATGTTGGCGGAGAAGGCCGAATTCCCGGTGAAAATGATGGCCCGCGTGCTCGGCGTGAGCCGATCGGGCTTCTACTCGTGGCTCTCCAACGGCTGCCCGCGAGAAGACTGGTCGGCCGAGCGCGAGGCGGTCCGGCGCGTGTGGCTGGAGTCGGACCGCAGGTTCGGCTTCCGGTTCGTGAAATGCTTCCTGCCCGGCGAGTTCTCCGGATTGACCCTGTACAGGGTGCGCAAGCTGATGCGCGAGCTGGGAATACGCGGCTGCACGCCCAACGCCAGGAAGCGCACCACCATCCCCGACCCGAAGGCCAGGCCCCGGCCCGACCTGGTGCGCCGCGACTTCACCAGTCCCGTTCCAACCTGCAAGCTCGTGGGCGACATCACCTACCTGCGCACCGGCGAGGGATGGCTGTACCTGTCGACGGTCATCGACCTCAACACCCGCATGGTGGTGGGCTGGTCGCTCTCCGAGCGCATGACCGCCGACATCGTGGTTTCGGCGCTGGCGTCGGCCAAATCGCGCGGCTACGTGGCCGGCAACGCGATATTCCACGCCGACCGCGGCGCCCAGTACACCAGCAGGCTTCTGGCCGAATGGGCGCGCGACAACGACGTGCGGCTGTCCTGCAGCCGCGCCGGCAACTGCCACGACAACGCGGTGGCCGAGTCGTTCCTCGCCACGCTGAAGAACGAGATGTACTACAGGCGCAGCTTCCCGACCAGGGATTCCGCCAAGCACGCGGTGGTCGAGTTCATCGAGGCGTACTACAACCGCCGAAGGCCCCGCTCGACGATCGGCTACAAGGTGCCGGCCGAGGCCATGGCGGCCTTCTTCGAGAGAACCGAGCCCAAGCTCGAGGCCATGCCTATGGCCGCTTGATTTCTCGAGCATGCGTGTCCGAAATCTTGACACAGGTCAGAAGGCCTCGATGCCAGCGCTGCGCCGATATGGGGCAGCGGCCCCCCGTTGGCCGCCATGGCCCTGACTTCCGAGCGTATGCTGGCGCCGCTCGTCTTAAGACGTTGACCTCCATCCGGAGCCTGCGGTTCTCGCGCTCGGGCTCCAGGATCCGGTTCTACTCGGGCGTGCGGTTGTCGGCGGCGCGCGGCGAGCCGGTCTCGTTTATCGACTTGACCCGCCTCTCCACGGTGCTCTTGTCGAGGTCGCACTCGTCCATGGCCTCGCGCCTGGGCTTTCCGGCGTTGTGGAGATCGACTATCTTCCTCTTGAACTCGTCGGTGAAATGCCTCGGTCTGGGGCCGGTCGAGGCCGAGCCCCCGGTCCGGCTGGGGTAGCATGTCGCTGCGGACCATTGTCTTTCCTCTCGTTGAATATCTAGGCGCTGACGATTCTAGGCGATGGCCCTCTCTTGCTTCTTACACCTCGATTGTGCTCGCTACCCCCAGCGGGCCCGGATCGAGCGATTCGGGCCCGCTTTTGGGGCCTGCCGGAAACCCGGTGGTCAAAAAGGGCCAAATATGAGTACTGTTACCAGTTTGGTGGCAGCCAAATGGCCTCAAAAATCGGTGCCAGAGGCCAAAAGTGCATCGATTTTCGTTCTTCAGAGTCGCGATCGGGCTCCAAACAAGGCGATTTTGCTGCTCTGGACCGGAAAATCGATGCTACTAATTTGGTGACAGTACTCATATTTGGCCCTTTTTGACCACTGCCCCTTGGTCCAGGACAAAACGGGCTGCCCGAATCATGGGGCGGGTCCATTTTCGGCTGTCCTCAGCTTGCCAGTTCGAAAATGGACCTGCCGCATGATTGAATCTTTATTTCAACTTTACACCTAGGTTTACAGCTGTCTTGTCAGCTGTAAACCTAGGTGTCATACTAAAGCCCCAAGATTCGCCAAAAGAGAGGGGCCTTGATGGCACAGAGCGCGAACATGGATGCGTCGGAGCTTGCACGCGACATTGCGGCCGGCCTGGCATCGGCAACGACGGCAACGGAGCGCGCGGCATTGGTGCCCGCAGAGCTCGTCGAGGCCATTCAGCAACTTAAAACCCAGCGCGACGCGGTGATCCTGGCGCACTATTACGTGGCGCCCGAGGTCCAGGCTGTGGCCGATTACGTCGGCGACAGCTTCTACCTGGCTAAGCTCGCCAAGAGCCTGCCGCAGCAGACCATCGTGCTGTGCGGCGTGGAGTTTATGGGCGAGAGCGCCAAGCTGCTCAACCCCACCAAGACCGTGCTGCTGCCCGAGCCGGGCGCGGACTGCCCCATGGCTCATATGGTCAAGCGCGAGACGGTCGACGCGGCGCGCGCCGAGTACGGCGACGACCTGGCCGTGGTCTGCTACGTCAACTCCACGGTCGAGATCAAGAGCTGGAGCGACGTGTGCGTCACCAGCTCCAACGCCGTCAAGATCGTGTCCGAGCTACCGCAGCAGCATATCCTGTTCATTCCCGACCAAAACCTCGGCCGCTTCGTAGCCGAGCAGGTGCCGCAAAAGCACGTCATTCTCAACAACGGCTACTGCCCGCGCCATCACATCATCACCGTCGAGCAGATCGTCGACGCGACGGAGGCCCACCCCGACGCGCTCGTGCTGGCGCATCCTGAGTGCAAGGCCGACGTCCTGGCCGAGGCCGACTACATCGGCTCCACCGCCGGCATCATCAAGTATGCCGAGGAGTCCGACGCCAGCGAGTTCATTATCGTGACGGTCCGCGGCGTGCTCTACGAGCTCGAGCGCCGCTGCCAGGGCACCGGCAAGAAGTTCCACTTCCCCGCGGTGCAGCCCACCTGCGTCAACATGGACCTCATCACGCTCGAAAAGCTCGTGCGCTGCCTGGAGACGGGCGAGGGCGAGGTGCAGATCGGCGTCTCGGACGAGGCGGCAGACCAGGCCAAGCTCACGCTCGACCGTATGCTCGAGTACGCAGCGCGCTAGAACAATGTGACATGAGGGACAGTCCCGCATGTCACATTACAAGGGAGAGGATTCCTGTGGAAACCAAACAATACCCCGACATGGAGTGCGACGTCGTCATTGCCGGCTGTGGCGTGGCGGGCCTGTACGCGGCTCTCAACCTGCCGACGAGCACGCGCGTGATCATGCTCTCCAAGGGCGCTGTCGACGAGTGCGATTCGATGCTCGCGCAGGGCGGCATCTGCGTACTGCCCGAGGGCTCGGACTACGATGCCTTCTTTGAGGACACCATGCACGCCGGCCACTACGAGAATCGCCGCGAGAGCGTCGACATCATGATCCGTTCGAGCCGTTCGGTCATCAACGATCTGCTAGCGATGGGCGTGGATTTTGAGCGCAAGGCCGACGGCAGCCTCAACTTTACCCGCGAGGGCGCGCACAGCCGTCCGCGTATTGCCTTCCATGCCGACATTACGGGCAAGGAGATTACGACCAAGCTGCTCCAGGCCGTTCGCAAGCTGGATAACGTGCAGATTTTGGAGCACGTGGCCATGACCGACATCCTGACGGGCGAGCGTGACGGCGTCACGGTGTGTGTCGGTGTCGTCGCCGTTTCCGTGGACGAGGACAACTCGGTTCGTCCCGCCGACGAGCTGGCAAATGCCGCCGAGGGCGTGCATGCCGGCGAGCCGTTTAAGATTCATGCCCGCCGCACGCTGTGGGCGACAGGCGGTATCGGCGGCGTGTACGACCATTCGACTAACTACCCGCAGCTCACGGGCGATGCATGCTACATCGCTCAGGAGCATGGCATTAAGATGGAGCACCTGGACTACGTGCAGATTCACCCCACGGGGCTGTTCTCGCCGCAGCCGGGTCGCACCTTCCTGATCAGCGAGAGCTGCCGCGGCGAGGGCGCGATTTTGCTCAACGCCGCCGGCGAGCGCTTTACCGACGAGCTTCAGCCGCGCGATGTGGTCGCTGCCGCTATTCGCGAGCAGATGAAGCAGGACGGTACCGAGCACGAGTGGCTGAGTTTTGCCCCCGTCGAGCGCGATGTGGTGACCGGGCACTTTGCCAACATTCGCGCGCGCTGCCTGGAGGACGGCCGCGACATCTTGGACGAGCCCATCCCCGTTACGCCCACGCAGCACTACTTTATGGGTGGCGTATGGGTCGATAAGGACGGCCGCACCTCGATGCCCGAGCTCTACGCCGCGGGCGAGACGGCCTGCAACGGCGTTCACGGCAAGAATCGCCTGGCTTCCAACAGCCTGCTCGAGTCCCTGGTTTGGGGCCGCCGTGCCGCCTGGTGCATGCGCACCGGCGAGTCGCTCGCCGTGGAGCAGGCGGGCGAGCCCGCGCTTGACGGGCGTCATCGCGCCCTGGGCGCCGAGACCCTTGCAATCGATGATTTGGCCCGTGCGGCCGGCACGCAGGCCGTGGAGGAGTAGACCATGAATCCCATTACCATGAAGCTCGTCGTCGATGATCTGATTTTGCGGGCTCTGCGCGAGGACATCACGTTTGAGGACGTGAGTACGGCGAGCGTGTGCCCCACGGCGCGCCCCGCTACCGTTGAGCTCATTGCCAAGGCCGACGGCATTATCGCCGGCCTAGACGTATTCGCCCGAACCTTTGAGCTGCTGGATCCGCAGAGCTCCGTGTTGTTCGATGTCGCGGACGGCGACGAGGTGCACGCCGGCGACCACGTGGGCCAGGTACGCGGCGACGCGCGCGTGCTGCTTTCGGGCGAGCGCGTGGCGCTCAACTACCTGCAGCGCATGAGCGGCATCGCTACTTACACGCATCGGATGGCGGCTGCGCTCGAGGGCACCAAGACCGTGCTTGTCGACACGCGCAAGACCACGCCGGGCATGCGTGTCTTCGAGAAGGCCGCAGTCGAGATCGGCGGTGGCAGCAACCACCGCTATAACCTGTCGACGGCTGTCATGCTCAAGGACAACCACATCGACGCCGCCGGTGGCGTGGCGCGCGCGATTGAGATGGCGCGCGCCCATGCGTCGTTTACCACGACGGTCGAGATTGAGTGCGAGAACCTGGACATGGTACGCGAGGCCGTGGAGGCCGGTGCCGATATCATCATGCTCGACAACATGACCCACGACGACATGGCTGCAGCGATTGAGCTTATCGCCGGTCGTGCTAAGACCGAGTGCTCGGGCAACGTAGACGCCGACAACATTCGTGCCCTGGCCGACCTGGGTGTTGACTTTATTAGCTCGGGGGCGTTGACGCACTCTGCGCCGATTCTCGACCTCTCGCTCAAGCACCTGCGTCTGCTGGACGGTAAATAATGGACGCCCGCGAGCGTCGCCGTGCCATCATGGCCGTGCTCGAGGGGGCCAAAGATCCTGTCTCGGGCAGTGCGCTTGCCCGCGAGGTGGGCGTGAGCCGTCAGGTCGTGGTGCAGGACATCGCCCTGCTGCGCGCTGACGGGCACGATATCGTCGCCACCAATCGCGGCTATGTACTACAGGAGGCCCCCAGCAGCCCCGCCGTGCCCACGCGCTTGGTCAAGGTTCGCCACAGCGTTGAGCAGGCAGGCGATGAGCTCACGAGTATCGTCGACGCCGGTGGCGCCGTGCTCAACGTGATCGTCAATCACCGCGTGTACGGTAAGATCACGGCCGACTTGGACATTCGCAATCGTCGCGATGTTGAGCGCTACCTGCACGATATCGAGAGCGGCAAGAGCTTTCCACTACTAACGGTGACGAGCGGCTACCACTTCCATCGCATTGCGGCGGAGGACGAACAGACCCTCGACGAGATCGAGGCCATGCTCAAGGAGAAAGGCTATTTGGCAGACCTGATGCCCTACGAGGACGATCTGTCGTAGCCGATGCTGCAAACGTCCCTAAGCGGCAATCTGACGTTCAATCGTCGGTCGCGTACAAAAGTACGCTTCCCTCCTCTTTCACGTCACCTTGCTCGCTTAGGGACGTTTTCGCTGACGTGAGCTCAGCCTGCGACGGTGCCTAATTGGTTATCCGCACAAAAAAGGAGGCCTCCGCGGCGATGCGGAGGCCTCCTTTTTGTGCACGGTGTACTTGTGAGTGTGCAAGCGGGGGAGTTGTTACTCCTCGACGATCTCGGTGATCGCGCCGGCGGGGCAAGCGTCCTGGCAAGCGCCACAGGCGACGCAGGAATCCTCGTCAGCGACGGTAGCGACGTCCTGGAGCTCCAGAACGCCAGCGGGGCAGGAGTCGACGCAAACGCCACAAGCGATGCACTCGTCGGCATCAATTACGGGATGAGCCATGGTAGTTTCCTCTCTGTTGACCGACGCTACAGGCGATGCGCGTCGGTTTGATTCGGGCAAAAACATACCACGGGAGCGACCGTTTGCAATACCCTCTGGCCGGCATCTTCATACCGTTCGCCGAGTATGCCAAGGTTTACTAAAAAACGCGCAGGTGGGGCCGCTGAGCTGCGCAAATGTTAGCTAAAGGTGACTTGAAATATTGAGCTATTGAGCGCGCTTTGGAAAGCGCATCCCGGAACCGACGCTCAAAACGGGTCGCGCTTTCCTCGGGGGTGCCCCAAGATCGTTCCGTGTGGCTCCGGTCCAAACCTCAGCCATCTCTACATAGATCTCAATAGATCTGTCGAGAACTCAAACAGCGCATCTACCTGCGCATTTGAGAACCTAAACTCTCGGCAATAAGAAATCTTATATGAATTGACTTAGATTTTGTATATTCCGGCCCATAAGGGGATACACTACATCC
Source organism: Coriobacteriaceae bacterium (assembly GCA_902835305.1). Classification (GTDB taxonomy): domain Bacteria; phylum Actinomycetota; class Coriobacteriia; order Coriobacteriales; family Coriobacteriaceae; genus Collinsella. The sequence continues at coordinate 112,560 of CADFMD010000007.1, forward strand.
TGAAAGACAAGCCGAAGCGCCGCGTGACAGACCGTCGAGGCGGCGCGAACGCAAAAGAGAGAGGGAATTTCTAATGGGCAAGATTCTTGGTATCGACCTTGGTACTACTAACTCCGCTATGGCCGTCCTCGAGGGCGGTTCTCCGACCATCATCGTGAACGCCGAGGGCGACCGCACCACTCCGTCCGTCGTGGGCTTCCGTGCCGACGGCGATCGCGTCGTGGGCAAGGCCGCTAAGAACCAGGCTGTCACCAACCCCAAGAACACCGTGTTCTCCATCAAGCGCTTCATGGGCCGCAAGTACTCCGAGTGCACCTCCGAGCTCAAGACCGTGCCGTATGAGGTCAAGGAGGGCCAGGGTGGCCGTGCCGTCGTCGACATCGAGGGCAAGGATTACACCGCCGAGCAGGTGAGCGCCATGGTGCTCGCAAAGATGAAGGCCGACGCCGAGAAGTACCTGGGCGAGACCGTCACCGACGCCGTCATCACCGTCCCGGCCTACTTCAACGACGCCCAGCGCCAGGCCACCAAGGACGCCGGTAAGATCGCCGGCCTTAACGTCAAGCGTATCGTCAACGAGCCGACCGCTGCTGCTCTGGCCTATGGCCTGGACAAGCAGGGCTCCGACCAGCGCATCCTGGTCTTCGACCTGGGCGGCGGCACCTTCGACGTCTCCATCCTCGACCTCGCCGACGGCGTGTTTGAGGTTCTGTCCACCTCGGGCGACAACCACCTGGGCGGCGACGACTGGGATCAGCGCGTCATCGACTGGATGGCCGATAAGTTCCAGCAGGAGAACGGTGTCGACCTGCGTCAGGACCCCATGGCCCTGCAGCGTCTGAAGGAGGCCGCCGAGAACGCCAAGAAGGAGCTCTCCGCCGCCCAGCAGACCACCATCAACCTGCCGTTCATTACCATGAACCAGTCCGGCCCGCTGCACCTCAACTACACGCTGACCCGCGCCGAGTTCGAGAAGATCACCCGCGACCTGCTCGAGCGCTGCAAGCAGCCTGTCACCAACGCCCTGCGCGACGCCAAGCTTAAGCTCTCCGATCTGACCGAGGTCATCCTCGTCGGCGGCTCCACCCGTATGCCCGCCGTCCAGGAGCTCGTCAAGACCATGACCGGCAAGCAGCCCAACATGTCCGTGAACCCCGACGAGGTCGTTGCCGACGGCGCTGCCGTCCAGGGCGGCGTGCTCACCGGCGACGTCGAGGGCATCCTGCTGCTCGACGTTACCCCGCTGTCGCTGGGCGTTGAGACCATGGGCGGCATCATGACCAAGATGATTGACCGCAACACCACGATCCCGACCTCCAAGACCGAGGTCTACTCCACCGCTGCCGACAACCAGACCAGCGTCGAAATCAACGTGCTCCAGGGCGAGCGCGAGCTTGCCCGCGACAACAAGTCGCTCGGTAAGTTCCAGCTGACCGGTATCCCGGCTGCCCGCCGCGGCGTGCCGCAGATCGAGGTCACCTTCGACATCGACGCCAACGGCATCGTCAAGGTCTCCGCTAAGGACAAGGGCACCGGCAAGGAGCAGCAGATCACCATTTCCGGCTCCACCGCTCTGTCCGACGACGAAGTCGATCGTATGGTCAAGGACGCCGAGGCTCATGCCGAGGAGGACAAGAAGCAGAAGGAAGAGGTCGAGGTCCGCAACCAGACCGACAGCCTGTGCTATTCCACCGAGCAGACCCTCAACGAGCTGGGCGACAAGGTTTCCGCCGATGTGAAGTCCAAGGCCGAGGCCGCTATCGCCGATGCCAAGAAGGCGCTCGAGGGCTCTGACGTCGAGGCCATCAAGGCCGCAGGCGAGTCCCTGCAGTCTGTGGCCTACGAGCTGGCCCAGGTTGTCTACGCCGATGCTCAGCAGCAGACCGACGGTGCCGCCGGTGCCCAGCCTGCCGACGATGACGTTGTCGACGCCGACTACGAGGTTGTGGACGACGAGGACAAGTAATCATGTCCGCCCGTAAAGCTCGCACGGAGGCGGCTGCCGCTGGCGCCGCCCCCGTTGACTCTGAGGAGAAGGACGTGAAGATTCCCGTAGAGGCCGTCGACGATACTGAGGTCAACGAGGCCCCGGCCGCCGAGGCTGCCGAGAACCAGGTAGAGGATTCCAACAAGGAGGCGACGATGACCGAGGACGAGATGGTGGAAGCCGCTATCCGCGCCGGTGAGGAAGCCGCCGACAACGACTTTAAGCTCAAGTTCGAGCAGGCCCAAAAGGAGCTTGCCGACGTGCGCAATGAGCTTGATGCTGCGGCAGAGGCTCAGAAGGCCGCCGAGGACAAGGCGAAGGACGCCACTGAGCGCACCGCTCGTCTGCAGGCCGACTGGGAGAACTTCCGTCGCCGCACCGCCAACGAGCGCATCGCCGAGCGCGAGCGCGCGACCGAGAAGCTTGTCACCGCGCTGTTGCCGGTGATCGACGATATCGAGCGCGCGATCGACCATGCCCGCAGCCAAGAGCTTTCCGACGACTTTAAGCAGTTCGTCGATGGCGTTGACGCGGTACATGCCAAGCTGCTCGATGTGTTTGCGCACGAGGGCGTTGAGCCCATCGACCCCAAGGGCGAGGCGTTCGATCCGCTCGAGCACCAGGCTGTGGGCCGCGTCGAGGACGCATCGCAGTACGACGAGACCGTCAACGATGTGTACCAGAAGGGCTACCGCATGGCGGACCGCATCCTGCGTTCCGCGATGGTGACGGTGACCTACGGTGGCGAGAAGCGCCCCGCACCGGAGCCCGAAGCGGCGCCCGAGGATGCTACGGCCGATACGGCCGAGAGCACCGAGGAGTAATTGAGAAGGGCCCCGGGGCAACACCCGGGGCCCTTTCTGGCCAAGTGCCATATGACAGCATGAGCCGCCGTCCGCAGGGGCGGCGGATGTAACAGGAGAGGAGCTACGATGGCTGCAGGCAAAACCTTCTATGACATCCTGGGCGTATCCAAGAGCGCCTCCGACAAAGAGATTAAGAGCGCGTTTCGCAAGCTCGCGCAAAAATATCACCCCGACGCCGGCGGCGACGAGGCCAAGTTTAAGGAGATCAGCGAGGCCTACGAGACGCTTTCGGACGAGAAGAAGCGCAAAGAGTACGACCAGATGCTCATGTTTGGCGGCATGCCGGGCGCGGGCGGCGCGTATGGCGGCGGCTACGGTGCCGGCGCGGGCGCCAGCGGCTGGGGCGATATCTTCGACAGCATCTTTAGCGGTAACGGCGCCTGGGGCAGCGATTGGGGCTCGGGCTTTGCCGGGGCTGCAGGCAATGCCGGCGCGGGTCGCAGTCGCGCTCGCAAGGGCGGCGACCTGTCGCTGACCGTCGATGTGACGGCCGAGGACGCGTTTCGCGGCGTGACGCACAAGGTCACCTACCGCATTCCCTCGACGGGCGAACAGCAAACCATTACGGTCTCGGTGCCCGCGGGCGCGGTCGACGGCGGCAAGCTGCGCTACAAACGTCGCGGCGAGTATGGCGTTGCCGGTGGCGAGCGCGGCGACCTGGTCGTGACCACACATGTGGAGGAGCACCCGCTGTTTAAGCGCAAAGGCGCCGACGTGACCATGGAGGTACCGGTCTCGGTCTACGAGGCGGCGCTCGGCTGCACGGTGGACGTGCCCACGCCCGGCGGTGCGACGGTTCGTCTGAAAGTGCCTGCGGGCACCCAGACGGGCAAGAAGTTCCGCTTTAAGGAGATGGGTGCGCCCGACGTCAAGCACCGTGGCCGCACAGGCGCGCTGCTCGTCGAGATTAAGGTGCAGGTTCCCACGAACCTGTCCGATGACGAGCGCGATGCCATGACCAAGCTGCGTGAGGCCGACACGCGCGACTATCGCGAGAAGGTCAATCGTTACAAGGCGACGTACTAGGGCGGTCGCGGCGCACGCCCACGCCCGCGGGCTTATGATGGACGATAACGAGACGGAAAGGGGTCAGGTGGCATGGCCGAGGACAATAGGAACAAACCGCTGTACATGATCAGCGTGGCGGCCGAGCTGACCGGCATGCATCCGCAGACTCTGCGCGTCTACGAGTCCAAGGGCCTGGTGAACCCCCAGCGCTCGGGCGGCAACACGCGTCTGTATTCGCGTGCCGATATCGAGCGCCTGGAGCTCATCAACCAGCTGACCGATGAGGGCATCAACCTTGCCGGCGTGGTGCGCATTCTCGATATGAAGGAGCGTGCCGAGGAGCGCGATCGCGAAAACGAGAAGCTTCGCGCCCGCGTTCGCCAGCTCGAGGACGAGCTACACGAGTACAAGATGCAGAAGAAGATCACCGCCCTGGCCCCGCGCGACGGCTCGGTCAACCCCGAGCAAGTCATGCGCAAGCTGCTAGGTACGGGTAGCGACCTATAGCTCCGCCGACGCTGCCGGGCACTCATTGGGGACAGACTTAAATGAGTGCCCGCAGAATGAGAGTGGATAATCTCCCGTTTTTGGCCTGTTTGCAGGCTCAAAGTGGGAGATTATCCACTCTCGTCATTTCGGCGTCTAAGTCTGCCCCCGGCACCCAACTCGTTCTTTGCTTTACTGAGATAAAGTGAACGTACAGATTCGTAACCCGCTGGCAACCGTTCTATGGCACGATATTGAACGAATGTATGCTATGCGCCCAAATCTTTTGGGCAGAGTGGGAGACAGTATGGTCAAGCTGTACGAGGACGGCATCTACCTGCGCGGCGGTAGCGAGGTTGTGCCTGTGGCCGAGGCTGCTGAGCGTGGCATTACGCAGGCGCCCGAGGATGCCAAACGCGGCACCATCGCGTATTCGATCCTCCAGGCACACAATACGTCGGGCGACCCCGAGGCACTCAAGATTCGCTTCGATGCCATGGCGAGCCACGACATCACCTTTGTCGGCATCATCCAGACGGCGCGCGCTTCGGGCATGGAGCAGTTCCCGCTGCCTTACGTGCTCACCAACTGCCATAACTCGCTGTGCGCCGTGGGCGGCACCATCAATGAGGACGACCACGTCTTTGGCCTTTCCGCAGCCAAGAAGTACGGCGGCATCTTCGTTCCGCCGCACATCGCCGTCATCCACTCCTTTATGCGCGAGAACTTCGCCGGTTGCGGCAAGATGATCCTGGGTTCCGACTCGCACACCCGCTATGGTGCCCTGGGTACCATAGCCGTGGGCGAGGGCGGCGGCGAGTTGGCAAAGCAGCTGCTGCGCGACACCTACGATGTCGCCTATCCCGGCGTCGTGGCCATCTACCTCACGGGCGCCCCGCGCCCCGGCGTCGGCCCGCACGACGTGGCGCTCGCCATCATTCGCGCCGTCTTTGCCAAGGGCTACGTCAAGAACAATGTCATGGAGTTTGTGGGCCCGGGCATCGCGAGCATGACGACCGACTACCGCAACGGCGTTGACGTCATGACCACCGAGACCACCTGCCTGTCGAGCATCTGGGCCACCGACGAGGACACGCACGCGTTTTTGACCATGCACGGCCGCGGCGACGACTATCGCGAGCTCAAGCCCGCCGATGTCGCCTACTACGACGGTTGCGTCGAGGTCGACCTGTCGAGCATCAAGCCCATGATCGCACTGCCGTTCCATCCTTCCAACGGCTTTGAGATCGACGAGCTCAACGAGAACCTCGAGGACATCCTGCACGAGGTGGAGCTCGAGGCCGCCAAGATCGGCGAGGGCAAGACGCACTTTAGCCTGCTCGACAAGATCGTCGACGGCAAGCTGCACGTGCAGCAGGGCGTTATCGCCGGCTGCTCGGGCGGCAACTATGACTCCGTGGTCCAGGCTGCCCGCGTGCTCAAGGGCGCCAATACCGGCTGCGGCGAGTTCTCGCTGTCGGTCTATCCCACGAGCCAGCCCGTGGCGCTCGAACTTACACGCCGCGGCTACATCTACGACCTCATGGAGGCCGGCGCAATCGTGCGCACGGCATTCTGCGGCCCGTGCTTCGGCGCCGGCGACACGCCCGCCAACAACGGCCTTTCGATCCGTCACACCACGCGCAACTTCCCCAACCGCGAGGGTTCCAAGCCGGGTAATGGCCAGCTGAGCGCCGTGGCCCTGATGGACGCCCGCTCCATTGCGGCAACGGCTGCCAACGGCGGCGTCCTGACGCCGGCGACCGACCTGCCCGAGGACACTTGGGACGAGGCCTGCGAGTACACCTTTGACGACGCGCCGTACAAGAAGCGCGTGTACTGGGGCTTTGGCAAGGCGGAGCCTGCCGACGAGCTGGTCGAAGGCCCCAACATCAAGCCGTGGCCCGCGATGGAGCCGCTCGGCGACGACATCCTGCTCAAGGTTTGCTCCAAGATCATGGACCCGGTCACCACGACCGACGAGCTCATTCCCTCGGGCGAGACGAGCTCCTTCCGCTCCAACCCGCTGGGCCTGGCTGAGTTTACGCTGAGCCGCCGCGACCCGGCCTACGTGGGTCGCTCCAAGGAGGTCGACGCTGTGGAGAAGCGTCGCGTTGCCGGCGAGTCCGCGGGCGACCTGGCGGCGTTCGATGCCGAGCTTGCCGGTGTGTTTGAGGCGCTGGCCGGCGCGGGTGTCGCGGCCGATGCCAAGGCGACCGAGTTCGGTTCCATGATTTACGCCAAGAAGCCTGGCGACGGCAGCGCCCGCGAGCAGGCCGCGAGCTGCCAGCGCGTAATTGGCGGCCTGGCCAACATCGTCCACGAGTACGCCACCAAGCGCTATCGCTCCAACGTGATGAACTGGGGCATGGTGCCCTTCCAGATGGAGGCCGAGCCCAACTTTGAGGTGGGCGATTACGTCTTTGTGCCGGGTATCCGTGCCGCGCTCGATGGCGACCTGAAGGACATCGCCGCCTACGTGGTGCGCGCCGATGGTGCGGTCGAGCAGATTGAGCTCTATATTGCCGATATGACGGCCGAAGAGCGTGCCATCGTCAAGGCCGGCTGCCTGATCAACTACAACAAGTTCAAGGCCGCTGCCGAGTAACGCACTTAATTGTCCGCCCGGGGCTTACCCTTTCCCGCCCGCTCACGCGCTTCGCGAGGGTCGCGTTCGGGAAAGGGTAAGCCCCGGGCTACATTTCGGCGTTCTCGTTGGGTCTTGAGGGACGCTAATAAATAGACTTGCTTGATGCCGCCTCTGTTAATGGGGCGGCTTCTTTTTGTCGAAAACCGCCACAAAGGGGACAGGCACCTTTGTGGCGGTGGGGCGAGCTCGATATTGCCGCGCTCGTTGAGGGACAGTTCAATAAATGTCCCTACAGGATTTCATCCGGGTTGGCGGGTTTGGTTGTTTTGGTGATGCCGAGTTTGGATGACGCGAAATCGTCAACATTGTCCTTAATTCCGTCTTTGGTGTAGACAGTGACCATATAGGTGCTGTGTCCGAATTCGCCCTTGTCGCGTGTTGCCCAGGCATCCCAGTAGGCGGCCCCGTTTCGCCCTTTGATTTTTCCGACACGGCGGAGTTCTGTTCGCTTTAATTTCTGGTTGCTATAGATGGTTCGACCGGCCTCCTCGGTGAGCCCGCACTGTCCAAGCATCTTGTCGAGGACTTGGTTCATGTGGCGCTCATCGGTGTTTGGTGCGTAGTCGTAGGCGAGGGTGATGAAGTCGAGTGGCTGGTCGTCGATTAGATAGTTTAGCGTCTGAGGTCCAAGGCAGAAATAGGGGGAGCATCCGTCGATCTGACCGAGCAGTGGCAACTTTGACTGCCAACTTCCGGTGGGAATTCCATCTTCGTAAAACACGCCGCGACAGATAAAGGAGAGCGAGGTGGCACGCGAGCCGGCGTCGACCATTCCGCATAAATCGAAGGGCGAGGTGATACCAAGGGAAAAGGGCGTGATGACGATAAGGAAGAGCATCACGATGGGTATGGCGAGAATGGCGATGACGTTGCGACCGGTGGAATGAGGCGGCTTCATATGCGCTCCTCGAGACAAAGATCTGTTGAGGATAGGCAGAAATGGATATGTTCAGAGAGCAATTCAAGTTTAATCTCATTGCGCGAGATGGTCGACCGTTAGCGTCGAAAACCACCACAAAGGTGCCTGTCCCCTTTGTGGTGGTGAGGAGCGCGCGGCTTCTTTTGGTAATAGTGTTAGCTGGCGGTATCATTAGTGCAGGTGGCGAAGGTTTACATTGTGGGGTGTTTTGCCGTGAGCCGTTCTGCCCGTATTGGATTGATTGTCTTGGCGCTTGCGATCGCTGTGGTTGGCGCGGGCGCTGTCGGTATGGCATTTCTACCTGCTGCGGTGACGGAGCCGGTGGTCAAGCCTGTGACTCAATCTGTCGAACTTCTGACCGGCGACGACAAGCCCGAGACCATTACCGTTGATTTTGATGAGCAGCCGGCTGTGCTGGGCATTAGCAATTATCCGCGTATTCAGCTTGGGGCCATGCGCTATACCACGGATACAAGCCTGATCGATAGGGCGTCCGAGCTACTCAAGGGCAAAACATTTAAGCGTTGGTACGGATATGCGTCCTATCGGGCAAAAGCGAACGACATGGTTGGCGGATGCCACTCGTCCATCGAGCTGGACACTGCAAACGGCGCAAAGTTATGTGATGTCTCGTACGATCCGGGCTACGAGGGCAATGAGGGTCCGGGCATCTACATCATGGACGGCGATGTCGCCTATGTCATGGAGGGCGACCAGACCGAGCTCAACGATTTTATGGGTCAGTGTATCCAAGATGCCTATAAACAGACCTGCTTGCCTGACCCGCAGACTGCACGCGATAGTGGGTCTGCCCGTACATGGCTGTTCGAGGATGAGATGCCCTGGACCGTCGAATCGGGAAGTACGGGTTCGGCGAAGGAGTAGAGACCGCGACCACCACAAAGGTGCCTGTCCTCTTTGTGGTGGTTTTCGGTCTGTCTCGATCTGTAACATCTAGGATCAAAAATGGCTGCTAGATGTTACAGATCGAGACGGTAGCGCGCCTGGGCAGCGGCGGGCTGACATCTCAGTACCCTATCCGTAATTCACTCAGAAAATCTTATATATAGAGACTTAGATTTGTGTATAAGATCGCGTAAAGCTGGCAACAATACTTCTCGAACAACGTGAAGCCGCCCCGTAGGGCGGCCGCCCCAAGAGAGGTGATTCCATGAGAATCGATAAGCTAGCAATGACGTCGCGCGAGGCGCTGCAGACCGCCATGAGCACGGCTGCCGATGCACAGGCCGGCGCGGTGGAGCCGATCCACCTGCTGTCTGCCCTGCTCGGTGCCGGCGAGCGCAATATCTCCGTGATCATCGAGCGCATCGGTGCCGACCCGGCTCAGCTCGCACGCTCCACACAAGATGCCATCGACCATGCGCCCAAGGTGTCGGGCGAGGGTCAGCAGATGGGCCTGTCCAACGAGCTCGTTCGCGTGATCGAGAAGGCCGAGAAAAAGGCCACCAAGATGGGCGACAGCTTTGTGGTGACCGAGCATCTGCTGATGGCACTTGCCGAGGACAAGGGTGAGGCGGGTCGCGTGCTGCGTGACGCCGGCGTGACCAAGGAGCGCATCGAGCAAGTCTACGAGGAACTGCGCGGCGATGACCGCGTGACGTCTGCCGAGGACAAGACGCAGTTTGAGGCGTTGGAGCAGTACGGTCGCAACATCTGCGATCTGGCTCGCGCCGGCAAGCTCGACCCGGTCATCGGCCGTACCGACGAGATCCGTCGTACTATTCAGGTTCTGTCCCGCCGCACCAAGAACAACCCCGTGCTTATCGGCGAGCCGGGCGTCGGCAAGACGGCCATCGTCGAGGGCATTGCTCAGCGAATCGTGGCCGGCGACGTACCGAGCACCCTGCGCGACCGCGACCTCATCGAGCTCGACATGAGCGCGCTGGTCGCCGGCGCCAAGTATCGCGGCGAGTTCGAGGACCGCTTGAAGGCCGTGCTCAAGGAAGTGCAAAAGGCGCAAGGCAAGGTCATCCTGTTCATCGATGAGCTCCACACCATCGTGGGCGCGGGTGCCACCGAGGGCTCCATGGATGCCGGCAACATCCTCAAGCCGGCGCTCGCCCGTGGCGACTTGCACGCAATCGGCGCGACTACGCTCGACGAGTACCGCAAGTACATCGAGAAGGACGCGGCACTCGCCCGTCGTTTCCAGACCGTGATGGTCAGCGAGCCTACCGTCGAGGACACCATTTCAATCCTGCGTGGCCTCAAGGAGAAGTACGAGATCTTCCACGGCGTGCATATCACCGATAGTGCGCTCGTGGCAGCTGCCGACCTCTCCGATCGCTATATCGCCGACCGCTTCCTGCCCGACAAGGCCATCGACCTGGTCGATGAGGCGGCAAGCCGCTTGCGCATGGAGCTCGACAGCATGCCGGTCGAGATCGACGCCACCACGCGTCAGCTCACCCAGCTGCAGATCGAGGAACAGGCGCTCATGAAAGAGACCGACGACGCCTCTAAGGAGCGTTTGGAGGCTCTGCGCCAAGAGATTGCCGAAGTCCAGGAAAAGCTCAACGTGCAAAAGGCCGGCTGGCTCAACCAAAAGAACGCCATCGACCACGTGCAGGAGCTTAAGGGCCAGCTTGACGCGGCCAAGAGCGAAGAGGAGCGCGCGACGCGCAACGGCGATCTGGGCCGTGCGTCCGAGCTTCGCTATTCTGTGATCCCGGGTCTGCAGCAGCAGATTCAGGATTCCGAGGCTGCGCTCGAGGCGCAAAAGCAGCAGGACGGCGAGGGCCTCAACGAACAGGTGACCTCCGACGAGATCGCCGAGGTCGTGAGCGCCTGGACCGGTGTGCCCGTGTCCAAGATGATGCAGGGCGAGCTCGACAAGTTGAAGGGCTTGGAGGGCGAGCTGCATAAGCGCGTTATCGGTCAGGACGAGGCCGTCTCCGCTGTAGCCGCGGCCGTGCGTCGCAGCCGTGCGGGTCTCTCCGACCCAGACAAGCCCATCGGCAGCTTCTTCTTCCTGGGCCCCACCGGCGTAGGCAAGACCGAGCTCGCCAAGGCGCTGGCCGAGTGCCTGTTCGATGACGAGCGCGCGCTCGTGCGTATCGACATGTCCGAGTATATGGAGAAGTTCAGCGTCCAGCGTCTGATCGGTGCGCCCCCGGGATACGTGGGCTATGACGAGGGCGGCCAGCTCACCGAGGCCGTGCGCCGTCGTCCCTACTCCGTGATCTTGCTCGACGAGATGGAGAAGGCTCATCCGGATGTCTTTAACGTGCTGCTGCAGGTGCTCGACGACGGCCGTTTGACCGACGGTCAGGGTCGCCAAGTGTCCTTCAAGAACACGATTATCATCATGACGTCCAACGTGGGCTCCAAGGCTATCGCCGATCTGTCCGGCAAGGACGAGGAGGAGATGCGCCATCAGGTCGACGCCGCCATGGCTCAGACCTTCCGCCCCGAGTTCCTCAACCGTATCGACGATATCGTGGTGTTCCATCCGCTCGGCATGGCGCAGATCGAGAAGATCGTCGACATCCAGCTTGCCGACGTCCGCGCGCGTCTGGCCAAGGAGCGCATGACGCTTGCCATCACCCCGGCGGCCAAGCAGATGCTCGCCGTGGGTGGCCTGGACCCCGTGTTCGGTGCCCGTCCGCTCAAGCGCCTGGTCCAGCGCGAGGTCGTGGACGCCATCGCCGCCGCCATCATCGACGGTACGGTGCGCGAGGGCGATCAGGTGACGGTCGATGCCGACAAGGACGGCGGCTTTACCGTCGTGTGCGACAACACGCCGTCTGCTACCTACGAGGTCCCCGACGCCGAGTAGATTTATGGGACATGCCTTAAAATCTGCCAGCCGTCTCTAAACGCCAAGGGCGGCGGATCCAATTGGGTCCGCCGCCCTTTTTCGTGCGACAATCGATAATGTTGAACACGATTGCATGGCAAGGAGATATGCAGATGATAGACAAGAACAAGACGAATGCGCCGGTCGCCAACGCCGCGCCGGCCGCACCCAAGCCTGCACCCAAGCCTGTGCCCAAGCCGCGCGACCCCTACATCCGTGCCGAGAACGAGGATGACGACGGCTACGATCCTTATAGCGATCGTCGCCCCGAGCGCGAGCCCCTCTTCGAAGCCGACCCCTGGCGTTAAGTAGCTCATTTGGGACGGGGCTTTTTTAGCTACTTTGTTTTCGGCTAGAGGCGTTCATGCCTGCCCCCCTCGGCCGCTCGATATCCTCCGGGAGGGGCCACTAATAGAAAACTTGCTTATCCATTAATCAAGATACGCATAATCTTGCTCTCCTGCTAATCAAGAATCGTTATAATCTTGATTAGCAGGAGAGCAAGATTGGAGAATTATGGCATTCAACGACTTGGTGGCTCAAAAAATAAAGGACTTTGAGCAACAGGGGATTCCGCAGGTCTTTGAGCGCGACCTTGATCTGGGCAACCCGCAGGAGCCAAAGCGCGACAACATCGTATATGTGATTGTGGGCGCCCGTCGTTGTGGAAAGACGTATCGCCTGTATCAGGAGATACGGCGGCTTCAGGGCCAAGGCGTCGAGCTTGACCGGATGCTATATTTCAATTTTGAGGATGAGCGCTTGCGTCCGTATGAGCCATCGCTACTAGCGGACGTGCTCGATACATTCTATGCACTATATCCTGCTGCTCGAGGCGAGGGCGCCTACCTTTTCTTTGACGAGATCCAGGAAATACCCGAATGGGGTGCGTTTCTGCGACGCGTGGTCGATACGGAGAAGGCGACCGTTTACGTGACGGGATCTTCTTTTAAGATGCTGTCCTCAGAACTTAAGAGCGAGTTCAGGGGCCGTTCTCTTGTGCGAGAGCTTTTTCCGTTGAGTTTTTCGGAATACGTCCGATATAAGACGGGGAGCGTTCCTGAGCCGGATGCACCCTTTTCATCGAGCGATGCAGCACTGCTTCGACATCATCTGATCGGATATCTCGAGCGAGGGGGATTCATCGCGACACTTGAGCAGACGCCCGCAGACGCGATTCAGCTGCTACAGGAATATGCGTCGCGAACGGTCGCCATGGACGTCGTTGAACGTTACGACGTCAAGAACCCCCGTTTGGCCTCGCTGTTTCTGGCGCGGTGCATGGCATCTTCGGGACGAGAGCTGTCAGTGAACAAAGTGTACAACGAGTTCAAGAGCAGACAGATATCCGTCAGTCGAAATACGCTCAGCGACTTACTTGAGTATTACGAGGACGCCTACCTGCTGTTTTCGGTGCCGGAGTTCACGCGTTCGCTTGCAAATAATACGCGGTCTGCGTCTAAGGTCTACGCCGTCGATCCTGCGATGTTCGGAGCGTTCTCCCCCGCATCGGCATTGGATCATGGTCAGAGGCTCGAGACCGCGGTGTTCAATGCGCTCAGAAGAAGGACCCCCGCCGTGCGGCCCGGTTCGGTTTGCCGCCTGCTGATTAAAGATAAGAATAAAAGCCATGAGGTGGACTTTGTGGCTGGGGATGCACTGCTCATGCAGGCTTACGGCCTGATTCAGGTAAGTGTGGATATGACAAGCGAGAAAACGCGCGAGCGCGAAATTGCCGCGCTCGATGCCGCGATGGCCCAGTTTGATCTTGGCGAGTCGGTAATCGTTACCATGGATGAGCAGGCCGATATTCCATGCAAACACGGCGTGGTACATGCTGTGCCCGCATGGAAGTGGCTCCTTTCCTAATCGTCTATGGATTTGCGAGGCCAGGACTCAGGTGTCATGGTCCGCTAGTCCTGGGCCTTGATGCTCGGCAGGAGAATCTGGGCGAGGTAGTCGGTCTCGAGTTTGGTCGCAGCGTCGGCCTTGCCGTCTTTGCCGACCAGTACGTTCTTGATCTGGCTATAGGTGTAGCGGTTGCCGGTCGTGAGCTCGACAAGCTCAATGGCCGAGTCCATAGGGTAGGTCGACACGGGATTCTGCGTCCGTCCGTTGATGGTCTGGGGCACCACGTACGGATAGACGGGACCGCTGGCGTAGACGGTATAACCGTTGCCTAGGTTGGCCGCACCCAAAACCGTATCGCCCTCATCGGGCGTAAAGCTCTCGCCCTCGCGCACTGCGACGAGCGTCACAATCGGTGTATCGCTGTCGCCGGCAAGATAGATGCATAGCGTGCTGCCATTTTGCCAAGTCTCGACCTTGCCGTACCACTCGACGGGGATATCGAGCTGGTAGAGGTCGGTTGCCTTGTGGCGGGCGTCGGCATCACGGGCCGCCTGTGCCTTTTGCGCGCTCACGGCATTGACGGCGGCGCCGCGCCGCGCGGTTGCCGCCTGCTGGAGCACCTTGGCGGTGGCGGCGGAGCTCGCGCCTCCCTCCTCGGCATATTTGGCGGCGGCATCGATCTGGTCGTCAGTCACCGTGTCGGCCGAAGGCACCTTGAGCTTAAAGGCGGCCTGGCTGCTTAGGTCCTGTCCGTCGCTCTTGATCGTGACCTGCGCCTTGGTGGTCGGGACGGTATAGATGGTGCCGTCGGCCGCGATGGGAGAGGCAGCGATGGAGAGCGTGTAATCGCCGGGCAGCAGTTTGATGCCGCGGCCGTGCTCGTCAACATAGAGCGTTTCGCTCACGGATGAGCCATCAGCGTCCTGACCGCTCACCTGTACGGGAATCTTAGAGCTGGTGGAACAGTCGAGGCCCGCGGCATGCACGCCAATCTGCACCGACATCATCGTGTGGGCATTGGCGGCGACAGCGGCAGCCTGCTCTTGCTGATATCCGTTCCAGGCAGCATAGCCTGCACCGCCGGCGACGAGCGCGACGGCCACGACACCGGCGACCATCAGATTGCGGCGCTTGGGCGACATCTTGCGATGGCGGACCTCGGCTTCGTGTGCCGAGGGAACGGACGGCAGGGGAATATCGCCCATGGCGATGGTCTCATCCACGGCTGGTGCGGAACCCAGGCCAGGAAGCTCGCGAGTCAGCGAATCTTCGGCCGGTAAGCTGTCGAGCAAGACGGTTTCCTCGCCCGTGTCGGATTCGGGCTGGTCGTCGGCCTCGCTATCGTCCTCTTCGGCTTCGTCAGGAGCGTCTTTGGCGTCGCCGCCTTCGTCCTCAGTGTCTTCGTGCACCTCGTCTTGCGCGTCGACGACCGAATCGCTAAACGAGAGCTCGTCTAGCGCGATCCGGTCAAGGCTCTCCAGGGCTTCGGCACATGCTTCCGCATCCTGGGCCGCATCCTCGCGGCCATACGTCTCATCGCTCATATATCCCCCAATGCAATATCGGCTCAACACTGTACCCAAAAATGGAGCCATATAAAGCGCATACGAAATATAAGATCCGATTTAACCTGAGCGCATCGTTCGGCCGCATCCTCGCGGCAGCAAAAGGCCCCCGGAACGCGGACGAATCACATTCCGGGGGCTCTGCAATGCGTTGAGTTGCGCGGAGCCGGCTATGCTGCTTCACATTCAAGCGGCGTTTGCGCCGGGCATGTTACTCGGCGTGCGCGTAATCAACCTTGGCGCGGCGAGCGGTAGCCTTCTCCCAATCGCTGGTGCCCTCAAAGACGTCCTGCTTGTAGGGATTGCGGCCGAGCTTCTTGGCACGGTAGACGATGTAGATGATCGCGGCGACGTTGGCGACCAGCGCGGCGATCGAGACCGCGGTAGCGGCGCCGGGGTCGAGCGTGGAGTGGGTCACAAAGATGGACTCCTCCTGGAAGTACGGGAATACCTGGGCAAACATGCACCAAATAGCCAGCGTAAAGGCACGGTTCTGGATCCAGCCGCCCTTGTTCCAGATAAAGGCGGCGACGGTGGGCGCCAGCAGCAGTGCAAAGCCGCAGAACCAGGAGTGGGTGGGCAAGCAGTTGTAGGTGTAGCAGAAGTTCCAGATATCGTAGGCGATGATGTAGACCCAGGTCATGTCGGGCCACAGCATGTCGGTCTTGTCCTCAGAGGCGTAGACACTCCACCAACCGGTCATGCAGAAGATGTTGATGATACCGGCGATGCCGTTGAACACGTTGTTCCAGCCGGCGAGCTGCGTGGCGCCCTCGGAGGTGACCCAGGTGGACTCGCCCAGGACAAAGAAGTGATAGGCGCTCTCAAAGTCGGACACGACGGCGATCATGATGTTGATGGCGACGATCACAAACGGCCACGCGCGGAACCAATGCGCCTTGCCGATCTTGCCCCACTGGTACTTAATGGCAATGAAGCCCCAGCAACCGGCCAGCGCCGCGTATACCTTGGCGTAGTGGAACCAGCTGTTCTGGTACACATGGGTGGGGTTGGTGAGCGCCCACTCGGCACCCTGTGAGACGCCGATGGCGATAGCGACGCAGTAGATGGTCATGGCCAGCGGAGCCACGCCAAAGATGATGGCCGCGCCCAGCTTGGTGCGGCGGCCGACCTCGTTGAGCACGATCAGGCCAATAAAGACCATGGCCCAGCCGGCCCAGTGGATAAGGGTATTGCTACCCCAAACATCGAACAGCATGCTGCTCTCCTTTCACAAGCCCGCGGCCCCTCTTCTGATCGCGGGCAGTTTGGCCAAATGTCGTCAGTTCTGGGGCTTGCGCTCCTGATACTTGGCGGTATAGCCCTCGATATGGAGCGTCGAGGCGATGATTTCCTTGACTGTCTCGTCGGGCGCATCGGGGTGCGTGCGGATATACATCAGCAGCCCCATGATGAGGGTGTAGAACGTCTCGTAGACATGGTCGATGCGTAGCTCGTGATGGGCGACAAAATCCACCACGGTGGTATCGCAGATATACTGCGCCACGCGCTGGACCACGTTGTGCAAAAAGCCGCCGTAGAGCGCGCCGCTGCTCGAGGTGAGCGTGCTCGGCAACTCGTGGCCGCTCACGACCAGGCGCTTAAAGAGCGGAGCAACGGTGTCGAGTGCGCCTTCGATGTCGCCAACCGTGCGGCTGGCGTTCCACTGCTCGAGCTCGGCGATAAAGCCGTCGATTGCCTCGTCCATAACGGCGGTGACGGCGGCATCCATATCGGCAAAGTAGTGGTAGAACAGCGAACGCGTGCAGCCAGCCCGCTTGGTCACGGCCGATACCGAAAGATGGGACACACCAAGCTCGGCGCTCACGGCGCGCACAGCGGCGAGGATCTCGCGACGGCGCTCGTCGCCCGTCAGGCGTTTTGCCGCGCTATCGGATGCGGGGACGGCATCGACCACAGAGATATCTGCTGCGTTGTTGCCCATGTTTTGCCGCCTTTCATCCTCTTTTGCCTGACCGTTCGCCTAACAGTCTTGAATATTGTTGACGGTTCGTCAATACTGTTTTTGACACAATGTCAACAATAGCGGGTGAACGGCATGGGGGCATGTCGAACCCGTACAAAGAGGGGCGCCGCGGTCTCGCCGGGCTGTGGCAAGAGAAGGGACGACTATGATTCTCAACGGACCGGGGATTAGCTATACCGAGCCCGATATCGGCGCGGAGTTCGTGCCGCCGATACCGGAGCATCCGCGCGAGGCCATCGTCAAACTGTGTGAGCACTGCACCAACCGCCTGCTGCACCGCGACGAGCTGCTGGGCTACGAGTACTGGTCGTTTGCCGAGGCCGCAACCGACGAGCAGGCCGAAGTGCTCTGCAAGATGAAGATGCGCCGTCCCTATACGCTGCCCGAGATGGTCAAGCTCACCGGCATGCCCGAGGCCGATATCGAAAAAATGCTCGACGACATGAGCTACACGGGTCTGCTCGAGTACAACTGGGAAAACCCCGAGCGCGCCAAGCAGTGGGTGCTGCCCATGCTGGTGCCGGGTTCCGCCGAGTTCCTCAACATGCGCGTGAGCCAGCTCGAGGAGCATCCGGTCTATGCCAAGTTCTTTGAGCAGGCGTCCAAGGGACCGCTGTCCAAGGCCACGCCGATGGTGCCGCCCGGCGGTGCCGGCATCGGCATGCATGTCATTCCGGTCGAGAAGGCCATCGATGCCGCGAGCACCTCGGTGCCGATCGAGCATATCGAGCATTGGCTCGACAAATACGAAGGTAAGTATGCCGCTAGCACCTGCAGCTGCCGCGCGAGCCGTCGCGTGATGGGAGAGGGCTGCGCCGACGACCCGGCCGATTGGTGCATCGCCGTGGGCGATATGGCCGACTACGTGGTCGAGACCGACCGCGGCCATTATGTGACGCGCGAGGAGGTCTACGACATCCTGCGCCAGGCCGAGGACAACGGCTTTGTGCACCAGATCACCAACATCGACGGTGAGAACAAAATCTTCGCCATCTGCAACTGCAACGTCAACGTGTGCTACGCCCTGCGCACTTCGCAGCTGTTCAACACGCCCAACCTGTCGCGCTCGGCCTACGTCGCCAAGGTCGAGAAGGACAAGTGCGTGGCCTGCGGTCGCTGCGTTGAGGTGTGTCCGGCCGGCGCCGCCAAACTGGGCCAGAAGCTCTGTAGCAAAAAGGCTGGCGGACAGGTGCCCGAGTATCCGCGCCAGGAGCTGCCCGATGCCACCAAGTGGGACCACACCAAGTGGTCGCCCAACTACCGCAACGACAACCGTATCGAGACGCATGAGTCCGGCACCGCTCCCTGCAAGACGGCCTGCCCCGCGCACGTTGCCGTTCAGGGCTATCTGAAGCTCGCGGCGCAGGGTCGCTATGACGAGGCCCTAGCACTCATTAAGCGCGAGAACCCGCTGCCCGCTATCTGCGGCCGTGTGTGCAATCGCCGCTGTGAGGATGCCTGCACCCGCGGTCGTGTGGACGCCGCCGTGGCTATCGACGAAGTCAAGAAGTTTATCGCCCAGCGCGATCTGGACGCAGCGACCCGCTATGTCCCGCCCGTGGTGACCCCGACGCGTGCTGGCGGCTTCGACCAGAAGATTGCCATCATCGGTGCCGGTCCGGCTGGTCTGTCCTGCGCTTTTTATCTGGCCGAGAAGGGCTATAAGCCCGTCGTGTTCGAGAAAAACGAGCGCCCGGGTGGCATGCTCACCTATGGCATTCCCAGCTTTAAGCTGCAGAAGGATGTTATCGAGGCGGAGGTCGAGGTCATTCGCCTGATGGGTGCCGAGTTTCGCTATGGCGTGGAAGTCGGCCGCGACGTGACGCTCGACGAGCTGCGCGCGCAGGGCTTTAAGGCCTTCTACGTTGCCATTGGCTGCCAGGGCGGCCGCCTTGCCGGCATTCCGGGCGAGGACGCCGAGGACGTGACCGTGGCCGTCGACTTTTTGCGCGAGGTCAACAGTGGCAAGATCGATGCGCTGCCCGGCCGCACCATCGTGGTGGGCGGCGGCAACGTGGCCATCGACGTTGCCCGCAACGCCTGCCGTCTGGGTTCCGAGCACGTTGAGATGTTCTGCCTGGAGAGCGAGGCGCAGATGCCCGCCAGCGAGGAAGAGCGTCGCGAGGCCATCGAGGACGGCGCGCACATCAGTTGCGGTTGGGGCCCCAAGGAGGTCCATCTGGACGAGGCCGGCCGTGTGTGCGGCATCACCTTTAAGCGCTGCACGCGCGTCTACGATGACGAGGGCCGTTTTGCGCCCGAGTACGACGAGAACGACCTGCGCCGCGTCGATGCCGACCGCGTGGTCATGTCCATCGGCCAGTCCATCGTGTGGGGCGACCTGCTGGCTGGCTCCAAGGTGGAGCTTGGCCGTGGTCAGGGCGCCCTTGCCGATCCCCAGACCTACCAGACCGCCGAACCCGACATCTTTGTGGGCGGCGACGTCTATACCGGTCCGAGCTTTGCCATCGATGCCATCGCCGCCGGTCACGAGGCCGCCGTGTCCATCCATCGCTTTGTGCAGCCGGGCTCCACGCTCACCATCGGCCGCAACCAGCGCCGCTACACCGCGCTCGACCGCAACGACGTTGTGCTCGAGAGCTACGACAACGCGAGCCGCGAGGTTGCGCATGTGGACCGCGAACGCGAGAAGGCTGCGCCGTTTAGCGAGTACGTCGAGACCTTTACCGAGGAGCAGGTGCGCGCAGAGACCGCCCGCTGCCTGGGCTGCGGCGCCTCGATCGTCGACCCCAACAAGTGCATTGGCTGCGGCCTGTGCACCACCAAGTGCGCATTCGACGCCATCCATCTTGATCGCGACCGCCCCGAGTGCTCCACGATGGTCAAATACGAGCAAAAGCTCCCCAGCTTGGGCAAGTACGCACTCAAGCGTGCCATCAAGATTAAATTCGGTCGCAAGTAAGTAGTCATAACGGGAACGGCGGAGGAAAAAGTGCACGAGCTCGGAATCGTCTATCACATTATTCGCGATGTCGAGAACGTGGCGCGCGCTCATGGCGTGCGTCGCGTTTCGAGCGTGACGTTGCTGTTGGGCGAGGTCTCGGGCGTCGTTCCCGACTTGCTGCTCGACGCTTGGCGCTGGGCAGCAGATAAAAAGCCTATCACCGAGGGCTCGGAGCTTATCGTGGAGCCCGTTGAAGCCGTGACACATTGCGGTGCGTGCGGCCGCGACTACGCGACGGTCGAGCACGGCAAGACCTGCCCTTATTGCGGCAGCGGCGAGACATACCTGCTGCAGGGCCAGGAGGTCATGATCAAGCAGATCGAGACCCCCGACGAGGACCCGGCAGACGCTGCCCCTGATGGTCCCGCTGCTCCTGACGCCGTCGACGCCGCCAACCCCCTCCACATCGCCTAACTTAGTCATTGGGTGTTCCTATAGTTTTGTCAACCGTCGGGGCTACTCCCGGTAGGGCACCCGGTCGCGCATCACGGCGTATATCGCCCTGAGCCGCTTCCTCGCGACGGCCTTGAGCGCCCGCCCGTGCCCCATGCCCCGCGCCCTGCAGGCCCGGTAGTACTCGCCGTAGCGCCCCGACGACCTCACCAGGCTGTTGCACGAGAAGATCAGCAGGGACTTGAGCCTCGCGTCGCCCCGCCTGGACGCCCTGACCGACCTCACTGTTAGCGTCAATCTAATTTTCACCAGTTTCACCAATCAAACGCGCCGTTCG
>CADFMD010000008.1 GCA_902835305.1 Coriobacteriaceae bacterium
GCAAAGGAAAGCACTTAATGTGCTTTCCGTCTTGCGCAGGACTGTAGAGCAGCAAGCTTAACCCGCGCCCGCCGGCCCCGGAGACCCTCCCGGAGGGACCGAAAAATTTTTTCAAAAAAGTTGTTGCGCGCCGGACAGACTTCTGTGTATACTAATCCCCGCAGCGCACGCGAGCGGAAACAAACGCGAACGCCTGCCTGGGGAGTTAGCTCAGTTTGGTTAGAGCGCCGGCCTGTCACGTCGGAGGTCGCGGGTTCGAGCCCCGTACTTCCCGCCAACGCAATTAAAGCCACGTCTTCGGACGTGGCTTTTTGCGTTTGATGCACTTTGTTTCGATAGAACGATCGCCCTGGCGCATCTTCGCCCAGAATCCCCGCGCCTTCGGGAACGCAAGTAAAATCTAATAAGTCTATCTGTCTGAACAACAGCTTTGTTGCGCAACACCTGTTCAACGAGACAGGGGGTTAGGTTATACTAAATTGCACTGTAGGCCGCATCTGATGCATTTCGCTCCAAGCGCGGCACTCAGTGGATATCCGATTTACCATTTGGATGTCCTGCGGTCATTTAGCGTCTCGACACAAGCCCGGCCCCGGAGCTCGTTCGAGCTGTTCGTATTCCTTGAAAGGGGAAAAATGGACATATCGAGGAAGACTGATTACGCCCTTCGTATGCTGGCGATGCTTGCCGAGGATCCGGAGCGTTTGCTTTCTGTTCGCACCGCTGCCGAAGAGGTCAATGTTCCGTATTCGTTTGCCCGCTCGATTCAGCACGGTTTGGTCCAGGCCGGTATTGTGGAGAGCCTGCGTGGCGTCCACGGTGGCATGCGTCTCAAGGTCAGTCCGGACGACGTCACCATCCGCCAGGTCGTCGAGGCCGTTCAGGGCCCTATGGTTATGAATGATTGCACCGCACCCGATGGCGACTGTGCACGCATGGGCACGTGCTGCTATCATCCCCTGTGGGCCGGAGCTCAAGCGTTGATGCGCGATTACCTCGATTCCGTTTCGCTCGGCGACATCGTCGCTCACCGCCAGTTCCCGGCCGTCGATCCCAAATTCGCCGACCGCGAAGCGTTTCCCGAGTACGCCACCTGCGCGTGCGCTTGCCGGGAGGAATAGCGCCGCATAAGGAGCATAGATATGATTCAGGACCCCTTTCGTTCGATGATTCGTTCGGAAGGGGTCCTGCGTTATCGCGACCTTCCGTGGCGCCGCACGCGCGATCCGTACATCATTTGGCTTTCTGAGGTCATGCTGCAGCAAACACAGGTACCACGCGTGGAGACGCGTATGCCGGCGTGGCTCGATCGCTTTCCGACCGTGCAGGCGCTTGCCCAGGCCGCGCCTTCCGATGTTTTGGACGCTTGGCAGGGCATGGGCTACAACCGACGCGCTCTGGCGCTTCACGGGGCCGCTCAACGGGTCGTAGAGGATTGGGGCGGGGAGTTTCCGCACGAGACGCGTGACTTGGTCGCTCTGCCTGGTATTGGCCCGGCAACGGCGCAAGGTATCCGGTCGTTTGCGTTTGATCTTCCGGGCGTGTATCTGGAGACCAACGTGCGCACGGTCTTTCTGCATCACTTCTTTCCCGATATGCCGGCTGTTCCCGATCGCGAGCTGGTGCCGCTGATCCAAGCCGCCTGTCCGGCGGCCCCCGGTGCGGCGACCGACGAGATCGCTCCCTTTGCCGTGCCGCTCGATGATGCCGACACGCCGCGCGCGTGGTATTACGCGTTGCTGGATTACGGCGCATATCTAAAAAAGACGTTGCCCAATCCGTCCAGGCGGTCGGCGGGCTATAGCCGTCAATCAAAGTTTGAGGGCTCACGTCGCCAAAAGCGCGCGCATATCGTGCGTATGTTGCTGGCAGCGCGCGATGGCCAGCCGGCGGGGATTACGCTTGCTGATACCGTGGTGGGCGTTAACGAGATGGAAGCGGCAGCCGGTCGCGGGCCGGTCGAGTGCGACTTGATCGCGGGTATTCTAGCTGACCTGGAGCGTGAGGGCTTTTGCCGAGCCGAGGGCGATCGCTGGCTGAGCATTTAGCCCGTGCAAATCTGAAGAACAGGATTGTAAGGTTTAGATTTTCGGCAGGGGGTACCATAAAATAAGGCCGCTCAAAGCCTATGGGCGGCATGTATTGAAGGGAAGTACACCTATGGATTTTGAGAGCTCCCAAACCAAGAAGAACCTTGAGACCGCTTTTGCCGGTGAGTCCCAGGCGCACACCAAGTATCGCTACTATGCATCCAAGGCTAAAAAGGACGGTTACGTTCAGATCTCGAATATCTTTGCCGAGACGGCGGGTAACGAGTCCGAGCACGCCAAACTGTGGTTTAAATATCTGCACGACGGCGCCGTTCCGGGCACTCTGGACAACCTGCGCGACGCCGCCGCGGGCGAGAACTACGAGTGGACCACGATGTATGACGAGTTTGCCAAGACCGCCGAGGAGGAGGGTTTTGCCGAGATCGCCGAGAAGTTCCGTGGCGTCGCCGCCGTCGAGAAGGCCCACGAGGAGCGCTACAACAAGCTCGTCGAGCGCATTGAGTCGGGCGAGGTGTTTGAGCGCGAGGGCGTAAAGGTGTGGAAGTGCCTGAACTGCGGACATCTGCACGTTGGTGCCGAGGCACCTGAGGTGTGCCCGGTGTGTAACCACCCCAAGGCGTACTTTGAGGAGCAGGTGGTGAACTACTAGCGCTTGGCGCTGGCTGCTGCGGAGCGCAGGGCGGGGAAATACCTTTCCCTCTCGCTCACGGCTTCGCAGAGTCGCGCGAGGCAAAGGTATTTCCCCGCCTTGCGCTCCGGCGTTGGGTCGTCGCGTGCTCGATACAGAAAAGCTGATAAAAAAGGTTGTGTGCCGCCCCTTTTTGGGGCGGCACGTTTTTGTGGGGTCCCGGTCTTCACAATTTTCGTCAAGTTTTTGGTTAGATTTTGGTCAGTTGGCGTAAGAGTGGAAGGCCAAAAGATTGCTGGCGAAAAAAGCTCAGAGAAAGTGCTGGTAGGGGAGTTGTTGAGCTTTTCGACGGCTTTTGAGCAAAAGAAACTTTGTGGCTATTGCCGGCGATTGCGTTGTCGCGGTCATGGCGGTGCGGGATGCTGGTCGTAAGCGTCGAATGCTCCGATTTTGGAGGCCAGCATGGATCTGTTTCTTGAGACTCCGCAGCAACAAGCTGAGCGCATGCTGCGTCAGCAGCAACGGCTCATGGAGATGCAAATGCAAGGGGCGGCAGCCCAGCCCTTTGCGCAAAATGTCGTGCCCGCTGCTGTACCTGCAGCTGTGCCCGGGTGTGAATCGGCGCCAGAGGCCTATTCCGTACAGCAGGATTCATATGCACAGGAGCTCGCGTTCGATAAACGTCGTGCACGTCACCGTCGCTGGGCCCAGCGCCTGCGTACGCTGGCGATGATCGTGCTGATTCCGCTGGGGCTCGCGACAATCTTCTTGGCCTCATATGCCCTCACGTGCATTCTCAACGGCGCCTCGCCCAATGAGGTACTTCAGCACTTGGCAGCTCTTGGTCAGCGCTTGGGGGATGTCGCAGCAACTATCCGCGCCAGCTGGGAGAGCTAGCAGACCAGCACCCATAGCGCAAAGGTAACTTGTCTGCGCTCGATTGGACATGAGCTGCGTTTGACAGGGTAAGATTAATCGCGGTTTTTGATTGGTGCTCGATTGGGTTTGTTGGGCGGAGTTTATGTCTGCTATTGATATTGTGCTTGTTGTGATTGCCTTGGTGGCGGTGGGGGTTGCTGTGGCTTGCGCCCTGCAGCTTAAAGGTCTTCGTGCCGAGCTGCGGGAGCGTGGCGACAGCGACGCCGAGACGCTCGCGGCGCTCGAGCAGGCCAACAGTACACTCGATACCCTCAACGTCGCGTTGGCCGAAACCCGACGCACCGCAAACGCCATCGCGCAGCAGCAGACGACCGATGCGGCCGTGGAGCAGCAACGCTACCTGACCATCGCGCGTGAGTTCTCGCAGGCCGGCGACCGCATGGACGACCTGCGCCGCGAGACGGCCCAACAGCTTGGCGCCAACCGCGAAGGCATCGAGCACCGCTTGGACAAGGTGCGCGAGACGGTCGATGCCCAGCTGGGCGCCATCCGCAAGGACAACAACGCGCAGCTCGATCAGATGCGCGCGACGGTGGACGAGAAGCTCTCCCGCACGCTCAACGATCGTCTGTCGGCATCGTTTAAGCAGGTGAGCGACCAGCTCGAGGCTGTGTACAAGGGGTTGGGCGATATGCAGTCCATTGCCACCGGCGTGGGCGACCTTAAACGCGTGCTGGGCAACGTGAAGGCGCGTGGCATTTTGGGCGAGGTGCAGCTGGGCGCGATCCTGGCGGACATCCTTACGCCCGACCAGTATCTGGAAAACGTCGCCACCAAGCCCGGCGCCTCGGAGCGCGTTGAGTTTGCCGTCAAGCTGCCGGTAGACGAGGGCGACCCCGTGCTGCTGCCAATCGACTCCAAATTCCCGGGCGATGCGTATGAGCATTTGCTCGACGCCCAGGAGTCGGGCGACGCGGAGGCCGTCGCCGCCGCGCGCAAGACGCTCGACACCATGGTGAAGCGCGAGGCAAAGGACATCTGCGAAAAGTACCTGAGCGTGCCCGCGACCACCAACTTTGGCATTCTGTTCGTTCCGTTTGAGGGCCTGTACGCCGAGATCGTCACGCGCCCTGGGCTTATCGAGACCCTGGGCCGCGACTATCACGTCAACGTTGCCGGTCCCAGCACCATGGCGGCCATCCTCAACAGCCTGCAGATGAGCTACCAGACGTTTAAGCTGCAAAGACGCACCGACGACGTGCTACGCGTGCTTTCCGCCGTCAAGGCCGAGCTGCCGCGCTATCAAGCGGCGCTGCGCCGCGCCCAGCAGCAGATCGAGACCGCGGGCAAAACGGTCGAGGGCATCATCACCACGCGCACCAACGTTATGGAGCGCAAGCTCAAGGATATCGACGCGCTGGAAGATGCCAAAGAGGCCGACGAGATCTTGGGACTTACGTCCGCGGGCCTGCTCGCAGACCAAGAAGACGAGGACTAGCGGCACTTGACGGCGGGGCGTCTGCGCAGGCGCCCCGCCGTGTTTCACAACGCACTTGCCTAAAGCGCACTTTAATGTGCAACAATGGCCTTTCGCCCTATCAGACGCGAAAGGAAGCCCATGTCTCAGAGAAGCACCAGCCCGCTCAAACGCTCAACCGTGCGCCGCACGCTGCAGCGTTTTTGGGATGTCACGCGCACGCAGCCGCTGATCGTCTTTCTCTCGGTGTTCTCGTCGGCGGGCTACATCTTTTTGCTCACGTTTGCCAACACCTACGTTATGGCCCTCATCGTCGATCGTGTCCAGGCCGGCCCCGTAGCGGGCGACCAGGTGTTTGAGGTCTTCGGTCCCTACATTTTGGCGCTCGTGCTCGTCAACCTGGTGGGTCAGATTCTCTCCAAGCTACAGGACTACACCGTCTACAAGCTCGAGATTGCGGGCAACTATCACCTGGCGCGCCTGTGCTTTGACACGCTCTCCAATCAATCCATGACATTCCACACCAGCCGCTTTGGCGGATCGCTCGTGAGCCAGACGAGCCGTTTTATGAGCGGCTACACGGGTCTGGTCGACGTGACGGTGTATTCGCTCATTCCCACCATCACCTCGGTTGTCTGCACGGTGACGGCGCTCGCTCCGGTGGTGCCCACATTTACCGTGATCCTGGTGGGCATCATGGTCGTCTACATCGCGTTTGTCTGGCTTATGTACAAGCACATCATGCCGCTTTCGGCCGCGACGTCCGCCGCGCAAAACAAGCTCTCGGGCGTGCTGTCCGACGCGGTCACGAACATCCTGGCTGTCAAGACCTGCGGGCGCGAGGACTTTGAGCGCGACCTGTTCGATGCCGCCGACCGTGCCGCGCGCGATGCCGAAACGGTATCGATGCACGCCATGATGCAGCGCAACTTTACGACCTCGGGCCTTATCGTCATCACCATGGCCGTGGTGAGTGTGTTCGTGGCGGGCGGCAACGCGTGGTTTGGCATCTCGGCCGGCTCGCTCGTCATGATCTTTACCTACACGTATAACCTCACCATGCGTCTGAACTACGTGAGTTCCATGATGCAGCGTATCAACCGCGCTTTGGGCGATGCGGCCGAGATGACGCGCGTGCTGGACGAGCCACGCTTGGTGGCAGACGACCCGGATGCCCCCGAGCTCAAGGTGAGCGAGGGCGCGATTGATTTTGAGCACCTGAGCTTTGCGTACCGTGACGCTGCGGCGGGCGAGAACGTGTTCGATGACCTGACACTTCATGTGGCGGCGGGCCAGCGCGTGGGCCTGGTGGGCAAATCGGGCTCGGGTAAGACGACGCTCACCAAGCTGCTGCTGCGCCTGGACGATGTCCAGGGCGGCCGCGTGCTCGTGGACGGTCAGGATGTCTCGCGCTGCACGCAGCAGAGCCTGCGCCGCCAGGTTGCCTACGTGCCGCAGGAAGCGCTGCTGTTCCACCGCTCCATTCGAGAAAACATTGCCTACGGTCGTCCCAACGCCACTGATGAGCAGATTCGCGAGGCTGCGCGCCTGGCCAACGCCCTGGAGTTTATCGACCGCTTGCCTCGTGGCTTTGACACCATGGTGGGCGAGCGCGGCGTCAAGCTCTCGGGCGGCCAGCGTCAGCGCGTGGCCATCGCCCGCGCGATTCTCACCGACGCGCCGATTCTGGTGCTCGACGAGGCGACCTCTGCCCTGGACAGCGAGTCCGAGGCGCTGGTGCAGGAAGCTCTCGAGAACCTGATGCGCGGCCGCACCTCCATTGTGGTGGCGCATCGCCTTTCCACCGTGGCGGCGCTCGACCGCATCGTGGTACTGGCGGATGGCGAGATCGTCGAGGACGGCACGCATGTGCAGCTCGTCGAGGCGGGCGGCGAGTACGCGAACCTGTGGAGCCGTCAGACCGGCGCATTCTTGGAGGCGTAAACGTCTCGGACGTGGGACAATTGTGCCCATAAGTTTATTGTGCCGTTGAGCCGAGGAGTCGTTATGCCACGCGAGACCAATGCCGCCAAGCGCGAGCGCGCCATCGAGGTGTGTGAGCGCCTCAACCGTCGCTATGGCCCGGTCGAGTGCTTTTTGGACCACGAGAATCCCTTCCGCCTGCTGATCGCGGTGCTGCTTTCGGCGCAAACGACCGATGCGCAGGTCAACAAAGTGACGCCGCGGCTGTTTGCCCAGTGGCCCACGCCCGAGACCATGGCCGGGGCGAGCGTAGCTGACGTGGCGGACACCATCAAGTCGCTCGGCTTCTACAAGAGCAAAGCCAAGCATGCCGTCGAGGCCGCGCAGATGATCGTCACCGACTATGACGGCGAGGTGCCGGCCGACATGAAGGAACTCGTGAAGCTGCCGGGCGTGGGACGCAAGACGGCGAACATCGTGCTCAACGTGGGGTACGGCATCGTGGAAGGCATCGCGGTGGATACGCACGTCAACCGCATTGCGCACCGCCTGATGCTGAGTCCCAAGACGCATGCCAAGGAACCGCTCAAGACCGAGCAGGATCTGCTCAAGATTTTGCCGCACGAGTATTGGGAGTCGGTCAACCATCAGTGGATCACCTTTGGTCGCGAGATCTGCGACGCCCGCAAACCCAAGTGTGACGAGTGTCCGCTGGCAGATTTGTGCCCCAGCGTGCGCGTGGCGGGGTAGGGCGGAACGCATCTTCGTCTGGCGTTTTTTGCGGGGCTGGGTTTGCCCTTGAGCCGGAGTCCTCTCCATGCGCTACCATGACAGACAATGTATTTGACGTACGACCCGCCGAGCTTGCCCCGGCGGGCTTTTGGCGTTGCGATGCCGGAGGAACAGCATGCTCATTCACCGTATAGCCGCGCAGCTCTACACTGCCGAGGCGCTGCAGACCGTCGAGGCCGGACTCGATGCCGGCGAGGACGTGACGCTGGCCGTGTCGCAGTCGGGCCGCACGCTCATGGCGGCAGCTCAGTTTGCGCGCCGTCCGCGTCCCACGGTCTACATCGTGAGCGGCGAGGACGCGGCCGATCGCGCCGCGCGCAGCCTGGCCGCCTATGTGGGTCTGGCGCATGTGTGCCGCTTTCCCGAGCGCAAAGACTATCCATGGCGTGAGCAGGCGCCCGACGATGCCGTGGTGGCCCAGCGCTGCGAGGCGCTCGGGCGCATCGCGCGCGGGGACAACTGCATCATGGTCGCCTCGGCCCGCGCACTGCTGCGCTGCGTGCCGCCGGTCGAGAGTCGCTACTGGGAGTCCACTACTTTTGCGGTGGGCGAGGAGATTCCCTTTGACGAGGTGCCGCAGCGTCTGGTGGGCATGGGCTACACCAATGCCGGCGCCGCCGACGCGCCCGGCCTGTTCCGTGTGCACGGCGATACCGTCGAGGTGTTTCCCGCGCAGGAAAAGGCGCCCGTGCGCATTGAGTTTTTTGGCGACGAGATCGACCGCATCCGCCGCATGGTGAGCTCCACGGGCCAAACTATCGGCAACGAGGACAGCATCGAGATCTTCCCGTGCCGCGAGTTGGCGCTCACCGACGAGGCCGTCCACAACATGCATGTGGCGCTCTACCGCGCCAGCCAGGACGACAGCAAGTTGGCGGCGCTGCTCGAGATGGTGGATGCGCGCATCGTCACGCCTGAGCTCGACCGCTTTTTGCCGGTGATGTACGGCCAGACCGTGAGCCCGCTGTCGCATGTGATCGGCAAGGCGCTCGTGGTGCTGTCCGAGCCGCGCTCGCTGTTCGATGATTGCCTGCGCGCCTACGAGGATATCGAGGCACGTGCCGGCGAGGCGGGGGTCGATCGTCTGGACGGCCTGTACGTGCGTGCCCAGCAACTCGACTTTGGCTCCCAGCAACGCCTGAACTATGTGAGCTTGATTCGTGCCGGCGGTGCGGTGACGGCAGAGCTCAAGATTGAGCAGCCGGCCATCGCGGGCTCGGACAATCGCTTTATGACGCGCATCCAGGAGGTCGTGGGCAAGCGCTATGCCTGCGTATTTGCCATCCCCGACCGCGGTGCGCGCGAGTCGATGGAGCTCACCTTTGGTGATGAGGGTATTACTTTTGAGGAGTCGCTGACGGCCGCGCCCGAAAACGCGGGCGCTATTGGCGACTGTGTGCGCGTGGCAGCGGCGGATTCTGCCGATCGTGCTGTCCGCCAGGATGCTCATGCTGCAATTCGCGAACGCAAGGCCGACGCGCTCAACGCCCGCTCGCTCGAGGCAGGTGCCGCCCAGGCTGCCGCCGGCGCCACCGTGCCCACCATCTCGCGCGGACGCGTGACCTTTGTCGATGCCGCCTTGCCGCAGGGCGTGGTGGTGCCCGATGCCAACCTGGCCGTGTTCTCGATCGCCGACCTCAACGCCCGCATGGACGCCAACCGCGCGCGCAGCCGCCGCAAGGTGGACATTACGCAGATCACGTTTCCGTTTAAGCCGGGCGACTACGTGGTGCACGCCACTCACGGCATCGCGCTCTTTAGCGAGATCGCGCGCCAGGAAGTGGGCGGCAAGGAGCGCGACTACTTTTTGCTGGAATATGCCGACGGCGACAAGCTCTACGTGCCGCTCGAGCAGGTTGACCGCATCACACGCTATGTTGGCCCCGACGGCGACAAGCCGCGCCTGACCAGGCTCAACACCGCCGACTGGACGCGCGCCACCAACAAGGCGCGCAAGAACGCCAAAAAGCTGGCGTTTGACCTGGTCGATCTGTATACGCGCCGCTCTTCGATTACCGGTATCGCTTGCCCGCCCGACACGCCCGAGCAGATCGAGATGGAGCAGAGCTTCCCCTACGACGAGACGCGCGATCAGCTGGAGGCCATCGCTGACATTAAGGCCGATATGGAGGCGCCCAAGCCCATGGACCGCCTGCTGTGCGGAGACGTGGGCTTTGGCAAGACCGAGGTCGCCCTGCGCGCGGCGTTTAAGTGCGTGGACTCCGGTCGCCAGGTCATGGTGCTCTGCCCCACGACCATTCTGGCCCAGCAGCACTACGAGACGTTCTTTGAGCGTTTTGCCCCGTTTGGCCTTGAAGTCGAGGTACTCAGCCGCTTTCGCACGCCGGCGCAGCAAAAGCGCGCGCTCAAGGCATTTGCCGAGGGCACGATCGATGTGCTCATCGGCACGCATCGTCTGCTTTCGGCCGATGTGAACCCCAAGAACCTAGGCCTGGTAATCATCGACGAGGAGCAGCGCTTTGGCGTGCAGCACAAGGAGCAGCTCAAGAACCTGCGTGAGCAGATTGACGTGCTTACGCTTTCGGCAACGCCTATTCCGCGAACCATGCAGATGGCCACGAGCGGCGTGCGCGACATGAGCCTGATCACCACGCCGCCGACTGGGCGTCGTCCCGTGATCGTGCACGTGGGGGAGTACGACCCCGATGTGGTGAGCGCGGCGATTCGCCTGGAGGTGGGCCGCGGCGGCCAGGTGTACTACGTGTCCAACCGCGTCAAGACCATCGACGACGCCGTGGCGCGCGTGCACGAGGCCGCGCCCGAGGCGCGCGTGGGCGTGGCGCACGGAAAGATGAGCCCGCGCGAGGTCGAGGACGTGATGATTGAGTTCGCGACCAAAAAGATCGACGTGCTCATCGCCACGACCATCGTGGAGAGCGGCATCGACAACGCGACCGCCAACACGCTGATCATCGAGGACTCGCAGCGCTTGGGTCTGGCACAGCTCTACCAGCTCAAGGGCCGCGTGGGTCGCTCTGCCACGCAGGCCTACGCGTACTTTATGTTCCCGGGCGAGCTGCCGCTCACCGAGGAGGCCACGGCGCGCCTGACTGCACTTTCCGAGTTCCAGGACCTGGGCAGCGGCATGCGTATCGCCATGCGCGACCTGGAGATTCGCGGCGCCGGTTCGCTGATGGGCGCTGAGCAGCACGGCAACCTGTCGAGCGTGGGCTTTGATCTGTTTACGCAGATGTTGGGCCAGGCCGTGGCCGAGGCGCGCGGCGATGACGACGCCGGCGTGGAGGCGGCGAGCGTGGGTATTAATCTGCCGGCCGATTACTTCTTGTCCGAGGAGTACCTGCCGGCGGTGGACCAGCGCGTGCTCGTGTACCGCAAGCTCGCAGCGGCCGAGGACCTGGAGAGCATCGACGAGGTGCAGGAAGAGACCGAGGCCGCGCATGGCGAGCTGCCGTTGGCGGGACTCAATCTGTTCAACCGCGCGCGTATCCGTATCCGCGGCGAGCGCTTGGGGCTCGAGAGCGTCACGCTCAGCGGCGGACGCATTACCTTCCTGGGGGTTGACGTTCCCAAGAAGGTAGCCTTTGAGTTCAAGAATCGCTATGGCGCGGTGAACTTCCCCAAGAGCCGCAAGCTGTCGGTGCCCTACAAGGCGGGCGCCGGCGCGGGCAGCGGCCTGGGTCGCGGCCTCGA
Source organism: Coriobacteriaceae bacterium (assembly GCA_902835305.1). Taxonomy (GTDB): domain Bacteria; phylum Actinomycetota; class Coriobacteriia; order Coriobacteriales; family Coriobacteriaceae; genus Collinsella. The sequence goes on from CADFMD010000008.1 coordinate 11,423, forward strand.
CGCCAACGACGGCGCCGGCCCCGTGGCGGCCGCGCTCATGCTACTGCAGCAGCTGGGTGCGAGCGACGACGACTAATTGGGTCGACGCTGCAAACGCCCCATTTGGGCAATCTGACCCCATCGAAAGGAAAGCATGTTCGGATACATCTATAAGAAAGATGTCGCCATGATCGCGGTTGTCCTGTGCCTTTGTCTGGGCGTGGGCAGTTTCTTCGATTATCAGATCTCGAGCGCGCTGTTCAATATCGGCAGCATGTACGGTCGCTTTATCGAGGCCGCTGGCGAGCTGCCGTTTGAGCTGACGGCGAGCGTCGCGGGCGTTATGCTCGTGCGTTCGGCACGCCCCGATTCCAAGACGAGCAAGTGGCTTGCCGCGCTGGGCGTTCTGGTCAACGTGGGCCTGACCGGCTACGAGATCGTTTCGTCCCTGAGGGTTGGCGGCAAACTCATCGCGGCTCAGTTGGTGCTGACGTTTGTGCTGGTCATCGTCGCCAACCTTATCGTCTATCGCCTCACGCGCGCGACCGACCCCGACGAGCTCACACGCTGGGCGTTGATGGTGCTGGCCGTGTGGGTCGCTCAGGCCATCATCCTCAACGTGGTTGTCAAGCCGCTGTGGTCGCGCCCGCGCATGCGCGTGATCGAGGTCACGCCGGGGCTCACTTTTCAGCCGTGGTGGGTGATTGGCAACACCGACAAGTGGAGCTATATTGCGGCCGGCGTGATCAAGGACGGCTTTAAGTCGTTTGCGAGCGGACACACGGCGCACGCGGCGATCGGTATTATGCTTGCCGGGCTTCCTGCGGCGTCCTTTAAGGAAAAGCCGTCGCGCCGTCGCGTGGTCTTTTGGACGGCGGCTGCGGTTGCGGCGCTCGTCGCCTTTGGCCGCATTGTGATCGGTGCGCACTTTTTGACTGACGTGAGCTGCGGCTTTGCCCTGGTGCTGGCACTTGAGTGCCTTGCCGCGCGCATTGCCTATCCGGGCGGCGTACAATAGCGGCGTTTAAATCATCGGGCCCATGCCCGGCTAGAGAGGATTGCCATGCTCGCGTTCAACAACGACTATTCCCACGGTGCTCATCCGGCAGTGCTGCAGGCGCTCGTCGATACCAACATGGAGCCGCAGCCCGGCTACGGTACCGATGCGCACACCGAGCGTGCCAAGCAGCTGATTCGCGAGGCCTGTCAGGCCCCCGATGCCGACGTGTTCTTGCTGGTGGGCGGCACGCAGGCCAACGCGACGGTGATTGACATGCTGCTCGCGCCCTACGAGGGCGTCGTTGCCGCCGAGACCGGCCATGTCGCTTGCCACGAGGCGGGCGCCATCGAGTTTGGCGGCCACAAGGTGCTCACCATCCCCGGCTACGAGGGCAAGATGCACGCCGAGGATCTCGAGAACTATATCCAGGTGTTCTACGAAAACGAGAGCTACGAGCACACGGTGTTCCCGGGCGCCGTGTACGTGAGTCTATCGACCGAGTACGGCACGCTGTACTCCAAGGCCGAGCTCGCGGCGATTCACGCGGTGTGCCAGAAGCGCGAGATTCCGCTGTTTGTGGATGGCGCCCGCCTGGCCTATGCGCTGGCAGCCGACGAGTGCGACATCACTCTGCCCGAGCTGGCACAGCTGTGCGACGTGTTCTACATCGGCGGCACCAAGTGCGGCGCGCTTTGCGGCGAGGCCGTGGTGTTTTGCGGCATGCACGCTCCGGCGCATCCCATTCCGCGTATTAAGCAGCACGGCGCGCTGTTGGCCAAGGGCCGCCTGACGGGCGTGCAGTTTGAGGCGCTCTTTACCGATGGCCTGTATTTTGAGATTGGTCGACAGGCGATTCAGACGGCCCAGGCGCTGCGTCGTGTGCTGCACGAGAGCGGCTACCAGTTCTTCTTGGAGACGCCTACGAACCAGCAGTTCGTGATTCTGCCCAACGAGGGCATGGCCCGCATTCGCGAGCATGCGGCGATCGAGTACTGGGAAAAGTACGACGATACCCACACGGTGGTGCGCTTTTGCACCAGCTGGGCCACGACGCAGGAGGACATCGACGCGCTGGCGGCTGTCCTGTAGCCTGATGTAATGACGAGGGGCCGCCTTGCGCTGGGTTTGGCGCAAGGCGGCCTTTGTTTTTGAGAGAGAAGGGTTGTATGACCGAGATGTCCGAGCCGGCGATTCGCCTGGCGACGCCCGAAGACGCGCCGGCGTTGCTTGCCATCTATGAGCCGTATGTGCGCCAGACGGCGATTACCTGCGAATACGAGGTGCCGAGCGTTGAGGAGTTCGCCGGGCGCATCGAGCACACGCTCAAGCGCTATCCGTATCTGGTGATGGAGCTGGACGGGCGTCCGGTGGGTTATGCCTATGTGAGTCCGCTCAACAGCCGCGAGGCATACGACTGGTCGGTCGAGACGTCGATTTACCTGGCACGCGACGTGCGCCACGGCGGGCTGGGCCGCAAGCTGCACGATGCGCTCAAGCAGTGCCTGATCGCGATGGGCATCACCAACATGTGCGCGCTCATCGCCGTGCCGCACGACAAGGACGACGAGTATCTAACGCACAACAGCCAGGACTTCCATGCCCATATGGGATATCGCTTGGTGGGTGCTTTCGACCGCTGTGCCCAAAAGTTCGGCCGCTGGTACGACATGTGCTGGATGGAGCTGGTCCTGGCCGAGCGCACCCCCAACCAGCCCAAACCAACCTGGTTCCCCGACCTCCTCGCCTAAAACCACCACGAAGGTGCCTGTCCCCTTTGCGGTGGTTAGCCGATGGGTTCGGTGTATTTGGCGCGGTCGGTGCGTTGGATGCGCTTGGAGACATGGAGCGGGCGGCCGTCGGTGTCGTAGACGTAGTCGGTGATCAGGATCAGCGCCTGCCCGCGCTCAACGTTGAGCAAAAATGCCTCGTTTTGCGAGGCATAGCACACCTCAAAGGTCTTGTGCCCCTGTGCCGGCGCGCGATGGAATTCCTGGCGCAGCGTGGCGTAGAGCGAACCGTTGATATCGCGATCGATGAGCGACCCAAAGCTTGGCGGCAAATAGGTGGTCTCCAGACACAGCGGCGCATCGTCCAGGTAGCGCAGGCGGACAAGTTTGACGAGCTTGCTGCCCGCGGCGGCGTCAAAGAACTTGGCTATGCTGCCGGCCGCCTTGGCAAAGCCCGAGTCCACGGTGCGCGTGGTGGGCTTCATGCCCTGACCCTGGACCTGTGCCGTATAGCTCGAAAACACCAGGTTGTTCTCGTGGAGCGCGGGCGTGTCGGCCACAAAGGTGCCACGTCCGCGCTCGGTGCGCACCAGGCCCTCGTCAACAAGCACCTTAAGGGCATGGCGCACGGTGCTGCGCGACAGGCCCGATTCGTCCATGAGTTCCATCTCGGACGGCAGTTTATCTCCGCGGGCGTAGGTGCCGGCGGCAATGCGGTCGCGAAGCGTTGCCGCCAGACGCTCGTATTGGGTCAAGTTCTTTTTCGACGAAGTGCTCATGCGAACAACCTGTATCTAACTTGTATGCTTACAGAACCAAGCATGTATCCAACATGACAACAAAACCGCTGGTAATGGCTTGCCGAAAACTTTACCAGCAAAATATACTAAGACAAATATAGCATACAACTAGTCGACATAACCAAAACATGTATGTAACTTGTATGCCATCGAGAGCATCAAACGAGAAGAAAGGCTGATGCACGATGACTACTCAGGAACAGGTTAAGGACGTCGTCTCCCAGGTTTTGGCTGACAAGGCAGACAAGGGCGGCATCAAGCGCGTCGTGTGGATTGGCGCCGGTGGATCCAACGGCGGCAACTATCCTGCCCAGTACTTTATGGAGCACGAGGCCACGCAGGTCGTGAGCTCCAGCTACACCAGCAACGAGTTCGTGCACGCCACGCCTGCCTACGTCAACGAGAACACCCTGGCCGTCGTCGTGTCCATGCGCGGCACCAAGGAGACCATCGTCGCCGCCCAGGTCGCCAAGGACCACGGCGCCAGCACCATCGCCATCTATGTTGACGAGTCCGGCCTCACCGAGGTCTGCGACTACAAGATCCAGTACGACAGCCTTGCCATCGACGAGTCCTGCATGGGCCGCACTAACTCTGCCGTCGTGACCATGATTGCCATGGAGCTCACGCAGCAGACCGAGGGCTATGCCGAGTACGAGACCGCCATGGCCGCCTTCGACCTGGTCGACCCCATCTATCGCAAGGCCGTCGAGTACACCCGTCCGCTCGCTGCCAAGTGGGCCGAGCAGAACGCTGACAAGCCCTGCATCAACGTCATGGCTCAGGGCCCGCTCTTTGGTGCCGCCTACGTCTTTAGCATCTGCAATGTGCAGGAGATGCTGCAGATCGACTCCTGCACCATCAACACCTGCGACTTCTTCCACGGCCCCTTCGAGATCCTGGACAAGCGCACCTCGCTGTTCCAGCTCATCAGCGTCGGCCGCAGCCGCTGCAACGACGAGCGCGGCATTCGCTTTGTCAACCAGTACGGTGGTGAGCGCGTCTACCAGCTCGACGCCAAGGAGCTCGGCCTCAACGACATCAAGGACAGCGTGAGCGAGTACTTCAACCACCTGATCTTTGCCCCGATCCTCAACAACGTCTACATGCGTGCGCTCTCCGCCGTCACCCACAAGGACTACATGACGCGCCGTTACATGTGGAAGCTGGATTACTAAGGGATAGAGCGGCCTAACAGCCCAATACCCCTCATGAGTTGCGGTGGAATAGTTCCTGTTTGGGAGTGTGAAGCCTCTGTTTGAGAACTATTTCACCGCAACTGCTAGAGCGGCACTTGGGGACGTTCCCTTTCTGCCGGCACCTGCGACACTCCTTGTTTCAAGAGATTTCCCGTTCGCCGATTTGTGCCTTGAAAAATGTATATAACGACTATAACGTAGCATGAAACATATTGGAAACAGAACCAAGGAGGCTGCGTTGAAGAGAAGCAATATGGGCTATGCGTTGGTGCTGATCGCCGCCCTCATGTGGGGAACCATCGGCATCTTTGTTAACGGAATATCCGCCCTGGGCGTTTCGTCTCAGAGCATGGCGGCCTTTCGCCTGTTGTCGGGTGCCGTCTTGATGGCTCCGGTTTTGGTATTCATGGGTTGCCAGGGAGGTGCTCGTGAGGGAAAAGCCTCGGGTCCCATGGCGCTGTTCAAGGCAAGTCCTAAAGAGCTCGTCCCCTGCGCACTTGTCGGTATCGTCGGTTTGGCCGTCGCCAACACCTGCTATTACGAGTGCATGGGCGAGGTGGGCATGTCCACGGCCTCGGTGCTGCTCTATACCTCGCCGGTGTTTGGCGTCATGCTCGGCCGCGTGCTTTATCGCGAGGACGTGACCCCCAACAAGCTCGTCGCCATCATCTTTAACATTGTGGGTTGCGTGCTCGCGGTGACGAGCGGGGACCTGTCCGGTTTCCATTTCTCGACTTGGGGCGTCGCGTCGGGTGTGATCGCCGGACTTTGCGGTGCGTTGCTGGCTGTGTTTAGCCGCATGGCCACCAAGACGCTGCATCCGCTGGCGGTGACGTTTTGGGGCTTTGTCTTTGGCGGATGCTTTATGGCTGTGCTTTCTGCTCCGTGGTCCGATGTAGCCGCGGCAATGTCCCCGCAGCTCATTCTGCTGTTCGCGGGCTTTGGCTTTATTCCGACGGCTCTTGCGTACATCTTCTATATGCAGGGCCTCTCTATGGACCTCGAGACGTCGAAGGTGCCGGTCGTGGCTTCGTTCGAAACCGTGGCGACCGTTCTGGTCGGTATTGGCATCTATGCCGAGTCCGCCGGCGCAATCAAGGTCCTGGGCATTGTGCTGGTGCTCGCGTCCATCCTGATCATGAACACCGACTTCTCCAAGCTGCGCAACAGTGTGTTTGTCGGCCATGTCATTGAGAGCATGACCTTTAAGCCCAACGCGTGGTGGACGGAGAAATCGCAGGACATGGATCTGTTCCGCGAGCGCACAGGCATCACGCTGGAGCCCACCGTGCAGGAAAGCCCCTGGTACTTCGTGCGATAGGGGGTTGCGCTCGGTGTCCGACCTGGGGTTATCCAGCCAGCGTCGGCCTACCCAGCCCCAACGTTTCAAGTACGTTAAACCCGTCAACGGTCGATTTTCACCCGCGAACGGTCTTTATACTAATTAGCAATATAAGCAACGTATAAGACGTTATAATGACCATAACGAAAAGGAGGAGGCAAGATGAATCAGATCATTCTCGCATCTCATGGCGGCCTGGCCGCAGGCGCCAAAGACACGCTCGAGATGGTTCTCGGCGACGTGTCGAACGTCCACGTCGTGTCGCTTGCTCGTGACGACAAGGAGCCCATCACCAATAAGGTGGACGCCATGATCGCCACGTTCAACGCGGACGACACCGTCTATGTGCTGACAGATATGCTCGGCAGCTCGGTTAACAACAACATGGTCGAGCTTTCCAAGAACGGCACGAAGTTCACGGTTGTCAGCGGTTTCAACATCCCGCTGGCGCTCACGCTCGCTATGAGCCCCGCCCCCGTCAAGGGCGCCGAGCTCGCGGCCCTCATCAACGAGGCCCGCACCGGTCTGACCAACCCCAACGCACCGGTCGAGGTTGCTGCGGCTCCCGCCAAGAAGGCTAAGGCGCCCCGTCACAGCTCCGGTCCCGCCAAGATCGTCCTCGCACGTCTTGACTACCGTCTGCTGCACGGCCAGGTCGTCTTTACCTGGACCACCAAGGTTCAGGCCGAGCGCATCATCGTCGTCGACAACGCTGCCGCCAACGATGACATCAAGAAGGGCGCTCTTAAGCTGGCCAAGCCCCAGGGCGTGCGCCTGAACGTCTTCACCGTTGAGCGTGCCCTTGCCAAGATGGACAAGCTCAACACCCTCGGCGAGCGCGTCATGTTCGTCTTTGGCAACACGGCCGAGATGCTGCAGTTCTGCCAGGGCTACAAGCTCGACGCCATCAACCTGGGCGCCACCGCCAACCACGACGGTGCCGAGCAGGTCGGCGGCAAGGACAGCTCCGTCTTCTTCGACGCCACCCAGAAGGCCGACGTCAACCAGCTGCTCGACATGGGCATCAAGCTCTACGTCCAGCAGACCCCTACGTATCAGAGCGTCGACATCGACGCCAAGCTGTAATCAACCAGGCATTTGCCTGACTGAAAGGAGAAGGGTATGAATACGTTCATCAGTGCGGTGCTCGTCGGCCTCGTCGGCGTGTTCTGCATGTGGGACTCCCGCCTGCTCGGTCGTCTTAACTTCGAGCAGCCCCTCGTTGGCGCTACGCTCGTCGGTCTGCTGCTGGGCGATGTGCCCACCGGCCTTGCCGTCGGTGCCGCCGTCGAGCTCGTGTCCATGGGCCTGGTGCAGGTCGGCGCCGCCGTTCCGCCCGATATGGTCCTGGGCGGCATCGTGGCCGCTGCCTTTGCGTGCCTGACCGATGCTTCCGCCGAGACCGCCATGACGATCGCCATCCCGGTCGCCGTCCTGGGTCAGCTCCTCGGCATCGTGTTCCGTTCCATCATCGCCGCCCTCACCCATGTGGCAGATAGCGCGATCGATAACGGAAAGTTCAAGACCGCCTATCGCATGCACATCTGCGCCGGCTCCGGTCTGTACGCCGTCATGTACTTCCTGCCGATCTTCCTCGCCGTCTTTGTTGGCACTGACCTGGTTCAGGCCATCGTCAACATGGTTCCCGAGTGGCTGTCCACTGGTCTTAACGTTTCGACCAAGATCATGACCGCCTACGGCTTGGCCCTGCTGCTCACCATGATGATCAAGAAGGGTATGACTCCGTTCCTGTTCATCGGTTTCCTGCTCGCCGCTTACCTCAACCTGTCCGTCATCGCGGTCGCTCTGATCGGTGTGTGCCTGGCTGTCGTCTTCATGGGCTTCAAGTTCAACGGTTCCCATGCAGCCGCCGGTGTCGATTCCGACTACGATCCGCTCGAAGACGACGAAGACTAAGGAGGAACACACTATGGCAACCGCAACCAAGGACGTGTCCCTGAACAAGAAGGTCAGCCAGTTCTTCTGGCGCTCCTGGGCCATCCAGGCCTCTTGGAACTACGAGCGTCAGATGAACATGGGCTTCCTCTACGGCATGGTTCCCACGCTCGATCGCCTCTATCCGGACGAGTCCGACCCCAAGCAGCTCGCTGCTAAGAAAGAGGCTTACCACCGTCACATGGCGTTCTACAACTGCACCCCGCAGACGAGCGCTTTCATCCTAGGCCTCGCCGCCTCCATGGAGGAAGAGTACGCCAAGGATCCCGAGAACTTCGACCCCGATTCGATCAACGCGGTCAAGACCTCCCTTATGGGTCCGCTTTCCGGCATCGGTGACTCCTTCTTCCAGGGCACCATCCGCGTTATCGCCTTTGGCCTGGGTGTTCAGCTGGCTCAGCAGGGCTCCATCATGGGCCCGATCCTGGCCATGCTCATCTCCATCGTGCCCTCCGTGCTGATCACTTGGTTCGCAGCCAAGATCGGCTACCAGGGTGGCCACGAGTACCTGAGCAAGCTCCAGGGCGGCGACCTCATGGAGAAGCTCATGTATGTCTGCGGTATCGTGGGTCTTATGTCCGTGGGCGGCATGATCGCCACGCTGATCGGCGCCACCACCCCGCTGCAGTTCGCTGACGGCACCGTCGTGATCCAGGACATCCTGGACGGCATGATGCCCCAGATGATCTCCCTCGGCCTCACCGGCCTTATGTACTGGCTCATCAAGAAGAACGTCAACACCGGTTGGCTTCTCGTGATCGCCATCGTGGGCGGCATCGCCCTCTCCGCGGCCGGCATCCTGGCCTAGTCGCGACCAAGCGCCTAACCGCTTTCCCCCGGGGGCCTGCCTGGCATCCCATACCCCAGGCAGGCTTCCATCCCTAGATGTGTCAAAGGGACAGTTCCTTTGACACATCCTCAACGGGCCGGCGACTCGGTCCAAACCACGGTAACCCTGCGAGCGCCCGGCAATGTGGCGCCGCAAAAAATCGAAAGGAATGTGTCAGATGTACGAGATCGACCTTAACCTCCCTAAGCAGATCGTCGCTGACGTCCTGTCCAACCACGAGATCCACAGCGTCGCTTTCGTCGGCTGCGGTGCTTCCATGTCCGACCTTTACCCCGCCAAGTACTTCCTGGCCAACAACACGGACAAGCTGAACGTTCAGATCTTCACCGCTAACGAGTTCAACTACGACACGCCTTCCTGGGTCAACGAGCACACTTTCGTGATCACCTGCTCCCTCGGTGGCTCCACGCCCGAGACCGTCGAGGCCAACAAGACCGCCAAGAAGCACAACTGCCCGGTCGTCTCCCTCACCAACAAGGCTGGCTCCGCTCTGACCGTCGACGCCGACCACGTCATCGTTCACGGCTTCCACGCCAACTACGCTGCCAAGTGCGAGAAGCCTGGCTACGCCATCGCTCTTGCTCTCGAGATCCTTCAGCAGACCGAGGGCTATGACCACTACGAGGACATGATCACCGGCCTCACCAACGTCTTCGAGCTCTGCGAGAACGCCGCTCAGTCCGCCAAGGGCCTCGCCAAGCAGTTCGCCCAGGACTTCAAGGACGACAAGATGATCTACTTCATGGCCTCCGGTGCCTCCGAGAAGATGGCTTATTCTCACGCCGCCTTCCTGTTCACCGAGATGCAGTGGATCGACGCCGCCGCCTACAACACCGGCGAGTACTTCCACGGCCCGTTCGAGGTTTCCACCGAGGGTAAGCCCTACGTCTTCTTCATGTCCGACGGTGCTACCCGTCCGATGGACGCTCGCGCCCTCACCTTCCTTAAGCGCATGGGCGCTAAGGTCGCTCTGATCGACTCCAAGGACTACGGCCTGGCTGACGCCGTGCCCGCGAGCGTCGTCACCTACTTCAACCCGCTGCTGCACCTCGCCGTTATGCGCGAGTACGGCAACCAGATCGCCGAGGCCCGTCAGCACCCGCTGACCATGCGTCGCTACATGTGGAAGCTTTCCTACTAATCACAAGTAAGTAGACCTTACGGGTTGATTGAGAGGGGATGGGGTTTGCGCCCCGTCCCCTTTTTGCTTTGGGGGCGTGTCCGTTGCGTCATAAAACCCCAGATAAAACCTACCAAAATAAACCTGTCCCTTTTTGGCAGGTGGGAGGAGATGCGTATGATCAAGGCAGTGCTGTTTGATATGGACGGCGTGCTGGTCGATACCGAGTGGTTCTACAACCGTCGTCGCGTGGCGTTTATGGAGGAGAAGGGGTTCCACTTTGACGAGATTCCCGATCTTTCGGGGTCTAACGAGCCTGCCATTTGGGAGGCGCTGGTGCCCGACGATGTCGAGCTGCGCGAGCGCCTACGCGTGGAGTACAAGCAGGTCTACAGCCCGGACCATCCCGTTCCGTATGCCGAGCTGCTCAACGAGCAGACGGAGCCGGTGATGCGTGAGCTGCACGAGCGCGGCGTGAAGTGCGCCATCGCAAGCTCGTCCTATCGTGAGCTCATTGACGAGCTGGTGGAGATCGCTGGCATTGCCGATGTGCTGGATTACACCATCAGCGGCCACGAGTGCAGCGCGTTTAAGCCCGACCCCGAGATCTACCTGCGTGCCATGGAGGCGTTGGATGTTGAGCCTGCCGAGTGCCTGGTTATCGAGGACTCGCCGTTGGGCATCGAGGCCGGCAAGCGTTCCGGCGCCCGCGTCCTGGCGCTGCGTCCGCACGAGGGCGTCAACCTGGATCAGTCCGCCGCCGACACCATCATCGACAACTTGGCCGACATTTTGGCCGCTTTGTAGCGTCAATCCACCGCGAGAAGTACGGATTCACGCGTCTTTTGATGCGGATGGGCTTAATTTGGCTTCGATTTGGGCCCGTTTGGCTTCGACTCAGACTAAGTGAGTAGACTTTTTGGCGCAGGCCGAGCACAAAGCGTTTCTGCCTTAGTAAAACCGCAGGTCACAGAGGTGGCTGTTATTGGCTGTGCTCGGCAGGACGCGAAAAGTCTACTCACTTGGAATTTTGCCCTTTGGTCGTGGGCTTGCTTGTCCCGCTTTGGTTGTCGAGAGAGGGTGAATTGAAGCGCCCCCGCATGCTCCATGCTACAATCGCGGCCACGCCCCACAACTACATCTGCCTTCGAAAGGAGCCTACGTGGCGAACGCCATCGATCAGCTCACGGACCGCGTGCTCGTGCTCGGCCGCCTTACCATCGTCCGCCGTGCCATCACCGCCGTGGCGGTCACCATTTCCGCCGTTCTCCAGACATTCCTGATCCAGGCGTTCATTCGGCCCGCCGACCTGCTTCCGAGCGGTCTTACCGGCGTCGCGGTCCTGCTCGATCGCGTTACCTCGCTCGGCGGCGTTCACATCGACATCTCGCTCGGTATGCTCGCGCTCAACATCCCCGTGGCGCTCCTATGCTGGAGCGGCATTAGCAAGCGCTTCGTCATCTTCTCTATGATGCAAGTTGTGCTCTCATCGCTGTTCCTCAACATCTTTCATTTCGCCCCGTTTTTGGGCGACAAGATCATGCTCATCATTTTTGGTGGCGTGGTCTCGGGTCTGGGCGCTGCCATCGCGCTCAAGTCCGGCGCATCTACCGGCGGCACCGACTTTATCGCGCTGTGGGTCTCCAACCACACGGGTAAGACCATCTGGGGCGTTATCTTTGGTTTCAACTGCTTTATCCTGGCGATCTTTGGCTTTATGTTTGGCTGGGACAATGCGGCGTACTCCATCGTGTTCCAGTTTATTTCGACCAAGACCATCGACAGTTTCTATCATCGCTACGACCGCGTGACGCTGCAGATCACGACGCGCAAGGCAGACGAGGTCATGACTGCCTACGTAAACCATTTTCAACACGGCATTAGCTGCGTCGAGGTCGTCGGCGGATACAGCCGTGAAAAGATGTACTTGCTGCACACCGTTGTCTCGACCTACGAGAGCCAGGACATTATCAAGCTAGTGTGCGACATTGATCCCGGCGCCGTGATCAATGTGTTCCACACGCTCAACTTTGTGGGCGGATGGTGGGGCGGCCATGTCGACGAGCCCATGCCCACAGCCGTTCCCGATCCCGACAAGCCCGCGCGCATAGCGAGTCGTCAGGCGCGCCTTAGCGAGCAGGACATCTTGCAGCAGGACGACGGCAAGTAGGGTTTTGGCTTTTTGCCGGTCAAGCGCAGCCCATCCGAATGAGCCCCCCGAAAGCCCCGTTGCTTTCGAGGGGCTCTCGTTTGACCAGATAAAACCTACCAAAATAGACCTGTCGCTTTTTGGTAGGCAGGGTGTATCGTTTTATCGTTATGATGTAACATAGAGCTAGACGTTATATACGTATTAGTTATTTCGATATTTCGATAAGAGTGATTAGATATGCCTGCACCCAAAAATGCACCGCTTTACCAGCAGATTTACGACGAAATCAAGGACGCGATCGAGAAAGGTGTTTATGCACCCAAGGAGCGTATTCCGTCCGAGCTTGAGCTTGCCGAGCAGTACGAGGTGAGCCGTATTACGGTGCGCCGCGCCGTCGAAGAGCTATGCTCCGATGGCTACCTGGTTAAGCAGCAGGGCCGCGGTACCTTTGTTTCCACGCCGCACATCAATCGCCAGTTCCACGCCTCGACGCTGCAGACGTTTACCGCACTGTGTGCCAGCAACGGCATGAAGGCCGGTGCACATGTGGTCGATTGCCAGATCGTTCCGGCGCGCCAAAACGAGATGGAGTTCTTTGGCCTGCAGAAGGATGCGCTGCTGCTGCATATTAAGCGCGTGCGTACGGCCGACGGCGAACCCATCTTTGAGGAGAACATCTTTGTGCCGTTTGACGCCTACCGTGAGCTGTTGACGGCCGATCTTGAGGACAAGTCGATTTTTGCCGAGGTCGAGCGTGTTGGCGGAACCCCGATTGTCTCGGTTGGCTACCGCACGGTCGAGGCCGTTCGAGCTAACGCCGAGCAGGCGGCCGAGCTGGGCATTGCTCCGCACGATCCGCTGCTCAACCTGCGTGCCGGCTTTATCGGTCCCAATGGCGAGCCGGTCCTGATGGGTAAGCAGTACTACGTGGGCAGCCGCTACGTCATGGTGATGTAGCTCTAGTTGCGCGGTTTTCCAAACCGCGCAACGGCTCGACGCTGCAAGCCCGCCAGAGCGGCAATCTGCAGAATGAGCGTGGAAAATCTCCCGTTTTTGGCTCGGTTACGGCCTCAAAGTGGGAGATTATCCACGCTCATCCGGAAAGTGTCCAAAAATCCACGCTCGTTCCTTTCGGATTGCGCCGCCCGTGGCCGGCAGCCGTGCGCCACCGGTCCGCGTGGCGGCGTATAATCGGCGGCAGATGACTTGGACGTTAGGAAACCATGACCGATAGCATGCAGCAGATGGCGCTCGACACGCTCGGCGCCTATTTTGGCTACACCTCGTTTCGCCCGGGGCAGGACCGTATGGTCGATGCGATTCTTGCCGGTCGCGATGCGCTGGGCGTTATGCCCACAGGCGCCGGCAAGTCCATTTGCTACCAGGTGCCCGCGCTCATGCTGCCCGGCATCACCTTTGTGGTGAGTCCGTTGCTCTCCCTTATGGAGGACCAGACCCGTGCGCTGCTCGCGGCGGGCGCGCGACCCAGCTATCTCAACTCCAGCCTTACTCCGGCCCAGCAAAATACCGTGCTCAAGCGGGCGCGCGAGGGCCGCTACCAGCTTATGTACGTGGCGCCCGAGCGCCTGCTCGAGCCGCGCTTTTTAGCCTTTGCGCAGGAGGCCGCGGCGGACGGCGGCATTGGCGTGCCGCTCGTGGCCATTGACGAGGCTCACTGCGTGAGTCAATGGGGCCAGGATTTTCGACCCGCCTACCTGCAGATTCGCGAGTTCATCGATTCTCTGCCGCAGCGCCCCATCGTGGCGGCCTTTACCGCCACGGCGACCGAGCGCGTGCGTGCGGACATTCAGCAGATGCTCGGCCTGCGCGACCCGGCTACCGTCGTGACGGGTTTCGACCGCAAGAACCTCTACTTTGGCTGCGAGGAGATGGGCGACAAGGCCAAATCCGCGTGGGTGCGCGACTACGTAATCGCGCATTCGAGCGAGAGCGGCATCGTGTACTGCTCGACCCGCAAGACCGTCGATGAGCTGGCAGGTGAGCTTGCCGAGGCGCTGGGCCCCAGCGGCATTCGCGTGGGCCGCTACCATGCCGGCATGGGCAATGACGCCCGCCGCCAGAGTCAGCGTGCCTTTATCGATGACGATATCCAGGTGATGGTCGCCACCAACGCCTTTGGCATGGGCATCGACAAGCCCAACGTTCGCTATGTCATCCATAACAACGTGCCCGAGAGCATCGAGGCCTACTATCAGGAAGCGGGCCGCGCCGGCCGCGATGGCGACCCGGCCAGCTGCCACCTGCTGTGGAACGGCAACGATTTTCGCATGCGCCGCTTTCTGATAGACCGCGGCGATGCTGCCGACGAGGCACTCGACGATGAGCAGCGCGCGTGGGCGCTCCAGAACCGCTACCGCCTGCTCAGCCAGATGGAGGGCTACTGCAATACCACCGGCTGCCTGCGCGAATACATGCTGCGCTACTTTGGCGACGAGGCCGCGGCCGAGCATGCGTCAGCGTCTGGTGCGGGCGGCGCCGCCACGAACGAGGCCGAGGGCTGCGGCAACTGCAGCAACTGCCTCACGCAGTTCGAGGTCGAGGACGTCACCGATATGGCCCGCGCTGCCGTGCGCTATGTGGCCACGCGTCCCATGCGTTTTGGCAAGTCGCTGATCGCCGACGTGCTCCACGGCGGCAACACCGAACGCATTCGCCAGATGCATCTGGACGAGGACCGCGGCTACGGTGAGCTGTCGAGCGAATCGGTCGGGCGCATCAAGGACATCATCGGCCAGCTGTGCGGCCGCGGTTATTTGGTCACCTCGCAGGGGCAGTACCCGGTCGTGGGCCTGGGCCCGCGTGCCGGCGAGGTCGAGGACGAGGCGTTTGCCTTTACCGTTAAGCGTCGCGCGTCCAAGCGCAAGGCCTCGGCCCGTGCTCGCCGTGCGGTGGATCTGCTGCGCGAGGAGGCCGAGCTGGATCAGCGCCTGCGCGTGGGCGACGATGCCGAGCTGTTCGAGCGCCTGCGTACCCTGCGCAAGGAGATCTCGACCGAGCTCGAGATGGCGCCGTACATGGTCTTTTCCGACAAGGCCCTGCGCGGCCTGTGCCGCCTGCGCCCGCAAACGCGCGACGAGCTTATCCAGGTCAACGGCATCGGCGAGAAAAAGGCCGATGCCTTTGGCGAGCAGTTTATGGCGGCGATTGAAGAGTTTGAGTCCGAGCATGCGCGGGATGGAGCGTAACGATGGCAACCGATAGCAAGACCGAACGTTCCGAGCGCGCCGAGGTGTCCGCCGTGCCGCTGTACCAGCAGGTTATGGACGACCTAAAGGGCGAGATCGCGCGCGGCGTGTACGCGGCCGGCTCGCGTATTCCTTCCGAGATGGAGCTCGCGAAGTCCTACGGCGTGGGACGCATCACCGTGCGCCGCGCCATCGAGGAGCTGTCGCGCGCGGGGTATCTCAGCCGCCAGCAGGGGAGGGGCACGTTTGTGTGCGCGCCCAAGCTCAAGCGCAAGATTCGCCAGAAGGGTGACGTCCAGAGTTTTACTGAGGGTTGTGCTGCCAACGATATGGTGGCCGGAGCGCGCCTGGTGTCGCGCACGGTGGTTGCGGCGACGCGCGAGGACGCGGCGTTTTTTGGCGTGGAGCCCGGCTGCGAGCTCATCGTGGTCGAGCGCGTGCGCACGGCCGACGGCATCCCCGTCATGCTCGAGAACAACGCCTTTGTGCTCGCCGACCATCCCTACCTGCAGACGCTGGCCGCCGAGGACCTCACCGATAACTCGATCTTTGCGCTCGTTGCCGACCACTCGGGCCGCGCGCCGCTCAAGTCCGACCCCTGTACCGTGGAGATCGCGCTTGCCGATGCCCAGGTGGCCCCGCTGCTGGAGGTGCCGGTCGGCGAGCCTCTCTTTTATATGGAGGCGTATTTTACCGATGCAGACGAGCGCCCCCTGCTGCTCGGGCGCCAAAAGATCGTGGGCTCGCGCTACGTGTTCGACATCTAACATCCACGAATAGAACAATATGGAACAAATTTGCCGCAATGACTTCACCTGCGACAGCTTGCGTGCTATAAATAGGACAACATAGAACGACCGCAGGTACGAGCTGTCGTCGCTCAAAGCCGCCCCACAAGGAGGAACATCAGGATGAACGCACATGATCTGGTTCAGGAAATTATCGAGCGCAAGGGCAAGATTGAGAACGTTTTTTGGATTGCCTGCGGCGGTTCGATGATCGACCTGATGCCGGCCAACGAGCTGCTCAAGCGCGAGGCGACCACGTTTACCTCGACGGTTTACACGGCGCGCGAGTTTTGCCTGATGGCCCCCAAGAGTCTTGGCGAGAAGTCACTCGTCATCGCCTGCAGCCACAGCGGCAATACGCAGGAGGTCGTCGACGGTTGCGAGATGGCGCTGGCAGCCGGTGCCGAGGTCGTGGCCATGACCGACTGCGAGGGCTCCAAGATTGATAACGGCAAGTGGACCACCTGGGTCTACCCTTGGGGCGAGGGCGTGTCGCAGGCCGAGGTGCCGCAGGGCATCGGCGCTCTGATCGCCGCCGAACTGCTCCACCAGCAGGAGGGTTACGAGGCGCTTGCCGACATGTACGCCGGCCTTAAGCAGATGGATGCGCTGCTGCCCGCTGCCCGCGAGAAGGTCAACGCCGAGCTGGGCGATCGCTTTGCCGAGCTCTGCCAGCAGCACGAGTTCTTCTACATCCTGGGATCCGGCTCCAACTTTAGCCAGACCTACGCCATGGCCATCTGCTCGCTCATGGAGATGCAGTGGCAGCACTGCTGCTACATCCACTCCGGCGAGTACTTCCACGGCCCGTTCGAGGCTACCGAGCCCGGCGTGTTCTACTTTGTACAGCTCGGATCGGGCGAGTGCCGCCCCATGGAGGAGCGCGCGCTGGCGTTCCTCAACACGCACACCGATACGGTCATGGTGCTCGACGCACTCGAGTACGGCGTGGGCGACGTGCCTGCCAGCGTGCGTTCGTACCTGGAGCCGATCTTCTTCTACAACATGAGCTGCGAGCTGCGCGTCGCCCGCGGCAAGGTGTTCGACCACAGCCCCGAGGTTCGTCGCTACATGGGCATCGAGCAGTACTAAGTAACGGGAAAACCATTCACCTTCGATTCGCAAGGGCGCTGCGTGAGTCAAAAAAGTGGGCCGCGCCGGGGATTTCCGGCGCGGCCCGCTTAGTATCGCGCTTAGATTCGCAAGGTTGCGGTAGCCAGCGGCCTACTTTGCGTCGTACGCCTCGGCGTCCCACCAGTCGAGCTGGGCGATGTTGTCGCGGATGTGCTGGCAGCTCTTGTGGAAGCCCTCGAGCTCGTGCTCGGAAAGGTCGAGCGTGTAGACCTCCTCGACGCCCTCGGCGCCGATCACGCACGGCAGGGAGGTAAAGATGCCCTCTTCGCCATACTGGCCAGTCATGAGCGTAGAGGCCGAAAGCACGGCGTGCTCGTTGTGCAGCACGGCGGCGCAGACACGCGCAGCGGAGTTGGCGACGGCGTACTCGGTGCACTGCTTGCCCTGGTAGGTCACATAGCCGCCCTTGCGCGCGAGCTCCTCGACCTCCATGTGGTCAAAGGCGTACTTGTCGGGGTTTTCGGCCTGAAGCTCGTTGAGGCTCTTGCCGGCGATGGTTGCGGCCTTAAAGGCGGCCAGCTGGCTAAAGCCATGCTCGCCGATCATGTAGGCGTCGATGGACTTGGGGCTCACACCGACCTTCTTGGAGATCTCGGTGCGCAGGCGGGCGGAGTCCAGACCGCAGCCCGAGCCGATGATCTTCTTGGGATCGTAGCCGGTCAGGTGCCACAGCTCGGTGCACACGACGTCGCAGGGGTTGGAGATGCTCACGAAGATGCCGTCAAAGCCGGCGTCGACGATGCGCTTGGCAAAGGTGCGGGCGGCGTCGGTGGTAAAGAACAGCTCACCGTCGCGGTTGCCGGCGGCCAGCGCGACCTTGCCGGCAGCGTTGACGATGACGTCGCAGCAGGCCAGCTCCTCGTAGTGGTCGTAGCAGTTGACGATCTTGGTGTTGTACGGGACAAACGAAAGGGAGTCGCGCAGGTCCTGGACCTCGGATGTCACCTTGGTCTCGTTGATATCGCACAGGTACAGCTCATCGGCAATGCCCTGCATGAGCAGGCTGTTGGCGACATGTGCTCCTACGTGGCCCTGGCCGACCACACCGATCTTACGCGTCTGGTACATATATGTATCCTTTCGGCCGAGTTTCTCGCATCGAACCATTGTAGCGTCCTGCTGTCACTTTGCTAAGCTAAAGCGAAGTAGATTTTTGGGACATGCTTTAATCTCTACTTTTGGAGTGATTTGGGCCGCTGGCGACATCGCCGGGCGATGTGCTCGCGCGGATGGGGCCGCTCGTTGTACCATAGCTGCAACTGACTCGTAAGGAGCATCCATGCCCATTCGCATCCCCGACGCCCTCCCTGCCGCCGCGCAGCTCGAGAGCGAGAACATCTTTGTCATGACCGAGTACCGCGCGCTGCACCAGGACATCCGTCCGCTGCGTGTGCTCATCCTCAACCTCATGCCCACCAAGATCGCCACCGAGACGCAGATTATGCGCAAACTCTCCAACACGCCGTTGCAGGTGGAGGTGGACCTGCTGCGCACCAAGACGCACGAGGCCACGCACGTGAGCGCCGGCCACCTGGAGACGTTCTACCGCACGTTCGACGACATCCGCGACATCCACTACGACGGCCTGATCATCACGGGCGCGCCGGTGGAGCAGATGCCGTTCGAGGAGGTCGACTACTGGCCCGAGCTCTGCCAGATCATGGATTGGTCCACCACGCACGTGCACTCCACGCTGCACATTTGTTGGGGCGCGCAGGCGGGGCTCTACCATCATTACGGTATCCAGAAGTACGACCTGCCGGCAAAGGCGAGCGGCGTATTTGAGCATTATCTGGTGAAGCCGCAAAGCCCGCTGGTCCGCGGCTTTGACGACCGCTTCTATGCCGTGCATTCGCGCAACACCGATGTGCGCCGCGAGGACGTGGAGGCCGAGCCGCAGCTTGAAGTCGTGGCCGTGTCCGACGAGGTAGGCCTGTATATCGTCAAGTCGACCGACAGCCGCCGCTTTTTTGTCTTTGGCCATCCCGAGTACGATACCGACACGCTGCGCCTGGAGTACGAGCGCGACGTGAAGCGCGGGCTCAACCCTCAGGTGCCGGCGCATTACTTCCCGGGCGACGATCCCACCGCCGAGCCGCGCAACGTCTGGCGCAGCCAGGCTCAGCTGCTCTACACCAACTGGCTCAACTACTACGTCTACCAGACCACGCCCTACGACCTGGCCCGCGCCGGCGAGGAGCACTAGGCCGCTGTCGTGGCTGTGGCTGCGGCGGTTATCGTGGCCGCTACGCGACGAGCGTGGATAATCGGACGCATGTTGAATGAGCGTGGATAATCTCCCACTTTTGGTCGAGGAACAGGCCCAAAGTGGGAGATTTTCCACGCTCGATTTTTCTGCGGCTGTCGTAGGCGGCAGCACCACGCGTCGAGTGTTTACGGACAGCATCGCAAACTAGGTAGTTTCGAGCCACAGCATATTTTCTTTTAAGGAAATCGACGGCTTTTGAGGCATAAAGATGTGGAGACAGGGACCTCTCGACAACCGTTCTACCTGCAGATATAAGCCATTAACCTAAAACGTCCAAAACCGTCAAGCATTTGGTCAGCTGCTGGACAGCATTTGGTCAGACTTCGCATGAAACCGTCTGGTACGTTGGCGCCGTTCCAAGAGTTGGGAGGCGACATGGCAAACGCGACGGCGAATCAAAGACTCACAGGCCACATTAAAGCGTGCGAGCAGCAGATGAGCTGCGTGTACGCGCGTACGACGGCGGAGGCAAAGCAGATTGAGCGGCGGGTGGCGGCGGGAAGTCTCAAGGTGGTCATGCCGGGGTTGTATGCGCGTCCGGAATACTGGTCCGAGCTCAAGTTTCGGCAGCGTTATCTGCATCGGGTGCGGGCGCTTGCGCAAAAGCACCCCGACTGGACGTTTTGCTCCTATACGGCGGCCGTTGTCTATGGCCTTTCGGTTTCGCATGCCAATTTGACGCACATCCATATCGCCGTGGCACCGGCACAATCAACGACGCCGGGCTCTCAGGTCGTTCGCCATCGTTATGTTCGTCAAACACGGGCCACCCAGATGGACATTGCCGTGACCGATATCGATCAAACGATTACGGATTGCCTGGTCGATGCATCGTTTGTCGAGGGACTGATCATTGCGGACTCGGCGCTTCATGAGCAGCTGTTGTCGAAGGAGCATCTCGTTGAGGCAGTCAACAAGCTCGGCTTAAATCGTCGCGGTGTTGTGACGGCGCGCAGGGTTGCACGGTATGCCGATGGCCTGTCGGAAAGCGGTGGCGAGTCCAAGGCGCGCGCCCTGATGATCGAGCGCGGCTGGCAGACGCCGGAGCTGCAAATTGAGCTGTTCGACCCGGTTGAGCCGGGACGGCCGTATCGCGTTGACTATTTGTGGCGCGTGGGTGACCGGTTGATTATTGGGGAGTTCGACGGATTCGTTAAAAGCGAGAAGGCGGCGGAGGAGGGCAAGCTTGCAAAGGCGCAATTTGATGAGCGCCAGCGCGAGTCGAGGCTTTCGCTGCTCGATAACTGTAAGATTGTGCGCTTGTGCTGGGATGATCTAAGGGACCCGACAAAGCTCGATCGCAAGCTCAAGGTTGCCGGCGTGCCGCGTGCATGCTGAGGCGGTGGCAGGGCGTTAGGCTGCACGAGCGTGGAAATCCGGACGGATGAGCGTGGGAATTTAGACGCGATTTGGTTGAGCGTGGATTTTCGGACACACGAGCGTGGATTATCGGACGTTTGAATAATGAGCGTGGATAATCTCCCGTTTTTTGCCCCCGAACAGGCCCAAAGTGGGAAATTTTCCACGCTCATTTTTGTGGGGTGCAGCGTGCCAGCCGTTAGGCGCTGATGATGTTGGGCAGCGGCAGGTCGTGGGCATCGGTGGGAACGTGGTCGACACGCTGCTCGTCAAAGGCGATGCCGATGATTTGGCATGCGGGCGAGAGCATGGGCAGGTAGCGGTCATAGCAGCCGCCGCCGTAGCCTAGGCGCGTGCCGGTGCGGTCGAATGCTACGAGCGGCACGACGATCATGTCGAGAGCTTCGGCAGGCACGATAGGGAAGCGGCTGCTGTCGATGTCCGTGGCCGCAAAGGCCCGCGTGGGGTGGGCGATAAACGTAGCCGCGTCCGCGTCGCCGGCAGCAACTGCCCGCATACACATGCGCTGGCCACAAGCTGCGGCGTCTGTTGCCGAGAGCATGCACGGATAGGCCACGCGCCAGCCACGTTTGGAGGCAGCTGCGGCAAACGCGGCTGAGTCGACTTCGGAACCCATCGCGGCATAGACGGCAACGGTGTGCGGCGCCGCGGCATCCAAGCGGCCCAGCAGCTCAACCAGCCGCGCACAGATATCAGCAGACTTCGCCGCCCGCAAGTCCAAATCAAGAGCATCGCGCCGAGCAATCACCGCCCGCCGCAACTCAGCCTTGTCCATCCCGGCTTCCTCTCCCAAACCTACCAAAAAGGGACAGGTTTATTTTGGCAGGTTTTATCTGGGCAAATGTCGAAACCACCACAAAGGTGCCTGTCCCCTTTGTGGTGGTTTTGGCCCATGCGTTAACGCTATAACGCCGCGGCGATTGCTTCGGTCACAAACTTATTGAGTGACTCGCCCTTCTTTGCCGCCGCCAGTGCTGCCTGCTTGTGAAGCTCGGAGCCTGTTCTCACATTGAACGAGCCCTTAAAAGCCCGCTCTGGTTCCTTGCCCTTTTCGGCACAAAACTCAAGGTAATCGTCGACGGCGTCGTGGAAGCATTGCTCCACTTCTTCAGCCTTGGAGCCTTCAAATACAATTGCGTCCCTAATGCCGGCGACCATACCTGTTAGTACATGCTGCTCGGCATCGAACTCGACTGGGGCGAAATAGCCCTTGTATGCCAAAACGTTACTCATGACTGCCTCCGACATCCTGCAGAAATCGAACGATGTTTCGAATTGTCCCCGCTGTCAATTCGTCAGATGGATGAGGCGCGTGCATCACGAACATCCTGCCATCTGAGGGCCTGTAGAAGCGAATGCGCGATCCGGATGTCTTGCCTTTGCTGTCCATTTCAAAGCCATATGAGGCCATGACTTTTAAAAAATCGGCATACCGATACGTCGAAGGGCAGCTAAACAGTTGGGCGATGAGTTTATCGGCTCGAGTCATCCCGCCTCACATTCTGCAACTATATTCTAGTTGCAATTTTGATCCGATGCAATCACCCATACTATAGAACATGTGTACGTATAGAACAAGTGTTCGAACCACTACAAAGGGGCCTGTCCCCTTTGTAGTGGTTTTGCTTGCTGTGGTTAGCCCATCAGGTCGACGACGTTAAAGCCGGCGTTGCTCTTGGCGATGACGTCGCGGCCGCCAAAGACGCAGGTGGGCGACTCGGCCGCAATGCGCGTCACGTCGGCGCCGAGCGAGCGCAGCTCACCGGGCGTGGCGGCGAGCATCTGGGCGCGACGCTCCTCGCGCGCATGCGGATCGAGCCCGGCCAGATAGGTCGTGTTGCGGCGCTTGGTGAGCGCGTACGGCTTTACCGGCGCGTCCATGCCGCTCACGCAGCTCACGATAAAGCCCTCAAAGGCGGCCCCATCGGGCTCAAAGCTGCCGAGCCATTCGCCCGCGCGCGCCACGCGCTCAATCGAGGGATCGATTGCCGGGTCGCGGTAGGTGTAGAACGCCGTCTGGCGCTCGCCGGCTGCGCGGAATCCGCAGCCGTATGCACCGCCCTTCACGCGAATCTCGTTCCACAGGTAATCGTAGGAGAGCGCGTTGGCAGCCACGGCCCAAGCGCCTGTCACGTCAATGCCTAGGCGACGCGGGTCGCACGCGCTTGCCGCAAAGCAGATGTCGCTGGGGATGACAAAAGCCTCGTGGCGATTGCACGGCGTCGGCACCACGAGCGCGTCGCGGCCGGCATCGGCGCCGTCGCCCGCGCCAAGCCCCAGGTTACCCGCGGCATCCCAGTACGCGTCAAAGTCCTCGTCGCTGCCGGTAAAGCTCGCCATGCAGCCATCGGCCACAAAGATGCGGTCTGCCAGCTCGGCAAGCTTGGCGCGCAGGCCGTCCAGGCGCTCGTCAAAGTGCTCGAGCAAATCGCGCAGGAACAGGTAGAAGTCCACGCCCGAGAGCTGCTCACGAACCACGGCCGAAGGCGAGCTGTAGCTCATCGCGCGACCGAGCGCCGCCGAGTGGCCGTTGTTGATAAAGCCCTGCTCAAGCCCAATGCGAATCTGCGTGAGCACGTCGCGCACGCGGTCGGCGTCGGCATCTGCCAAAAGCGTGCTCGACCATACCTCGCGCGGCAGGCTCGCCAGCGCATCGATCTTCTCGGACAGGGCGCCGGCGCTCACCAGCAGGTAGGGGCGCACGCCGTCCACTTCGGGCTGCGTCATGACCTCGGTCGTAAAGCTCAAAAAGCCCAGCTTGCCGGCGAGCAGGTTGTCGAGCTCCTCGGCCGAGTGCTCGCTCGTGGGCAGCTGTTTGAGCAGGCGGCAGAGCAGCGTCACGTAGGGCAGGTCCTCAAACGCGACGCATCCCAGGTCGAAATACTGCATGGCATAGGCCAGGCGGTTGGTGGGGATGTCGTGGCGCAGGCAGGGGATGGGCGTGGTCGTGTCTACGACCAGCGGCGGCTCGGGGCGCGCCTCGCCAATGTCGGACACGCGCAGGCGCGGCAGCGTGGCCTTGGCCTCGGGCGTGTCTTCTGCCTCCTGCGCGGCACGCAGCGCGGCCGTGCGCTCGACCACGTCGGCCAGCTCGGCATCGGTCATGGCATCGCGCTTGGCTGCCAGCTCGGCGGCCTCGGCACCCTCCGAACCCTCGGCGGCGTCCACCGGCACCAGCTCGACCAGTGCCATGTGGTCGTTTTCCAGCACCAGCTCGCGCAGCAGGTCCTCAAAATAGCTGCCGTCCAGCTCGCTACGAAGCTCCTCGTACACCGGGCCGTACTTGAGCGCCAGCGTCGCGGCGTCGTCATCGTAGAGCCAGGTGCTCAGCGCGTCGCACGCAATGGCCACGCCGTCGGCGATACCGTAGTCGCGCTGGCGCAGGTCGTATTCGTTGCTGCTGATAATGGCTTCCAGGCGCTCGCGCGGAACGCCGTGTTCGCACAGGTCGCGGCAGGCGTTCTGGAACACACGACGCAGCTCGCGCGCCACGCCGGGCTGCGCGTTTTGCAGCATGATGAGCTCGTAGGGCTGCAGGCTCTCGGCCGCGGTGTAGCTCACCACGTTGCCGCCCAGGCCGGCGGCCAGAATGGCCTTCTTAACCGGCGCTTCGTTGGAGCCCAGCAGCGTCTCGAACAGGATATCCGCCGCGATCGTACGCTTGCGGTCGAGCGCGCTGCCCAGTACCAGGCCCAGGCCCACCAGGGCGTTCTCGGGCGTGGTGGCCATCTCGACGCGCTTATACTCGCAGGTCGCAGGCGCCTGCACGTCCAGCGGATTGGGCGCCAGCGCGGACGGGTCCTCGCCGGCGGCAACGGCGGCGTCCATGCGACGGCTTGCGGCACTCGACTGCGACAGATAGCGCTCGTCCAAAAAGGCAAGGGCGCGGTCCACATCTAGGTCGCCGTAGAGCGTTATATAAGAGTTGGAAGGATTGTAGTGGCGCGCGTGCGTGTCCAAGAACTGCTCGTAGGTGAGCGCGGGAATCGCGCGCGGGTCACCGCCGCTCTCGTGCGCATAGGCGGTGTCGGGATAGAGCGCGGCGTTGACGGCGTCGTCCAGCACGCTCATGGGGTCGGACAGCGCGCCCTTCATCTCGTTGAACACCACGCCGTTATAGTGCAGCGTGCCCTCGCGCAGGCTCGCGGAGCTGTCGCCGCCCTCGCCCTCGACGCCCTCCGGCAGGTCCAGCTCGTAGTGCCAGCCCTCCTGCTCAAAAATGGTGGGCTTGGTATAGATGGCCGGGTTGAACACCGCGTCCAGGTACACGTCCATCAGGTTGTACAGGTCCTGCTCGTTGGTGGTGGCAACGGGGTAGATGGTCTTGTCGGGGTAGGTCATGGCGTTGAGGAACGTCTGCATGGAGCTCTTGATCAGATCGACAAACGGCTCCTTGACGGGGAACTTGGCCGATCCGCACAGCACCGAGTGCTCAAGAATATGGAACACGCCGGTGGAATCGGCCGGCGGCGTCTTAAAGCCAATGGCAAAGGCCTTGTTTTCGTCGTCGCACGCTAGGTGCAGCAGGCGAGCGCCCGAGGCGGTGTGGCGCAGCACGTAAGCGTCTGCGTCGAGCTCGGGCACGGTCTCGCGGCGTTCGACGGTAAAGCCGTGGCAGGTGGTTCCGGGCACCAGCAGCGCGGCGGCAGCGGCGCGCGGGTCGGTTGAGGTAGTGGACATATGCAGTCTCCTTTGACGCCCCAACGGGGGCGAATCGAGTCGAATCTCCGAGAGTATACCCATATGGGGCCTTCGACCAATCTGCCGGATGAGCGTGGATTTTCTGGCACACGAGCGTGGAAATTCGGACGTCTGCCGCACGAGCGTGGATTTTCGGACGAAATCGGCCGCCAAAAGCCCAAAAACCGTCCAAATATCCACGCTCGCGCGTCAAGTACGTATCTCTCACCTCACATTCATCTCTACGACGAGGGATGAATGTGAGACAGGTATAAGATAAAAATCAATCGGCTTATCGGATGCATATACCGCCATCAGATTGAAGCTGTATGCGGAAATGGATGGACTCTACACCGCTTACGCAAAATAACCCCTCGTTTGCTAAAACATTATAGGAAATGGCGTGGAGTGCTAAAAAGTTCTAATACAATATAAGTCATTTATCTATAGGCTGCTGATTCCTTGTAAAGGTATGGTTGATATGGTTGAGGCAAATAGCGTTATCCCCCTGTACAAACAGATTGTTCGTGCGCTTTCTGATTCAATCGCCAACGGCACGTACCGCCCGGGAGATAAGCTTCCGACCGAGGCGGAGCTTATCGAGCAATTTGGCGTGAGCCGAATAACGGTTCGCTCCGCAATTAAAGAAATGGAAGATGCTGGGCTTGTTGAGAGGGCCCGCGGCAAGGGCACGTTCGTTTCGTCGGACACGCAGATGTATGCCGCGGACGACCGTGAGAGCTTTACCCATTCGTGCCAGCTTGCGGGCAAACAGGCGTCTACCAGGGTTCTCGAAATGGGCTGGGACTTCCCAAGTCTGCGAGACGCGAAGTTCCTGGGCGTAGACGATACCCAAAAGGTATTGCGTAGCCGTCGTCTGCGCCTTGTGGATGGCAAGCCCACGATGCTGGAAACCAATAGCTATTCCGCTGCGCTTTCTTTTTTGGAGCATGAGTCCCTCGATGATTCGCTGATGGCGGTACTCGATCGCCAGGGGATCAAGATGGGTCCCAACACGCGTACGCTCGAGGTCTGCTATGCGAGCGAGCTCGAGGCGGCATACCTTAACGTGGAGCTGGACTCTTCGCTGCTTCTGTTTGTCGATAGACGTTATGCCCCAAGTGGCGAGCCGCTTTTCATCTCCCGTCAGGTGTACTGCACCGAGCGACTGAAGTTCTATTTGTAAATTAGCGATAGATTGGTCGATTTACCGACCAATTGTTACCGTTCGCGGATTTGGAAAATAGACACACCACGTAGGGTAGATTGCTAATATACTTTGTTATGACAATATAGTACGTCCTATTGGTATTGGAGAACTATGAATAAGATATTGCTAGCGAGTCATGGTTATCTCGCCCAAGGCATGAAAAGCTCTCTGGAGATTCTGATGGGCACCAACGACCGAATCGAGTGCCTGTGCGCCTATGTCGATGACGATTCAAGGGACGTCGCGGCGTTGATTGATGCATGGATGGAGACGAGGGACCCTGCCGACTCTTGGTTTGTCGTGACTGACATCTTTGGCGGCTCTGTAAACAACGAATTCATTCAGAGGCAGACCGACGGATCGTTTACGTTAATCGCTGGAATGAACTTGCCGCTGCTGGTGGAAATGGTTACACAGATGGACTCCCTGGATGCGGACAAGGCCAAAGCCGCGGTCGAGGGATCGCGTTCGTTTATTCAGCTTTGCGAGGCGGCGGACATGCTTGCCGGCGCCGAGGAAGAAGAGTTCTAGTTAGTTCTGGTTCGAGCCCTAGCTAGGGGCCACACCTGTCATTCTCTTTATCACGTGCGGAGATGATAACGATGATTAAGCTTACGAGAGTTGATTACCGACTGATTCACGGCCAAGTTGCCATGTCCTGGACTCACGCTTTGGATGTAGATTGCATCTTGCTTGCCAGCGATGCTGTGGCAAAAGACGACATGAGGAAGGCGGCCTTGAGGCTCGCCCGCCCCAACGGCGTTAAACTCGTCATCAAGGATGTTGACGCTGCTATCGAGGCGCTCAACAGCGGCGTTACCGACAAGTATTCGCTGTTTATCATCACTGAGACGATTGAAGATGTCTATCGTCTCGCTAAGGGTTGCAAAGACATCAAAGAGATCAATCTGGGCGGAACCCGAAAGACCCCTGAGACCACGCTTCATCCGACCCCTGCGATCTTTGCGACCGAGAAAGATGCCGAGCATATCCAAGAGCTCCTGGGCGATGGCGTGGCCATCGAAATCCGTCAGGTCCCCAATGACGCTAAGGTGTTTGCCAAGGACGTTTTCTAGCCGGAAACACGTTGATGCTCGGCATTTATTGAACCAATGCTCTATGCCTATGCCCGTCGATCATTTGATCGGCGGGCTTTTTATTAAAGAAAAATCAAAAAAAATCTGAAATAGTTCTTGCATAGTTAGTTATATAAAGTATTATAACGTCATGGGATGAATGAAGGGTTCATCCAAGTGAGTTAGGAGTAAGGGATGTTCAATTTCGATGAGCCTCGTTACGAGAAGGTTGTGAGCGATGCCCTCGCTCTCCGTCCTCAGATTGAGGCTGCCGTGGACGAGGTCTGCGAGCAGGGTTATTCCAACATCTTCTTCATCGGCTGCGGCGGCACCTGGGCCCACACGCTCCCGATGAAGTATTGGGTCGAGACCACCACGGCCGACGTCGATGTCCACTGCGAGATCGCCGCAGAGTTCCTCGCCTGCCCGCCCAAGACCTTCAACAAGGATTCTGTCTGCGTCTTCTCCACCCGTACCGGCACCACCCCCGAGATCATTGAGGCTGCCAAGTTCTGCCAGGAGCAGGGCGCCCGCACGCTGATGTATGTCTCCAACGACAACACCCCGGCCACCGAGTACGCCGATTACAAGTTCTTCAGCTTCGCCGAGGACGACGTTCTGTGCGAGGCCATCTACACCTACCAGATCACGCTGGTCGCCCGCTTCCTCAAGAACGCCGGCGCCTTCCCCAAGTACGACACCTTCATGGAAGAGTTCGGCAACATCGCTCCGTACCTCATCAAGGCCAAGGACGCTCAGGACGAGCGCTGCGCCGCCATGGCCGAGGACTTCAAGGACACCGATTACCACATGGTGATTGGCTCCGGCATGCTCTGGGGTGAGGCCTACGACTACGCCATGTGCATCCTCGAGGAGATGCAGTGGATCAAGACCAAGTCCATCCACGCCGCCGAGTTCTTCCACGGCACCATCGAGCTGTGCGAGGAAGGCACGAGCCTCATCATGCTCTACGGCGAGGATGACACCCGTAAGCTCATGGACCGCGTGGACAACTTCACTCACATGCTCGCCGACGAGAAGGGCGTCAACGTCCGCGTGAACAAGTTTGACACCGCCGAGGTCGAGCTGCCGTTCAGCGACCCCGAGTTCCGCAAGATCGTTTCCCCGATGGTCACCTACACCATCACCGAGCGTCTGAGCTGCCATCTCGAGCACGTCCGTAACCACCCGCTCACCACGCGTCGTTACTATCACCAGATGAACTACTAATCCTCTCAAATTGCTGCGGTTGTCTGCAGGCGAGCTGCGCAGAATGCCTCGCCTGCAGACCTGTTTCTGGGGTTGATCGAAATGGTTGTCCAGTATCTTCTAGTTGCACTGGTCGCATTTATTGCGTCCATGGACGAGCAATTATTTGGCATTACGATGCTTGGTCGTCCGCTGTTTACGAGCCTGTTTGTCGGCTTGATTCTTGGCGATGTCCAGCAGGGCGTTATCGTCGGCGCTGCTTTGGAGTCCATGTTCATGGGCGCCATCATGGTCGGCGCGGCGGTTCCTCCCGAGGTCTATGCCTCCGGCGTGCTTGGCTGCGCGTTTGCCGTCATTACGGGTACGGGCACGGCAACTGCCGTCGCGCTCGCCCTTCCCGTCTCCGTCTTCCTTCAGGTGTGGCGCAACTTCTGCTACGCCGTTCCGGGTGCCTTTGCCTGCAAGAAGATTGAGACCGCTCTGGCAAATCGCGATCTTGCCAAGGCGAATCTGTACCATCTGACCATCGTGCCGCTGTCGATTGGCATTCCGTCTGCACTGCTGGTGTTTGGCTCGCTGTTCTTTGGTGCCGACCTTATCAACAATGCGCTCAGCGCGATTCCGCAGTTTGTGATGGACGGCCTCAACGTTGCGTCCGGCGTCATGGTCTGCATCGGCTTCGCTCTTCTTATCAGGACCATGGGCGATAACAAGCTCCTTCCCTGGCTGTTCCTGGGCTTCATTATGGTCATCTACCTCAAGATGGACGTGGTCGGCGTCGCCGCAGCTGCCATTTGCGTCGCGCTGCTCCTGGCCTTCCGCGAGGGCTCGTCCGGTCCGCAGACGGTTGCTGCAGATGAAGAGGAGGACTTCTAATGGCTATCCAGAACACCGACCTCAAAGAGGCCAAGAAGGACGCGATTATGACTCCCGATATGTATCGGAGCATGTTCCTTCGCCAGTTTACGAGCCAGTGCTCGCAGTCGTACGACAAGATGATGGCAATGGGCTTCATGTACACCATTCAGAAGCCCCTGCGAAAGATCTATCCCAACGACGACGATTACTATGCGGCGCTCGATCGCCATACCGAGTTCTTTAACATCACGCCTCATGTGCTTCCGTTTGTAGCCGGCCTAACGGTTTCGATGGAAGAGCAGGCGGCTGCCGATAAGAACTTCGACACGTCCTCGATTAACGCCATGAAGGTCGGCCTTATGGGACCGCTTTCCGGCATCGGCGATTCGTTCTACTGGGGTACGTTCCGCGTGGTTGCCGCCGGCATTGGTATTGGCATCGCTTCGACGGGCAACCCGCTCGGCCCCATCGTGTACGCGCTTATCTACTCCGTGATTAACTTTGCAACGCGTATCGTCGCCGCCCATCTGGGTTACGACTTGGGAACCAAGTTTTTGCAGCAGTCCGAAGAGAGCAACCTTATGTCTCGCATGACGCATGCTGCCGGTGTTCTCGGAATGACCGTTATCGGCGCCATGATTGCGGCACAGGTCTCGCTGTCCACGGCTTTGACCTTTGACGTGGGTGGTTCGGAGATTGTCCTGCAGGATCTGTTCGATTCGATCTTCCCCGGTCTGCTGCCCTTGCTGGCAACGTTCGCTTGCGTTGCCCTCTATAAAAAGGGCGTCAAGACCATTTGGATCATCTTGGGCATCTTCGCAATCTGCATCATCGGAACGGGCTTGGGAGTGTTCGCGGCGGCGTAATGTTGACTGCTATGCTCGCGCGTTGGATAACTAACTGACCGTTTGAAAACGGGGCTCGGCGTAAGGCCGGCCCCGTTTTTTATTTGAGGGATTTTCCGACCGTCCAAAAAATCACACTCGTCCATCACTCACGCATCTCTCATCTCTCATTCGTCACTAACACGAGAGATAGCTGAAAGACGAGAGATAAATATGAGAGATAACAATGCTGCAAGGTGGCTAGGGATCGAGTCAAAGTTCCCGTATACATGAGTTTACCTGCGCGAACGTGATTTGCTTGAACCGATAACGGCATTTTTGTCTCTCATCTCTCACTCATCTCTAAGCTGAGAGATAAATGAGAGATGGCTGAGAGATAGACAGACGGACTGTCGGGGGCATGCATCGCTGTCAGATTAATGCCGCGCGCGGAGCAGCTGCGCGTTCACTCGCGCCCTGCATCCCGCCATTTCACGCGCTGCACATCGAAACCTGCGGCAAAGCAGGTACAATAGCCCAATGTGCATCGCGCACGACGATGATATCGGCGCCCGCGACTGGGGGAGACAACATGGCAGAGCAACAGATAACGCCGGGGACCAAGCTTCAGGTGGCATTCGACGTGCCCATGGGCCAAAAAACCGACTTCAACATGCTCGCCACGTACAAAGAGAACCTGGACGACGCGTACTTCCTTATGAGCGCGCCCATGCTCGCCGGCAAGCCGCTCATCATGGACGAAAACCAAAAGCTGCTGCTGCAATACAAAGTGGGCGAGGAGACGTTCGTGCTCGCCGGCTATCCCGAGGCAGTCGAGAAAAAAGGCATCCGCACCTACTGGAAAATGCGCAAAGTCGCCGAGCAGCGCACCTTTGTCAAGCGCCGCGACGAGCGTTTTAAGGTCGCCATGCGCCTTACCTACCAGCGCGACAACGCGGCCGCCTCCGAGCCCGAGGACGCCATGACCATCGACGTCTCGGCCGGCGGCCTGGCCGTCTACCTCAACGATTATCCCGACGTGGGCGAGGCCCTGGCCGTGCAAATGCCCACGATCCGCCTGCAGGGCGAGCGCCACGAGCTGCCCGAGCAGCTGGGCATCGTGTGCTGGGTGCGCCGCGCGCCCAAGGGCAGCCTGTACCGCAACGTCTGCGGCCTGCAGTTCCGCTACGCCGACGACATGGAGCGCGAGCTCGTCAAAGAATACGTCGGCTACATTCGCACGAAATATAAGATCTGATCGCCATGGCTCTGTTCAAGCGTAACGACAACAAAGATCAAGCTGCCGAGGATTTGGCCGAGGGTTTGACCGAGGACCAAGCCGAGGACGCGCTACAGGACGCTCCCGGCGCCAACGCCGAGGACGCGCCCGGCGAGGACTCCGCGCCCGACCAGCCCCCCGCCTCCCGCAAGCGCTTCGGCAAGCCCAAGTCCAAGCCCAAACCCAAACCCAAGCGCAAGCCCAAGCGCGACTTGCGCGGCGTGGTGCGCATCGAGGAGCTGGAGCAGGCGCTGGCCGACCAGGACCTCGACGACATCGACCCCGACGCGGTCGTGTCCATGTACATGCCCAAGCGCCGCATGGAGCGCATCGGCACGGCGCTGCTGCGCATGGACAAGCTACAAAAAGCCCTCGTGGTGCTGGCGCTTGCCTTTGGCGTGCTGTTTGCCCTGTCGTTTATGCAGGAAAACATGGGTAACTTCACCATCAACCTCAACCGCCTGGAGCTGTTCCGCCGCGGCGTGGCCATTGCCGACAATGGCGACTTTAACAACGCCACCGCGCGCCTGGCGGCCGACGCCGTGGACAACGGCACCAATATCGCTGCCGACGACCTGCCCGACAACCTGGATAACATCGACGGCAGCCACAACGGCAAGAACTATGTGGCGTACACCTTCTATATCCGCAACGCCGGCAAGACCGATCTGGGCTACAGCGCCAAGCTCAAGGTGGTCAGCGCCAGCAAGGGCGTGGAGAAGGCGGCGCGCGTGCGGGTGTACCGCAACGGCGAGCCCACCACCTATGCGGCGGCAACGGCCGACGGCAGCCCCGAGCCCAACACCGAGCCGTTTGCGTCCAAGGACGTGGTGACGACCATTAGCCACAAGAACTTTCGCGTGGGCGATGTGGACAAGTACACCGTGGTCATTTGGCTGGACGGCGACGACCCGGAGTGCGTGGACAAGATCATCGGCGGTGCGGTGGAGTTTGGCTTTGACTTTGATTCGTCCGAGACCGACGACTCGAGCCTGTTCATTAAATTCGTGCAGGATATTGCCGACACCCTGACCGGCAACGACCCCATTAGCGCGAGCGGCAACGAGGCGCCCGATTACTACAAGGAACACAACGTGACCTGGAGTAACCGTCGCAACCAAAAGAACTCGCCCGCGGGGGACGGGGACAAGTAGAACGAAGAAGCGCCGGGCCGGGAGTGATTTCCCGACCCGGCGCTTTTGTTATGCGGAGGCGTTGTCGGCGGAGGTAGCGCCGTTGCCAGCGGCGTCGTCCAGCAAGAACAACCGCAACGCGAGCTTGATCGCGTAGCCCGGTTTGACCTGCACCGGATCTCTCATGCGCTCGCCCAGGTCGCCGCAGTAGGCATAGATGTCGCGGATCAGATCCGCGCCCGAGAGCGTGAACATGTAGCCCGCGTCCGAAAGCGCGTTGGGCGCTGCGGGCAGCCCCGCGGCCGCACAAAAGCTCGCGAGGTCGGAGCCCATGACGGCCTTGTAGTCGATCGCGGCGCCACGGTCCCGGGCGGGCTGCTCCTGCTCGCGGGCATATGACAACGCCGCCGCCAGCACAAAGCTGGGTGTGGGCGCGTTGACGTCGTCGGTGGTGGCGACGAGCTTACCGGCCGCTTGCGTGACCAGCCAGGCAACTTCGCGCTGACAACGAACGGCTTTGCGCGTCACCGGCTTGATCGATCCGGTAGAAACGCTTCCCTTGGGTTGATTGGCGGCAGCCATAGAGTCCTCCCGGCAAATAGCCCGCATAAGCAGGCAGAAATTACACGTGCTACATCAGTATAGCGGGTGGGGAAGGGCTAGGGCGAAGCTCGGCGGAGGGCGAATGTGTGCGTTGGCATGGCGCTGCGGTCGCAAGGCTTAAGAGGGGCTTATGACTGCGCGGGAGAGAGATCAAATAAGGTAAACGATGTTCATGTAGCACCGCATATAACCAGAGGTAGACCTATGAATCTGCCGGAATGTAGGCTGCCGAAAACTCATAAGGAAATCGTAAGAATTATGGTATTCTCAATTCCATGTCTAAAGGATGGGCAAGCAACATCCAACACGAAAGCGCGGGCTCCCCTTCCGGGCTTCTCGAGGGTCATCTGGGATGAATGGGGAAAGAAAGGGGTCCGTATGGATACCAAGGCATTAAAGAAGCAGATGGGCGCCGCCATCGCCATGGTGCTGGTAGCAGCCGTAGCACTGGGCTCTGCCACGTTCGCATGGTTTGTGAGCAACAACAAGGTCGACGCAACGACCAGTAAGATTTCTGCTCAGTCGAACTCTGCGTTCATGTATATTCGTGATGAGAATGAACCGTCTAAGGATCTTCGCACGGATGATTCTTCTGTTGCGAACACGCCGCTTTATCCGGCTCATTGGGCAAATGGCGCCGACACGACTCCGTACGATACGCTGGCTAACTTCTATACGGCATTCGGTACCAGTGCGACTGATGGCTTGAAGGTCGACAATACCGTCAAGCTTGTTCCTGCTCAGGGCGCCGACGCTGCCGGCACGCCTGCCGCCGCGGTTACTGGAAAGTATGCCGTAAAGAACACCTTTTATGTTGGCTCAAAGGGCGCTGAGCTCACCAATCTTGTAGTTGATTCGGCCAAAATTACGGGTGCCACAGGCGATAATGATAAATTTGATTCTGCGCTTCGCGTGCTGGTCATGAGCGGGACGAACTGGGTGCTTTGCAATAAGGACGGCATTGTCTCCTCTCCTGACACCACGCATAAGCTTGCCGATAAGATTGGCGAGGATGAGACAACCGTTGAAATGTATGTCTTCTACGATGGTGACGATGCTCAGGTCTTTACGAACAATCTTGAGAATCTGAAGACGGCTTCCAAGCGCATTAACGTTGTCTTCACTGCTACCTCTACTCAGACCGATAAGAACTAGCGGGATAAGCAGCTAAACAAGGCGGGGGAGAGGTGTCCCCCGCCTTTTTCTTTAGAGAGGAGGATTTCCGTTGAGCGTTAAGCAGATGAAAAAGCAGCTTGCGATCGCAGCCTTGTCAGTCGTTATGGCAGCGGTTGCGCTTGGCTCTGCAACGTATGCCTGGTTCGTTTCAAACACAAAGGTTGACGGCACCACCAGTACCGTTAGCGCCCAGGCAAACGGCATGGTCCTCCAAATTGCGTCCGGCCCAAATGCCATTCATGACGGTAGCGATCATCAGACGACCGCCGCAAGCACTGGCCATGAGATCAGTCCGTCTTCCACGGACGATGCCCATAGCTGGTTTGTACCAAAATCATGGAATGGTACAGATGTGAGTGGTTACCAGAAGGCAACGATTTCTAAGCAGCTTGAGGGTTCCTATA
Organism: Coriobacteriaceae bacterium; assembly: GCA_902835305.1. Lineage (GTDB taxonomy): Bacteria > Actinomycetota > Coriobacteriia > Coriobacteriales > Coriobacteriaceae > Collinsella. The sequence continues at coordinate 46,777 of CADFMD010000008.1, forward strand.
CGCTCAAGGGAGATACCGAGACTTATTACGCCTATACGATGGCGGAATATACGCTCTACACGATTAACCAGACTGGCGAGGCTGACGTCTATCTCGACAACAGCAGCTCGAACGGTCCCGTTGTTGTGACTGCGTCGGAAGGCGCTTCGAAAGATTGGTTTGACAAAATCAAAGGCAGCCTTCGTGTTGGTCTGCTGATTAATGACGAGCTCAAGGTTGTTTATGCTCCGGTCCTTCCGACAGGCAAGGGAAACGATGTTTCTGCTACCGAAGGCTGGAGTTGCGTGAATCCCGACAGCCTCTCGGTGACCATGGCGCCGTCCTATGCCCATGTGTGCGGTGGCAATATGATTGACCAGAACAGTAAAAACTGGGGAGCAACTGGAAGCGGTGACTCCTACGTAAAGCCGACGGGCGACGCTCAGATGCTCGCTCATGTTGGTTACAGCGGGACAAACTTCAAGGTTGTCATTTGGATGGAAGGCACTGACAGCGATTGTCAGAACATGTCCGGCCTCGATGTTGGTGAAGGAAGTCCGACCTTCGATGTAACGGTTAGCCTGGTCGGCATCGTGCCTGACTCTAAGTAGAGGCAAGACAACAATTAAACTGCCTAAAGGGGCCGCTTCGATTGAAGCGGCCCCTTTTTTTGTGGCTGTCCGCTGGAAGCACTTTGTCGCATATCGCTCGGGGTCGGCGATAATGTGAAGAACTGTTCTTCCTGGAGGTTCCTTATGGACGGCATTGCTTCTAGTGTTCCGCTGATTGCTCGGCCGAGTTTCGACCGCGCTTGCAGCGTTGTGCCGTCCGAATATGTTCAGGCTTGGGAATGGTTCTTGCGCGAGGAGCAGCGTGGCGGCCTATGGGACAAACTCCCGCATCGCACCAATGCCGATAGCCCTCAATATCCCTTTCGCCTGACGATTGATTCTGAGCTCTTTCCGGTGTCGCGCGATTCGGGCATCTTTTGGCCTGGTCGCGGGCGCGTTAATCAGCCGCGCGAAAAGACCTTCGCCCTTTCGGTGCACAATTCCAAGCGCGGCGCCTACCCCGATGTTCCGCCGCTCTATCTTGAGGACGGCACGTGGGTGCTCAAGTACTCGTCGCAAAGTGCTTCGGTCGAAAACTGGCGCGACCAGGACTACAACCAAAAGATGATCAACTGCATGGAGTGCGGCGTTCCCGTTGGCGTGTTCTTTGCAACGAGCGCCGGCTACAAAGTGCTGGGCCTAGCGTTCGTTGAGCGTTACGAGCCCGAGAACAGCTGGTTTGTGCTGCACGGTCCCGTCCACAAGGGCGGACCCGATGCGCGTTTCTTCCCTGATATGAGCTACATGAAGGACGCTCCGGTCGCGGCGGAGTTTTCCGGCACTCCAGCGAGCGACGATGAAAAGGTCCGTTATGCGTTGCGTCGCGAGCGAATCGGCCAGCAGCGTTTTCGCAATCAGCTTTTTGAGGCTTATACCGGTCGATGTGCCGTCTCGGGCTGCAATGTGGATGAAGCTCTCGAGGCCGCGCATATCGAGAACTACTCGGGTCCCAAGTCGCAAGTTGTCAGCAACGGTATTCTGCTGCGCCGTGACTTGCACTCGCTGTTCGATGCTCATTTGATTTCGTTTGAGCTGGTGCGTGGCGACTATCAACTTTGCGGGTCGTATCTTCTGCGGCATACGGACTATGCGGCGTTTGCAGGGTCGGTGTTGCGTGAGCCGGACGAACATCGCCTGCGTCCCAACGCTCGATTCCTCGAGGCTCATCGTGCCGAGTTTGATTTCTCGGAATCGCGGCGCCGGGCGGGAGCCGTTGCTCCGTATTAGCTGGGCGTGGCCCGTCGCAACCCAATCATGTCGATTGATCGGATCGCGTCGCGCCGCAACGAGAGCCGCACGATCCTGCCATCCTCTTCTCAACAGGTAAAACAGGAAAGGGGAGACCATGGGATGGCGAAGCGATATCGCGCGCGGCGCATACGGTAACTTACCGCGCGTTTTGATGGATCGGAGCTTATTTCCGCTCATCGAGGCCAGCTGCAGCCAAATCTGTCTGCCCTGTCCTTGCTGCGGTACAGACCTTCCGTGCCTAGACATCACCTTCATCGATGCCCGCGATAAGCACGCCACCGACCCGCGGGTTCGAACGGGCCTGCGCCTCCCGGTCTATCCTCAGCAATGCCCGACCTGTGGATGCGCCATTACCTATGACGATGCGGACACCTAATTGCCTGATGGCGAGCGAGGATTTTTGGACGATCGAAAACCGAGCGTGGATAATCTCCCGTTTTTGGGCTGAAGGGCTGTCAAAAACGGGAGATTTTCCACGCTCAGCCGTTTCTGCCTTATAAGATGCCCTACAGGTAAATCCCCTCGTACAAGGTCTTGTGGAACTGGGTGTGGTGGTCGCGTGCCCAGGTGAAGAGCGCCTGGTCAAAGTTGTCCTGGCTGGCGGGGATGCCGTAGACGCCGGCGACTTCCACGCGCACGAACTCCAGCGCGGGCAGCTTGTTGATGGCCGTGAGTGCAAACGGCGACGTGGGCTCCTCGAACAGGTAATGGCTGCCTTGCAGCGCGCCGCAGCCGGTGCAGGTGCTGGCGAGCGATACGGTCTTGGTGGTGCGCGACGTTACGGGCTTGTAGCCGCAGCGCTCGCGCAGGTAGTCGCGGATCTCGGCCGGCACGCAGCCCAGCGTGGGGACGATGGCCACGGCGTTGGCGCAGGCGGTGTCGATCACGATGTGGCCCGCGTCGTCCATGGCGGGCGCGCCGCCGGGCGCGGCCTTGCTGCCCGAGTCCTCGGCCGCCCAATACGGAATGCCAAAGGCCGCGACCGTCGTCTGCTCGTGGCACTTCCAACATTCGCGCTTGCCCAGCACCAGGTAGATGTAGGGCGCGCTGGGGTCGGAGCGATCCACGCCGGGCAGCCACGCGGCAAAGGGCTCGGGGTTGACGCCATCGGGCACGTACCAGATCTTCTTGGCCCGGTCCCACTTGGCGCCCAGGGCCTTGGCCTTGTCTTTGTGCGAAAAGGGAACATCGAGCTCGGTGCGCATGGCGGCTCCTTTGTGCGGCTTGCGGTGCATGTGCTCCAAGGATACCCCAGCGGCGAGTGTGTGGTCGCTAAACGAGCACTTCGACCGCCCGAGAAGCCGCGGAGCATTTTGGCGAGGGTGCACCGTCAAGTAAATGGGCAAGCAAATGGTCAGCTTTTGGTCAGTTGAGCGGCAACCTTGCCAAAAGCTTGACGGATTTGCATTTAGACGTCGACGAATGAACACTTTGGTTGCGCCGCGGCAAAAAACTGCTGGTCGTTTGCCGAAAACTCGCCAGGACCGCCAGCGGCCGCCGACGCGCGTGCTATCTTCGCGCCATGGGTTACTTTATCGTTTCACATAACGCTGCGTTGGCGCTTTTGGCGCACCTGCCGAACCCTCGTTTTGGGGATTCGGAACCAGAGGTCGTGTCGATTGCAGGTGCCTGTGCGCTGTTGGACCAAGAGGCGCAGGATTTTATCGATCGCTATGATCTGGGGATCCAAACGCTGGATTTGCTGGTGCCATCGCGTGCCGACCGTCGGCAGAGCAAGCATGTTAAGACGCACCTGTGCACCAACGAGCTCCCGGCGGGCTCGTTTATCTCGCTGGGCCACTGGATGGGCGGCCTGGATGCGTATGTGTGCTCCCCCGAGCTGGCGTTTGTGCAGGTTGCGCACGACAGCTCTGCGGCCGAGGCCATCTATGCCGGCTATGCCATGACATCGAACTACCGGTTGGATAACCTTGCTCCCGGTGGGGTGACAAGCAGGGATGGGGGCATGCGCGATGGCAGGCTCACGACGAAGGAGCTCATTGCGGCGTGTATCGAGGCGTCCCCAAAGGTAAGGGGTCTCGCGAAGGCAAAGGCGCTGCTTGCGTATGTGATCGAGGGATCGCGCTCTCCGAGGGAGTCGGGGCTGTGCATGTTTATGTCGCTGCCTGCGCGCTACGGCGGGTATGCATTGGGCAAGGCCGAGCTCAACAAGAAGGCTTTCATTCGCGATGGACTCAACGATGGGCGCGAGCGCAAACTGCGCGTGTTGGAGCGCACGCCCGACATTACGCTTACGGCTAAAGTCGAGGTGGGCAGGGATAAAGTAAAGGCCGGGCTGCTGCCAGAGGTGCTGACCGCGATGGTCGACTACGACAGCGATGCCATTCATGACGGCCGCGAGAAGATCCACAAGGATGTCGAGCGCCGCAACGAGTTGGAACTGCTTGAGGGAGTAGCGTATTTTACGGTGACAACCGACCAAGCAATTGACTACGACAAGCTCGTTCGGCTGTGCGAACGCATCCGACGGAAGCTGCATCGGAATAAGCGCCCCATCTTTAACAAGGCGATGAGTGCAGAGCAGCGATATTTTGCCCATGCGCGTGCCGAAACGAAGCGATTTTGGCTCTGGCAAGCCGTTATCGATGCGCATCAGTATTGGTAGGGGCGGTAACAGGGGGTTAGAATTAGCGGCCATATATCCAGGTTTAATACTTTTCCCGAGAAGTGAACGAGTCAGAATGGACCCCCGAAACATCGACACTTTTAGGGGCTTGTTTCCTGCGGTTTTGCTGCTGGAATCCTGCGGTTTTAACGTCAAAAAGTGTGGATGCTCCGGGGGTCCAAATAAGCTCGTTCACTTCTGGGAAAAGTATTAAACCTCACTTTATAGGGGGTTATTTATATATGGCTGCGAGACCCAACCGCGCCTGATCGGGGCAATCACCGGGGCTGTTTGGGCGGTTTGGCTGCAGCGGCGTCCTTTTGTCTTGGCGGCGTAAAACAAAACAGCTCAGAGGCGAAGCCTCTGAGCTGCGAACATTTGGTGGGCGTTAGAAGATTTGAACTTCTGACCTCTTCCGTGTCAGGGAAGCGCTCTCCCCCTGAGCTAAACGCCCGATCAAGGGTGCGCGAGTGCGCAGGGAATAATATAACGGAGCTCCCGCCCACTGGCAAGAACTATTTTTTAAAAAGTGGCAACTTGCGACCCTATCGGCCCCCGATCCGGTGCGAGCAGTACGCGAAAAGTCGCGTTTGTACCCCCGATGAACTGCACATTCGCGTAAAATATTCCCATTATGGGCAAATGGTGTCCAGGTAGTTTACGATGCGGCATCTGGGGGAGGGGCATGTCGGACGCGCGCTCACTGCGAAAACAGTTCAATCGCATGCTCGCCACGTTGCTGGTGGCCCTTGCTGCTGCCGGAGCCGTAACATATGCCTGGTACATCTACAACGCCAACCGCCACATCACCGATGTCAAGATGGCCGCGGGCACGGGCGTGACCTTCCTCATCTCCAACGAGTACGACGGCGAATACAAGACCAACGCCGGCCTGAGCTTTTCGGGCCTGCTCGATCCCGTCTCGACCGACAACGTGCTCAACGGCTTCCAAAAGGTAACGGGCTTTACCGGCGGAACCACCCAGGACTCGCTCTTTGCCAGCATGTTTGGCGCCGCCGAGCACTCCGACTACTACAAGACCTCCCTGTACCTGGCTACCAATTCGGCCGCGACCGACGTGTACCTGTCGGGCATCGACTTTACCGAGCAGGACCCGGCAAACCCCATCTCCACCGCCCTGCGCGTGGGCCTGGTTACCTATGCTCCGGGGCAGGGCGACACCGTTACGGGGCAGTATGTCTTTGAGGTCTCAGGCGAGCGCAATCCCCAGGCGCGCTACAACACGCTCGACGGCAAGGATGCCGGCGAGAACGAGCAGAATCACCTGGTGCTCGACAGCACCCGCTCCAATGGCGCCACGGTTCATTTTGACCAGCTGACTAGCGCAAACTTCTGCGACTACAACGAAGACACCGGCATCGTGAGCCTCAAGGAGGCTACGACCAAGATCTGCAGCCTGCCCGCCGCTGCCAAGGGCGCCAACCGCAGCACGCCTGTGCGCGTGGATGTGTACGTGTGGCTGGAAGGCTGCGACCCCGACTGCACCAACAACCTAGCCGCCACCAGTCTGCAATCGCTGGCGCTGCGCTTTGCCGGCAAGCGTTCGTAAGGGGGCCGGGGATGAGTACATCGAACATCAAAGACATCCTAAGCTCGCGCCGCCGCATGGTTGCTGCGGCCGCATGGATGCTGGTGCTGGTAGCTGCCTTGAGCGCCGCCACCTACGCCTGGTTTAGCAACTCGCGCTACACCAACGTGACGCCCGTGGCGCATACGGTAAGTGACGAGGGCTCCGACCTGCAGATTGGCCTTTCGGCCAACGGGCCCTGGGACACGACGGCCACGCTTGCCGACGCCGACAAGACGCTCTATCCCATCTCGACGTCGGACCTTTCCCGCTTTTGGCGCGGCACGTTCCAAAACGCCGCGGGCATCACGACCGACTACGCCGACTGCACCGCGCAGCTGGACGACTATGCCCTTTCGGGCACGCTGTACCTTAAGGGCGGCGACAGCGCCCTCAACGTGTACCTGCATCCGGGTCAGATGAGTGTGACGAGCGACCCACAGCTGCTGGCCGCACTGCGCCTGGGGCTTGTGATCACGACCCAGTCGGGTACGCAGACGCACATCTTTACCTGCGACGACCTGGGCAGCACCGCGGGCGCCACCAGCAGGCGCACCACCGCGCAAGACGGCGTGGTCGTGGCGGCGGGCGCCTCGGGCTGGACCTACACCGCCGACCCTGCGCGCGCCATAAGCGCCTACAGCATGGACGGCACCGGCGACACGCCCACGGCGCGCGCGGGCGCCACGCCCATCTGCACGCTGGCCGCCAACGAGGTGGCAGGCGTTCACTACGTTGTGTACATGGAAGGCTGCGACGCCAATTGCATCGACGAGGCCCAGGCCCGCGATGTGGTGCTGCAGCTTGCCTTTGCCGCGGCCAAGGCGTAAGGGGGCGAGCGACATGGAAGATCAGAAGCACATGCCAGCAGATGGCTGCGAGGCCAAAACCCAGAGTGAGAGCCCCACGGCCCCCTCCAGCGTGGCCGCCGAGCGCCAGGTCCTCGAGGGCACCGCTGCCCGCCGCCACGCTTGCCGCGCGCGTGCCTACATCGCGCTCGTTATGGTGGCGCTCGCCGCCACTTTGGGCGCCGCGACCTACGCCTGGTTTACCAACAACATGAAGGTCAACACCAACTCGGTGAGCGTGCACAGCGACACGTCCAAGCTGGTGCTGGAGCTGGGTGACGCCGACCGCGGCAGCTGGTCGCAGCAGGGTGACGTTTCCCTAACTTCCAACGCGACCGGCGCCGTGACGCTCTACCCGGTCTCGACCTTTGACCTCAACGGCTTTGCTGCCTGTGCGCAAAACAACTCTGCCGGCGATGCCACAGTGTTTGAGCAGGCAAAAGACAACGGCTCCGCCTTCTACCACGGTTGGATCGATCTGCGCCCTACCATTACCGGAACGGGCGCCAGCAAAGTAAGGGGCAAGGTCAACCTGTATCTGGCCGAATCGCTGGTCCCGCAGGGCACCGACGCCGAGCTGCTGCGCGCAGCCCGCGTGGGCATTAAAGTCTCGAGCGGCAACCAGGTGCTTGCAACCAACATCTTTGAGCTCGACAGTTCCGATAGCGGCCATCGCGACGAGCACCCCGCGACCGCGCCTACGGGCCTGGCGGGCTACACCGAGAGCATGCTCCTGGGTTGGCAAAACGGCCAGCTCGCTTGCGGTGCCAACGTGACGCAGGACCCGGCCGCCTATACGCTGGACACGAGCGAGACGGCCACGCGCCCGCAGAACACGCTCGCCACGCTTGGGCTTGGCCAGACCTATCGTTTGGATATCTATTACTACATCGAGGGCACCGACCCCGATAGCGCCGACTATCTCTATCAGGATCCGGGCACCTTGCACCTGGCGCTCTTTGCGACCTTGGACGGTGAGTAGCAATGGCACACGCCACGCCCGACAACCGCCGCCCGACCACCGGCGCTCCGGTTGCCGCGCCCACCGATATCGACCTGCGCCGCAAGCTCACTACCACCGTGGTGCTGGTGCTGTTTGCGCTGGTGGCGATAGCCATGGCAACGTTCGCCTGGTTCTCCATCGCCGATAGCGCCAAGACCCGCATGCTCATGATCGACGCCAACGCCGACGGTTCGCTGCGCTTTGACCTGGACGAGCATGCCACGTTCGACGAATACGTCCACAGCCTGGGCTTCGACCAGATCTCGGCGCGCATTGCCAGCGAAAAGGGCGTGGACATCGACGCGTCCAAGCTCAAGCCCGTCACCACGAGCGACTACCAGACCTTTACCTTCGAAGACGGTTCCACCGCCGATCCCGCCACCGGTGCCTACCTGGAGTTCACGCTGCACTTTATGAGCGGCACGGACCTGCGCGTTCGCCTGACCGGGCAGGACGGCGACGGCGGCGCGTCCGGCACGCGGTTTAGCTCCGACACGCAGAGTATGGCCAGCGCCATGCGCATGAGCTTTACCGCCGACGGTCACACCTGGGTCTACAACCCCAACGGAGGCGGGGGCTCGTCTGGTTCGGCCACCGTCTTTGGGCTCGACTCGGATACGGCGAACGCGGCCAGCGACATGTTCGACCTAATAAAAGATACGGACAAGCCGGTAACCGTTCGCATATGGCTCGAGGGAACGGACCCAAATTGCACTAATATGCTAAAGGGAGCTAACTATTCGGTTTCGATGCGCTTTGAGGGCATCGAAGAACAGTAGATATGCACGGCGGCCACCGGGCCGCGCACGACCTAGACAGACACGGTAGTAAGGGACATCATGCAATCTGTTAAAAAAGTCGCATCCATCGCGCTGAGCGTCGTCATGTGGATCATCATCCTGGTGGCGGCCCTGTATGCGTTTACCACGCTCGCCACGCGCGAGGACGGCAGCGTCTCTGACATCGCCGGCTTCACCCCGCTCGCCGTGCAGTCCGACTCCATGGCGCCCACGTTTAACAAGGGCGACCTCATCTTCATCAAAAAGTGCGACACCTCCAAGCTTGAGGTGGGCGACATCGTGACGTTCCATACCATCATCGACAACGAGTACGCGCTCAACACGCACCGCATCGCCGCCATCGACGAGGTCAACGGCATGCGCAGCTTTACCACCAAGGGCGATAACAACGACGTGGCCGATACGCACATCATCAGCGACGGCGACATCGTGGGCAAATACCTGTTCGCGTTGCCGCAGATGGGCAAGGTCATGGACTTCCTGTCCAGCTCCATGGGCTTCCTCATTGTGATCGTGCTGCCCATGCTGCTGTTCTTTATCTACCAGGTGTATCACCTCATCGTGGTGGGCATGAACCTTAAGCGCGCTATGGCCGAGGAGGACCGCCTGGCCGCCGCGGCTGCCATCGTGGACGCCGAGGGCAAGGGTGACACTACTGTCACGGCCGATAACGCCGCCGAGCAGCTTGCCCAGGCCGAGGCCAAGCTCGAGGAAGCCCGTCGTCTGAAGGCCGAGGCCGAGGCGGCGATGAACGCGACCAAGCAGGAGGATACCGACGGTGAGTGAGTTTCTGGGATTTGCCTGGGAGCTGCTGGCAAAGGTTGTCTACAACGTCGTTGCCGTTGTGAGCTCCATCCTTAACCTGCTGGTGTTTGGCTGGGTTGAGTACTTCAACATCTTTATGACCTACTTCACCACGTTTGACCTGGTGGGCAAGATCGGCGCGGTCATTCTGTTTGCCATGCTCATCGCGGTCCCCGTGCTGATCGTGGCCATCCTGGTCCACCGCTACCGCATCAACCGCCGCCTGCATCGCGACGACACGTCCAACAAGGCGCTCTATCGCGAGATCGGCCGCCTGAACAAGCAGGTACTCGACCTCATGGACGAGAAGAACAAGCTGCTGGCGCTCAAGGTCAATGCCATGGGCGGTACCAAGCAGATTCCGTACGTGGGCGCCTCGGCTCTTGCCGACGATCACCTGCCGACGGTGGGCAACGTGGTGGGCGCCGCTGCGGGCGCCGGTGCGCCTGCGGGCGAGGGCGCCGCGGCGACGGCCGTCATGTCGGGTAACGCGTCGCTCGCGCTCGATGGCGAGGGTGTCAAGGACGCCGCGGCCGCCATGGCCAAGGCCACCGTCGAGGCCAAGACCCTTGCCGAGGAAAAAGAGATCGCCCAGGCCAACCGCTTTCCCAAGCTGTCCCTCGTGGACCTTAAGTACCGCGACTGGGAATCGCCGGTCTACGACGATGCCATCTCGCTCGAGGACTTTGTCGACAGCTTCCGCGCGTTTGCATGCAGCCAGATGAAGCTCTACTACACGCCCGAAATCATCCGCCGCTTTGTGGCCGGCATGGCCGCCTCCAAGCTGCTGATCCTGGAGGGTATCTCGGGTACTGGTAAGACGTCGCTGCCCTACAGCTTTAGCCGCTACCTGGACAATCCCGCGACCATCGTGTCGGTGCAGCCGAGTTTTCGCGACCGCACCGAGGTGCTGGGCTACTTTAACGAGTTTTCCAAGCGCTTTAACGAGACCGAGTTCCTGCGCGCCGTGTACGAGGCAGGCCTTCGCCAGGACCCGTCCATGATCGTGCTCGACGAGATGAACCTCGCCCGCGTGGAGTACTACTTTGCCGAGATCCTGTCGGTGCTCGAGATGCCCAGCCACGACGAGTGGGTGCTCGACTTGGTGCCCACCCAGTGGGCCGCCGACCCCAAGGCCCTGCACGACGGCAAGCTCACCATTCCCGACAGCTTGTGGTTTATCGGCACCGCCAACAACGACGACTCCACCTTTACCATCACGGACAAGGTGTACGACCGTGCGATCCCCATCGAGCTCAACGAGCGCGCCGACGCGTTTGAATGCGAGCCGCACGAGCGCGTGCACGTGACGGCCGACCACCTGCAGTATCTGTTCCAAAAGGCCAAGGTCGAGTACGTAATCGACGAGGAACTGCTCCAGAAGATGCACAAGCTGGACCAGTACCTGCAGACCCGCTTTAAGCTGGCCTTTGGCAACCGTATCATCAAGCAGATGTACGACTTTATCCCCGTGTACGTGGCGTGCGGCGGCACCGAGCTGGGCGGCATGGACTACATCATCGCCCGCAAGGTGCTCAAGAAGTTTGAGTCCATGAACGTGAGCTTTGTGCGCGACGAGATGAAGGGCCTGATCGAGTACATCGAGAAGACCTTTGGCGAGGGCGGCCTGCCCGATTCCGTCATGTACCTGCAGCGGATCCAGAACTTCTACTAATGGCGTAAGTGCGGGGCGGCGTGATGTCGCCCCGTCCCTTTCCGATCGATCCAACCTATGGAGTAACCCATGTCCGAGACCATTCAGGACCTCTATACCAGCTTCTCCGAGCAGATGGAGCCCATCCAGGAGGACAGCCGCTACTTCCGCTATCTGTTTGAGATGGCGCAGGCCTCGGGCACCACGATCGAGCAGCAGCGCGAGGAGCTCGTCAAGGTGGTGGACGAGGAATGGATCAGCATGATCGAGGACTCGCTCGACGCCATCAACACCATTATCGAAAAACCGCGCCGCTTCATCACCACCGAGGAAGAGGTGGTGCCGGTCTCGCTCGCCAAAAAGATCAGCGCCGACAGCGTCCGTCACCTGAGCCAGAACACGCAGTTCCTGGCGCCGAGCGACGATGGCGGCGTCCATCCCACGCGCATCCTCAACGTCAATACCGTCGAGACCTACGACCTGTACGAGAATCGCTTTATCTACCACCTGATTCAGCGCCTGCTGACGTTTGTGGACAAGCGCACCGACGTGGTCTTTTGGTCTACGGGCAACGAGATCCGCAACCGCTTTAAGATGCACAGCAAGATCGACGATGCGTACGAAGAGATCGAGTACAACGTCGAGATGACGGTCAAAAACCGCCAGAGCTTTGCCGAGAACGACGCCGGCAACATGGACGTCTTTATGCGCATCGACCGCGTGCGCCGTCTGGTCATGGCGCTGCGCGGCGCGTCATTCTGCCAGATCATGAACGGCTGCAGCGCGGTCCGCAGCCCCATCCAGCGCACCAACCTCATCATGAAGGACCCCAACTACCGCAAGTGCTACCAGCTGTGGCAGTTTATGGAGCGCTACGACAAGGTGGGCTACAACATCGACGTGCAGCAGCAGTCACTGGCGTTCGATGACGAGTACATGGTGCAGATGTACACCAACCTCATTAACAACTACACCGTCTTTAAGAGCCTGACCGATGACGAGCGCAACCTGCAGGAGCTCGAGAGCGTGCAACACGCGCCGGTGGCGCCCAAGTTTATTAAGGAGATTAAGGAGGAGCAGGTCGATAGCCCCGACCTGCCCGACGTCGAGGTCCGGCGCGTGTTTGTGGAGGAGGTCACGCAGGCCCAGCTCGATGCCGAGCAGGCGCTGGCCGAGGCCCGCGAGCAGATTGAGGAGCTACAGGGGCAGCTGAAGTCCTGGAAAGTGCAGGCGCACGCGCTGACCGATGAGCGCGACAATCTGGTAGATGAACTGGACGAGGCTAAGACACGCGAGCTGGCGTTGACGCAGCGCGCACAGATTGCCGAGGCCGATGTCGAGGAACTGCGCGCCTCGCTGGAGGATGTCGAGGCCGGTAAAAAAGCTGCCGAGGATGCCGCTGCAGAAGCACGTGAGACCGCGGCGGCTCAGCTTGAGCGGATGCGCGCCGAGGCCGATGCCGAGGTCTCAGTCGCCCGCGCCGACGCGGACGCCAAGGTTGCTGCCGCCGAGCAGGCGGCTTCCGAGCAGGTCGCGCAGGTTAAGAGCGATGCTACTGCGGCCCTGGCCGCCAAGACGGCGGCCGACGCTGCCGAGCTGCAGGCCACCAAGGACACTGCTGCGGCCGAGCTCGCCGCCGTGCGCGAGGCCTCTGCCAAGGAGATGGCCGAGCTGCATGCCAAGTTGGACGCCGCCAAGCTGCAGATCGAGGAAGTGCAGCTGACGGCCGAACGCGATGCTCGCGCCGCGCAGGAGGCGGCCGACGCCTCGGCAGCCGCAGCGGAGCAGGCGCTCGCCGACACCGTTGCCGCGGCTGAGGCGAAGGTCTCCGCCGCCCAGCAGGCCGCCGATGCCGCAATCGATGCTGCCCGCGTTGCTGCCGACTCTGCCGTTGAGCAGGCTGCGGTGGATGCCAACGAAAAGGTCGCCGCCGCTGCCGCCGAGCGCGACACCGCCACGCGTGCCGCCGAGGAGGCCCGTGCCGACGCCGATGCACGCATTGCCGCGGCCGAGCTCGAGGCGGGGGAGCGCATCGAGCAGGAGGTCGCCGCCGTCCGTGCCGCTTGCGAGCGCGAGGTCGAAGCTGCTCGCGCGGAGATGCAGCAGCGCCTGGACGCGCTGGCGCAAGAGCTGGAGCGGGCCGAGCGCAACCGTGAGCGTGCCGAGCGCCGCGCCGAGGGCAACAGCCTGTCGCGCTATCTGCTGGCTCGCTTGCGCGGCGAGGCTGGCGAGGGTGTGGCCACCGCGCCTGACGAGGATGGCGCTTCTGCGGCGGATGCCACCGAGGCCGAGGTCGCTGCCGACCCCGAGACTTCCGCAAAGGACGACGGCAAGTGATGAAGCACGTGCTCCGCGTGATCAACGTGTTAGCGACCGTGGTGATCCTCGTCGCCTTTGTGGTGCTGCTGCGCACGGTGTTCACGCCCGCCGGCGAGATCCCCACCATCATGGGCTACGGCTTTATGCGTACGCTGACCGGCTCGATGGAGCCGGCGATTCCCGTGCACTCGTTTATCGTCGTCGATACCGACAACAGCCAGGCCTACCAGGTGGGCGATATCATCACCTTCCATTCGTCCGATGACGTGCTGGAGGGTTCGCTCAACACGCACCGCATCGTATCCGTGGAGGCCGCGTCCGACGGCTCGCCGGTCTACCACACCAAGGGTGACGCCAATCCGGTCGAGGACGCCGCACCCGTGCCCGCCGCCGACGTGGTGGGCCGCGTGGTCTTTGTCTCGGCAGGCCTGGGCGTTGTGGTGTCGCTGCTCACCAATCCGCTGCTGTTCTTTCCGTTTATCGTGGTGCCGCTGATCGTGCTGCTGGTGCTCGAAATTCGCCATATGGTCAAGACCACGCAAGAGGTGGCGCGCGCTGAAGACGAGGCTGCCTTGCGCGCGGCCGTGGAGCAGATTCGCGAAAAGCGCCGCCGCGAGCAGGAGAGCCAGGACGGCGCCAAGGAGCAGGTCGACGGTGAGGATGCCCAGGGAAGCGCGGAGGCCGACCCCGGCGCCCCAGACGATTCCAACCGCTCGGCATAGCTCTTCGGTGCCTTTCGTCCCTGCAATTTGGATGCTCGTAGATGTTCCGAATCGCCCGCATTTCCGTATCAATATTCGTGCTACAGTTTGAGCGCTTTGTTGCCAATTGATTTCTGGGGAGTGGAATGGAACAGGAGCGCACAGCGCAGCGTGCACGTAAAAAGGCTTCGGTGCCGATGACGGCGGCGGCCGATTTTGTCGTGCCCGAGGGAACTGACGAGCTGAGCCGCAGCACCCGCCGCGCATGGCGCGACCGCCTCAACGATGCCCAGACGCGCAAGATGGCCCTGGGCACGCTCGCCGCGTTTGCCGGCGGTACGTTTTGGGGTTTTTCTGGCACCAGTGCCAGCTACCTCTTTGACGTGTGCCATATCGAGACATTTTGGCTGATGAGCGTGCGCCAAGTTATCGCTGGCCTGCTCTTTATGTTCGTCGTGCTCAGAAAAGATCGCGACCGCCTGGTCAGGCTGTGGACCACCCCTGCCGATCGCAAGCAGCTCATCCTATTTACGATCTTTGGCCTGCTGTTCAACCAGCTTTGCTATCTGTCAGCCGTGCGCCTGACCAACGCGGGCACCGCGACCGTCTTCCAGTGCCTGCAGCTGGTGGTCGTCATGGGGTATGCCTGCGTCACCGCGCATCGACTGCCGCGCACGCGCGAGGCTCTTGGCATTTTGCTCGCATTGGGCGGAACGTTTTTGATCGCCACGGGCGGCGACCCCAGTACGCTCAGCATCTCGCCGATGGGCCTGCTCGCGGGCCTTTTGTGCGCAGTGGGCGGTGCCTGCATAGCAATCATCCCTGCCGGAATCCTCAACAAATACGGTAGCCCGGTCGTCACGGGCTCGGCCATGCTTTCGGCGGGAATCGTGATGAGTATCTTTACCCAGCCGTGGGCGCATATGCCGGCGCTCGGCCCCTCGGGTGTCGGCGCGCTCGCGATATTTATTGTGGTGGGGTCGTTCTTCGCCTATATGTTCTACATGCAGGGCGTTAAGGAGATTGGCTCGGTGCGCGCGAGCCTCCTTGGAACCATGGAGCCGGTTTCGGCCACCATCACCAGCGCCCTTATGCTGGGAACGGTGTTTTTGCCCACCGACCTGGCGGGCTTTGCCATGATTATCGCGATGGTGTTTTTGACGGTGTAGCTGGCGCCGCCGCCAGGACGGAAAAGGTGTTGTGCCGCATTTTCGCCAATTGATGTCCGTGTCTGGAGTTTAGCTGTCGATGCTCAAAATGCCATAAACTAGTAACGTTATGGACTTTTTCATTGCGACTCAATTGCGAGGATTTCTTTATGGCTGGTAATCACTTTAAGGGCAGCGATAGCGGCCGTCCTGCAGTTCCGCCGCGTCCGAACGGGGCTGGTAAGGCCGGCACGCCGGGCGGCGCTGGACAGGGCGGTTCCGGTAAGCGCGTGTCCCCGGGCGAGACGGCGATGTTTACCGCTCTGTACGAGCAGTCTCAAAAGGCAAAAAAGACCGGCCGTGCAAGAGGGAATGTCTTTGCGGGCGGTGCAACCTCCGCGTCGCAGCCGAGCGGGGCTCCTTCGGTACCTGCGAACAACGCAGGTGCTGCCAACGCCGCAAATGCCGCCGGCAACGTTAATGCCGGCAAGGCCGCCAACAATACTCCCTCTGCCGGTGGCGCGGGGCTTACGGGTAACCTTGGTACGATTTACACCGGTGCCTCCGAGACTGGCACGTTCGCCCGCCTGGATGATAGCGGTGCCGAGTTTGCGGGCTCGGGTTCCAAGGAAGATTATTACGATTTTGGCTTGAACTACGGTAGCGACGCTTCGTCGAGTTCGACCTCTGACGGTCTGGTCCGTCATCGCCATCGCAAGGGCGAGCGCAAAAAGCGTCACACCGGCGCCATTGTTGCCGCTGTGGTCGCGGTGCTTCTCGTTGCGCTTGGCGCAAGCGGCTTTATGCTGCTTAACTCGGCAAAGACCGTAAAGAGCGAAGCGAAGGAGGCTGTCGAGATCGTCGGTGGCCTTAAGGACAAGGTCACGTCGGGCGATTTTTCGACGCTGCCTGACGACGCGAAGAAGATCGATGAGCTCTGCGACAGCATGAAGGCGGAGACCTCGAGCCCGCTGTGGACGGCGGCTTCGTTTATTCCGGTGTATGGCGGCGACATCAATGCGGCCCGCACCATGATCGACGCCCTGTCCGATGTCTCGAGCAACGCGCTGGTTCCCATGGCCGACAACCTTTCGCAGGCCACGCCCGGCAAGTTGTTTCAGGACGGCATGATTAACGTGTCCGCGCTGCAGGCCGTTGCCGATTCGCTTTCCGATAGCTCAAAGGTGTTCAAGAGCGCCAACGAGAAGGTCCAGGGCATTGGCGATACTCATATTTCCCAGGTGACCGAGCTGGTCGATAAGGCCAAGGACGGCTTTGCCACCCTCAACGGCGCGGTTGACGCGGCGGAGAAGGTCGCCCCCGTCCTTCCCCAGATGCTCGGCGCCAACGGCCAGACGCGCAACTACCTTGTGTACGCCATGAACAACGTCGAGATTCGTGCCTGCGGCGGCTTTGGCGGTTCGCAGGGCCTGATTTCGGTCACCGACGGCCAGATGTCGATTGGCGAGTTTGTTCCCCGCATTGGACTCAGCGAGGATGAGGCAGTCGAGAGCGTCGACGAAGAGGATGAGGCGCTGTTCGGCAACCACAGTAACCTGTACAACTCGGGCAATACCTATTCGCCTGATTGGCCCCGCAACTCGCAGCGTGTCGCAGCCCTGTGGAAATCTCAATATGGCCAGGACGTTGACGGCGTCGTGGGTATCGACCCGGTGTTCCTGCAGTATCTGCTGGGCCTGGTCGGTAACGTGTCGCTGCCCGACGGAACGGTTGTCGACGGCACCAACGCCGCAAAGGTCCTCATGCACGATGTGTACTGGAACTATCCGGTCGAGGAGTCGGACGGTATCTTTGCGGCTGTTGCCAGCGCCGCCTTCGACAAGATCCTTGGCGGTGTCGGCGATGTCGATGTTACGAAGCTTGTCAGCGCCGTTGAGCGCGGTGCCGAAGAGGGCCGCCTGATCGCGTGGATGAAAAACGATGACGAGCAGAACGCTATCAAGGAGATGAACATCGATGCCTCGCTGCCCGATCCGGATGACCCGAGTGAAGATCCCGTTGCTGGTGTCTACTTTAACAACCTGAGCTTCTCCAAGCTCGACTGGTACCTGAATGCCGATACGCAGATTGGCCAGGGCATCAAGAACGGTGACGGCACATGCTCGTATCGCATCACCGTTACCCTGACGAACATCATGACGCAGGAGGAGGCCGGCAAGCTGCCCGACTACGTCGCGGCGAGCGCGCCTGATGCCGCGCGCGACGACGAACGTCTGAATGTCTCGTTGTTTGCCCCGACGGGCGGCAACATTACTGGCCTGACCGTCGAGGGCACCCAGTTTGGTCTTGGCGCCGCTACGTGGCATGGAATCCCCTTCTATTCGGGCACCGTTGACCTGCATGCTGGCGAGACGACGACGATCACATATACGCTGACCACGTCAGCCGAGGCGGGGGACAAGCCGCTTACGCTGCGTCAGACTCCTACATGCCAGGCGGCTCGCGACAGCGCGTCGGCGTAGGGTTTTTCTGGTAGCGCAGATAATCGAGTACCATTTTGGGGCGGACAGGCAATCTGTTCGCCCCTATTTTGTAAGGAGAGCGCATGAAGTACTTTGGCACCGACGGCTTTCGCGGTGAGGCTAACGTTGGGCTGACGGTAGAGCACGCTTATAGGATTGGCCGTTTTGTGGGCTGGTATTACGGCGCCAACCGCGAGCGCAAGGCGCGCGTCATCGTGGGTAAGGACACGCGTCGCTCGAGTTATATGTTCGAGGCGGCGCTGGTGAGTGGCCTGGTCGCGAGCGGTGCGGACGCCTATATGCTGCACGTGATCCCCACGCCGGGCGTAGCGCATCAGACCGTGGAAGGCTGCTTCGATTGCGGCATCATGATCAGCGCGAGCCACAACCCGTTTTGCGATAACGGCATTAAGCTCGTCAATAGCGACGGTTTTAAGATGGACGAGGACGTACTGGAGCTCATCGAGGACTGCGTCGATGGCAAGAGCGAGGTGCCGCTGGCCACGGGCAACCACATCGGCGCCACGGTGGACTACATGCAGGGCCGCAACCGCTACATTGCCTCGCTCATCGCCAGCGCGAACTATTCGCTGCAGGGCGTCAAGATCGGCATCGACTGCGCCAACGGCTCGGCGTCCTCGGTGGCCAAGCCGGTGTTCGACGCGCTGGGCGCCGACGTGCGCGTGATCAATGCCGCGCCCGATGGTTTTAACATCAACGTCGACTGCGGCTCCACGCATATGGAGCGTCTGCAGCGCCACGTGGTGGAGCAGGGCCTGGACGTGGGCTTTGCCTATGACGGCGATGCCGACCGCTGCCTGGCCGTGGACGAGCGCGGGCGCGTGGTCGATGGCGACCAGATCCTGTACGTGTGCGGCGTGTACCTGAACAAGCACGGTCGCCTTTCGGGCGGTACCGTGGTTCCGACGATTGCCAGCAACTTTGGCCTGATCAAGTCGTTGGAGCTTGCCGGCCTAAGTGCCGTGACCAGCGGTGTGGGCGACCGTCACGTGTATGCCAAGATGCGCGAGGGCGGTTACAGCCTAGGCGGCGAGCAGACGGGCCATACGATCTTTGGCGATATCGAGCGCACGGGCGACGGCATTATGACCTCGCTGCGCGTGATGGAAGTGATTCGTGCCGAGCGCGAGACACTCTCGCAGCTCACGGCTCCGTGCAAGCTGCTGCCGCAGGCGCAGGTGGCCGTGCGCGTGGCGGACAAGGACGCCGCGCTCGAGAACATGGGCGTGCAGAACGCCATCGCCGAGGCCGAGGCTGCGCTGGCAGGCGAGGGCCGCGTGCTCGTACGCAAGAGTGGAACCGAGTCGGTTATCCGCGTGCTGGCCGAGGCACCCGACCAAGCATCCGCCGATGCCGCCATGAAGCGCATTGCCAACGCGTTCGAGGCTCTGTAGTTACGCGGTTTTACCAAACCGCGTAACTGCTCGACGCTGCAAACGCCCCTAAGCGGCAATCTGACGTTCAATTTCAAGGGCGCGACCAGAAGGTCAGCGCCCTTTCATTTCACGTCACCTTGCTCGCTTAGGGTCGTTTTCGCTGACGTTGCCAAGACATTGGCGTCAACATAGTTGGCGTTGGCGATGGCGTGCTGGTCAATCCTTACAGCTCGTACAGTGTGGTGAACTTGTCCTGCAGGTAGCTGCAGTAGTAGCGGGCGTCAAAGGCCATGCCGCAGGCGCCCTTGATGAGTTCCGGCGCGTCTTTGGCGCGGCCCCACTGCCAAATGTGCTCGCCCAGCCAGGCGCGGACGGGCGCCAGATCGCCGCTCGCGCAGGCACCGGTAAGGTCGACGCCGTCGCGGCACATGGCCGGCACAAACATGGCATCGTAGGCGCTACCCAGCGCATACGTGGGGAAGTAGCCAAACGAACCGCCGCTCCAATGCGTATCCTGCAGGCAGCCGTGCGTGTCGTCGGGAACGGGAATGCCCAGGTACTCGTCCATAAAGCGGTTCCAAAGCGCGGGGATGTCCTTGGCCGCAGCCTCGCCGGCAAACAGCATACGCTCAATCTGGTAGCGCACCATAATATGCAGCGGATAGGTGAGCTCGTCGGCCTCGGTGCGGATCAACGACGGCTGCGCGATGTTCACGGCGCGGTAGAGCGTGTCTTCGTCGACGTCGCCGTAGACCTCGGGCGCGTGACGACGCAGCACCTCGAGCAGCGGGCCCATAAAGGCGCGGCTGCGACCCACGGTGTTCTCGAAAAAGCGGCTCTGGCTCTCGTGGATGCCCATGGAGGTGCCGCCCTCCAGGCAGGTGCGCGCGTAGGCGGGATTGACGCCCAGCTCGTACATGGTGTGCCCCGCCTCGTGGATGATGCTGTAGACGTTGGAGATGCAGTCGTCCTCGTAGATGTGCGTCGCGATGCGCGCATCACCCACGGCAAAGCCCTCGCTAAACGGATGCTCGGTAAAGGCAAGCGTGGTGTCGTCCAGGTCCAGGCCGACAAGCTTCATAAGGTCGAAGCTCATGGCGCGCTGGGCAGCCTCGGGCACGTGGGCGTGCAAAAAGTCGGCAGCCGGCTGCTGGCCGCGCTCGCCGATGGCGTGCACGAGCGGCACGACCGTGGCCTTGACCTCGTCGCAAAACGCGTCGAAGCTCTTGGCGGAAAGGCCGCGCTCGTACTGGTCGAGCCAAACGTCGTATGGATCGCGCTTGGGGTCCATGAGCTCGGCCTGATGCTTAAGTTGGGCGACGATTCTATCCACATAGGTCTCAAAGCTCGCCCAGTCGTTGGCTGCCTTGGCCTTGCGCCACACGGCGTCCGCCTCGCAGGTGAGCCTGGTCCAGGCCTCGGCTTCTTCGGTGGGGATGGCACTGGCCTCACGTTGATCGCGGCCGAGCACACGGATCTCGTCGAGCAGCTGAGGGTCGTCGATTTTGCCGCCGGCGACGGTCTCGCGCGCTAACGAGCGTACGAGCTCAACGGACTTCTCGCTGGTCAGCAGCTTGTGATGCTCGCCGGCAAGCGTGCCCATGGCGTCGGCACGCGCTGCTGCGCCGTTGGCGGGGGCAATGGTCGCGCCGTCAAACTCGGCAATCTTGAGCAGGTACTCACGAGTCCACAGCTTGCCTTCGAGCTTGCGGAATTTTTTGACGGCCTTATCGACCTTCATGCCTTTGGATGTCTTGCCCGCTGCAGGCTCGGCCTTCTTATCGAGTTTCTTTCCCATACCATATCCTTGATCTCGTGAGCCGAGCGCTTCGGGTGGGCGCGCGGCCAGTTTGCACAGCTACCTGCCTTGTACCCAGTGCGAACAAAACGGAACGCGGCGATGCACACGCAGAATGTGTTATCCTATAGCCCAATGCGTTGACGGAGAGGGTTTTGCCCGCCGCGTCGCCGGCAAGAGAGGGAAGGTCATGGGCTGCGAGCCTTCCTGCGGTGACAAGGGCCAAGCGTTCACTCCCGAGCAGCGACCTCAACGGGCACGCGGCCAGCGGCGGCGAAGCCCCAGTAGGGAAGCCGTGAGCCTCGCGACAAGGGGCACAGAGTGGGCGCGGCGGGCCAGACATCCGCCGGGTCAAACAAGGTGGTACCGCGGAATTCAACCGTCCTTGGGCAATGCACATGCCCGAGGGCGGTTTTTTTGTTACCGAACCGGGCCGCACATCCGCAGCTCCGGGTGGCTCCAGCCGCCGCGGCAAGTGGATGCGCGAGAGACGAAAGGGAAGACATGAGTCTGATTGATGATCTGGTCAAACTCGAGGAAGAGGCCAAGGAGCTCGTCGCAGGCGCCGATGACGCCGCCAAGCTCGAGGCTGCGCGTGTTGAGCTGCTCGGTCGCAAGGGTCGTATCACCGGCTTGATGCGCATGATGGGCAAGCTCGCCCCCGAGGATCGTCCCGTGATGGGCAAGCGCGCCAACGAGATGCGCCAGCTGATCGAGGGCATGCTCGACGAGCGAAACACCGAGATGAAGGCCGCCGCCCTCAAGCGCGCACTCGAGCACGACGCCGTCGACATCACGCTGCCGGGCATCCGTCCGCAGATCGGCCACCAGCACCTGATCAAGCAAATCATCGAGGAGGCCGAGGACATCTTCTGCGGCATCGGCTACACCGTCGAGTCCGGCCCCATGGTCGACACCTCTTACTACAACTTCACCGCGCTCAACGCTCCCATGGATCACCCGAGCCGCTCGGCCCGCGATACCTTCTACGTGGTCGACAACAACCCCGGCAGCGTCGCGCACCCCGAGGCTCACGCCCACGGCGAGTCCGACGTGCTGCTGCGCACCCAGACTTCGGGCGTGCAGATCCACACTATGGAGTCGCAGAAGCCGCCCATCTACATGATCTGCCCGGGCACCGTCTACCGTCCCGACACGGCCGATGCCTGCCACCTGCCGCAGTTCAACCAGATCGAGGGCCTGGTCGTCGACGAGGGCATCACCTTTGGCGACCTGAAGGGCACGCTCGACTACTTTGTTAAGTGCATGTTTGGCGAGGATCGCAAGACGCGTTACCGCCCGCACTTCTTCCCCTTCACCGAGCCTTCCTGCGAGGTGGACGTGAGCTGCCACGTGTGCGGCGGTAAGGGCTGCAACTTCTGCAAGCACAGCGGCTGGATCGAGATCCTGGGCTGCGGCATGGTCGACCCCAACGTCCTCATCAACTGCGGCATCGACCCCGAGAAGTACACCGGCTTCGCCTTTGGCATTGGCGCCGAGCGCGTCGCGGCCCTGCGCTACGACCTGCCCGACCTCAGAACGCTCATGACGGGCGATATGCGCTTCTTAAATCAGTTCTAGGCCCGGCGGCTTTCCCAAGCACCGCACCTTGCCTTTCAATCGTCGGTTGCGTACCTAAGTACGCGGCCCTCCTCTTTCAAGGCAATCTGCGGCACTTGGAAAACCCGTCTCCGTTGCAGTTTTTGGCTCAAAGCCGCATTTATGAAAGGAGACCAGTTAGATGCGCGTTTCTTACGACTGGCTCAAGACCATGATCGATATTCCGGAGGATCCCAAGACCCTTTCGGACGAATATATCCGTACCGGCACCGAGGTCGAGGCGATCGATACCGTGGGCGAGTCCTTCGACCACGTGGTGACCGCCCAGGTGCTCACCAAGACCCCGCACCCCGATAGCGACCACATGTATGTGTGCTCGGTCGACGTGGGTGACAAGAGCCTCGACGCCGACGGCAACCCCGCCCCGCTGCAGATTGTCTGCGGCGCGCAGAACTTTGAGGCCGGCGACCACATCGTCACGGCCATGATCGGCGCCGAGCTGCCCGGCGACATCAAGATCAAGAAGAGCAAGCTTCGCGGCGTCGTGTCCATGGGCATGAACTGCTCCGCGCGCGAGCTCGGCTTGGGCGGCGACCACTCCGGCATCATGATCCTGCCCGAGGATACGCCCTGCGGCATGCCGTTTGCCGAGTACGTGGGCTCGAGCGACACCGTGCTCGACTGCGAGATCACGCCCAACCGCCCCGACTGCCTGTCCATGATCGGCATGGCTCGCGAGACCGGCGCCATCTTCGACCGCGATTTCCACGTTGAGCTGCCCGCCATCAAGGCCGAGACCGGCCGCGCGACGGACGACGAGCTTTCGGTCGAGATTGCCGACGAGGGGCTGTGCGACCGCTATGTCGCCCGCATCGTGCGCAACGTGAAGGTCGGCCCGTCGCCCGACTGGATGGTCAAGCGCCTCAACGCCCTGGGCGTGCGTCCGCACAACAACATCGTCGACATCACCAACTACGTGATGATGCTCACCGGTCAGCCGCTGCACGCCTTTGACCTGGACACCTTTGCCGAGCGCGAGGGCCATCGCCGCGTGGTGGTTCGCGCCGCCCAGCAGGACGAGAAGTTCACGACCCTCGACGGCGAGGAGCGCACGCTCGACGCCGGCATGGGTCTCATCACCGACGGCGAGCGTCCCGTGGCGCTGGCCGGCGTTATGGGCGGCATGGATTCCGAGATTGAGGACGACACCGTCGACGTGATGGTCGAGAGTGCCTGCTTCAATGCCGGTCGCACCTCGCACACCAGCCGCGACCTGTCGCTGATCTCCGACGCCTCCATCCGCTTTGAGCGTCAGGTCGACGAGACCGGCTGCGTGGATGTGGCCAACGTGGCCTGCGCGCTCATCGAAGAGATCGCCGGCGGCGAGGTTGCTCCCGGCTATGTCGACGTGTTCCCCGCGCCCAAGACCATCGATAGCATCAAGCTGCGCTTGGCCCGCGTGCACGCCATCTGCGGCGCCGACATCGAGCCCGACTTTATCGAGCGCTCGCTCACCCGCCTGGGCTGCACCGTCGAGCGCGACGGCGACGACTTTATGGTCACTCCGCCGAGCTTCCGCCCCGACCTGCCGCGCGAGATTGACCTGATCGAGGAGGTCCTGCGCCTATGGGGCATGGGCCGTGTGACGGCGACCATCCCGGCTGCCAAGAACCACATCGGCGGCCTGACCCGCGAGCAGAAGCTCACCCGCAAGGTCGGCGAAATCCTGCGCGCCTGCGGCCTCAACGAGACCACGACTTTTGGCTTTGCCGCCCCGGGCGACCTGGAGAAGATCGGCATGTCCACCGAGGGCCGCGGCTGCCCCGTGGTGCTCATGAACCCGCTGGTAGCCGAGCAGACCGAGATGCGTCGTTCGCTGCTGCCGGGCCTGTTGCAATCCGTGGCCTATAACGAGGCCCACGGCACGCCCAACGTGCACCTGTACGAGGTCGGCAGCCTGTTCCACGGTCGCGAGAACGCCAGCCTGCCCAAGGAGACCAAGTCCGTGGCGGGTGTGCTCTCGGGCCAGTGGAGCGAGCAGTCCTGGAACATGAAGTACCGCAAGCTGCGCTTCTTCTTTGGCAAGGGTATTGTCGAGGAGCTGCTCGCCCAGCTGCGCATCGAGAAGGTTCGCTTCCGTCCCGTCGAGGGCGAGAGCTATGCCTTCCTGCAGCCGGGTCGTGCTGCCGAGGTGCTCTCGGGCGGTACCGTGCTGGGCTGGGTTGGCGAGATCCACCCCGAGGCACGCGAGGCTATGGGCATTGACGAGGTCGTCGTTGCCTTTGAGCTCGATCTGGACAAGCTGATCAAGGGCGCCCGCAACCAGGAGAACTACCGTGAGTTCTCGCAGTACCCGGCCGTTGAGCACGACCTCGCTATCGTGGTCGACAACACTGTGACCTGCGAGGATCTTGAGCGTCGTATTACGAGTGCCGGAGGCAAGCTGCTCGAGGGCGTGCGCCTGTTCGACGTCTACCGCGATCCCATCCGCATCGGTGCGGGCAAGAAGTCCATGGCCTTCGCGCTTACGTATCGCTCCGACGACCACACGCTCACCAGCGAAGAGGTCGAGAAGGCGCACCAGAAGATCGTCACCAAGGTGTGCAAGGGTGTGAACGGCGAGGTCCGCGGCTAGGACTTGCGCTGGGAGCGTAGGGCCTGATGGCGGTTGCTGTGGGCTCTGCGTGACCGCGGTGTTCGGAAAAGGCATCGCTGAGCCTGCATATATGACACACGCATTACATAACGGCGTGCTGCTTTGTCGGCAGCGCGCCGTTTTGCTATGATAGCCCGCGGCGTGTTACGAATCTGGCAATGCGTAACACTGGCAAGGTGATTCAAGCGGCGTTGCAATTCTGTGCGCCGACAACCGGGAGGCGTATATGCACATTCCAGACAACTACCTGTCCCCGCAGACCGATGCCGTTATGGCGGTGGCGATGGTGCCCGTATGGGTCCACTGCATCAAAAAGGTGCGCGCCACGCTCGATCGCGAGCATATGGCGTTCTTGGGCATTTGCGCCGCGTTCTCCTTCTTGCTCATGATGTTCAACGTGCCGCTGCCCGGTGGCACCACTGGTCACGCTGTTGGCGGCGCGCTCATCGCGTTGCTGCTGGGCCCCGAGGCTGCGGCTATCGCTGTCTCGGTCGCGCTGGCGCTGCAGGCGCTGCTGTTTGGAGACGGCGGCGTTCTGTCGTTTGGCGCCAACTGCTTTAACATGGCCTTTGTGCTGCCGTTTGTCGCTGCTATCGTGTTCCGTGCGCTCAACAGCCGTCTGCACGACAAGAGCTGGGGCACCTCAGTTTCTGCCATCGTAAGCGGCTGGGTCGGCCTGTGCCTGGCGGCCCTGTGCGCGGCAATCGAGTTTGGTATTCAGCCGATGCTCTTTACCAATGCTTCGGGCGCGCCGCTGTACTGCCCCTTCCCGCTGTCCGTGGCTATTCCGGCCATGTTGATCCCGCATATGCTGGTTGCCGGCGTGATCGAGGGCGTGGCGACGGCCGCGATCTACGGTTTCATTAAGAAGACGGCGCCGAGCATCATTGTCGGGCCCGAGGCCGTCGATGGCCAACTTGCTGCCGAGGGCGTTGCCGCCAAGAAGACCTCGCTGGTCCCCACGCTCATCCTGGTTGCCGTGCTTGTCGTAGCAACACCGCTGGGCCTGCTGGCCACGGGTGACGCCTGGGGTGAGTGGGACGCCGAGGGCGCCGCGACCGCCGTTCAAGAGGCTGGCGATGACAGCCTGCAGGCTTCGGTCGGTCTCGATACCCCGACCTTTGCCGATGCCCTGCCCACGGGCGATTATCTGCAGGCCTATTCCGAGGAGCAATGCCTTGGCTTTGCCGGCCAGGCTACCATGTATATCCTTTCGGGCGTGATTGGCGTGGCGGTGCTCACCATCGCATTCCGTCTGATCTCGCTGACGGTCAAGGAAAGCGGTGCTCATGGCAATAGCCGAGCTGCCTAGCTGGCTTGCGGTCGAGCAGCGTTACGAGCCCGCGGGGGCTCGGCATCGTGTGATGCAAAAGAACGTCCTGCACCTGGCGAGCCTGCTTGAGCGGGTTCGCCTGGGTGGGGGCGCGCACGAGGGCGGGTCGATGGTCGACCGCGCCCTTTCTTGCGTTTCGGCTCCGGTGCGCCTGGTGGGGATGTTCGTCTGCGTCCTGTGCGTGTGTCTGACGCAGAGCCCGCTGTACCTGATGCTGATGGCGGCTATCGCGCTGGTGTTGGTCGCGGTGCGCCCCGCTCGCGGGCTGCGTGCGACCTTTGTACCGGCGCTCGGCGCCACGGGGCTTGCGGTGGTTCTGGCACTGCCTGCCCTGCTGCTGGGCGCGTCTGCCGCGGGCGCCATGCTCAAGATTGCACTCAAGACGTTCATTAACGTGTCGCTGGTGCTGGGCGTTTCGTGGACGCTCACCTGGAGTCGCATGTCGGCGGCGCTTAAGATGCTGCGCCTGCCCGACGAGGTCATCTTTACCTTTGATATGGCACTCAAGCATATCGAGGTGC
Organism: Coriobacteriaceae bacterium; assembly: GCA_902835305.1. Classification (GTDB taxonomy): domain Bacteria; phylum Actinomycetota; class Coriobacteriia; order Coriobacteriales; family Coriobacteriaceae; genus Collinsella. Next base: position 73,857 of record CADFMD010000008.1, read on the forward strand.
TGGGACGCACGGCGCACGATCTGTGCGAATCGGTCATGCTGCGCAGCGTTGGCCGTGCGCCTGAGGGATTTTCGCGCACCGACTCGCTGGCGGGTATCATGGGCATGACCTTTATCAAGGCGATGGAGTGCAGCCACACGATGGACGAGGCTATGCTCTGCCGCGGCTTTGCCGGTGCGTACCCGGCGCCCGGGCGGAGCGGCTTTGGCTGGCGCGATGCGGTTTATGCGGCCGTCGTGGTGCTGCTCGCCGTGTTGTGCGTGGTGCTGTAGCGCGGGCGGCCGAGCCGTCGATGTGGATAGGGAAGGGCGACGTTTTGGCAAACGATACGAATGGCGTGATGGGCGCGAGCGGTGCTACTGGCGCCAAGAGCGTGCCGCTCATCGAGTTTCGCGACGTGGTGTTCTCCTATGCGGGGCATACGGTTGTCGATGGTGTGTCGCTGCAGGTCGATCGTGGTGAACTCGTTGCCCTACTCGGTCCCAACGGCTGCGGTAAGACGACGATTATGCGCCTTATCAACGGTCTTGAACTAGCGGACGCGGGTGCGTGCCTGTTTGACGGGCACGTGATCGATGCGGCATATCTCAAGGATTCCGCAGCCGCTCAGCGGTTCCATCAGCGCGTGGGCTTTGTGTTCCAGAATGCCGACGCCCAGCTGTTCTGCGCTACGGTGGGCGAGGAAGTTGCTTTTGGCCCCGCGCAGATGGGGCTGCCGACAGACGAGCTCGAGCGCCGCGTCCGCGATGCCATGGAGCTGTTCCAGGTTGCCGATCTGGTCGATGCCTCGCCCTATCAGCTTTCGGGCGGGCAAAAGAAGCGCGTTGCGCTGGCGGCAGTCGTATCGATGAACCCCGATATCCTAGTGCTCGATGAGCCCACCAACGGGCTCGATGAGGACTCGTGCGACATCGTAGTCAACTTTTTGCTGGCCTACGTTGCTGCCGGTAAGACGGTTTTGATGAGTACGCACCATCAAGATTTGGTGCGCCGCTTGGGGGCCCGTGCCATCTATATCGATCGATATCACCATGTGGTCGAGGCGCCTTCGCCGTCGTATGGAACCGAGAGCGGTGCTGCGGAATAGTTGCTGCGTAGAGGATGCGTAGCCGCCCGCGCGGCTTTGCCGTGATGGTATAGTTATCCAGGTTTTTTATGGGGGTTGCTATGCCAAGCTGGAACATTCATATCGCTCAAACGGAGCGCTTGCTGACACGTGCTAGCGTGCTTGCCGATAGCGTGCGCGACCGCAATGCCTTTTTGTTTGGCTGCGTGGTTCCGGACATCTTTGTGGGCTACATGGTTCCCGGCATTGCCGATCCCATCCCGTACCGCATCACGCACTTTGCTAAGCCCGAGCCTATCCCCAAACCACGCGAGCACGAGTTCTGGGATACCTATGTGACGCCGCTGCTTAAAGGCGCACCCGCGGGCGAACCTGCTGAGGCTACCTCGATTGTCGAGGAGCGCGAGCGACTGAACCGCGTGCACTATCCTCAGCGCTACAGGGATGCCGAGCCGGTTGTCGGTCCCGGCGCCTGTGAGTTCTCGCTTGCGTCCGAAGATGTGGCGCAGTCGCTGCTCGATTTAACGCTGGGCGTCTGGTCGCATCTGGTGGCCGACACGGTATGGAACACGCGTGTGAACCAGTATCTGGAAGCACACGGCGGCAAGCCGTGCGAGGAATTCCGCATTAAAAAGCAGGGCGATTTTGACTGGTTTGGCAAGACGCTGGGCATCGTTTCCATTCCGCGTGCGACCGATCGCCTCTATACCGCTGCGACGCGTTTTGGGCAGTATCCCATCCATAAAGAATATGTGCTCAAGACTATCGGCGTCATGCACGAGATTGTACGCGAAAACCCCGGCGAGCCCGATCATCCGCCGTATCGCCTGCTAACCGAGGAGTTTTTCGATGCAACGTTTACCGAGGTCATCGAGCTGACCGAGGCGGGATTTGCGGCTCGCGTTGCTGCTTCTGACGTTCCCGCAGTCCCCCTGATCGCTAGCTGCTAGCCGGCCGGCTTGACGGCGAACAGCTCATCCCAATCGACCAATAGCTCCCGCCGCAGGGCATCTTCGGTGGTGCGTTTCTGATCGGTCTTTGGGATGTAGGGGAGCCCTGCCTTTTTATGGATGAGTTCGGCGATGTTGTTAAAGCTCTTCGTGTCTTTGATTTGCTCATAGGTTATCTGGATAACGTCATAGCCCATGCTTGTGAGGGCGGTGGTGCGCTCGGCATCGGAGAGACTTGCGGCTTCGCCATCGTGGGCGGAGCGGCCTTGGCATTCCAAGATGACGCCCATGCTGTCGGTGTTGCTCTCTATGAGGATATCGGCGTAGCAGCAGGTTTTGTCATACAGTGAGCGCGCGGCGTCGCTGAGTGGGATGCGCACGTTGTTTGCGATGTTGATGCCCATGCCGCCCTCGTTGCGGGGGAGCGAGACAAGCATAGAGGCCTGTACTTCGAAGGGCGAGGCGGTCTGCCCCGTCATGTGCTCGGCCGCCCAGCGCAGTTGTTTAACGCCGCGCAGGCCTGCAGCCTGCTTGGCGAACGCGGCGATATCCGCCGCGCTGAGGAGCGGCGGGCGCTTCCACAAATTGGTGTCATTGCCCTTGGTGTCGACAACACGCTCCCAGCAGCAGTTGGGTGGAATGAGCTTAAGCGAAATAGCTTCATCAAGATGTTGTTGCGTTCGCTCGCAGGGCTTAAACACTGCAAAGGAGCCGCACATCTCGTAGCAAGCCATGAGTAGCTGGTTGCGTGAGACCTGCGTAGCAAGGCTGAGCAGCGTAAACTCGGGCGACGTGACATCAAATCCATGTTCAGTTTGCCTAAACGACCCGGGAGGCGGCTCTTGGGTCAGGAGGTGCGATTTAAACAGGCTTCGCGACCCGGATTGTGCTCGAGTGAATACAAACCTGTGAAGCGGTGCGTGAAGTAGGTCTTTTACAACTGCATGACTTCCGAGGCCGCAACATCTGCGATCCATATTGCCAAGGCTAATGGCGGGGTAAAGCCCTAATACCTGCGGCGGGATACAGTGATAGTAAAAAGCGGATTGACCGCATAGCGTCAGGTCCATGATATCCTCCTGGTCGAAATGTGCTTTTGGACCGTGCGATGCCAGCGTCAATTCGGAAGTATGCGGCAAAATCTGAACCCTGTGAGCAGACCTGGCTTTTGAGGCCAGTTTATCAGGCATTTTGTTGCGAAAAAACGGGGTGTGCTCGGAGGTCTCAGAATTTGCCGCATACTTCCGAAAACGCGGTCGATCTGGCTCTTGCTAAAACGATTTAGCAGCGTCGGGTAAGGTGTGGTTTCGCCATCGGGCGAACACTTTTAGCGCTTGGGACTTTATTTTTGGGCCTCGAAAGGTGGATTTCGCGCTTTTGGTAAAGAAATGGGTGCGTGTTTTGCCGTGTGCCGGCATTGACACAGAAAAAGGGCCCGGAAGGCGAAGCCTTCCGGGCCCTTTGCAATGCAAACATGCTTGCAAGTACGACTTAACGCACCTGAGCGACGTAAGCGACGTTGGTCGAGGAGACCTTGTCCTCGAGCTGGACGCTCATGCGGGGATCGCCGGCGGTAGCGACGGTCAAATCGCCAGCCTCGACGTAGCCGAGCTCCTTAGCGGTCTCGATCGCCTTGACGATCGTGCCGTTGACGGTGCCCTGGGTAATCTCGGCCTGGTGCGGGATAACGCCCCAGTACATGATCATCTGCTGGACGGCCCACTCGTGGCGGGAGAACGCGCAGATCGGCATGTTGGGACGGAAGTGCGAGATCAGGCGAGCGGTACGACCGGTGGTCGTCGGCACGGTGATGCACTTGGCGCCAACGGTGGTAGCCATGTTCACAGCGGACATACCCACAACGTTGTTGACAACGCGGGTGCCGTGAGCATCGGCCGGAACCTCGAGCGGAGCGTGGGCCGGGAGGTACTTCTCGGTCTCGAGAGCAATGCTGGCCTGCATCTTAACGGCCTCGACCGGGTACTTACCGGCAGCGGACTCGCCGGACAGCATGACGGCGTCGGTGCCGTCATAAATGGCGTTAGCAACGTCGGCAACCTCGGCGCGCGTCGGGCGCGGGTTCTGCTGCATGGAGTCGAGCATCTGCGTAGCGGTGATGACGGGCTTGTAGGCCGCGTTGCACTTGGCGATGATCTCCTTCTGGATGTGCGGAACGAGCTCGGGCTTGATCTCGATGCCCAGGTCGCCACGGGCGACCATGATGCCGTCAGAAGCCTCGAGAATCTCGTCGAAGTTCTCGACGCCCAAGGCGCACTCGATCTTCGGGAAGATCGTCACGTGCTCGCCGCCGTTCTCGCGGCAAAGCTCGCGGATGCCGCGGACGGACTCGCCGTCACGGATGAAGGAAGCGGCGATGTAGTCGATGTTCTCGGTCAGGCCAAAGAGGATGTCCTGACGATCGCGCTCGGTGATGGCGGGCAGCGAGATGTTGACGTTGGGCATGTTGACGCCCTTGCGCTCGCCGATCAGGCCGTCGTTCTTAACGACGCAGGTCATGTCCTGGCCACTGACGGACTCGACCTCGAGGGCAACCAGGCCGTCATCGATCAGGATGAGGGAGCCCTTCTCGACCTCGGAGGGCAGAGCCAGGTAGTCGAGGGAGATGTGCTCAGCGGTGCCATGGAAATCCTCGGACGTGGGCTGAGCGGTGACGACGATCTTATCGCCGGTCTTGACGGCAACCTTCTTGCCGTCGACCAGAAGGCCGGTGCGGACCTCGGGGCCCTTGGTGTCGAGCAGGATGCCGACAGGCAGACCGAGCTCCTTGGAAATACGGCGGACGCGCTCGATGCGACCGTGGTGCTCGTCGTAGGAGCCGTGCGAGAAGTTAAAACGGGCGACGTTCATGCCCGCCTTGATCATCTCGCGGATGGTCTCGTCGCTATCGCAGGCGGGACCCATGGTGCATACAATCTTAGTGCGCTTGTACATTCAGACCTCCATCTGACATCGTCTTGCGCTGATAGATAAACCATAAGAAATAAAACCGAGATGATTATAACGAAATGCCGACCGAATACCCCAAAAAATCGACCGTATGCCGAAATGGAAGTTCATTTTTTGCGGGAAAAACGGTATATGAAAAATCTTTACCAACCACTCCAACCGCTGCTATCTGGGAGATATGTCAGTTTGGTGATGTGCCGAAGAAAAAACGTTTTACCAATGTTGAGCATCACACGGTCTGCACCGTTGCGTGCGGACCATATTTCCAAACCGATTGTTTTGGCTAGACGCGTCGCTTTGGGGTACCATAGCTCCACTATCAACTGCCGCTCAGCACGGCAGCCTTGATGAGCCCTTGCCCTTCTCCTGGGAATTATGATCGGGCATCAATCTGCTGAGTGGCCCGAATCCCAGGAGGGGACTCTATATGCAAAAGGAATACCTGTCCGCCGCGGCGGAGGTGCTCAGCGACCAAGGTGTCGATGAGAACCTCGGCCTGAGCAACGACGAGGCGTCTTCGCGCCTCGCCAAGACAGGCCCTAACAAGCTCGAGGAAGCCGAGAAGACGCCGCTGTGGAAGCGTTTCTTTGAGCAGATGGCCGACCCCATGGTCATCATGCTGATCGTTGCCGCCGTCATCAGTGCGCTCACGGGCATGGTCAAGGGCGAGCCCGACTTTGCCGATGTTGCCATCATCATGTTCGTCGTTATCGTCAACTCGGTGCTGGGCGTGGTCCAGGAAGCCAAGAGCGAGGAGGCCCTCGAGGCCCTGCAGGAGATGAGTGCGGCGCAGTCCAAGGTGCTGCGCGACGGCAAGCTCGTGCACCTGCCGAGCGCCGAGCTCGTGCCCGGCGACGTGATCATGCTCGAGGCGGGCGACTCCGTCCCGGCCGACTGCCGCGTGCTCGAGAGCGCCACGATGAAGATCGAAGAGGCCGCGCTCACCGGCGAGTCCGTGCCCGTAGAGAAGCACGCCAACGTGATCGAGCTCGCTGCGGGCACCGATGACGTGCCGCTCGGCGACCGTAAGAACATGTGCTATATGGGCTCCACCGTCGTGTACGGCCGTGGTCGCGCCGTCGTGGTCGGCACCGGCATGAACACCGAGATGGGCAAGATCGCCGGCGCCCTGGCCGAGGCCAAGGAAGAGCTCACGCCGTTGCAAGTGAAGCTCGCCGAGCTCAGCCGCATCCTTACCATTATGGTTATCGTCATCTGCGTCGTCATCTTTGGCGTTGATATCATCCGCCACGGCGTGGGCAACGTTCTTACCGACCCGACCTCCCTGCTCGATACCTTTATGGTCGCCGTCTCGCTCGCCGTCGCTGCCATCCCCGAGGGCCTGGTCGCCGTCGTGACCATCGTGCTATCGCTTGGCGTGACCAAGATGGCTAAGCGCCAGGCAATCATCCGCAAGCTCTCTGCCGTCGAGACTCTCGGCTGCACGCAGACCATCTGCTCCGACAAGACCGGTACCCTTACCCAAAACAAGATGACCGTCGTCAAGCACGAGCTCGCTGCGTCTAAGGAGAAGTTCCTGGCCGGTATGGCCCTTTGCTCCGATGCCCAGTGGGACGAGGAGCTGGGCGAGGCCGTGGGCGAGCCGACCGAGTGCGCGCTCGTCAACGACGCCGGCAAGGCTGGCCTCACCGGCCTGACTGCCGAGCATCCGCGCGTGGGCGAGGCCCCGTTCGACTCGGGCCGCAAGATGATGTCCGTGATCGTCGAGACCCTGGATGGCGAGTACGAGCAGTACACCAAGGGCGCGCCCGACGTGGTGATCGGCCTGTGCACCCATATCTACGAGGGCGAAAAGGTCGTCCCGCTGACCGAGGAGCGTCGCGCCGAGCTCGTGGCCGCCAACAAGGCCATGGCCGACGAGGCTCTGCGCGTGCTGGCGCTGGCAAGCCGCACCTACACCGAGGTCCCGAGCGACTGCAGCCCCGCTGCGCTCGAGCACGACCTGGTCTTCTGCGGCCTGTCCGGCATGATTGACCCTGTCCGCCCCGAGGTCGCCGACGCCATCCGCGAGGCGCACGATGCCGGTATCCGCACCGTCATGATCACGGGCGACCACATCGACACCGCCGTGGCCATCGCCAAGCAGCTGGGCATCGTCACCGATCGCAGCCATGCCATCACCGGTGCCGACCTCGATCGCATGAGTGACGAGGAGCTCGACGCGCACATCGAGGACTACGGCGTGTACGCCCGCGTCCAACCCGAGCACAAGACACGCATCGTCGAGGCTTGGAAGTCGCGCGACCAGATCGTGGCCATGACGGGCGACGGCGTCAACGACGCCCCGTCCATCAAGCGCGCCGACATCGGCGTGGGCATGGGCATTACTGGTACCGACGTCACCAAGAACGTCGCCGACATGGTGCTCGCCGACGATAACTTTGCCACCATCATCGGTGCCTGCGAAGAGGGCCGTCGCATCTACGACAACATCCGCAAGGTCATCCAGTTCCTGCTTTCGGCCAACCTTGCCGAGGTGTTCTCGGTGTTTATCGCCACGCTCATCGGCTTTACCATCTTCCAGCCGGTGCAGCTGCTGTGGGTGAACCTGGTCACCGACTGCTTCCCCGCGCTCGCGCTGGGCATGGAGGATGCCGAGGGCGACATCATGAAGCGCAAGCCGCGCAACGCCAAGGACGGTGTCTTTGCCGGACATATGGGTCTGGACTGTGTGGTCCAGGGCCTAATCATCACCGTGCTGGTGCTGGCGAGCTTCTTTGTGGGCGTGTACTTTGACATGGGCTACATCCATATCGCCGATATGATCGCCGGCAATGCCGACGAGGAAGGCGTGATGATGGCGTTCATCACGCTCAACATGGTTGAGATTTTCCACTGCTTCAATATGCGCAGCCGTCGTGCGTCGCTGTTCACCATGAAGAAGCAGAACAAGTGGCTGTGGGCTTCCGCCGCGCTGGCGCTGGTGCTGACGGTGATCGTAACCGTGCAGCCGACGCTTGCCGAGATGTTCTTTGGCCCCGTGACGCTTGAGCTCAAGGGCGTTCTTGCCGCGCTGGGCCTGGCCTTCCTGATCATCCCGCTGATGGAGATCTACAAGGCGATCATGCGCGCGGTCGAGAAGGAGTAGGTCGAAAGGCCATCCTTCCCACCGGCCCGACCGCCTGCGGGGTTTCTTCCTCGCTGGTCCTCGCGCTTCGCGCTGCGGGATCGCTCGGAAGAAACCCCTCCCGGCGGGCGGGCCTTCGGATAACCTCTCGGGACCATTGGCTGAGGGAAAGTTTGTGAGCTGGTCGGGCTTTGCCCGGCCAGCTCTTTTTGATTTAAAATACCTGCTCAGTTGTGTGGTTTTGTGCTTGGAGGCATCTGTGGGCAAGGCTAAGGCTAAAGCGAAGAAAAAGACGACGGGGGCGCGGGCTAAGCGTGATCGTCGTCGGAAGCTCGCGACCGAACCCCCTGCATCTGCTGAGGAGTTGCTGGCGAGTGTACCGGGGCTTGACGCGCTGCAGGATGTTCCGGCGTTTGATGACCTGCCGGTCGATGAAGCTCAGCAGGCTGCCTTTGATGATTTCTGCGCACATGCCGAGGAGCCCGAGCAGATGCAGCTTGGCGCCGTGGTGCGCTTGGATCGCGGGTTTCCACTGGTGGCGACTGCCGACGATACCTTCCGCGCCGAGCATGCCGTGGGATTTGCCAAGTCGCGCGGTGGGGACGAGGTCCTGCTGCCTGCCGTGGGCGATCGTGTGGCGGTGCGCCGCGCTCCCGGGCACGATATGGGCGTGATTGAGTGCGTGCTGCCGCGCCGTACGAGCTTTGAGCGTTGGCGTGGCCGTGCCCGCGGAGAGCGCCAGGTGCTCTGCTCCAACGTGGATAGCGTGCTAATCGTGCAGGCGCTCGGTGCCGGCGAGGTGCTGCTCGACCGCGTGGCGCGCTCGCTGGTGTTGGCGCTCGACTGCGATGCCGAACCGGTGGTGGTACTCACCAAAGCTGACCGCTGCGATGCCGGGGAGCTCGAGCGCGATCTGGATCGCGTGCGCCGCCTGGTGGGTCCGGACGTGCGCGTGATCGTGACGTCCTCTGCCGAGGGCCGCGGCCTGGACGAGGTCCGTGCTTGCGTGCCTGTCGGGAGCTGCGCCATGATTCTGGGCGAGTCGGGTGCCGGCAAGTCGACGCTGCTCAATGCACTGCTGGGCCACGATACGTTGGCGACCGGCGGTGTGCGCGAACGCGACGACCAGGGCCGTCACACTACCGTCGCGCGCGTGATGGTGGCGCTGCCGGGCGACGCCGGCGTGATCGCCGATGCCCCGGGTCTGCGCAGCCTACCGCTCGTGGGTCACGAGCGGGGGCTGGCCCGCGCCTTCCCCGAGATTGTCGAGGCATCGCGCGCGTGCCGGTTTGGCGATTGCACGCATACCCATGAGCCGGGTTGCGCCGTTCGCGAGGCCGAGGACGCCGGGCAGATTGACAGCCTGCGTCTGGAAACGTTCCAAAACCTGGCGTCATCCATGCGCGTGAGCGCTCAAATGCTCGATCCAGATGTCCATCTGTAATTGATTTTTCCTATGACAGCCGTCTCCCAACTGTTCGGGAGACGGCTTTTTTGCTGCGGAAAAGCCTCGAAACATGCAGTTTGCTGACGTGCTGACCAAAACCTTGCCACGAGCTTGACGGGCAGGTCAGCTTTTGGTCAGCGATTGGTTTGACATCGAAAACCAAGATCGCGATTGCGCCGCTTTGCGCTCTGACCGCCCAGACAATGGTGGTACGGGCATTCGCCCGGCACTGCCATGAGAGGAGCGGCCGTGAACAAGAGCAAGCGCATCGCCATCAGTCTGGTCGCGGGCGTGCTCGCTGCGCTGCTCTGCATGGCTTACGGCTCGTTGATCCGCTCACGAGCCGAACAGGTCCAGGCTGAGACCTTGGCCAAGTACGGTGGCGATCGCGTCGAGGTATGCGTCGCGGCGCGCGATATCGATGTGGGCGAGACCCTCGATGAGACCAATGTCATAACCCAGGAATGGCTGACGAGCCTGCTGCCGCGTGACGCGGCGACCGAGCTGCGCCAGGTGCGCGGCGACGTGACGACTTCGCGTATTCCCAAAAACGCCGTGATCTGCAATGTCTACACCAAGGCCGAGAGCCACAAGCTCGAGGTGCCTAAGGGCAAGGTCGCCGTTTCGGTGGCGGTCGATGCCGAGCACTCGGTCGGCGGTGCTGCGGGCGTGGGCAGCTACGTGGATGTGTATGTGCAAAAAGACGGCGTGACCGATCGGCTGTGCGGCGCGTACGTGATCGATACCAGCGAGGATTCCGGTGCCACGCGCGAGGGCAAGATCGAATGGGTGACGCTGGCGGCTGACCCCGAAGACGTCAAGGAACTGCTGGGAGCCTCGGGCAAGGGAACGGTCAGCTTGACGATTCCCGCCACGGCGCGCGGCAAAAAGAGCGGAGGCGACGAGTGATGAAGGCGATCTGGCTTGCGTGCTGCGCGTGCGGCGATTACGGACTGTTGCAGCGGGAAGTCGAGGGCCGTGATGTGGGTGCACAGGTGCTTCGTGTGGGTGACCTGGACGGGCTGGTTTCCATGGCGCGGGCGTTTCCGTCACGCCGCGGGGCTGCCATCATCGCGGCGTCTCTGTTTGATACCGAAGATGTGCGCAAGACTGTTGCGCGCCTGACGGCCGAAGGCCGCGTGAGCCGCGTGGTCGTGTTGATAGAAGCGCTCGATCCGTCGGATATCGAGGGGCTGTTTCGCGCGGGGGCGACCGAGGTCATCGCTGCACACAGTATATGCGGCAACGGGCGCGCGGGCGAGGGAGCGGTTGATTCCGATCGGCGCATGACGATTGAGCCCGATGCTTTTGTTGATAGGGAACCCGGGGCGCCTCGCGCTACAAGAGGCCCGCGTGTTGATGATTATGGAAAAGCGGAAGCCGAGCATGGTCGGCGCCCCCGGAACCCCCTTGTACACGATGACGCTGGAGGGCCGGCGCAGCATGCTGGCGATTCCCCGGCTGTAGATATGGGATACGTGCACGGCGTGAATCTGGCGGATGAACTCGATGAAGTTGAGGGCTTTGCCGGGTGCGGCGAGTTGTCGCTGATGCAGCATGAGCAGATTGCGCAGAACGAGCCTGCCTCGCAGACCGAACAAGCTGCCATGCCGGCTTGGACGCAGCGTGTGGTTGCGGCGGGGGAGACGGGGACGCTGTCACCGACGCCCGCCCCGCCGCCTCCGATGCCGCCGGCAGACGCTGCCGCTTCGCCGCATCGAGCTCCGGTCATCTGCGCCATTTCGGGTTCGGGCGGTTGCGGCAAGTCGACGATCGTTGCCACCATGGCACACACATCGTCGCTGTTGGGCTTGCGTGCCGCTGTGCTCGACCTGGACCTGATGTTTGGAAACCTTTACGACTTGTTAGGCGTCGATGCTCCGCGCGATATGGCGGCACTTATCGAGCCGTCGGCGGCGGGCACGCTCACCGAGCCGGATATCGTAGCCACATCGATGCGCGTGGCGCCGGGCGTTACGCTCTGGGGTCCCGTCGCGGCGCCCGAGCAAGCTGAGCTCATGGCGCGTCCGGTGGAGCTACTGCTTGATGTCCTGCGTCGCGAATCCGACGTGGTATTTATCGATACCTCGGTCTTTTGGGGCGACGCCGTGGCGGCTGCGGTGGCGGCGAGCGACCGTTGCCTGGTCGTTGGCGATGCGGCGGTGTCGTCCGCGACATCGGCGTCGCGCGTCATCGAACTGGCAAGTCGAGTAGGTGTGCCGCGCACGCGCATGAGCGCCGTGTTCAACCGGTTCGGTGCGCGCGGGGCAGACGAGGACGTCGCCATGCGCTTTGAGATTGCCTGTGCGTTGAGCTCCAAGATTCGTATCGCCGATGGCGGGCAGGATCTCGCCGCGCTCATGGCGTTTGGGCGCGCTGACGAGGCGGTGGGGCAGACCAGTGCTTTTGCGACTAGCATGCGCGAGGCCACGCGCGAGATGCTCGTGGAACTGGGGTGCGCCGTCGGCCCTTGGGGCGATATGGTCGCCGACCGTGCAACGCGTACCGAACGCCCGCGTATCCGCCTTCCCTGGTTGCGCGAGGGTGATCAGCGATGAGCCTGCAAACGAGGATTAAGGCTGCCGGCGCTGCAGCGGCGGCAGCGCCTGTAGATGCGGGGCGTCGCCGCGCGGTGAAACGACGCACCAAGCGCGCCGTGATGGACCGCATGGGTTACGACGAAGTGGCGCGTATCAGCGCCTATATCGACCCGGCACTTGCCCGCTCGGAATTGCGTCCTGCGGTGGAGGCGGCGCTCAATGTTGAGGAGCCGACCGATCTCGCGACGCCCGAGCGCGAAACCATCATCGACGAGATTTTGGATGACGTGGTGGGCTTGGGGCCGTTGCAGCCGCTCATCGAGGACGACACCGTTACCGAGATCATGATCAACGGCTGCCGCTCGGCTTTCTTTGAACGCGGCGGCGTCTTGTACCCCATCGAGCATGCGTTTGAGGATGATGAACAGATCCGTGTGCTTATCGACCGCATCATCTCGCCACTTGGCCGCCGTATCGACGAGCGCAGCCCCATCGTCAACGCCCGCCTCAAAACGGGCTATCGCGTCAACGCGGTGATTCCGCCTGTGGCGATTGACGGACCGATTCTCACCATCCGAAAGTTCTCGGACCGTATCTGCTCGCTGGACGAGCTTGTGGGGCTGGGGTCGCTGCCGCTTTGGTATGCGCAGCTGCTGTCGTGCGCGGTGTCGCTGCGACAGGACCTGGCGGTTGCGGGAGGCACGGGATCTGGTAAGACCACCCTGCTCAACGCGTTGTCATGTGAGATTTCCACCGGCGAGCGCATCGTGACGATCGAGGACTCTGCCGAGCTCAAGTTTGCGCATCATCCGCACGTGGTGCGCCTAGAGGCGCGCGAGGCTTCAATTGAGGGTGAAGGCGCGGTGACGATCCGCGACCTGGTAACTAATGCCCTGCGCATGCGCCCCGACCGCATCGTGGTGGGCGAGGTGCGCGGTGCCGAGTGCTGCGACATGTTGCAGGCCATGAACACGGGCCACGACGGGTCGCTCACCACACTTCATGCGGGTTCAGAACAGGAGACCGTGGTGCGTCTGACGTTGCTTGCACGTTATGGCATCGATCTGCCGAGCGAGCTCATCGAGGAGCAGATTGCCATGGCGCTCGACGGCATCGTGATGTCCGAGCGCCACGCCGATGGCAGGCGTTTCGTCTCCTCGTATTCGGGGGTGCGACGCGCCGCATCGGGTGGCGTAGAGCTCGAGCGCTATGTGACGTTCGATGCCGCCGAGCGCACCTGGACGCTTGACCGCGAGCCGCCGTTTATCGCAGAAGGCCTGCGGTCGGGGACGCTCACACAAGAGGAGGTGGACGAATGGAGATCACTGTGCCCCTCGTCGTAGGGGGCTTGGCAGGGCTTTCTGTCGCGACGGCGTGCGGGGCGGAACCTCGTGTGCCGCAGGTACCGCTGGCGGAGCTGGCACGTCAGGCGCTCGAGACGGTGGCAGAGAAGCTGCCGCGTGAGCTGGTGGAAAACGATCTGCTGAAAAAGATCGCCCGTTCGTGGGCATCGCTGGCTCCGGCGCATCGCCTTGGCCTCGTGATCGAAGATGCTTCGGGACGTTTGGCGTTTCTGCTGCTATCGAGCGGTGTCTGCTGCGTTTTACTAACGATGGTGTCGTTATCGCCCCTCGGATTTGCCTTGGGACTTGTTGCTCCGTTTGCCGTTGGTGCCGCTCGGGATGGCTTTGAGAGCCGGCGCGAGCAACACGATGCAGAAGAGGCAATGCCCGAGGCGTTTACCGCACTTTCCATGTCGCTTGCCTCGGGACATTCGCTGGCCCAGGGCATGCGCTTTGTGGGCGCTCATGCGCAAGAGCCAGTGCATACCGAGTTTTTGCGGGTGGCGGCGGCGATCGATTGCGGCATCTCGGCGACCGACGCGCTCGATGACTTGCTCGTGCGTATCGACGCCCCCGGTCTTTCGCTTGTGACCTTGGCGCTTAAGGTGTCTCAGCGCACCGGCGCTCCGCTTGCCGACTTACTGTCCGAGGCGTCGAGCATGGTGGGGGAGCGCATTGAGCTCAAGCGCCGCCTGGATGTTAAGACGTCGCAGGCTCGCATGTCTGCGCATATGGTCGCGGCGATGCCGGCGGGCATGTGCGCGGTGTTGGCGCTGCTTTCGGCAGATTTTCGTCGCGGTCTTGCGACGCCTGCCGGCGCGGGCGCTGTGGTGCTGGGTCTTGCCCTCAACGCCGTTGCCCTGGTGGTTATCCGGCGCATTATGCGGGTGGAGCTATGAGCGCCCCGGTTGCAGTTGCGGCTTGCCTGTGCGCCCTGAGTGTATTTGTCGCGACGGGTTTGGATCGGGCGGATGCACGCAAGATCGCAGGGGCCTGCATGCGCGAGGCGGTGCTGGTCGCTGCCGCGGGTCGCTCGGTGGTCGATGCTCTGACCGCGCGAGTGAAGGGCGCGGTTGGAGCGGGCGGCCCGGCGCGAGTGTCGCTCGGCGAAGTGTCCGAGATGATCGATGTTGTGCGCTTGGGTCTTTCGGCCGGTCTTTCGTTTGATGCGGCGCTTGAGATTTTCTGCGCCAACCGCCGGTCAGTGCTGGCTCTTCGCCTTGAACGCGCCTGTATGGCGTGGCAGGTGGGCGTGGGCACGCGTGAGGACGAGTTGTTGGCCGCCGCGCGCGACCTGGACGTGCGAGCGCTCGAGACCTTTGCCATCACGGTGGGGCAGGCGCTCGCCCTGGGTGCCCCACTTGCCGAGACGCTGGCCGCTCAAAGTCGCGAGATCCGTGCGGCTCATCGCGCCGCGGTCGAGCGCGAGATCGAGCGTGCACCCGTCAAGCTGCTGATTCCCACCGGCACGCTCATCTTGCCGGCGTTGCTTCTGTCCATATTGGGCCCGCTGCTGGGAGCAGGCGGGATGATGTAGGGAGGAATACATGAACACGATGACTGACGCTGCTGGCAAGGTCCAGGGCTGGGCGTTTTGCCGGGCGGCACATGTTCGTCAGCGCGCCAAGGAACTATTGCAGGAGGAGAGTGCACAGGGTACCACCGAGTATGCCATCTTGGTCGGCGTGCTCGTGGTGATCGCGATCATCGCCATCGTCGCATTTAAGGGCAAGGTCCAAGATCTATGGAACGCTATCAGCGAGGGCATCAACAGCCTGTAGAGGGCGAGCGCCCCATCGGGGTGCTGCTGGTGTTTGCTTGCCTGACCGTGGCGATAGCGGTGGTGCTTTGGGGGCTTAACGCCGCGCGGCAGCAGCGTCCTGGGACCGCCTCCGATTTGGGCTCAGATTCGGCGGTGGCGTCTCAAAAAGATGAGATGCGAGATGCGGACGATTCGGATGTCGCTGTCACGGCGCAAACCTTTCTGCGGGCGCTCGACAAGCGGTCTGGCACTGCGACGGATTCGCCTGAGGGCAACGCGATTGCGGTCCGGCTTGCATGGTCCGAGGACCGACCGATGACCGAAGCGGCAGCGGATATGCTGCGTGCCTATCGCGAGGTACCCACGGCACAACTTGCTCTGAGCGGCTATCTCGATATCAAGGGCAACGTGTGGGGCGCTATCGTGCGCGACGGACGCGGCTGGGTCGATATGGTGACGGTTGCCGCGGATACTGGCGATGCTTCGTGTCGTCTGCGCGCCGTGCGCCTGGTCCCGCAAACAATAAACTCAAAGGAGGGATCGTGAAATGCATGGCGTTCTGCGTGAAGAGGTTGCCCAAGCGACTGTGGAATACGCCATCGTCACGGTGGCGCTGTTATCGATCGTGCTGGCGATTGCGGGACTTTGGCGTGCTGGCACCGATGGGCGCTTGGCGGCGCTGGTCGAGCGGGCGGCATCCCATGGCGTTGCCTCGATGTCGGTTATCGACGCCGCTGCGGGCGCTAAGGACATCGCGTTGTATTGATATCGCGTGCGAGGACCGGGCGCAGTCTACGGTCGAGGCCGCTTTTTTGCTGCCGACGTTTCTGACGCTCATCCTTCTCGCACTGCAGCCGGTGTGCCTGCTCTATACGCGCGCGGTCATGGAGTCTGCCGCCGCCGAGACCGCGCGGCTCATGACCACGACGACGGCGGAGGACGACGATCTTAAGGAGTTCACCCGCCGCCGGCTTGCCGCAGTGCCCAACGTTTCGATCTTTCATGCCGGCGGGCCGCTGTCGTGGGATATCGAGCTTGGCCGGGCCGGTGCGGGTGGCGTCTCGTCCGTTTCCGTTTCCGGCGAGGTCAAGCCGTTGCCCGTGATCGGTGCGTTTGCGCAGGCTATGGGTGGTGCCGCCGAGGGCGGCTACGTTGAGCTCAAGGTCGATGTCTCGTATCAATCGCGTCCCGAATGGCTGGAGGGAGATTATGATTCGTGGATTGCTACATGGGATTAAGCGTTTCTGGTCTAGACGCGTTTTGACGCGCCGTCCGAGCTGCCATTGCAAGCGAGGCGGCTTTATGGGTCGAGCCGGTGTCGATCTGTTTATCGAAGACGGCGCCTATACCACGCTTTCTTCTGCCGTGGTCATCCTAGTGGTGCTCACATTGTTGTTTTCGTCGACCGCGGCGATATGGAGCATGTCGCGTGCCGGGGACACCCAGGTGGCGGCCGATAGCGGCGCGCTGGCGGGTGCCAACGTAGTGTCGTCCTATCACACGGCTGCCACGGTGGTTGATGCGAGTATCTTGAGTCTGGGGCTGGCGGGGTTTGCCACGATCGGGACGGGCCTGGTCGCCATCCTCATCCCGGGTGCCGAGCCGGTTGCCGGCAATATGGTCGACACCGGGATCGAGATCATTAAAACGCGCAACAAGTTTGCCAAAAGCGCATCGGAAGGCTTACAGAAAATCGAGACGGCTCTGCCGTATCTGATCGCCGCGCGTGCCACGCAGGCGGTGTCGGCGCAGGATACCGATAGTGTGACCTATACCGGTACGGCGCTTGCCGTGCCCAGGACATCCGAGTCGGACTTTGCTGCGCTCAAAGGGTCAGAGATCTCGACCGATACCATTAAAGACACATCAGATGATTTAGAGCGTGCGGCCGAGGAGCTGCGGAAGGCCTCGGAGGAGACGGCGAAGGCAAAGGAGCGCGCTTGGCTGGCGGATTGTGGTGGGTCTGACAAGGGCTCGGTCGGCAGCTGTTCTTGTATGTGGGAGCGCGCAAAAAGCCTAACGGATCTTTCCGGTGTTCAAAATCCGCATTACTCATCGAGCGTTACGTGGGAGCCTCAAGTTGCCCTTGATCGCGCGAAGGACTACTACCATTGGCGTCTGACAAATGAGAAGCCCCAGGGCTCGAGTGTCGAGATGAAGGCAGAGTCTGCGGCGCGTAAGGCGTTTTATACCTATGCGAACGCGGAGGTCGATCGGGCATATATAACCGAGAACGGAGACAGGGTTTCCTCCTATATTCCGCTGCTGCCGCGCAACTCTGATGAGGTTCGGGCGACGGAACTCTATACCGATGCGGTGTGGCCGACTAGCGTAAACGATGACAAGGCGTATCTGCATTACGGGACGACCTGCCCCAACTATAAGAAAGGGACGCCGAGCGGATTTGCTTCGGTTGCCGATTACGATGGACAGGATAAATGCAGCAAATGCCATTTTGGCGTTTTGTCGCTTGGTGCTGTTGCGGCGCCTTCAACCTCTATCGAAAACGGCTTCGAGTATCACTTTGACAAGTTTAAAGACGCCCTGGAGGACTACGTCGACTGTCGCAACAAGGAGCTCGAGCTCGAGCGTCAGACCGAGGACGAAGCCGACCGTGCGGGCAATGCGTTCGATACCGCCATCAAAGAACTTTCCGGTGAGCGTCCGCGTATCGCTCCGCCCGGTCGCAACGGCGTGGTTGCCTTTGCGGTTTCGGGTGCCATCTCGAGCCCCGATGAGCTCAACTCTTCGTTTAACACGGCAGTCAGGCTTGGCGATCGCGGTGCCATCTCTGCCGCGGTGCTGGCGCCCGATGGGGCGACGGCGCAAAACAACGTGCTTTCGCGATTTTTCTCGACATTGAAGGAACGCTCGGGTGGCGTTGCCGGCGTACTCGATGGCGTCATGGATGTCTGGGGACGGCTGCTTGTGGGATACGGAGACATCCAAGGTTCGGCCGACGAACTTATGGACGAGATGATTAAAGGCCTAGGAGGGGGCAGCGGCGCGTTGGGCTCCATCGCATCGTGGCTCGGCGATACCGTTTCGGCGTCCGTGGCGGCGTTGGGTCTGGAGCCGTGCGACTTGCGCCTGCGAAAGCCGGTGCTGACCGATTCCGCCAACGTCATTAAGAGTCCGGGGTCTGACATTGCTGGTTTCTCTCAAACGCAAGACAAGCTGCGAAGTATTCCGTTGGGCGTGACCGATCCCAAGGCGCTTTGCGAGGCGTTGGAATATCAAGTCGAACGCACCATTAGCGGCACGGTGTTCACGCTTGCGGAGATTCCTCTGCCCGGCGGCGGCTCCATCCCGCTCACCGTCGATGTCGCCACGCTGGTTGGCGCTCTGGGCGGTGGGTCGTAATGAGTATCCGCATGCGTCTGCGCGAGGAGCGCGCCCAAGCGACGGTGGAGATGGCAGTGGTTACGCCCGTTTTGCTGGTGCTGGCACTCATCGTGTACAACGTCATGATCTTTGCCAGCGCTGTCGCGCGCTTCGACCGCGTGGTGCCCGACATCGTGTTGGCGCACGCCGTGGCGTCGGAGGGGGAGGGCGACGAAAGCTCTGCCGATGCCTCGGCGACGGTTCAGACTCAAATTCTGAATGCCATGGAAGGCTATGGCTTGCAGATCGAAGTGTCGAGCGAGCAAGGCGCGGAGGCATCGGATGGTGGCCTGCTCTCCCTATCCGGTACGTTTAGGACCTACACCTGCACCATGCACTATGAGCCGTGGCCGACTTCTCTCAGCATCGCTGGCGTTACGCTGGGGGCGCCGACAACGTTGTCGCACGAGCGCGCGGTGACGGTCGATCCATGGCGTCCGGGGGTGGTCATGTGACCGCGGTCTCGTCCTACATCGCGTACGCGCGGGCGCTCAACAGGCTGGGTTGGACGCCGGCCGAGTTTGCGGTGGCGGAGTCGTTTGCCGTGCGCCTGCGCGGCATGCTGGGACGGTGTCCGGTTGCCGCCAACGGTCTGCCGCTCGTCATGGCGTTTCCACGCTGCTCTTCGGTCCATACGTGTTTTATGGCCTATCCCATCGACATCGCCTTCATCGATCGCGACGGCAATATCCTCGCGCGCTACGAAAGCGTTCGTCCTTGGCGCACGTGCTCCTGCCCCGGCGCCTGGGCCGTACTAGAGCGTCCTTCAATCATTGTCTCGATCCCTGCTCTCCAACGCGTGCCGGCTTAAGAATTGGCGACAGCGGACTTTCGTCATACGAAATTGGGTAAGATGGAGGAGAAGATGCATGGATGTTGAGATCCATCCCAACGCTAAAAAGCACCTGACGGAAAAGCAGGTGCTTAGCGCTTGGCTTGCGGTTACTGAGTGCATTCGTCGCGAGTCGAAGGACGAGCCGCCGAGATGGCTTGCGATTGGATGGCTCCCAGACGGACGAAGCGTGGAGCTTGTCGCGGTCGAGCTTGTCCGTGGGTGGCTTATCATTCATGCCTTGTCTCCAGTCCAGAAGAAATTTTGGCAGGAGATTGAACAGGCTCGGCAAAGGGGTCGATGATGGGCAAGACGTATACGGCCGCTAATGGTCAGGTTGTAACGGATGAAATGATTGACGCGTGGTGCGAGTCGTACGAGCGCGGAGAGTTTCCGGATGGCGAACACACCGTTGGTGGGATCGTGCATGGACGGCCCCCACTCTCAGGTGAGGGGACGGCAACGCTGTCGGTCAAGATTCCTCTGGGAATGAAGGAGGCCATTCGTCGACGGGCGGCTGCCGAGGGGATGACGCCAAGTGAGTTTGCCCGTGCGGCTCTGAGCGAAAAACTTCTTGCTGCCGGCTGATGCCTCTGACGTGCCGATTTATAGAACCGAGGCTGTGCTCAAAAACTTTTTTAAAATTCTCGGTTGACCGGAACGCGTCCTTGGTTATACTAATCAAGCCTTGAAACAAGGCACACCTCAAATGGCTGGGTAGCTCAGTTGGTAGAGCAGAGGACTGAAAATCCTCGTGTCAGGGGTTCGATTCCCTTCCCCGCCACCTTGAATTGACTAGGACCTCTGCAAAGGGGTCCTTTTCTTTTATGCAGCCCCCACATGGAATCGAACCCCGTGAGGGCGCGGAGCTGAGTAAACGCGTAAGCGTTTGCCAGCGCAGCTCGCAAGGCGCGTAAGCGCCGCAGCGGTCCGTCCGCGCAGCGCGCGGACGCGTTTCCCTTCCCCGCCACCTTGAATTGACTAGGACCTCTGCAAAGGGGTCCTTTTCTTTTATGTAGGGTTCTGCGGAAAATGCGCCCCATTATTGAGCGATAGAACGGGACATGCTTTCCGGTGCCTGCCTTTGGCGCGCGTACACACCTCGTCGCACCATTCCGAGCCCGCCCGCCCCAGACATTCCTCCCACTTTCGCGTCACTTTGCAGACCGTTCGGTCGCCTGTCCGCACACGCGGGTATACTCAAAACGATACTTATCCTATGCAATACGATGCGGGTTCGACCTGCATGATCCGAAGGGGGCAGTGATGGAGAGGATACTCGGCGTTAATCTCTCTGGCTGGTTTATTCCCGAGCCTTGGGTGACCCCGTCGCTGTACGCGGCGACCGGTGCATCCAACGCGGCCGAGCTACAGGAGGCCATGGGTACCGCCGCCTATAACGAGCGCATGCGCCGCCATTACGAGACGTTTGTGAGCGAGGACGATTTTCGTCGCATGGCGCAGATCGGTCTCAATGCCGTGCGTCTACCGGTGCCCTGGTGTGCCTTTGGTTCGCAGGAGTCCGATGCGTCCTACATCTCGGTTGTCGACTACATTGACCGTGCAATTGAGTGGGCTGCCAAGTACGACATCCGCGTGCTGCTCGATCTGGCAACCGTGCCCGGTGGCCAGGGCGATTCCAACGATTCGCCCACCACGCCGGAGGCTGTCGCCGAGTGGCATTCGTCCACCAACGGCCGTCACGTCGCACTCGACGTGCTCGAGCGCTTGGCCGATCGCTATGGCGAGGCCGAGAGCCTGCTGGGCATTGAGCTGCTGGACACGCCGCAGATGAGCGTTCGCAAGAGCCTCTTCACCATAACGGATGGCATTCCGGCCCACTACCTGCGCAATTTCTATCGCGATGCCTACGAGCTCGTCCGTTCGTATATGCCCGAGGATAAGATCGTCGTCTTCTCGTCGTCGGGGCATCCCAGCGAGTGGAAGCATTTTATGCGCGGCGCCAAGTACAAGAACGTCTACATGGACCTTCACCTGTACCATTACCGTGACGAATATGCGCTCGACATCACGAGCCCCCGCGGGCTGACGACGGCGATTTCGCGCAACAAGCGCGAGCTCAAAGAGGCGATTTCGACTGGGTTCCCCGTGCTGGTGGGCGAATGGTCGGGTGCGGCGATCTTTGCCAACTCGTCGGTTACGCCCGAGGGCCGCAATGCCTACGAGCGCGTGTTTATCGCCAACCAGCTGGCTTCGTTTGCGCCGGCTGCCGGTTGGTTCTTCCAAACGTGGAAGACCGAGAAGCGCATTGCAGCATGGGACGCCCGCGCGGCGCTCGGTACGCTCGAGCGCGGCATGATTGAATAGGTTGATATGACGCAAAACAGCGCCCATACGGGCAAACTCTATGTGGTCGGCACGCCCATCGGCAACCTAGGCGACCTGTCCCCGCGCGTTGGCGAGGCTTTTGCCGCTGCCGATGTCATTTGCTGCGAAGACACGCGTGTGACGTCAAAGCTGCTGATGCACCTGGGCATTTCCAAGCCGCTTGTCCGTTGCGATGAGAATGTGATCGCTAGCCGCGCTGCCGGCCTGGTCGACCGTCTGCTGGCGGGGGAGACCCTCGCCTTTGCCTCGGACGCCGGCATGCCGAGCGTGTCCGATCCCGGCCAGGCGCTGGTCGAGGCGGCGCGTGAGGCCGATGTGCCCGTCGAAGTTATTCCCGGGCCCTCTGCTTGCGTCACGGCGCTCGTTTCGTCCGGCATTCCCTGCGAGCATTTTTTCTTCGAGGGCTTTTTGGGCCGAAAGCACGGCGACCGTGTGCGCCGTTTGCAGCGCCTTGCCGTGGTGCCCGGCGCACTCATCTTCTACGAGTCTCCACATCGCATCGTGGCGACGCTCGAGGCCGTGGCGGAGGTCTTTCCCCAGCGTGAGGTTGCCGTCTGCCGCGAACTCACCAAGCTGCACGAGGAGGTCTTGCGCGGGCCCGCTGACCAGCTTGCCGAGGAGCTGCGTGCTCGCGGCGAGGTAAAGGGCGAGATTGCGCTGGTCATCGCGCCACCGAGCGAGGATGAGGAGGCCGGTATCGTGCCGGTCGGCGCCACGGCAGCGGATCCCGACGAGGCCCTGCGCGAGGATATCCGCGCCGCGCTCGAGGAGGGGGAGCCCGCGTCTGCGGTGGCCAAGCGCCTGTCTCAGAAGTATTCGCGCCGCAAGCGCGATGTCTATGCCATGGTGCTCGATATGCAATAGATGGAGGATATCCAGCCCTTGCGCTAGAATCATCCCCTGTATGCAACGTTTTTCTGGAGGACAAACCCCATGGATCAAAGCAAGCCTTCGTTCTTTATCACGACGCCCATCTACTACGTCAACGCCGATCCGCACCTGGGCACGGCTTATTCCACCATCATCGCCGACGTTCAGGCTCGCTATCGCCGCTCCGCCGGCTATAACGTCAAGTTCCTGACCGGCATGGACGAGCACGGCGAGAAGGTCGCCGAGGCCGCAGCCAAGCATGGCATGACGCCGCAGGAGTGGACCGATAGCCAGGCCCCGCACTTCAAGGAGCTTTGGAGCAAGCTCGAGATTTCCAACGACGACTTCATCCGCACCACCGAGCCGCGCCAGCATCATGCCGTGCAGTATCTGTGGGAGCGCATGAAGGAGTCCGGTTACCTGTATAAGGGCAGCTACGACGGTTGGTATTGCGTGCCTGACGAGACCTACTTCACCGATACGCAGGTCCAGAAGGGCGACGAGGAGTACGGCAGCGTCGGCCAGCATCTATGCCCCGACTGCCACCGTCCGCTTGAGCGCGTGCAGGAGGAGTCCTACTTCTTTAAGCTTTCCGCCTTCCAGGACAAGCTTCTCAAGCTCTATGACGAGCACCCCGACTTTGTCGAGCCTGCGTTCCGCATGAACGAGGTACGTAGCTTTGTCGAGGGCGGCCTTAACGACCTTTCCGTGAGCCGTACGAGCTTTGACTGGGGCATCCAGGTCCCGTTTGACGAGGGTCACGTGACCTACGTGTGGTTCGATGCGCTGCTCAACTATATGACTGCCGTCGGCTACGGTGTCGACACCGACGAGGCCCGTGCCGAGCTGGCCTATCGCTGGCCCGCGCAGTTCCATATTGTGGGTAAGGACATCATTCGCTTCCACTGCGTCATTTGGCCCGCCATGCTCATGGCCATCGGCGAGGCCCTGCCCGAGCACGTCTTTGCCCACGGCTTCCTGACCGTGCGCAATGCCGAGACCGGCAAGGCCGAGAAGATGTCCAAGAGCCGCGGCAACGCCATCGCTCCGCAGGATGTTATCGACATGCTGGGCGTCGAGGGCTACCGCTATTACTTTATGACCGACGTGGTCCCCGGCACCGACGGCGCCATCAGTTTCGATCGCATGGAGCAGGTCTACAACGCCGATCTGGCCAACAGCTGGGGCAACCTCATTTCGCGCTCGCTCAACATGAGCGCAAAGTACTTTGACGGCTGCGCCCCGGCTAAACCGGCGTCTGCCGACGCGTTCGATAACCCGCTGGCAAAGATTGCCGATGGCCTGGTCGACCGCTACATGGCCAAGATGGACGTGCTCGATTACGGCGGAGCCAAGGATGAGGTCATGGAGCTCATTCACGCCGCCAACCACTACATCGAGGACTCCGAGCCCTGGGCGCTTGCCAAGGACGAGGCCAAGGCTGACGAGCTGGCATTTGTGATCTACAACCTGCTCGAGGCCATCCGCATCGCCGCCCACCTGCTGATGCCGCTCATGCCCCAGACTTCTGCCGAGGCTCTGCGCCGCCTGTCCTGTGAGGGCGAGGCCGCGAGCGACGACCTCAAGGGCATTTGCACTTGGGGCCTGCTTGCTGGTGGTCAGCCCGTCGAGAAGGGCGATCCGCTGTTCCCGCGTCTGGCGTAGAGACCGCGCGAGCGCCATATCGGCAATTTGCTGTTTAGCTGTAAGGGCATGGCCGCAACGGTCCATGCCCTTTCGTTTCAAGACGCCGCCATCATGCTAAGGAGGCAACTATGACAACTTCGCCTTTGGCAAACCCCACGGCAACAAGGGAGCTGCTGGAGGAGTTTGGCCTTGCGACCAAGCATCGCCTGGGCCAGAACTTTCTAATCGACAATCATGTGATCGAGCGTATCTGCGAGCTTGCCGAGCTTGCAGGTGACGAGCGCGTACTCGAGGTGGGTCCGGGTTGCGGTACGTTGACACTTGCGTTGCTGCAGGAAGCGGCGTGCGTTACGTCCATTGAGGCCGATCCCGAGCTTGAGCCGGTGCTCGACGCCCACGCCGCCGACTATGCCAACTTCCGCTTTATCATGGGCGACGCGCTTAAGGTGGGCCCGGAGCAGATTGAGCAGGCTGCGGGCGGTGAGCCGACGGTATTTGTCGCGAACTTGCCCTATAACGTGGCGGCGACGATCATTTTGCAATTTTTCCAGACGATGCCGGCGCTCAAGCGCGCCGTCGTCATGGTGCAAAAGGAGGTTGCCGATCGCATTGCCGCAGTGCCGGGCAACAAGACCTATGGCGGCTATACGGCAAAGCTTGGCCTGTATGCGCAGGTAACGGGTCGCTTTGAGGTGCCGCCGCGTTGCTTTATGCCGGCGCCACACGTGGACTCGGCCGTCGTGCGTATCGACCGTGTTGACGGTGTGGTGCCCGAAGGACTCGATCGCGAATTTGTGGCCCGCGTGATTGATGCTGCATTTGCTCAGCGTCGCAAGACCATCCGCAATTCCATGAGCGCCAACGGCTTTGCCAAGGACGTGCTCGATGCCGCCTTTGAGGCTTGCGGTATCGCACCCACCACGCGCGCCGAGACGCTCGATGTTGCCGACTTTGTCCGTCTGGCCCGGGAGCTTTCCCATGACGCTTAATGCCGAACGCGTGACGTTTACCAAAAAAAAGAAGACGGTTGCTTGTCCCGTGCCCTTGGCACCGCTTGCCGACACACATGCGCATCTGCTTTCGTTCTGGGGCAAGGATGTGCCCGAGACACTCGTGCGTGCCAAGGCGGCAGGCATCGACCTGTTGGTGACGGTCTTCGATCCCATTGCCGATAAGCGCAGCGTGACGGACTATAGCGACTGGCTGACGCGCGAGATTCTGCCGATGCAGGATATCCCGCAGATCAAGTATCTTGCCGGCGTGCATCCGTATGGCGCGCCGGACTATACCGACGACATTCACGCACAGGTTGTTGCTGCGCTTGATGACCCTTTGTGCGCCGGTATTGGCGAAATCGGTCTGGACTACCACATGGATTACGACGACGACATCACGCCGGCGCCCCACAGCGTGCAGATTGATTGCATGGCACGTCAGCTCGAAGTCGCCATGCGCTGCAATGTGCCGGTGGAGTTGCACCTGCGGCACGAGGACTCGGATGGGGAGCGCACCTCGCATATGGATGCGTACAACGTGCTTCGTGAGGTGGGCGTGCCCCAGGTCGGTTGCGTGCTGCACTGCTTTGGCGAGGACCGCGCCACGATGGAGCGCTTTGTGGAGCTGGGCTGCTATATCGCCTATGGTGGTGCGGCCACCTTTAAGCGCAACGACGACGTGCGCGAGGCATTTGCGGCAACCCCACTCGATCGAATTTTGTTCGAGACGGATTGCCCGTATATGGCTCCAGAGCCCATCCGCGGTCTTGAATGCGAGCCCGCAATGATCTCCATTACGGCAAACGCGCTGGTTAACGACCGTGTCGATCGCACTGGTGAGGACGCCGAAACAATCGCGCATGCCGCTTGGGAAAATGCCTGCAAACTTTTTCAAAAATAGTTCTTGCGTTCGCGGTGGCGCTCCGTTATTCTAATTCCTGCACGCGGGCGTGGCGGAATTGGCAGACGCGTACGGTTCAGGTCCGTATGGGGGCAACCCCATGAAGGTTCAAGTCCTTTCGCCCGCACCATTGATTGAAAGAGCTCCCAGCAATGGGAGCTTTTTTGTTATGGGTCCATCGCAGGGACTTGAACCTGTGAAGGAGCGAGCGTCAAGAAAACGCGGAGCGTTTTTAGCGAGCTGGCGAGTCCGCCGGCAGGCGGGCGAAGCCGGTGCGGATCCGCGAAGCGGATACGCGGACGTCCTTTCGCTCGCACCATGGATTGAAAGAGCTCCCAGCAATGGGAGCTTTTTTGTTATGCACGATCTCCTTGGACGGGTATCCTAATGGCAACGTGTGCCTATCAGAGGAGAGACCATGCTGTTTTCCGGTATCATCGCTGCCCTTACGAGCCTTTTGATTCCCATCATCATCCTGCTGCTGTTGTTTCCCAACGCCTGCTACGTCGTTGAGCAGCAGCACGCTGTGATCATCGAGCGCTTGGGTAAGTTCAATCGTATCGTCAACGCGGGCTTCCACGTGAAGGTGCCCGTGATCGACCGCAAGGCCGCCACGGTGAGCCTGCGCACCATGAAAAACGGTTTTGGCATCGACGTTAAGACCCAGGACAACGTGACCATCGGCCTTGAGGTCTCCGCTCAGTACCACGTGAGCTACGACATGGGCGCCGGCCCGGCAGATTCGGGCATCTACAAGAGCTACTACATGCTGCAGGAGCCCGTCGACCAGATGCGTGACTTCATCACCGACGCCCTGCGCTCTTCGATTCCTGTCTACACACTCGATGAGGTCTTTGCCAAGAAGGATGACATCGCCAAGGATGTCAACGCTACCGTTTCCGAGCAGATGGCCGCCTACGGCTTCACCCTCGTGTCGACGCTCATCACCAAAATCGCACTGCCGACCGAGGTTGAGAACTCCATGAACGACATCAACGCCGCCCAGCGCAAGCGCGCTGCGGCACAGGAGCTCGCCGAGGCAGACCGCATCAAGCGCGTCACCGAGGCGACCGCCGAGGCCGAGGCAATGGAAAAGGCGGGCGAGGGCATCGCCAACCAGCGCAAGGCCATCGCACTGGGTATCAAAGATTCGCTCGAGATCATCCAGGAGACGGGTGTCGGCAATGACGAGGCCAACCAACTGTTCATGTTTACGCAGTGGTCCGAGATGATGACGGAGTTCGCTCGCACGGGTAAAACCTCGACGGTCGTGCTGCCGAGCGACTTTTCGCAGTCGGCCTCGATGTTCGAGCAGATGCTGGCCGCCGGCAAAGTTCAAAACGATTCGAAGGAGTAGGCGCGCGTGAAATACACCGTCGTTTGCGTCGGTAAGCTCAAGGAGCGCTTTTGGAAGGACGCGTGCGCTGAGTACACCAAGCGCCTAGGTGCCTATGCCAAGGTGGATATCCGCGAGGTGGCCGATATCGACCCGGCTAAGGCGGGCGGCGTGGATGTCGCGCGCGACAAGGAGGGGGCGGCGATTCTTACAGCCCTGCCGCCTCGAGCACATGTGATCTTGCTGGCCATTGAGGGCAAAGAGCGCTCGAGCGAGGAACTTTCGGCGCGGCTCGATGATCTTATGCTACGTGGTAACAGCGACATCGCCTTTGTAATTGGCGGATCGGACGGCGTGAGCGATGACGTGCGCGCACGAGCCGACGAGATGCTCAGCTTTGGACGTATTACCTTGCCGCATAACTTGGCGCGCGTGGTGCTGCTGGAGCAGATCTACCGCGCCTGCAAGATCAGCCGCGGCGAGCCGTATCACAAATAGGTCAGCAATACGAAACAATGGCGTGGGACAATAGCTTTCGTTTTGAGGAATGTGTCTGAAAGGACTATGTGATATGAAGATTGGATTTGTCGGTTTTGGCAATATGGCGAGCGCTATGGCCGATGGCTGGATCGCTGCCGGTGTAGCTGCGAGCGACATGTGCGCCTGTGCGGGTCGCTACGACGCACTGGTTGAGCGCTGTGAGGCGCGCGGGATGGCCGCTTGCCACGATGCCGCCGAGGTTGTCGCCGCATCCGATATCGTGGTCGCTGCGGTCAAGCCGTACATGATCGAGAAGGTATTCGCCCCGCTCAAGGATGCTCTTGCCAAAAAGGTCGTTCTGTCGGTTGCCTGGACCTGGGACAGTGCCAAGTGGGAGCAGGTCCTGCCGGGCGTCGCGCATATCTCGACGGTGCCCAACACGCCGGTTTCGGTGGGCGAGGGCGTCATCGCTTGCGAGAAGGCTTCCACGCTTAGTGATGAGCAGAGCGCAGTGGTGCTTGATTTGCTTGGCAAGCTCGGTGCGGTGGTCGAGCTCGATACGAGCCTGCTGTTCGTGGGCGGCACGGTGGGTGGTTGCGCTCCGGCATTTGTCGCTATGGCAATCGAGGCCCTGGGCGATGCAGCGGTCAAGCACGGTATCCCGCGTGCTGATGCCTATCGCATTGTGAGCCAGATGGTGCTGGGTACGGCAAAGCTGCAGCTCGCAACCGGTCAGCATCCCGCAGCGATGAAGGATGCCGTGTGCTCGCCCGGCGGTGCCACCATCAAGGGCGTCGTTGCGCTCGAGGACGCCGGCATGCGCAGCGCCCTGGTCAAGGCAATCGACGCAACCCTCCAGTAAAACCGACCAAAAAAGGGACAGTTTATTTTGGCAGGTTTTTCCTGCGGTTTTGTCCTTTTAGCGAAAAGTGCCCCGCAACTGGCTCAATTCCAGTTGCGGGGCACTTGCGTTTGCCCAGATAAAACCGACCAAAATAAACCTGTCCCTTTTTGGCAGGTTAGTCCCAGAAGCTGTCTTCTTCGTCCTCGGACTTGGGGCCGCGGTCGACATACATCTTATGGGTGCGCTTCTCCATTACAAAGGCAATAATCGCAAACAGCAGGATGCCGCCGGCGAAAAGGATGGCAAAACCGGTGCGGGTGCCAAACAAAAAGGAAAAAACTGCGTCCATTGGGTGCCTTCTTGCGTAGTTGAGTTGGGTCGTAAACGCTCATAAGTATATACTTGCCCATACATGTACAAGGTTGCAACCTAAATGGAATGTATATCGCCGGAGGATCTAATGCTTGATATCAAGTTTGTTCGCGAGAACCCCGATGCCATCGATGTCGCCATGGCTAACCGCCAGACGTCTTGGGATCGCGAGAAGTTCTTTGAGCTCGACGACGAGCGTCGTGCCGTCATCACCGAGGTCGAGGAACTTCAAGCTACGCGCAACGCCGAGTCCAAGAAGATCGGCGCCCTGATGAAGGAGGGCAAGAAGGACGAGGCCGAGGCCGCCAAGGAGGCCGTGCGCGCCGTCAACGAGAAGATTGACGGTCTGGCCGAGCGCCGCACTGCTCTCGAGCAGGAGCAGTACGACTTCATGGCTCACCTGCCCAACATTCCTTGCGAGGCCACGCCGTACGGCAAGGACGAGGACGAGAACATCGAGCGCCGTCGTTGGGGCACCCCGCGCGAGTTCGACTTCGACTTTAAGCCGCACTGGGATCTGGGCACCGACCTCGACATCCTTGACTTCGAGCGCGGCAACAAGCTCTCCGGCAGCCGCTTCACCGTTCTCGGTGGCGCCGGCGCCCGTCTTGAGCGCGCCCTCATCAACTTCTTCCTCGATACGCACACCAGCCGTGGTTTTAAGGAGTGGTGGCCGCCCATCGTCGTCAAGCGTCAGACCATGTTCGGCACGGGCCAGCTGCCCAAGTTCGAGGACGACGCCTATCACGTCTCGGGCGACAACTTCCTGATCCCCACCGCCGAGGTCGTGCTCACCAACCTGCACGCCGGTGAGGTCCTCGACGCCGATACCCTGCCGCGCCGCTACACCGCCTTCACCCCCTGCTTCCGCGAGGAGGCCGGCTCCGCTGGTCGCGATACCCGCGGCATCATTCGCCAGCACGAGTTCGACAAGGTCGAGATGGTAAAGTTTGCCAAGCCGGAGGAGTCCGACGAGGAGCTCGAGAGCATGACCGCCGAGGCCGAGTACCTGCTGCAGCAGCTGGGCCTTCCGTATCGCGTGATTAGCCTGTGCACCGGCGACTTGGGCTTCTCTGCCCGTCAGACCTACGACGTCGAGGTCTGGCTGCCGAGCTACAACGCCTACAAGGAGATCAGCTCCTGCTCCAACTGCGGTGACTTCCAGGCCCGTCGCGCCAACATCAAGTATCGCGACCCCGAGAACTTCAAGGGTTCGCGCTATCTGCACACCCTCAACGGTTCCGGTCTGCCGGCTGGCCGTACCATGGCAGCCATTCTGGAGAACTACCAGAACGCTGACGGCACCATCACGATCCCCGAGGTTCTGCGTCCCTACATGGGCGGCCTCGAGAAGATCGAGCCGGTCGCGTAGATTGGCTGCATAAGCGATTTGCTAGGGCACTCCTTTTTGGGGTGCCCTTTTTGTGTACGGCCATACCATGCTGTGCGGACAGCTCAATAGAAAACACACGAACAACTGTTCTGTATACAGCCATCTACCTGCTATGCTTTTGCTAAATAAGAGCGAGAGAAAGGGGACGCGATGGAGCTGTTTGATGATCGGGTGGTTTTGTTTGAGAGCGACGAGGGCGGGGAGTACCCGCTTGTAACGTGTGAGCCGTCTGGCATGGGTGGCCTGGTGGTTCGACAGACGAGCGGGGGTCCGTTGACCCAATGGTGCTTTGAGGAGTCGCCTCATGTGGTTGAGACGTTTGTGGCGCACGAGGGGCTTGTGACCCTGGAGCATTTCTATGGGGTCCGGACATCTAACCAGGTTGCTCGCATGTTGAGTATCTCGTTTGCCGATTATGATTGTGCCCAGCGGGTGAGATCGCTCCTGAGGGAACTTGATGCTAAGTTTGACGTGATCGAAAAGCCAATCGATCGTACGGGGAACGACGGTATATGCGGAGCAGCATGACAAGACTGCGTTCCACAAAAAAGTTTGAAATTGTGCTTGACTCCAATAAGCTAAAGTGGTTTTATATGTCTTGCGCTGCGGCGTTACCTCAGCTGGATAGAGGGTCTGACTACGAATCAGAACGTCATAGGTTCGAATCCTATACGCCGCACCAATTGAAATTGAAAGCCTCCGGCAACGGGGGCTTTTCTTTTATGGCAACACCGCATGGATTCGAACCTCGGTCGAGGCGCGGGCGTCAAGAAAACGCGGAGCGTTTTAGCCCGCGGGCGAGCGCGCCGGCAGGCGGGCGAAGCCGGTGCGGATCCGCGCAGCGGATGCGCGGAATCCTATACGCCGCACCAATTGAAATTGAAAGCCTCCGGCAACGGGGGCTTTTCTTTTATGGCAACACCGCATGGATTCGAACCTCGGTCGAGGCGCGGGCGTCTTAATCATCACTTCGTAAAATTTTTCCAAATTGTCGCTTGACCCATCGAGGGGTCACGTGCATAATAATCCGTGCGTTGCGGCGTTACCTCAGCTGGATAGAGGGTCTGACTACGAATCAGAACGTCATAGGT
>CADFMD010000009.1 GCA_902835305.1 Coriobacteriaceae bacterium
AGGCCCTCGCGGCCTAGTCGCTATTTAGGGCGTCCAAGATTTGGGACGCAGTTCAACACGTACCGGCGGGCATTTTTATAAACGACCCTTCTATCGACGCAAGCCCCTACGCCTCGCGCTCGACCTCGCTCACACACTCATTTTTGATGGTACCGACGAGCGCCTGCAGTGCATCGACCACATGCGGGCGAATGTCCCCGCCAATGAGCACGAGCATGATGTCGTCGCCTACGGCGAGCTCGCCGCTCGCCAGCCACACGCGCACATAGCCGATACCCGGCATCGCGCGCGTTGCCTCGATAGCGGCCTGTACCTTTTCGGCATCGAAGCCGAACACCATGCCGCCCACCTTATGTCCAGGCGCCACACCATCTGTCTCGACCCCACGCGCCTCGGCCTTGGGCGTCGCACGCACCACGCCGTTGTGTGTCAGGTACATCCCACAATCAGCCGCCGAAACATCGGCCTTGGCTTCGCGCAGCCAAGCATCAACCGAAGGCATCGATTTGCCATTCTCAAACATCATTTCTCCTTTTGATTTCCAGGGCAGTCTTTTTGGGACGGGGCTCCCGGACACTTTATTCCTCGACCGGTGTGAGCACCATGACGGCACGCGTGTTGCTCAGCGATAACGAACGACAGGTCACAAGCGTTACGACCTTGGTTGCCGAAGCAGCACGATCGGTGGCATCGCTCGCCACGGCAGAGGCACCGTCGAGCATCTCGGACAGGTAATTCTTCAGTCCGTCATCTCCCTCAAAATTGGGCGTGCGCGCCTTGGCATACGTGTCCTCGACCACCTTGGTCGCCAGTGGTCGCAGCTTATACGTAGCATCCCGTGTGATGTAATACACAAACTCGATGCTATCGAACGTCGCCTGGTCGGTGGTGTCCGAAATCACATTGAACATCGATCCGTCGTTCATATGGTGGCCGTAAATCGTGGTCTGCTGGTCGACCATTCCCGGCGCGGTGTCATCACTATCCAAGAAGATGGCACCCGAGGCGTTAGACGTGCCATCGAACAGCGTGTTGAGGTATTTGGAGTTGTTGTTGGTCTGCACCACGGGATAGTTGATGTTGGTTCCCGGCACGTAAATCCAACCCACAATCTCGGGGTTCGTCTGAGCAAGTGCATCAAAGTCGATAATCGGCACGCCGCTGGCGTCCTTATCGCTTACATATTGCTTCTCGATTTTCTGATACGAATCGCTCGCCTGCTTATAGCCAATCTGGGCATTGATAAAGATGGCAGCGGCGGCAACAATCAGACCGATGCCCACGATGATGAGCAGAATAGGAATGATGGAGCGGCGCTTTTTACGCGGCGACTCGGTGTAATCCGACGGCGTGGCATGCGATGAAGACCGGGGCGGCTTCTTAGCGGTGCTATAAGATGAAGGTCGATATGCGGCCGGCGCGTCCTGTCGACGATGCGTCGCCGGTGTCACGGGGCGCGGCGTGCGCGGCTGCTGAGGAGAGGATGTCCGACCCTGCTGTGCCGCATGGGCAGCACCCGGCTTCGACGGATCGGGAATCTGAGAAGCCTTGAATCGTTTTCCCTGATAATCGGACATGGCTCTCCTTATACTGCGGTGAAACGGCGGAACGCCTAGGCGTCGGCCATCTCCTGCTTCATTTTCTCGATAACCTTGCGGTACTCGGGGTCGCAAGCACCCAGAATCTGCGTGGCATAGATGGCGGCGTTCTTGGCACCGTTGATGGCAACGCAGGCCACGGGCACGCCCGAAGGCATCTGCACCATCGACAGCAGCGAATCCATACCGCCCAGGTCACTCGTCTTCATAGGCACGCCGATAACCGGCAGCGGCGTAAAGGCAGCCACGACACCACCCAGGTGAGCGGCCTTGCCGGCGGCGGCGATAATCACTTTGATACCGCGATCGGCGGCAGTCGAAGCCCACTCGTGGACCTTCGCCGGCGTGCGGTGCGCGCTCGCGATCACGAGCTCATAGGGCACACCCAGTGCCTCGAGCTCGGCGGTGCAGCCTTCCATAACGCCCAGATCGGACTTGGAACCCATGATGATCCCGACAACCGGCTTTTGATCTGCCATAAACAAAGACCTCCTGTTGAGAGCGGTGACGCGGCGAATCCGCGACCCTTAACTGCAAATAATTCAAGTATAGCCGCCGATGCTGATGTGTTCGGCGGGAGACGGAACGCTTTGCGAGATTAAGGCCGAAGGGTCGGAGCTTTCCGCCTACATTCAAAAAGCGTGCCCACCGTCCTTGGGTGGGACGGCGGGCACGCTTGCTTAGCTGTTGCTGGGGCTACTTAGCCTTGCTGCGACGATGGAAGAAAGCGCCGATCGCGGCGATGATGGCGCCAAGACCACCGACGGTCGCGACGGTCGCCGCCGTCTGGTCTCCGGTATTGGGAATCGCCGAACCGTTCTTCTTGCTGCCCTGGGCCTTGTCGCCTGCGGGCTTGCCCGCCTGGTTGCCGCCGTTCGAGCCATTGCCGGAACCCTGGTTGCCCGAGCCGCCCTGATTGCCGGAATCGGCATCCTTGAGGCTCTCAATAGCCAGCTTGAGCTGGTCATAGGCCGCCTGGAGCTGGGTGTCGGAAGCATTCTCAGCACCCAAGACGTCCTCGGCGTAGGTAATGGCATCCGTCAGGGCCTTGACAGACTCGGCCGTCTTGCCCCTAGTGTCAGTCTCCTTCGCCTGCTTGACCAGGGCCTTGAGCTGCTTCTTAGTCGGTTTCTCGACCGGGGCCACCGGGGTCTTCTCGAGCGCGCCGCGGGCGCTCTCGAGCGCCCTGAGCGCCTGGTCGACCTCGTCCTGCGTGGCTTTCTCGTCGCTCAAGATGGCGCGGGCGCTCGCCAGGGCGTTCTCGAGCGCCGTCCAGGAGGCCTCGGTGTAGTCACCGGCCTTGAGGTCGCCGGCAGCAACCTCGGCAGCAACCTTTTCGATCGCGGTAGCGAGATCATCCTTCGCCACCGGATCGGGGACGGCCGTACCGTAGAACTTGAGCTCCGCCATGCTGCAGTAGGCATCAACGTTGCCACCGCCGGCGTGAATCACCTTGACGGTCACGTAGCGACCGCGCGCGGCGCCAAAGCTCATCTGTTTCCAGTCGCCACGGTCGGTGAGCACGCGGCCGTCATTGTCGAAGGCGAACGTACCCATCGACGCGGCGGTGCCCATCTCATAACCGTCGGCAGTGTCGGAGACCAGTATCTCGGCCTCGAAGATATCGCCGTTAGTGCCGCCGTCCTGGCGCGGCAGGAATGTAACGTCGGTGAGATCGTAGTCGCGGCCCAGGTCGACACTCAGATACTGGGGCATACCGGTCCCATGGGCCCAGTCGCTGTGCCAAAGCGTCCGCTCGTCGCCGTCGAGAGCGTTGACGGCGTTGCTGCCCTCGTAGTCGGCCTCACTCGAGAAGCCGGCCACCTTGACGTTCTTGCGGTTCTCGGGCGTGTTGATAAGAATCTTCTCATCGACAGGGCGCATCTTGAGGCCGTCGATTGCCTTCTCGATCTTGGCTGTGGCGTCTGCGACATCCTTCTTGCTATAGCTGCCTTGGCCGCCGTCGAGGAGCTTCTGAGCCGCCTCGACCGCAGCGGTGAGAGCTGCATAGGAATCCTTAGTGTAGACGGATTCGCTGTAGCCCGCGGCCTCGGAAAGCGCTGCCACGAGCGCAGAGGTATCGACACCAGCCTTGACTTCGACCTCATAGGATGCGGTCTTGGAGGGGTCGAGTACCGACGCCACCGTGATCTTTGCCTTGCCGGCCTTGTTGGCACGCAGGTAGTAGCTCACGCTATCGCCAGCCTGAACAGCGGAGACGCTTACCACAGAGGGGTCGGAGCTCTCGACCGTCACATAGGGGTAGCCGGCGCTCTCAGGCGTGGCCTTGGCGTCGACGAGCGTAACGTCGCCTTCAAAGAACTCGGTCTGGTTCTTGCCTAGCTCGACACCCTCGATGGCCTCGACACCCTGCGTGTAGTTGAAGTTGACCTCACGCAGTGTGAGCATCTGGTCACCCGATGCCTCAAGCGGCGTGACCTCGACCTTGGTCGCCTTCTTGCCCTTGTTCTCGGCAGAGAGGACAAAAGCGTAGCGAGCCCGGAAGGAATCGTACTCCCCGCCCGCGAACTCTTGGGTCGAGCCATCCTCGAACGTCACGACAGCCTTGATCTTCTGCACGGTTCCGTTGCCACCGTTGCGGTTAACGACCTCGACACTATCGAGTTTCGAAGGCGTCTTAAATGCGAATGTCATCGTGGTGGGAAGCTTCACGTAACTCGGAAGCTTACCCTCGCTGTCCCAGTTGCCGCTCCAGTTCCATAGGAACTCAAAGCCGTTGTCGCCCTCGTTATTATCGAACAGCGCGTTATAGCTCTTCTGCTGGATAAGTTTCTCGACGTTGGTCCCGTCGTCGGTCGTGAGCTCATCGTTGGTCATCGTGATGTTGAAGGCATCCTGACCGTACTCGGCGACCGTTGGCTGAGGAACATCCGGCATCGTCACCGTGCCGTCGCTCGCAAACTCAAGTGCGTCGCATGCCGGACCGATGAGCCAAGATGTCGAGGGCAGTTCGACCTTGCCGGCGGTCTTGGCCTTGAGCTTGAAACTCGCCACCGCGCCGGTACCGTTGTAGAGCTTGCCATCGCCGCGGTTGGCAAAGGCGAGATTGATAGTCTGCGTTCTGTCCGCGAACTGGACCTTCTCGCGAGACAGGTTCTCCATGCCGGCAGTCGAGCCGTCCTGCGCGATGCTCTCGGACACAAACTCGAACTGGTCGCTCTTGAAGTTGACGAGAGCGCCCAGGGCGTTGACGTTCTTGGCGTCGGCCGCATAGACATCAACGGTGATCTCATCACCGGCCTCGACCTCGGTCTTGCTCGGAATCACCGCGAGCGAACCTGCGACCTTGCCCTTTTGTTTAGTGCCGCCGTCAAGACCCGCCATGGTGAACGAGTAATCGTAGACGTCGTAAACGCCGTTATCGTTGAGGTCGGCGAAGTGGTCGCGGATCTGCGAACCGAACGTCGGGGTATCGGGCTCGCGGTTCTCGAGGCCCAGATAGTTCTTCATGTTGGAGTAGTCTCCGTCGGAGATCGTGGCCTTGTTGAGGTTGGAGCCCACGGCGAAGCCATCCGTGCCGTCGGTCTTGTAGATGGCAATCTCGGACGCGGAGAAGAAATTGCCGACCGAGGCGAGCGGTGTCATGCGCACGTAACGGGCGGCCACGGTGCCGTCAAACGCTACCGTCTTACAATCAGCGGAACGTGCCCAATCGACCTCCTGGCTCGTCCAGTGGACGCCATCGAGACTCGTCTCAACACGCATCTTGGTCACAGTGCCGTTGCCGGCGTCATCGCGCGGATAGTACTCGAGCTTATCGAGCTTGTAAGCGCGTCCATAGTCAACGGTAAGCGCCTTGCCTAGATCGTTGCCACCGGAGTGGAAACCGCCGTCGCCCGACTGGAACTCATGGTCGAAGGCAAGCTCGGCCTTATGGCTGCCGTAAAGTGAGCCCTCCCAGGTGATTTCCTCGGCGTCGGGGACGTTCCGCCACGGATCGAGTGCGGAGTTCGCCTCGAGCACATCGCTCCAGGCGGAGTAACCCTCGGCGTTGCGTGAACGAATCTGGTAGGTGTGCTTGCTATTGTAGGCGAGGTCGGTGTGCGTGAACTCGGCCGCATCACCCACGGCAAACACAGTGCCGTCGACCTTAAGGTCGTAGGAGGTAGCACCATCGACCTTTCCCCAGGTGAGCTTGATGCTCGTTGGGGTCGTGACGTCCTCGGGGGCAGCAAGGTTCGTGGGTGCGGAGAGGTTCTCGTTGAGGCGATCGGCTGTGAGCGTGGCGTCGGCGTTCACGAAACCGCCCAGCTCAAGCGTCTGCGCCGCTGCAGCAACATCGGTCTTCGCGAACTTGACGTAGACCTTGGGGTTCGTGGTGATCTTGGTGTTGTTGAAGCTCTCGCCCTGCTCGGCCTCGGTGCCGTCCGCATCGCTGCCGTAGTGGTTGAGGTTGGGGGTCTCGCTGTAGAAGTAGACCGCCTGGCCGGCCTCGGGGGTCGCGGCGTCAAAGGCCTTCTGCGAGTCGACCTCAACCACGTTGAGTGCGGATCCGCCGTTCTTGGCGACAACGCTCGTGGGCTTGGCGGACACATTGGCCACGAAGGTCGTGGTGCGGTTGGAGTCGTAGCCGTTGTAGCCGCCCTGCGAGGCCTCGGCGGTAAAGGTCGCGGTGCCGCCTGCGGCCTTGGAGCTGTAGACGGTGCTCACATGCTCACCGTAGGAGATATTGTCGATCGTGCCGTAGGAATCGTCCTCAGTCGTGTTGTTTTCGATGGAGGAGCCGTCGTCCTCGTACTGCGTAAAGGTGCCGTCGCCCTCGGTGGCGAAGAACTCGACGATACGCTGACTGCGGTCGGTACCCTTGGTGTTGGTGTCGCTCACTGCCTCGGGGTTGTTGTTCTCGGCGTACATCGGCACGATAGCGTTGGCCTTCACAAACAGCGGCAGCTTCCAAAGCGGAGCCTCGTAGTTGTTGAGAACCTGGCCGCCGCGATACTGCTTACCCGAGAAGTAATCGATCCAGATGGTGGGATTCTCGTCGGTGCCGTAGTTGGGGAGGTAAATCCCATTGCGAATGTCGTTGCCGTTCTCGTCTGCCTGGGTATCCTGATACACCGGTGCCACTAGGAAGTTCTCACCGAAC
The DNA here is from genome assembly GCA_902835305.1 of Coriobacteriaceae bacterium. GTDB lineage: Bacteria > Actinomycetota > Coriobacteriia > Coriobacteriales > Coriobacteriaceae > Collinsella. The sequence goes on from CADFMD010000009.1 coordinate 6,706, forward strand.
ATATACTGGTACTGCGTCGAAGTGCTTGCGGCGTACTCGGAGTTGTCGGAAAGCAGCATGGCGCGGATCATGGGCAGGCCGGCATCGCCGTTACCCGTGTCGATGTTGGCCGCCGAGGCCGCGCTCGTGTAGATATAGGGCATGAGCTGCGCCTTGAGCTTGAGGTAGAAGCGCGAGATGCCTGTGTAGGGATCGCCGTGCGTCATGGGCGATTTACGGTAGGTGCCCCAACCGTCCATGTCAAGCATAGAGGGCGTGAACGTCTTCCACTGGTAGTCACGCGCAGAGATGATGGGGTCGCCGCCAAAGATGCCATCCATGTCGGAGCCGATGTTGGGGTTGCCCGAAAGACTCTGACCGATATACGTGGGGATATGGAAGCGAATGTACTCCCAGTTACCGCCATACTGGTCGCCGGTCCAAATGCCACCAAAGCGCTGCGTGCCGGCCCAACCATCGAGCGTGATGATGTTGGGGCGCTTGTTAGCGCCGGTCGTCACCGTGTCATAAGCTGTCTTGATGCCATTAAGACCAAAGGAGTAGCCAGATCCAACCCAGGCAACGTCGGTCTTAAGGGTAGAGATGCCTCCCGTCTTGACCTCGGCGTCGAAGTCGCGAAGCAGGTGCCACGGGGTCTCGGAGTTGCTGTCGGGCTCAAGGTTGGACTGGGTCCACAAGCCCGTGCTCACACCCTTGGAGTTGGCATACTCGGTGAACTTCTTAAGGTTGTCGACATTGGCACGCACAGCGTTAAGACGGTCGGCCGAGCTCGTTCCGTCGGAGTTGACGCCGCCGGTCTTGTAGTAACCGTTCTGGCCATAGCCGGCGCCGTAGCCGTCGTTCGGCAGGAACCAACCGAGCGGCATGTCGTTGTCCTCGTAGTCATCGATAACCTGCCGAGCAGAGAACTGGCGGTCGAAATCGGTCGCTTTCATGTTCTCGGTATCAACCGAAGGGCCCTCACCGTTGAGCGTCTCGGCCGCAAGTGTGCCGTCGAGCTTGTAGCCCGTCGACATGCCAGACTCGTACTTAACGTCGCCCTTCTCGCTCGAGGACTTGCTGCCCTTGGTCTCCCACTTCTTTTGACCCGAGGTCGTTGACCAGCCATCACGGTTATAGGCATTAAGATGACCAAGGTAGAACCCGTACTCGGGCAGCAGTACCGGGTTACCGGTCACCTTGTAGTAGTCCTGCAGCATCTCGGTTGCCACGTTCGAAGCGCCCTCGTTGGTCGCCACGAAGTAGTAGGCATCAAACTCATTCTCGCTGTGCAAAGTCGTGACCGTCGATGAGTCCGTGGAACCGAAGTCGTAGGAACCCTCTGCAAACGTGTTTCGGAGTACGCCGTAGCCGTCACTCGTCCAATAAAACGGGTTGGGCGAGGCAACGCCGCCATCAGTCCAGTTGTTCGTGTTGGAGATGGCGATGGTCTGGTTGGTGTGCAGGAAGCGTCCGTTCTGGGTGCCGCCGCCAAAGAAGTTCTCGGACTTCTCCTTGGCGAGCGTCTGGACGGTACCCTTCTTATCAAGGTCGAGGGACGCGGACTCGGAAACCACGACACGGTCGCCTGACTTGATACTCATCTTGCCAGTCGCCTTGTCCAGGATCACGGTCGCCTTTCCGCCGGTGATCTCGATAGTGTCGCCCTTGTCGGCAACCGTCGCACTCGGCTTGCTGTAGGTATCCGAGGTATCGGGCTGAGCCTGGATCTTAGCCGTGTGGGACTTACTGCGCGGTGTGGCGTAATCGGAAAACTCACCCTTGGGGTCAACGTTATAACGGAAAATACCGTCCTCGAGGAACGTAATACGGCCCTTGATGCCGTCAGCGAAATCGATGTCGACGACATTCGAGGCAGACTGGGACACGGTCGCTGAGTCGACGCCCTTGAGTGGCGTGGCAATCGCCTGCTGGGGATTGGCAAACACGAGCGTCGCTGCAGTGGCAACGAGGACCGCGCTTCCCTTCACCCACCGTTTCGTAAAAATGGAATTCCTGCGCACCTGGGCTCCTTTCTTCCGACATGCCGAGGACGCCCCCCCCCGGCAGCATGGAAAAACGTATCAAACGGGGATGTTCGGTACATTCCGCACAATGGGGCCACCCGTTACCAAGGGGCCAACTGGTAGTAACCAGATAGCCACCTACTAGGTCATACCAATATATGGGAGCACTTGCGCAACCAAGTTCGGAAGTCCACCAGCGGCAGTAAAATGAGCGTCAACGGCAAGGTGGGCTTAATAAGCCATACCAATTGGTTCTTCAGTCAAATACCAATCTAGCAAAAATGTACTGTTTATCTGGTATTACACAGACCATACCTTTCCCTCGGGAACTGGGCTTCGCGAAGTTTCCCGAGGGAAAGGCTCAGCCGCCACCCTGCGACCTACCGGAGATTGCTATGACGTACGTTGGCTGATTTGGTTTGGAATGAGAGGTTGACGGTGGCTGATGGGCACAACTGTCCCGGGTGCATTTCAAGATGCACCTAAATGTCTGTCTTTATCCTTATAGATTGTCCAGGTAGTCGTCGGCATCATAGGTAAGGCTGTAAGCTTTATTCAGGATGCGCACGAGCTCCTGGGCATCGTGCTCGCCGAGCGCCGAGAGTTGTTTCGAGAGCGATGCCACACTCTCGGCATTTTTTTTCGCCGCGAAATCACGGCCTTCCTCGGTAATGCTCACCAGCACACGCCGACGATCGTTTGGATCAGTCCTGCGCTGAACGTAACCCTTACTCTCGAGTGAATCCAAGATATGCGACATGCGCGCACGGGAGAATTTCAGCTTCTTGGCAATCTCGGAGGGAATGACATCACCGTCAATACCCGATAGATACTGTAAAACCGGTGCCTCGCCCACACTGGCGCCGCCGGCAGCACTCAAGGATCCCTTGGCAAGGGAACGTGAGTACACAATCAGTTTTCGAGCGACGTCATCGTAATCCACTGGGGATATTGTCCTTTGCAACTCTAGAAGGGCCATAAAACCGTCATTTGCCGTACATTAGTTAACATTCGCAACAATTATTTATGATACCCCAACGCGGAAGTCTATTGCTCGTCCTTCTTGCGTCGCATAAGCTCCTCAACGTCGACACCAGCGGCCTCGAGCATGCGCTCGACATTCTTTTTGGCGTTGGTCGTGCCGACCTTAAGCACGATCGAAAGCGGAGTGCCCACCACCAGGCACACGATGCCCACGGGGACACCCCAGCCGGGGCCGCCCTGCATACCCCACATCCCCATCAAAAAGCCAATCGCCACGAGCGAATAGCCCAGGCGCAGCCAAACATTGAGCCGCTGAATAGCATCGGTCTGCATCTTTGCCTCGCGAATCAAGTCGTCGCGCGAAAGGTCGTGTCCATGTTTCTCGTGCATATGGTCCTCCTCGTGCAAAGTGTGCATCATGCGCAAGTGCATCGTTTGTCGAATACGTCATCTTTCAAGAGCAATATAGCGGGTGTCGTGTAGGCGATGGAGGTCGCTGGCCATATTGCCCTTGAAGGGCGGCGCAAAATCAGAAGGCCGTGCGGTTGAGGCCGCACGGCCTTACAGGGGGCCAGGGGATGATGACTAGTAGCTCAGTGCCGGGTCGAAGAAGCCAATGAGAACGCCCACAAATGCGATCACAACGAGGATCAGCATCATAACGATGGGGTTGACCTTCTTCTTGGTCATCATGTACCAGCAGAAGATGATGAAGATCATCGGCAGCAGGTGCGGATAGATGCCATCGAGCGTGTCCTGGAACTTACCGCCACCGGGCAGCACCAGGTTGGGGCTGCAGGTGATGGAGACCCAGGTAGCACCGACTGCACCGATGACCATGGTACCGACCATCACGATGGAATCACGCAGAGCCTTGGCCTTGGGGCCGACGAGGGCCTCGACCGCCTTGCCGCCGAGCTCATAGCCCTGGTTGTAGGCAAAGCGCATGCCAAGGAACATGAGCAGGTTCCACACGACAATATAGAAGATGGCGCCGAGCGGGGAGCCGCCGGTCGAGAGACCGAGGGCAATACCGAGCAGGATCGGGATCAGGGTACCGACGATCAGCGAGTCGCCAAGGCCGGCGAGCGGGCCCATGAGGCCGGCGCGGATGCCGTTGATGGCGTCGTCGTCGATGGCCTCGCCGTTTGCGCGAGCCTCCTCGAGGCCGGCGGTGACGCCGACAATCATGGTGCCGATCTGCGGCTCGGTGTTGAAGAACGCGGAGTAGGTCTGGAGGGCCTGCTTCTGCTCCTCGGGCGTGTCGTAGAGCTCCTCGACAATCGGAAGCATGGCGCACAGGTAACCGAAGGTCTGCATGTGCTCCTGCGAGAAGCAGGTCAGGTTGCCATAGGACCAGTTACGGAACGACTTGGCAAGCGTTTTCTTAGAGAGCTTTTTCTTCTCTGCCATTAGATGTCCTCCTCTTCCTCATCATCTGAGCCCGAGGCGATAGCTGCCTTGGGAGCGTTTGCGAGGTCGATCTTGAGCGAAGCGATCTCATAGTTGATCAGGGCGAAGAAGCAGCCGATGCCGGCAGCGGCGATCAGGTTGCAGCCCATAACAGCGGACAGGGTGAAGCCGAAGAAGAACGTCAGGAAGTCCGTGGGCTTAGAGATGACCTGCTTGAGCAGGATGGCGATACCGACGGTAGGCAGCAGCGAGCCGACGGTAAACAGCGTCTTCATCGCGATGCCGTCCATGGGCATGTAGGTCTTCATGAGGTCGACCATGGCGGTGCCGCCCATGGTGATGATGAACGTCGGGAGGAACGAGCAGACGATGTGACCGATCCAAGGCAGAACGTTGTTGACCAGGTAGAGCTTGTGGAGATCGCCCTTCTCGAGCCACTTCCAGCCCATGCCCTGCCACACCAGGTTGATGGTGGCGGTGCCATAGAAGAGCACAGTGCCGAGCGTGCCGACGGCGGCACCGAGGGATGCGGCCATGCCGGCAGCCTCAGCGGAGGCGGGATCGATGCCCGAGTTCTTGATGGCGAGGATCGCCAGCGGGATGCCGATATAGGACACGGCGCGGACGTCGGCGGAGACGGTTCCGCCGGGGGTCACGAGAGCGATGTAGACAACCTGGATGGCAGCGCCGACGAGGATACCCGTCTGCATATCGCCCATGATGATGCCGACGATGAGGCCGGCGACCAGAGGACGACCCAGAGTGTAGTTGCCGATCGTCGTGCCGCCCATGCCAGGCAGTGATGCCAGGCAGGCGAACAGGCCGAACAGCGCGGCTTGGAATGCATTGATTGCCATGCTTTCCCCTTTCTTTATTCCTCAGCCCCTTTCACCAAGGGCTGTAGATACCAAAATGCGGCTGGCACCTAACTAGAAGCCAAACTGACCGCGGAACTTGGGCCACTCACCGATGGACTTCTCCTTGATAAGGGCGAACTCGACCGTGTAACCGGCGTTGGTGAGATCCTCGAGCGCCTGGGCCTCTTCCTGCGTGATCGACTGGTTGTTGCCGAGCTTGGTGGTGCCGGGACGATCGTTGCAGGGACCGACGATGATGCGGTCCATGCCGGGCTTAAAGCCAAAATCGACGAGAAGTTCCTTCATGTCGAGCGGGTTCTTGGTGATCAGGAAGTACTTGGTGTCGGACTTGAGAACCTTCTCGGAGACCTCCTTGAAGTGCTCCTTGGTCCACACGAACGTCTTCTTGCCCGAGGCACTCTTGTAGGCCTCCTTGAGCACGGGGTTGGACGCTGCAGCGTCGTTGACGGCGATAAGACCGTCGCAGGGATACTCGAGGGCCCAACGGGTAACGGTCTGTCCATGGATCATACGGTCATCAATACGGATGAACGAAATCATGCGTTCTCCCTTTCTTTATCACCGGGGGTCTTTCCTCTTAACCCCCGCTCCATCACGAAAATTTGGGCGGATGCGCTGCCTAGATGTCGTCGTCCTCGTCGTCGGCGTCATCGGTCGGGACAACGAGCTCGGACATACCGTTCTTGCCCTCCTGCAGCATCATCTGCTTGAGGGAATCCAGGTCCATGGTGGCAAGCCCCATCATGGCGGTCATAGCCATGGGCAGATTCATACCGCCGAAGGCAATGGTGTGGGCGAGCAAACCCTTCTCGGCCAGCGTGTTCATGGCATTGGTGAGCGGCGATCCGCCCAGGATGTCACCAAGCAGGACAACCTCGTCATCGGCGGTAACGGGAGCGAGCATCGCCTTGACGTTCTCGACATACTCGTCAGCGCCCATGCCGTCCACGAGACTCGTCGACAAGATGTTCGGGGCGTCATTGCCGAGCATCTTGAGGACACTGTGCAGTCCGGGAGCGAGCGTTCCGTGACTGACCATTACCAGATACCGCATGCGGTCTCCTCTCGACCTGCCGTGTGTCGCACGGCTTTGCTTTTTGCTGAGATTATTGTTGCGCCGTGGCATGTTCGGTACAAGAAAATAGTTGCGAACGGCAACTATTCATCGGTTAACGGTAGCAGCTATTTTTGTGCCTAAATTATTTTTTCTTCTAATTATTTTTAAAATAGCAGGTAGATTGCCTGATAAATGTTTTATGTTCCTTATGCACCATACATACCAGCAAGAATCGGGCCTGGCATCTCCGGTTTGCCCCGCAGTGTCAGACCATGTCACGTACGCCCACGACATGGAGGTACCCCATGGATATGATCTCGTTTCTCGCCTCCGAACCCTTCGACCGCAGCGGTGATACGCCGCTCTATGTCCAGCTTAAACATCGAATCGCTCTGCTTATCGCCAGCCAGGCGTTCGACACCAAGACGCCGCTGCCACGCGAGCTCGAAATCTGTGAGCGGCTGGAGTTATCGCGCGCGACCGTGCGCCGTTGCTTCCAAGATCTCGTCATCGAGGGGCGCGTGGTGCGCAAGCGCGGCCAGGGCACGTTCATCAAGCCCCAAACTTCAGCACCCGGCATCGACCTGGCCCTGAATTTCAGCGCGCGGATGCGCGAAGCGGGACGGGTTCCGAGCTCGCAGATTCTCGCCTTTTCAAGCATACCGGCCGTCCGCGGCATCGCCTCCGGGCTCAAAGTGCCCGAAGGGACACCCGTCTGGGAGATTCGCCGCCTGCGTCTCGCCAACGACAAACCCATGGAGCTCAACTACGTCTATATCCCCGTGTCACTTTGCCCCGAGCTCACGCGCAAAGACGTGGATGGCTCGCTCTACGCCTACATCGCGGAAAAGACCGGCATCCTGCCCGCAAGCGTCGATGCCGTCTACGAGACAGTCAACCTCGACAAGCATGAGGCGCGTCTTTTGGGACAGAACACCGGTAAGGCGGCGATGCGCATCGTGCGTTCGACCTACGACAAGACGGGAACCCCGTTCGAGGTAGGCGTGCTCATCAGCTGCGACGGTCAGGCAAAGCTGCACGTGCACATCGCCGCCGACAAAACAACCTTCACCGCCACAGCCCAATAAATCCAAAACGTGGGCGCCGTCGTTCAAACGAACGACGGCGCCCACACTCATTTTCTATTCAGCCCTAGTCATCGCACAAAGCCCCTTCGGCAGCACACGGTGCAACCGAGTCACCGTAGGCCGGGGCGGGAGGCGGTCCTTTCTCTCGGAAAACTTCGCGAAGCCCAGTTTCCGAGAGAAAGTGTCCGGCTGCCGCCCCGGCCGGCCAGGTCAACTACACCGTGTGCTGCGGCAGGTCCTGCAGGGCGATGACGTCCATGCCCATGTCATTGGCGCTGCCGTGACCCTGCTGGTCCTCACGCACCGCCTCGATGGCACTCACGTACGTGTTGGCGGCAGACATCGCGGTCACGCAGGTCACACCGCGTCGCACTGCCTCGGTGCGCAGCAGATAGCCGTCGCCGCGCGAGCCCGGACCGTACGGCGTGTTGATGATCACCGCGATCTTGCCATCGGCGATGAGGTCGCCGATGTTGGGGCGCTCGCCGTCGTGCGGGCCGCTGATCTTTTCCACGACTTCGCACGTCACGTTGCCGCCGCGCAGCACGCGCGCCGTGCCCTCGGTGGAGCAGATGTCAAAGCCCAGGTAGCGCAGGATGCGGGTGACCGAAAGGATATGGCGCTTGTCGCGGTCGCACACGCTAATGAACACCTTGCCGCAACTCGGGTCGGGCAGCTTGTAGTCGATCGCCAGCTGCGTCTTGGCGTATGCCTCGGGATAGCTCTTAGCGATACCCATGACCTCGCCCGTCGACTTCATCTCAGGCCCCAGGATGACGTCGGCGCCCGGGAAACGACCCCAGGGCATGACGGCTTCCTTCATGCAGAACCAGTCCAGTTGACGTTCGTCGCTCGGCAGGCCCAAGCTCGCGATGGAATCGCCTGCCATGATGCGCGCCGCGCATTTGGCCAGCGGCACACCGGTGGCCTTGGAGATAAACGGCACGGTACGGCTGGCGCGCGGGTTGGCCTCGATCACGTAGACGGTCTCGCCCTTGATGGCATATTGCACGTTGACCAGACCGCGGACTCCCAGCGCCATCGCGATGCGGCGCGTGGTCTCGCGGAGCTTCGCCTGCAGGCTCTCGCTAAAGCTAAACGGAGGGATGCAGGTCGCAGAGTCGCCGGAGTGAATACCGGCCTCCTCAATATGCTCCAGGATGCCGCCGATGTAGACCTCTTCGCCGTCGCACAGGGCATCGACATCGGACTCAATCGCACCCTCCAGGAAGCGATCGAGGTACACCGGGTAGTCGGGGCTAATGCGCGCAGCCTCTGCCATGTAATCGCGCAGATGCTCGGCATCGTAGGCGATCATCATGCCGCGGCCGCCCAACACATAGCTCGGACGCACCAGAAGCGGATAGCCGATGTGCGCGGCCACGGCCTCGGCCTCCTCAAACGAGGTGGCCTGGCCCGCCGGCGGGTACATGATGCCCAGCTTGTCGAGCAGAGCGGCGAAGCGCTCGCGGTCCTCGGCAAAATCGATGGCGTCGGGCTTGGTGCCCATAATGTTCACGCCGCTCTCCTCGAGCATGCGCGCCAGCTTAAGCGGAGTCTGGCCGCCGAGCGTCACCACGACGCCGTCGGGGCGCTCGACATCGATAACGTCCATGACGTCCTCGTAGGTGAGCGGCTCAAAGTACAGACGGTCGGACGTGTCATAGTCGGTCGAGACGGTCTCGGGATTGCAGTTGACCATGATGGTCTCAAAGCCGCGGGCCGCCAGCGCGTAGCTCGCGTGCACGCAGCAGTAATCGAACTCGATACCCTGGCCAATGCGGTTGGGGCCGGCGCCCAGGATCATCGCCTTGGGCTTGTCCGCCGGCGTGGTCTCGTCGGGAGCCACGCACTTCTTGGCATCCGGGCTCGTGCGGTAGATGTTCTCGTACGTCTTGTAGTGGTACTCCGTGGCGCTCGAGAACTCGGCCGCGCAGGTATCGACCGTCTTCATGCTGGGAACCACGCCCAGACCCTTGCGATAGGCGCGCACAAAGCGCTCGTCCGAGCCGGTCAGCGCGGCAATCTCGGCGTCGCTCGTGCCGTATTGCTTGAGCAGGCGCATCGCGTCGGCGTCGATATCCTCCACACGCAGGCCGCGGATGCTCTCCTGGACCTGCACCATGTCGTTGATACGATTGAGGTACCACGGATCGATACCGCAGATGGCATGGATGCGGGCGATGTCCCAGCCACGGCGCAGGGCCTCGACCACAAAGAAGATGCGGTGCTCGGTCGGGGTTGCCACGGCCTGAGCGAGCTCGTCGTCGCTCAGCTTGTCGGCACCCTCCTTGCCGCCGGCGCAAATGCCCTGATGCCCGTCCTCCAGCGAACGCATGGCCTTGCCGAAGGCCTCCTCAAAGGTGCGGCCGATCGCCATAATCTCGCCCACGGCCTTCATGCGCGTGGTGAGCGTGGGGTCGGTACCCTTGAACTTCTCGAAGGCGAAGCGCGGCACCTTGACCACGCAGTAGTCAATCGTGGGCTCAAAGCAGGCAGGCGTTGCCTTGGTAATGTCGTTGACGATCTCGTCGAGCGTGTAGCCCACGGCCAGGCGAGCGGCGGCCTTGGCGATGGGGAAGCCCGTGGCCTTGGAGGCCAGTGCGGACGAACGGCTCACGCGCGGGTTCATCTCGATGACGATCAGGCGGCCGGTCTGGGGGTTCACGGCAAACTGCACGTTGGAGCCGCCGGTCTCGACGCCGATCTTCTCCAGAATGGCGAGCGACGCGACACGCATGCGCTGGTACTCAAGGTCACTTAGTGTCTGCGCCGGCGCCACGGTGATGGAGTCGCCGGTGTGCACGCCCATGGGGTCGAGATTCTCGATGGGGCACACGATGATGCCGTTGCCGGCGTGGTCGCGCATGACCTCCATCTCATACTCTTTCCAACCCTCGATGGACTCCTCGACCAGCACCTCATGGGCAGGCGAGAGCTCAAGGCCCTGGCTCACGATGGAGACGAGCTCCTCGTGGGTGTGCGCGATGCCGCCGCCGGCGCCGCCGAGGGTAAAGCTCGGACGCAGCACGCAGGGATAGCCCACGCGCTCGGCGATAGCCTCGGCGTCGGCCACGCTGTAGGCATAGCCCGAGCGCGCGACCTCCAGGCCGATCTCGGCCATGGCCTCGTTAAAGAGCTTGCGGTCCTCGCCGCGCTCGATAGCGGCCAGGTCGCAGCCGATCATCTCGACGCCGTACTTGTCCAGCGTGCCGTCTTTCGCCAGCTCGACGGCGGCATTCAGACCGGTCTGGCCACCCAGCGTGGGCAGCAGCGCGTCCGGATGCTCTTTCTTGATTACGCGCTCGATAAACTCGGCGGTGATGGGCTCGACATAGGTGCGGTCGGCCAAGCCCGGGTCGGTCATGATGGTCGCCGGGTTGGAGTTGACCAGGATGACCTCAAAGCCATCCTCCTTGAGCACCTTGCAGGCTTGGGCGCCGGAGTAGTCAAACTCGCAGGCCTGTCCAATAACGATGGGGCCCGAACCAATAACGAGGATACGCTTGATGTCAGTACGTTTCGGCATGTTAGTTCTCCTCGGTCGCAGCGTTCTCGGACTCGGCGAAATTCCAGCCGGCGAGGCGGTCCTTCGCGGTGTCGATGTCCAGGTAGTTCTCCTCGCCGTCCATGAGTCGCGTAAAGGCGGTAAAGAGATAGTGGGCATCGGTGGGGCCAGGCGAAGCCTCGGGGTGGTACTGGACCGAGAAACACGGGGCGTCGAGCAGCTGGATGCCCTCGGCGGTGCCGTCGTTGAGGTTCACATGTGTCAGGCGAATGCGACCAAAGCGCTCGTTCATCACGACCGGCGCGATGCCGCGACGCACCCAGGCGCGCAGGTCGCCATCGGCCGCATGCTCGGTTTCGCCGCCGGAAAGCTCCGGAATCAGTTTGCCCAGACTGGGGAACAGCAGGCCAAAGCCGTGGTTTTGCGCGGTGATCTCCACGCGACGGCTCACCAGATTCATAACCGGCTGGTTACCGCCACGGTGACCGAATTTAAGCTTTTCCATTTGGGCGCCGCAGGCCAGGCTGATCATCTGGTGACCGAGGCAAATGCCAAAGACCGGCACCTTGCCGATCAGCTGCTGCACCTGCTCATAGGTCTCCACCACGGCGTCGGGGTCGCCGGGGCCGTTGGACAAAAAGACGCCATCGGGATTCATGTCGAGCACCTCACTCGCGGGCGTATCCCACGGCACGACGGTGAGATCGCAGCCGGCACGGACCAGGCCCTCCAGAATACCGCGCTTCACACCGCAGTCGTAGGCGACCACTTTGTGACGGGCAGGAGCGGCAACCGCAAGCGCAAAGTCATGCGTGGCAGGCAGGTCGGCGGCCACAAACTTGTGAGGCGCGGGGCAACTTACGGTCTTGACCAGGTTCTCGCCTACCAGCGTGGGCGCTGCGGCCAGACGCTCGGCAAGCTCGTCGACGTCGAAAATCTCGGTCGAGATAATGCCCATCTTGGAACCATTGTCGCGCAGATGGCGCACCAGAGCGCGGGTGTCGATACCCTCGATAGCGACGATGCCGTGAGCGCGCAGGTACTCCGGCACGCTGACGGCCGAGCGCCAGTTAGAAGGCGTGGCGCACATATCGCGAACGATCATGCCGCGCATAGCCGGAGCGCTCGCAGGGCGCACGGCGTCGCCGGGGAAGGCCGACTGGACATCGGTCTCGTCGATACCGTAATTGCCGATCTGCGGATAGGTCATGGTTACAATTTGGCCGGCATAACTCGGGTCGGTCATGACCTCAAAGTAGCCCTCGAGCGAGGTGTTGAAGCAGACTTCGCCGGTCGCGGTGCCCTCGGCGCCGCATGCACGTCCATAAAAAATGGTCCCATCCTCAAGATACAGGATACAGGGACCGCAGGTGCCCTTGCTGGTTTTGGCCAGCATACGCTGGCAAAGCTCGCTGGGCGCGAAGGTGCGGGCGGCAGCGCCCGCGGTATGGTTGTTCGCCATAATTCTCCTTCCCGGTCTCACAGGACCGGCTTAAAGGTGTGTAGTTAGGCCTCGCGGTATTGTAACCGCAAGCATGCCTCATGGCGTTAATTTCATCGAAATGTTTACGAAATGATAATTATGACTTTCTATGCATAATGATTATTTAATCCCCGTCCCAGAAAAATTATCCCGCGTGGGCTTGTGGCTCACGCGGGATAATGGCCTCTTACTTTTGCTTGTCCTGTTCCAGCAGATCGGACGGTGAGCGATCGGGCTTGCCGCCGCGGAAAATCTCGCGGCCATGCAGACGATGCTCCAGGTCACGTTCGGCCTTTTCCTCGTCAATCTTGGTCTGGCTCACCACCGGGTCCTCGATCAGCGACGAAACCGAGTTCACCTGTTTTTGAATGCGCTCGGCAATGGTGTCGTCCATGCTTACGATGCGCATCTTCCAGTCGATACTCGTGGCGTTGGATGAGCTCTTGGTCCACACAAACGTCAAAATGGCGCTCTGATGACCCCGCGCGGGAAACATGCCAAAGAAGGAATCGTGCTGAATGTTGCTATCCTCGTCGATATAGGCGTGAACGTTATACACCACGCGGTCGATCTTATCGTTGAGCAGCGCGTTGGTCGCAAGCGCAGCGGCCTGAATCTGCCCGTTGGACAGCAGCTCGAGCTCGTTGGCAGACGATGTGTCCAACACCGTCACCTCGACCGTGCCCGTACGCTCATCGGCCTCATCGACAGAAAAATCGAGCGGAAACTGCGTAAAGCCGTTGCCCCACTCAAGGCCGCCCTTCAGCGCCGTCGAAACGGTATCCACCGAAACGCTCTCGGACAGGTTGGCGGTGTTCAGGCGTCGCATCACGCCGTAGCCAATCTGCATGCCCACAATCAGCACCAAGATGCCAATGACCACGGCCATGGCAGTCTTCGTAATGGTATGGCTCACCTGCGAGCCCGAAGGGTCGTCCTCGGACAGCGGGTCGATATGTTTTGCCTGGCTCGCGCGGTCCTCGCTGCGCAGCTGCGCTAGCGCCGCTTTGTCACCGCGCTTGGCCGCAGCCTCCTTCTCACGCATGCGCTCGGTTCGCTTTTTGGCAAGCGTGGGATCCAAGACACCGGATGCATCGATTTCGGAGAATAACTCCGTCACTTCTTCCGGAGTCAAAGGGTTCTTGTCAGCCATAAACTTCCTGTCATATCAATCAGTCGAGCTCGTGCGCACGCGCACCTTCGAACTGCATTCGATAGTAACGGGCATAAGTGCCGCCACGGGCGAGAAGCACCTCGTGCGTGCCACGCTCCACAACGCGACCATGCTCAACGGTCGCAATCTCATCGGCATGCTTAATGGTCGAAAGACGGTGGGCGATGATAATCGTGGTGCGGCCGCGTGCCAGCTCTTCGAGCGACTCCTGCACCGCCTCCTCGCTCTCGTTATCCAAAGCACTCGTCGCCTCGTCCAAAATCAGGATCTTGGGGTTCTTGAGAAACACTCGCGCGATGGCAACACGCTGCTTCTGTCCGCCCGAAAGACGGCTGCCGCGCTCGCCCACGACCGTGTCATAGCCCTGTGGAAGCGACTCGATAAAGGCATCGATGTTGGCGCGACGGGCGGCCTCGGCGATCTCTTCTGCCGTAGCGCCCGGCTTGCCGTAGGCGATGTTCTCGCCGATTGTTCCGTCAAACAGATAGACATCCTGCTGCACCAGGCCGATGGCGCGACGCAGGCTCTGCTGCGTCACATCGCGCACGTCCTGGCCGTCGATGCTAATGGATCCGGCAGCCACGTCATAAAAGCGCGGCAGCAGCGAACAGGTCGTGGACTTGCCGCCGCCCGAAGGGCCAACCAAAGCGATGGTCTGTCCGGGCTTGATGGACAGATTCATATGGTCGATAACGGGACGCTCTTCGGCATCGCCCTCGCCCAGCTCAACGTCCTCGTAGTTAAAGCACACGTCGTGATACTCCACGGCGCCGGCAGTCACCTGCAGATCCGTAGCGCCCGGCTTGTCCTGGATATCCGGCGCGGTCGAGAGCACCTCGTCCATGCGCTTAAAGCCGGCGATGGCCTTCTGATACGTTTCGGCCGAATTGACGAGTGTCTCGAGCGGCGTGCAGAACAGCGAAATATAGAGTGCAAAGGTCGCCATATCGACCGCCTGCAGCTGTCCCTGGGCGACCAGCCAGCCGCCCAGCAGCACCACGATCACATAGAGCACACCCGAGAGCAGGCCATACGTCGCGGTATAGACGCCCATGGCGTGATACATGTTCTCCTTGGACGAAAGATAGCGATTGTTGGAGGCGCGGAACTTGAAGCGTTCGGTCTCCTCATTGGCAAAACTCTTGACCACGCGCATGCCCGCCAGCGAATCCTGCAGCTGCGCATTGATGCCGCTGATCTTTTTGCGGTTGTCGCTAAAGACCTCGCGCATGCGCATGTTCTGCCAAAACATGATGACCGCAAACGCTGCTGTCACCACAGCCATGGCAAGCGCCAGCACCGGGGCGATGGTAAAGAGGATCACAAACGAGCCGATAATCTCGATGCCGCAGATGATGATCCACTCGGGCACGTGATGCGCCGCCTCGCAGATATCGAACAGGTCGTTGACCACGCGGCTCATCATGTCGCCCGAGCTGTTACGGTCGAAGTACGCAAAGCTAAAGCGCTCGTACTGGTCAAACAGGTCCTCGCGCATCTTGGACTCCATGCGCGCGCCCATCACGTGGCCCCAGTAGCTCACAAAGTAGCGGCAGGCGCAACGGATGATATACATCAGCACCAAACCCACCGCGATCATACCGAGCGCCTGCATAATGGCAGCCTGACCCTGTGTAAACAACCCGCCGGTCAGATTGCGCAGAATAATAGGAAACGCAAGGTCAATGGCAGCAAGCACCAGAGCGCAAACAGTATCGGCAACAAAAAGCCCCATCTGGGGCTCGTAATACGAGAGAAACCTTTTCAGCATAATCACCTTACGCGGTTTTACCAAACCGCGTTTCGTCTCGACGCTGCAAGTGCTCCATTTGGACAATCTGGCCTTCAATCGTCGGTCGCGTATATCCATACGCTTCCCTCCTCTTTTAGGCCACCTTGTCTCAAATGGAGCACTTTCGCTGACTTACACAAACCTGCGGGATCATCCCCGCTCGTTAAAGCTCCGCGCCCCCAAGGCGATGCGCGATGCTATCGCAGGCCAAGGCGCCCACGACGGTCTTGGCGTCTTCGATCTTGCCGTCGAGTACGGCGTCGATCAACTCGTGCAGCGGCACCAGGTCCACGTTGACAAACTCGTCATCATCGGGGTTGGGCGCATCAAACTCGAGCTTGGTGGCCAAGTAGATGTGAATGATCTCGTCGCAAAAACCACAGGACGTGACAATCGACGTCAAAAAGCGAATGCGACCAGCCCTAAAGCCCGTCTCCTCATGCAGCTCGCGTTTGGCGCAATCGAGCGGGTCCTCGCCTGGATCGAGCTTGCCGGCGGGAATCTCGACCGTCACACGGTCGATGGCGGTGCGGTACTGACGCACCAGCACAATCTTGCCGCTCTCGGTCAGCGCCACAACGGCCGCCGCACCCGGATGGCGAACGATATCGCGGGCGCTGCGGCGACCGTTAGGCAGCTCAACCTCAAGACGGTGGACGTCGAGGATCTTGCCCTTCCAGGCGCACTCCTCCGAAAGAATCTTCTCGTGCAGCTCGGCATCGTGCGGGTCATCGTCGCCCAGCACCAGCGCCGGCTCGTCAGCGACCTCGCCACCAGGTTCGCCCTCGGCGTGCCCATACACGCGGCTGTCCTCCTCGACGATCTGCGCATCCACGAGCTCTTCGTTCTTTTCGTCCATCCGTCTCATTCCTCTCGGACTTTAGGCATCCCAGGCGTCGCGGCCGCGCAGCGCGCGCAGGCCGATGTCGTGACGCAGGGTCTTACCCTCAAAATCAATCTTCTCGCAGGCCTCGTAGGCAAGGTTGCGAGCGTTCTCGAACGTGTCGCCCAGAGCGGTCACGGCAAGCACGCGACCACCATTGGTCAAGAGCTGGCCGTTCACCACAGCAGTGCCCGCGTGGTACACGGTCACGTTCTCCATGGCCTCGGCATCGGTGATACCGGTGATGACCTTGCCCTTCTCGTAGCTGCCGGGATAGCCCGCACTCGTCAGGACAACGGCCACGGCCCACTCGTCGCGCCAGTCGAGCTCAATCTGATCGAGCTCACAGTTGGCGCAGGCCAGCATGACCTCAACCAGGTCGTTCTTAAGGCGTGGCAGCACGACCTGCGTCTCGGGGTCGCCAAAGCGGGCATTGAACTCCAGCACCTTGGGGCCGGCGGGCGTGAGCATAAAGCCGCCGTACAGGCAGCCGCGGTAGTCGATGCCCTCGGCAGCAAGCTCGGCAACGGTCCGCTCCATGACCTTCACCATGGTGGCGTGCTCCTCGTCGGTCACGATGGGCACCGGGCTGTAGACACCCATGCCGCCGGTGTTGGGGCCCTTGTCGCCCTCGAGCGCGCGCTTGTGGTCCTGCGAGGTGGCCATGGGGCGCACGGTCTTGCCGTCGGTAAAGGCCAAAAGCGAGCACTCGGGGCCGGTCAGCATCTCCTCGATAACCACGGTGTTGCCGGCATCGCCAAAGGTGCCGCCAAAGCACTCGCGCACGGCCTCCTCGGCCTGCTCAAGTTCGGTCGCCACGATAACGCCCTTGCCCGCGGCAAGGCCGTCGGCCTTGACGACCAGCGGAGCGCCCTGCTCACGCACATAAGCAAGAGCCGAAGCCTCGTCGGTAAACGAGCCGTAGGCTGCCGTCGGAATGCCCGCGCGCTCCATGAGCTGCTTGGAGAACAGCTTAGAGCCCTCCATCTGGGCGCCCTCGGCACCCGGGCCAAAGCAGGGAATACCCACCGCGCGCACGGCGTCGGCCACGCCCGCCACGAGCGGAGCCTCGGGGCCAATTACCACGAGTCCGCATCCGTGGCTCTGCGCAAACGCCGCCACGGCCGCAGGATCGCAGTCGTCGAGAACAACGTTCTCGCCGCAGCTCGCGGTGCCGCCGTTGCCCGGCGCGATGTAGAGCTTGCCGGCGCGCGGTGATGCTGCGAGCTTAGCTGCCAAAGCATGCTCACGGCCGCCGCTGCCCAACAACAGGATGTCGATGGTTTGAGTGTCCGCCTTCAAGGGTGCCTCCTCTATGGATGAATGGCCCGCTCCGCGCGAGCCCTTTGCAAGCAAATATACCCCTCGGCCGCCCGCTTGGGCTGCAAAGGGGTATATCGCAATAACCAAATAGTCCCGATTACTTCCAGAATCGGTTGATAATCTGCTCGCGACCGGCGCCGACGCCAATGAACGTCACGCGGGTGTGTGCCAGATCCTCGATAAACGCCACGTAGTCCTGAGCCTCCTGCGGCAGCTCATCAAAGCTGCGGCAACCGGTGATGTCGCACTTCCAGCCGGGGAGCTCCTCGTAGATGGGCTTGGCATGCTCAAAGCGCACCTGATGCTCGGGCACGCTGGTGTAGCGCTCGCCATCGACGTCGTAGGCCACGCACACCTTGATGGTGTCGAAGGCCGAAAGCACGTCGAGCTTAGTCAGGGCGATATCGGTGAGGCCGTTGACGCGTGAGGCGTAGTTGGCGATGGGGCCGTCGAACCAGCCGCAGCGACGACGGCGACCGGTGGTCACACCGTACTCATAGCCCTCCTCGGTCAGCGTGTGACCGGCCTCGGACTCATAGGAAAGCTCGGTGGGCATGGGGCCCGAACCGACGCGGGTGATATAGGCCTTCATGACGCCCAGCACGCGGTCGACGTTCTTCATGCCCACGCCGGAGCCGGTGATGGCGCCGCCGGCGGTGCAGTTGGAAGACGTCACGTACGGATAGGTGCCGTGGTCGATGTCGAGCAACGTCGCCTGGGCGCCCTCAAACAGCAGGTCCTTGCCCTCATCGATCATGTTGTTGAGCAGCAGGCTCGTCTCGGTGATGTAGGGACGCAGGCGCTCGGCCATGGGCAGGTACTCGTCGCAAATCTGGTCCACGGTGTAGGTGGGCAGGTTGTAGATGAGCTCAAGCTCGGGGTTCACGCGGGCGAGAGCGGTCTCCAGCTTGTCGCGGAACAGCGCCTCGTCCAGCATATCCTGCATGCGCAGGCCAATGCGGGCCATCTTGTCCTGATAGCACGGACCGATACCGCGCTTGGTGGTACCGATGTTCTTCTTGCCGAGCTTCTGCTCAAAGGCGCCATCCAGGTCGATGTGGTACGGCATGATGACATGCGCGTTGCCGCTAATCTTGAGGTTCTTGGTGGTGATGCCGTCGGCCTCGAACATGTCGATCTCCTCAAGGACAACCTTGGGGTTGACGACGCAGCCGTTACCGATCACCGACACATGGTCGGAATACATGATGCCGGAGGGCACCTGGTGCAGGCCGTACTTCTTGCCGTTGACGACGATGGTGTGGCCGGCGTTGTTGCCGCCCGAGTAGCGCACGACGGCATCGAAGTCGCCGGCGACCAGGTCGCAGATCTTACCCTTGCCCTCATCGCCCCACTGGGCACCGACCAAAACGGTTGACGGCATGTTTACTCCTTACATTCATGGACTGTCTACGCGCCACGCCGGCACGCAGAAGCACAAAACATTCCCAGTATACCCGTGCAACGGGCGCCTGTCCTACTCCTCGGCATGTGCCCCATCAAGCTCATAGAACTTGGTGGATGCCGGCAGGAACATCAGGTCGACGTCGCCGATCGGGCCCGAACGGTTCTTGGCCACGACGATACGCGTAACGCCCTCGTCGGGTCGATCGTCGCGCGAGGCTTCGGCCTCGTCGGCGGAGCGGTCCAAGAACATAACGATATCGGCGTCCTGCTCGATGGAGCCCGATTCACGAAGGTCGGAAAGCTGCGGGCGCTTGCCGGTACGGGATTCGACCTGACGCGAGAGCTGCGACAGCGCGATGAGCGGGATCTTGAGTTCCTTGGCCATGATCTTCAGACCGCGCGACATCTCGGAGACCTCGACGGTACGGCTCTCGGAGCGGCGTCCCGGCGGAGGACTCACCAGCTGCAGGTAGTCCAGGATGATGATGGCCTTCTCCTTGTTGTGGAGCATGCGGCGGCTCTTGGCGCGAATCTCGGTCACTGTGGTGCCGGGCGTATCGTCAATCAGAATATCGAGCTTGGACAAGGTCTGCGTGGCCTCGTTGATATTGGCCCACTGCTCGGGGCTAATGCGGCCCATGCGGAAGTCACTGATCGAAATCATGGCGTAGGCGCAAATCAGACGCTGGGCAATTTCCTTGCCCGACATCTCCAGCGAGAAGAAGCCGACGGTATAACCGGCCGCGGCAGCGTTGAGCGCCAGATTCAGGGCGAACGACGTCTTACCCACAGCAGGGCGGGCGCCGATGATGATGAGCTGGCCCTCGCGAAAACCCATGAGCATGCGGTCGAGCGACGGGAAGCCCGTGGGCACGCCCGCAGCCTGGCCGCCTGCCTGGCACACTTCCTCGGCCTCGTTATAGGCCTCGACCATAAACTCGGTCAGCGTCTTGTAGCTCGACTTGACCTCGCGCGCCGTGACCTTGAGCAACTTGCTCTCGGCCAGCTCCACGACCTCTTTGGTATCGGTGGGAGCGTTATAGGCCAGCGCGTTGATCTCGTTGGTGGCGCCGATCAGCTCACGCAGCATCGAATCGCGGCGAACGATAGCGGCATGGTGCTGCCAGTTGACGAGCGACAGGGTCTGACCCATCAACTCCAAAATGTAGGCCTCGCCGCCCACGGCATCAAGCTTGTTGATGCTTCGCAGGTAATCGATCAGCGAGATGGAGTCGATGGGAATGCGGCTGTTGTACATATCGACCATCGCGGTATAGATGGTCTTATGAATGGGCCGGTAGAAGTCATCGGGCTGCAGCTCGACCTGGGCCTCTTCGACCACCTCGGGCGATAGCAGCATAGCAGCCAGTACATTGGCCTCTGCATCTTGGTTTTGGGGAAGACCCAACTTGGAGCCGCGGTCCTCAACCGTCAGCCCGGTCTCCCTATCGTCATATGCCATGAGCATCCTCATTCATATCGCTTGCGAGCATCCATAGTATCAGCCACGGTCCCAAAACGCGCCGCGCGCCGCCAATCATCACCGAACCAAACGGATGAACGGTCCTGTATATAGGACTTCGACGCAACGTTCACCATGAAACTCACTCAGCGCAAAAAACAAAAGGGCGCCCTGGTTTCCCAGAGCGCCCTTCTTAGAACAAGATTGTTGCGTTGCAGCAAATGCTACTCGGCAGCAGCCTCAGTCTCGACCTCGGCGGTCTCGGCCTCGGCGACCTCAGCGGCCTCCTCGACCTCAGCCTCGGCAGCGAGCTCCTCGGCGGTAACGCCGACGAGAACGACAACCTCGGCCTTGATCTCGCGGTACAGCGAGATGGCAACGGTGTGGGCACCGGCAACCTTGATGGGCTTACCGAGCTCGACGCGCTTGCGGTCGATGTCCATACCGAGCTGAGCCTTGATGGCGTCAGCGATCATAGCGGCGGTAACGGAGCCAAAGAGGATGCCCTCGTCGCCGACCTTGACGTCAACGGTGACCGTCTTGCCCTCGAAGGCAGCCTTGGTCTCGTTGGCGGTAGCCAGACGGACGGCCTCGCGCTTGGCGATGTTGTTGCGACGCTCGTCAAGCTGCTTGAGGTTGCCCTTGGTGGCGGCAACAGCGAGCTTCTTGGGGAACAGGAAGTTCTCAGCGTAACCCTGAGCGACCTCTACGACGTCACCCTCGCCGCCCTTGCCCTTGATCTCATCGAGAAGAATAACCTTCATGATGCGTCTCCCTTCTTAGCCGCGGTCGCGGTTGCCACGAGAGGAAACCACGGGGACGGTGTACGGCAGGAGTGCCATCTCGCGGGCGCGCTTGATGGCATTGGCGATGTCATGCTGATGCTGCGTGCAAGCGCCAGTGACGCGACGGGGCTTGATCTTGCCACGGTCGGTCATGTACTTACGGAGAAGCTGAGTGTCCTTATAGTCGATGAACTCAGTGTTCTCCTTGCAGAACTGGCAGTACTTACGACGCGGCTGACGTGCAGAAAAATCATTAGCCATGTCAAAATACCTTTCATTTGGCAACTTCGGCGAACCGAAGCCGCCTCTCACTCAAAAATAGGTGAACAACCCTTAGAACGGGATGTCCTCATCGTAGACGTCGACCGCGGGCGGCGTAGCCACCGGTGCGGCAGGACGTGCTGCGGGCGCGGGAGCTGCGGGGGCGTAACCGCCCTGGTCGTAGCCACCCTGGCCACCACGGGAGCTCATAAACTCGATCTCATCGACGATGACCTCAAGCTTGCTCCGGCGCTGGCCGTCGCGCTCCCAAGAGCTGTAGCGCAGCTTGCCCTCGATCGCGACCTTGTTTCCCTTTGCCAGGAAACGGCTCACGGCCTCGGCGCGGGTGCCGAACATGGTGCAGTCGACAAAGTTGGGATAGTCCTCCCACTCGCCAGTCTGCGCGTTGCGGCGACGATCGTTCACGGCGACGCCAAAGGACAGAACCTGGGTTCCGCCGGCGGTGGCGCGCAGCTCGGGATCGCGGGTGAGGTTACCGGTGATGTTCACTCGATTGATGCTCATAACTCACTACTTCCTCTTGGGGCACAAGCCCAGTCCAAAACGACAGTCTTACTCCTGGTCGTCGCGACGGACGATCATGTGGCGGACCACAGCGTCGGTGATGCGCAGGACGCGATCAAGCTCGGCGATCTGGGTAGGATCTGCGTGGAAGTTGATGAGGGTGTAGTCACCATCGGTGAGGTCGTTGATCTCGTAGGCGAGCTTGCGCTTGCCCCACTCGTCAACGGAGTCGACCTTGCCAGCGCCCTCAGCGATCGTGGTATCGATACGCTTCATAACAGCGAGACGAGTCTCGGGGTCGAGCGACGGGTCAACAAAGAACAGCAGTTCATAAGCCTTCATATTGTCACCTCCTCTGGGCAAATGTGGCTTCAGGTCGTGAAGGTGCGCCTGAAGCAGGAAAAGACTTGGTAATAATATCTTTCAACCTCCTAGGCTGCAAGAATATGCAGCTACAACCTCATGACCTCCACATATGTCCATGCTCACACGGCACTTCATGCGCATTCCAACCAAATGCTGACCAAATGCTTGACGGATCTGTGTTCAAGATACGGTGCCGTGGGGACAAGCTGAGCCAAGCCGCAGGTCAGCGGGCACAAGGCTGTGGTCGCAAAATGCATACCAGTGGCCCACAGCACCACCCAAAGATTTTTAAATTCATTGCCAAGTCGCTTATGAATACCCCTTTTGAACAATTGAGTTAATCAACCACGCTGGTCGGAAGCCGTTTTTTGGCACCTCAAACCCCACTGCAACGACAAGCGCGGCCAAGCGTTTTAAAAAATGCCAACTTTTCTGTTTGCACTTTGCGGTTCCTCGTGTATACTGACTTTCGCATTTAACGGAGAGTTGTCCGAGTGGCCGAAGGAGCACGATTGGAAATCGTGTAGGCGTCAAAAGCGTCTCCAGGGTTCAAATCCCTGACTCTCCGCCAGTTAATTCCAAAGCAGGCCTTCGAGCCTGCTTTGTTTTTACCCCACGCGGAGGGGTGGCAGAGTGGTTGAATGCGGCGGTCTCGAAAACCGTTTGGCCTGTATAAGGTCACGAGGGTTCGAATCCCTCCTCCTCCGCCATTTTGGTTGAGAAAGCTCCCGAAAACGGGGGCTTTTTTGTTTAGAGTCCCTTACAAGCAAATACGGCGGAGGAGGAGGGATTCGAACCCGCCCTTCCCTCAAAAACATGTACGTCAGCCTCCAAAACCGACATTTTTCGACATCTTTGAAGGCTGACGTACACGTTTGGATTGAGCTCACGGGAGTGGCACTATTCGGAAGGCGCCTCTTCGTCTCGCATACCTTTCCAGTTGCGGATAAGAGCCTTGCGTAGTTCGTTTTGCTCTCGCTGGTGCCCGGTGTCGGTACAGCGAGGCATGCCGAGTGCTTCGCGAATGTTGTTCATGGCGCGGTGAAAGGCGAGTTGGCTGCCGAACTGAGCCGAAGTGAGCGTAACGATTCGATATCCCATTTGGGAGAGAACGGCCTCTCGCTCCGCATCTGCTCCTTTGCGCTCGAACTCATCGTGAAAACCGCCCTTATATTCGATACCGAGCTCCCTGCGCTTGTAGGTAACGAGCGCATCGATTTTAAGTGTTCGAGCTTTGGCGCAATGCCAGAGACGTTGAGGGATCTCGAGTGGTTTGTTGAGTTCGATACCTCGGATGCCAACGCCGCCTTCGCTTGTTGGGAGTGAGAGGGCGATTGCCGAAGCGGTCTCCATAGGCGAGGCCGAGCGATCGTAGATATGCCTGAGCGCGAGCCGTGCACGTGTGGCACCGGGTTTGCCGGGATGCCGATCGAGCAGTTCGATTATTTCATCCTTGGAGGTGGTGGCTGGTTGCTCGGTATAAGGGTCGGCGGGATTGAGCCTCATGCGATAATCGCCGCAAACTTCATAGCCATATTCGAGATATTCGATCCTATCCATCCACTCGGCAGCGAGCACGAAGGTGAAGGCTTCGTCGGTGATGAAGATTCCGGGCGTCAACTCGTTAATATGCTCGTAGGGAAGATTTTGTCCAAGAATGTGGCAAATGACGCCTTTGGTGCGAATTCGCTCGAATTCGAATACAACCGAGATATCGATAGTCTTGAGCATATCGGACGGAATGCCGCAGTCGATAAGTGCCTGTCGTATGCGCGCAACGCGTTGTTGGGTGGAGATGCCTTGTGCGCCTATCTGGTAGTCGTGCCGCGCAAGAGACTGAACCAAATTCTGGGGTGCATGATGGACAAGCCATGCGGTTTTATGCGAAATGAGAACAGGGGTATCCATTGAGGACCTCTCGCTCTGAGCCGGTATCCAACTCTTATGTCCGTTGAAGTGGGGAAATATACCGGATGTGAGTAAATCAACTCACTCATGCTGTGAACCCAATCCAAACATGTACGTCAGCCTCCAAAGATGTCGAAAAATGTCGTTTTTGGAGGCTGATGTACATGTTTTGGACCCCTGGCATTCCAGTAACGCCACGCCCGCGCCCAGTCCCTACCGTTTGCCGAGCAATAGGGTCTCAATCGCCGCCAACCATGTACTATGTACGGGCATTGTTCAAACCCGAGAATCAAAGGACCTCATCTTGCCCGTCGTCGCCGCTATGACTGTTACTTCACACGCCTCGGATGCCATGGTCGCTATCCCATTTTGGCTCGAGATGTTCGCCGTTGTCGCGGCATCGATCTCGGGCGTGCTGGTCGCTCGCGAGCACAAGCTCGACCTGGTGGGCGCGGTCGCGCTCGCGGTGGTCTGCGGTCTGGGCGGCGGTCTTTTGCGCGATATGACGCTCCAGGTCGGCAACGTCTACATCCTCAACCAGCCCATGGCACTACCGCTCTCCATCGCCACAGCCGCCATCATCTATATCTTCCCGGCAATCGTCGATAAGCCCGAAAAACTCATTCCCCTGCTCGACATCATCTCGGTCGGCATCTATGCAGCAACCGGCGCGGACAAGGCGTTGGTGTACGGATTTGCGCCCGCCGTATGTATCATGATGGGCTTCTTTACCGCCGTGGGCGGCGGCATGCTGCGCGACGGCTTTATGGGCGTGGTCCCGGGCATTTTCCAACGCACCAACTTCTATGCCATCGCGGCCATCGCCGGATCGGCAAGCTATGTAGCCCTCGTCATGAGCGGCCTCATGAGCAATGTTGCCGCGCTGGTCGTATGCGTTGTCGTGACCATGGGTCTGCGCTGGCTCTCGCTGCGCTTTGACATCAAAAGCCCCACCGAAGAAGATATCGCGCGCTTCTTGCACCGTAAAAAGTAAACAGCACGGCACGACCCTTCGAAATGCAACCGAGAGGTTCTTTTAGAGCGCCCACGCGTTGGGTACCCTGTTAGATACCTGTCGAGTATCTAACGAAGGATTCACTATGCCTTGCAACCAAGTACCGTCGATCCGGCGCCACAAAGCGCAGGCCCGCATCACCATCCTATTCGCGCTGATTGCACTCGCGCTCACCGCACTTCCCACGGTGTCGTTCGCCGGCACCGACACCGCGGGAAACGTGCTCGCAACCGAAGTTGACTCAACTCCGTCCGGTATCGAAGGCGACCTGTACTGGGCCGGCCAAAGTCTCAACCTAGACGACGCCTCCATCGGCCGCGATATTATCGCGGCGGGTGAGAACCTGTCGATTCGCGATTGCACCGTAGGCGGCGCCGTTCGTCTGGCAGCACGCACCATCGATATCGCCAAAACCGCAATCGATGGCAGCGTCACGGTGGCCGGCCAGCACGTCGTGCTCAACACCGGCAGCACCGCCAACTGTTTTTACGCGGCGGGCGAAACGGTCGCCCTGCGCGGCTCCGCCAAATCGGCGGCGCTTGCCGGCGACACCGTTACCATCGACGGCACCGTCGATGGCAATGTTGAAGTCTGGGCCGACAAGCTCATCCTGGGTAAAAACGCCCGCATCACCGGCACGGTGAACGCCCACGTCTCACAGGACCCCGAGCGGGCCGAGGGCGCTCAGGTTGGAGCCCTCAAGATCGACCGGACCGAGAACGAGAACACCTCTACGGTCAACGACATGATCGGCGGCATCGTTGCCGCAGCGCTTTCCACCTGCTTTGTCGCTATCCTGCTTGAGCTTGTCTTTCCGCGCGCAACCGCCAGCGCCGCTGGCATGCTCCATCAGCATCCCATGCCACTGTGGGTAAGTGGCCTTCTGGGCACGGTCGCCATCGCTCCCGCCGTCCTGCTGCTTATCATCTCGATTGCAGGCCTGTCGCTCGCCGGAGCCCTCATGTGCAGCATCATCGGCATCGCTTTGGTCTCGGCGGCATTTACGGGTACCGCGATCGCACGCATGGTCGGACACAACCAAAACCGCTTCGCCATGGCCGCCGCGGGCGGTATCGTCGCGGGCGCGCTCACGGCACTTCCTCTTATGGGCAACTTTGTCAGCGGCGTAGCCTTCGTCTTCACGCTCGGCTACGTCATCCAAATCATTTGGCACAACGCCCACCTCAAGCCGCAGCAGCCGGCTAACACGCCAGGCCTTCCCACCGCCTAACCACCAACCACCACAAAGGGGACAGGCACCTTTGTGGTGGCGTAGGCCGCCTCAATCCCCATGCACCAAAAAGGGCGCCGACCATTGCGGTCGACGCCCTTTCTCATTAAAGCTATAAAGCCCGGCGCTTATTTGTTGACCTGACCGGCACGGACGGCGGCCTTCTTGCGGTCGGTGGCATTGAGCAGACGCTTGCGCAGGCGAATATTCTTGGGAGTGATCTCCACCAGCTCGTCATCGGCGATGTACTCCAGCGCCTCCTCCAGCGAGAAGGTGCGGGGCGGCACCAGCTGCACGGAAATATCGGAGGTCGAGGAACGCTGGTTGCCCAGGTTCTTGGTACGGGCGATGTTGACGACCATGTCGCCGGCCTTGCTGCGCTCGCCCACGATCATGCCCTCGTAGCACTCGGTGCCCGGCTCAACAAACAGCTGGCCGCGCTCCTGCAGCGTGCCCAGGGCATAGGCAACGGCCTTCTCGGTGGTCATGGAGATCATGGCACCGTTCTGACGGTTGCCGATCTCGCCGGCGTAGGGACCGTACTCCAGGAAGGTGTGGTAGAACACGCCCTCGCCGTGGGTGACGTTCATGATGCGGTTCTTAAGGCCCATGATGCCACGCGTCGGAATCTTAAACTCAAGGTGCGTCACGATGCCCGAGGTATCCATGCTCGTCATGATGCCACCGGAGGTGCCGAAGACCTCAACGACCTTGCCCGAGTACTCGTCCGGGCACTCGACGACGGCCTGCTCGACAGGCTCCATCTTGTTGCCGTTCTCGTCCTTCTTAAACAGAACGCGCGGACGACCGACCTGGAACTCAAAGCCCTCGCGGCGCATGGACTCCATCAGAACGGACAGGTGCAGAATGCCGCGGCCCGAGACCTCGACGCCGCTCTTGTCCTCGAGCTCCTCGATCTTCATGGTCACGTTGTTCTCGGCCTCGTTGAACAGGCGCTCCTTGAGCTGACGGGCGCCAACGATATCGCCGTCGCGGCCGACGAGCGGGGAGGTCGAAGCCTCAAAGACGATGGACAGGGTCGGCGGGTCGATCTCGATGGGCTCGAGCTCGACGGGATTCTCGGGGTCGGTGTAGACATCGCCGATATCGGTGCGGTCGATGCCCACAACGGCGGCAATGTCGCCGGCGCCGACTTCCTGGCACTCGGTACGGCCCAGGTAGTCGAAGGTAAAGAGTTGCTTGACGGTAGCGGTGGCGCTGGAGCCGTCGTTCTTGACGACCAAGATCTGGTCGCCCTGGTGGATGGTGCCGGAGTACACGCGGCCGATGCCGATACGGCCGACGAAGTTGGAGTGATCGATGGTCACGCACTGCATGGCCAGCGGAGCGGTCTCGTCAACCTCGGGTGCGGGCATGTCGTCGATGATCATGTCGAGCAGCGGGTACATGTCCATGTTGCCGTCCTCGGGATCATGACGGGCAAAGCCGTTGACGCCGCTGGCGTAGATGACATGCTCCATGGCAAACTCAAGCTGGTCGTCGGTAGCGCCCAGGTCGGCCATAAGGTCCAGGCAGTCGTTGTAGGCCTTCTCGGGGTTGGCACCCGGACGGTCGATCTTGTTGATGACGATCATGATCTTAAGGCCGGTGTCGATAGCGTGACGCAGCACGAAGCGGGTCTGGGGCATGGGACCCTCAAAAGCGTCGACCAGCAACAGGGCGCCGTCGGCCATACGCAGCACGCGCTCGACCTCGCCGCCGAAGTCGGCGTGGCCCGGAGTGTCGATGACGTTGATCTTAACGTCCTTGTACTCGATAGAGATGTTCTTGGCGAGAATCGTAATGCCGCGCTCGCGCTCCTGGTCGTTAGAGTCCAGGACGCGGTCCTCGACCTGCTGGTTGGCACGGAAGGCGTCCGTGGCACGCAGGAGCTTGTCGACCATCGTCGTCTTGCCGTGGTCGACGTGGGCGATGATGGCGATGTTCCTCAGATTGTCTACGCGCATGTAGTTCCCCTATCTTCTATCCATATACAAACGGCACGCGTATGCGACCCGCCCAGCGATACAACGCTCAGCGGGAATATTGAGCCTTTTACCGAAAACTCGTCTATTTTAGCGATTTTAGATGAGAGGGGTTTCCTCACCTGCAGGTTCAGGGTCGCTCCACATAAAACCATCGCCGGCGCCCATGCCCTCATACAGCACATATGCCGAAAAACCGCTCTCGAGCGTAGTCTCAAAGAAGCTCACGAGCAGAGCATCGTGATAGCCTCCGTCAATCTCGACGCAGCCGGTATAGCCGATGGCATAGCGGGCGATACGGCCCAGACCCTCGTCCTTAAGACCCATCTTATGCTCGGAGATAAAGTTGGTGGCCGCCTCGAGGCACGCCTCTTCGCCGTCCTCGTCGAGCGCCGCCAGATATCGGTTGGAAGCAGCGTCCTCGATCGCCACAACTACGCCCGGATTCTCGCCGGCGGCAAGGTCGTCCAAGAAGGCGCCAATCAGGTCACACACCATGGCGTCGAGCTCGGCGGAGACGTTACCGGCGTCCTGCATATCCTGTGCCATCTTTAGACCTTCCCATCGAGTCCGGCGTCGTTACAGTTCTTGTGCCTCGGCAGCAATCTTGGCGGCAGCGTCGCGGGCGCGCATCATATCCATCGCGCGCTTGTCGAGTACCTTAATCTGGTTGGTCAGCATTACTGCATCGACCACGCCCCAGATTACCAAGCCTGTTGAAATCGAAAACCCAAGCGCACCAACTGTACCACGAAGGCGCGAGCAGATTGCCGCGACAAGGGCGGAGACGACAACCATCTTGATAAACGAGCCGCGGCGCTCGCGAAGCGTGCGGGCCTGCGTCACATAGGCAATGCGAGCCGCCTCAGAAGCCTCCGAGCGCATCTGGGCCTCGCGCGCAATGGCCGCCGCCTCAGCCGACATACCGCCGGCCATCAGCGAACACTCCGCAACTCTGCCGCCCCGCATTTAGAAGTCATCGGGGGAGAGCGTATGGACGAACTCGTCGAACTTCTCGAACTCCTGCTCGTCGTCGACATCCTCGGCGTGGGTAGAAACAGTGCCCAAGCGATTCATGATGTCGTCCTCCACAAACATGGGAGCATTGCTGCGCACGGCAAGGGCAATGGCGTCACTGGGGCGGGCGTCGATCTTGCGCCCCTCGCCATCGACCAGTACGACGATCGTCGCGTAGAACACCGGCGGCTCGGCGCGAACGATCTCGATGCGCTCGAGTTTGGCACCCAGGGCGTCAACGGTATCGAGCAGCAGGTCATGGGTAATCGGGCGCTCGGCGCGGCCGCTATCGATGCCGCGGCTGATGGCAGCAGCTTCAAACGAACCAGTCTGAATGGAAAGGGAACGCAGCGGCGCGGGCGAGTCCGATTTGCTGCTGCGCTCACGAAGCACGATAAGCGATGGCACGGGACCGGCGGCCATGACGATGGTCTCTATGTCGACGCGAACCATGGAACACCTCCGGTACGTAGCGGTTAACACGCGGCAGCGCGCCGCATTGAATAGCTATACTACCCAATCTTTCGCACAGCACACAAAACCAAAATGAGATTTATCGCAGACAAGAAAAAAGCCCTGAGGCAACGCCCCAAGGCTCTTCACAGTTTTGATGGTGGACCTGACAAGATTCGAACTTGTGACCTCCCGGTTATCAGCCGGACGCTCTAACCAACTGAGCTACAGGTCCATCATGGTGGAGGTTAGGGGGATCGAACCCCTGACCTCAGGCTTGCAAAGCCCGCGCTCTCCCAGCTGAGCTAAACCCCCACGGAGACAGTAATAAACACCCCAGCGGCGACTCGGCTCTCGCTGGGGTGTTTATTGCGAAAGAAAGTGGTGGACCTGACAAGATTCGAACTTGTGACCTCCCGGTTATCAGCCGGACGCTCTAACCAACTGAGCTACAGGTCCATCGCGCAAGGGATATATTAGACGAGTCGTTACGCGCGCGTCAACAACTTTTTTGAAAATCTTTGAGGGGTGTCGGCCCCGGCTGCCCGGCGGCATGCGAAGTCGCCTGCTCGGACAGTCCTGCTCGCACGGAGAGCACATTAAGTGCTCTCCGGCTCGTGCGGAACTCGCGATCGACTTCGCATGCCGCCGGGCAGCCGGGGCCGACGCGAGGTTCAAGATTGTCAAAAAAGCGGTCGGCGCGCAGGTGCGCCGACCGCCGATATATGGGGTCTGATATTTTCTACCAGCTAGGGCCTCTTACTCGTCTAGGAGATCCTCTGGCATGTCGTTGCCGTCGCCTAGGTCGACTGGGGCCTCTTCGGCGTCGGTTGCGGCCTCGGTGCCTTCGCCTTCGGGCTTTTCCTTGGCGGCCGTCATGCGGGCAACAGCGCATACGCGGTCGTTGTCGTCGACGGTCATCATCTTGACGCCCTGGGTAGCACGGCCAGTCTGGCTAATCTCATCGGTCTTGACGCGAATGACCGTCGCGCCCTCCGTCACGATGAACAACTCGTGCTGCGGGCCCACCGTCTTCATGGCCGCGAGGTTGCCCTTACGCTCGGTCATTTGGATGGTGTAGACGCCCTGGCCGCCGCGATTCTGCTCCGGGTAGTCCGCGACCGGCGTGCGCTTGCCGTAGCCGCGCTCGGTGATGACGAATAGATCGCCGTTGCCGTTAGTGACTTCCATGCCCAGAACGCTCACGCCGTCCTTCATACCGATACCGCGAACGCCGCTAGTATCGCGGCCGGTGGCGCGCACCTGCTCCTCGGAGAACATGATCGCCTTGCCCGCGGTGGTGGCCAGGATAATCTTGTCGCCCTCGCGCACGCGGCGCACGTTCAGCAGCGCGTCGTCGTCACGCAGGTTGATAGCGATCAGGCCGTCGCGGCGGCTGCGGTCATATGCGCTCATTACGGTCTTCTTGACAATGCCGCTCTTGGTGGCAAACATCAGGTACTCGTCGGCAGGGAACTCGCGGCAACTGATGACGCTCGCGATCTTCTCGCCCTCCTCGAATGGCAGCAGGTTGACGATCGCGGTACCGCGCGCCTGGCGCGTACCCACCGGCAGCTCGTGCACCTTCAGGCGATAGACCTTACCCTTGTTCGAGAAGAACAGCACGTACTCGTGCGTGGACGCGATGAACATCTCGTCGATGACGTCGTCCTCTTTGAGGTTGACGCCCGACACGCCCTTGCCGCCGCGCTTCTGGGCGCGGTAGGCGGCCACCGGGATGCGCTTGACATAGCCGGTGTGGGTGATGGTCACGACCATGTCCTCATCGGCAATGAGGTCCTCGACGTCCAGGTCCTTCTCGACATGGCTGATCTCGGTGCGGCGCTTATCGCCGAACTTCTTGGAGATCTCGCGCATCTCTTCCTTAATGACGCCCAGGATCTTCTCCTCGTGCGCCAGCAGGTCCTCGTAGTAGGCGATGGCGCGGCGCAGGCCGTCCAGCTCTTCCTGGATCTTGTCGCGCTCCAGGCCGGTCAGGCGGCGCAGCTTCATCTCGAGGATGGCCGTGGTCTGCTCGGGCGTAAAGCCAAAGCGCTCGATCAGGCGGCTGCTGGCCTCGGAGTCGGTCTGCGAGGAGCGGATGATGCTGATGACCTCGTCGATATGGTCAAGGGCCATCAGGTAGCCCTCAAGGATATGCGCGCGGGCCTGGGCCTTCTTAAGGTCGAAGCGGGTGCGGCGGGTGACGACGTCGACCTGGTGGTCGATGTAGTGCTGCAGCATCTCGCGCAGACTCAGGCATTTGGGAACGCCGTTGACAAGCGCCAGGTTGTTGGCGCCAAAGGTCGTCTGCAGCGAGGTGTACTTGTACAGGTTGTTGAGCACGACCTGCGGGATGACGCCCTTCTTGAGTTCGATGACCAGACGGATACCCTTCTGGTTGGACTCATCGCGCATATCCGAGATGCCCTCGATGCGCTTGTCGTTGACGAGCTGGGCGATCTTCTCCTGCAGGGTGCCCTTGTTGACCATGTAGGGGATCTCGGTAAAGACCAGGCGGCTGCGGCCGGTCTTGGTGGACTCCACGTGAGCCTTGGCGCGCACGGTAATGGAGCCGCGGCCGGTCTCGTAGCTCTGCTTAATGCCGGCACTGCCCATGATGATGGCGCCGGTGGGGAAGTCCGGACCGGGCATGATCTGCATGAGCTCGTCGACGGTGGCTTCGGGGTTGTCGATCAGGTAGCAGGTGGCCTCGATCGCCTCGGTGAGGTTGTGCGGGGCGATGTTGGTGGCCATGCCGACGGCGATGCCCTGGCTGCCGTTGACCAGCAGGTTGGGGAAGCGCGCAGGCAGCGCCACGGGCTCGGCGAGTGATTCGTCGTAGTTGGGCTGCCAGTCGACGGTATCCTTCTGCAGGTCACGCAGCAGCTCCATGGCGGGCTTTGCCAGGCGGCTCTCGGTGTAACGCATGGCTGCCGCGCCGTCGCCGTCGATGTTGCCGAAGTTGCCGTGACCGTCGATGAGCGGCGTGCGCATGGAGAACCACTGCGCCAGGCGGACCATGGCCTCGTAGACCGCGAAGTCGCCATGCGGGTGGTACTTACCGATAACTTCGCCGACCGTCCAGGCCGACTTCTTGTGCGGACGGTTGGGGTAGATGCCGCTCTCGTTCATCGCGTACAGGATGCGGCGGTGCACCGGCTTTAGGCCGTCGCGCACGTCCGGCAGGGCGCGCGCCGTGATGACCGACATCGAATACTCGATAAACGACTGCTTCATCTCGCGACCGAACTCCGAAATCTGGAGCTGGCCGCCATTGATATCCTCGCCGGCCGAGGCGCCACGGTCGACTTCGCCAAAGCTCTCCTCGAGCTCACCGTCGTCCTCTTCCTCGTCATCATCGGCATCGGGGTTATAGGCGTCCGGATCGCCGTCCTCGCCCTGCTCAGCACGGGCAAGCAGGCGCCTCAGATCGTCGGGCATGCCGGCGTCGCCGGCCTCGCCCATGCCCTCGTTATTGTTGATATCGTCTGCCACGTTACCTCCTCATGGTTTGCGTGGTCCATTAGTTCCCTACCACGGAGACGGATTACCGGGAATGCCGGATAACCCTCCTAGGTTTTCCAGGTGCCCCAGGTTGCCCTGAAGGATGAGGGCGCACGCCTTGCGTGCGGCGCCCGAAATCCTGAAGGGCAAGATGGGGTGCCTGGGAAAGCTAGGCGTCTAGGAAGCGTGCGTCATGCGCGTGCTTCTCGATGTACTCGCGGCGATAGCCGACCTCGGAACCCATCAGCTCGCGCACGGCGCGGTCCGCCACCACGGCGTCCTCGATCGACACGCGCTGCAGGATGCGGGTCTTGGGATCCATCGTCGTCGAGGCAAGCTGCTTGGGGTCCATCTCGCCCAGGCCCTTGTAGCGCTGGACGGTATAGCCCTTGCGCTTCTTGGTGATCTTGCCGTCCTTGGCCTTGCCGTCCTCGTCGTTGTCGTCGGGGTTCAGGCCCAGACTCTGGATGGTGTCGCGCAGGATCTCGTCTTCGGGCTGGCGGCCGTTGGGATACACGTAGTGGATCTTGTTGCGCACCTTAATGCCAAAGATGGGCGGGCAGGCAACATAGACGTAGCCGGCATCGATCAGCGGACGCATGTACTTGTAGAAGAACGTCAGCAGCAGGATGCGGATATGCGCGCCGTCGACGTCTGCATCGGTCATGATGATGATCTTGTGGTAGCGCGCCTTGGTGATATCGAAGTCGCCGCCGTCGCCGGCACTCGTCGTGACACCGCAGCCGATCGCGGTAATCAGCGACTGGATGGTGTCGCTCGAGAACGCGCGATGGTCACCAACGCGTTCGACGTTCAGAATCTTGCCGCGCAGGGGCAGAATCGCCTGGATGTCTCGGCGACGGCCGTCCTTGGCCGAACCGCCTGCCGAGTCACCCTCTACGATGAAGAGCTCGGTCAGCTCGGCATCGCGCACCGAGCAGTCAGCGAGCTTACCGGGCAGGGACGCCGTCTCGAGCAGGCTCTTGCGGCGGGTCGCCTCGCGCGCCTTGCGGGCGGCGTTGCGCGCCTTGCAGGCCTGTTGCGCCTTCTTGACAATCTCGCGGGCGGGCTTGGGATGCTCCTCCAAGTAATCGGCGAGGCCGTCGGTCACGATCTTGAGCGTGAGCGCGCGCATATAGGAGCTACCGAGCTTGGCCTTGGTCTGGCCCTCAAACTGCGGATCGGGCAGCTTGACCGAGATAACGGCCGATAGGCCCTCGCGCACATCGTCGCCGGTCAGGTTGGCGTCTTTTTCCTTGAGCAGGTTCTGCTTGCGCGCGTAGTCGTTGATCACGCGGGTGAGCGCGGTGCGGAAGCCCTCAAGGTGCATGCCGCCCTCGGGAGTGTAGATGTCGTTGGCAAACGACATGACGTTCTCGCCGTAGCCGCTATTCCACTGCAGGGAAACCTCGACCTCGCCCATCTTGGCCACAGGCGCGTCCGGGTCCGATTTGCCCTCGATGTAGATGGGCTCCTTAAAGGCCTCGGGGACGTCCTTGCCCTCGTTGAGGAACTTGACGAAGTCGATGATGCCGCCCTCGTAGCAAAACTCCTCCACGTGGGGAGTCGCCTCGCGCTCGTCGGTCAGCACGATTTTGAGGTTCTTATTGAGGAACGCCGTCTCCTGCAGACGGTTGTGCAGCGTATCGAAATCGTAGATGCAGGTCTCGAAGATCTCGTCGTCGGGCCAGAAGGTGACGGTGGTGCCCGTCGAATCCGAGGTGCCCACGACCTCCATCTTCTTGACGGTCTTGCCGCGCGAGAACTCCATCTCGTAGGTGTTGCCATCGCGGCGAACCTGAACGACCACGCGCTTGGACAGTGCGTTGACGACGGAGATGCCCACGCCGTGCAGGCCGCCCGAGACCTTATAGGCCGAGTTATCGAACTTACCGCCGGCGTGCAGGATCGTCATGACGACCTCGAGCGTCGGGATCTTTTTAACAGGGTGCTCGTCGACCGGGATGCCGCGCCCGTTGTCGACGACCGTGATGGAGTTGTCGGCGTGGACCGTCACCTGGATCTCGGTGCAGAAACCGGCCATGGCCTCGTCGACGGAGTTGTCAACGATCTCCCACACCAGGTGATGCAGACCGCTGGCACTCGTCGAGCCGATATACATGCCCGGGCGCTTACGAACGGCCTCGAGACCTTCGAGAATCTTAATCTCGCCGCCATCGTAATCGTTTTCGTTTGCCACACGTCCTCCTTCAGTCAAGAAAATGTGTACAGCCTTACTAGTTTATCGTAAAAAAATACCCTCGGGAACGAGGGTATTTGGCTCTACAAGGCCACCAGATGCGATTTAAGGCTCTTTTTTGCTTTGCACGCCCTTGGCCCACTCGGCACTGGCTCTCATGGCATTCTCGAGGGCCTCGCGCAGTTTTTGGTCTTCGATGGGAGCCACCTGGCGCTCAATCTCGGTGCGCTCGGCCTCACTTAGGTCGGCGTGCGGGGCCGGCGGGCGTTCGGTCGTCGTCGGGCGCAGGCGCTCCTTGGCGGCGGGCGGCGTGTGACCGGGCGCGGTGGTTTTGAACACCAGGCCGTCCACATGCGCACCGGCGCGCTCCATGCGTGCGCGGATGATCTCGCGCAACAGCGTCATTTCCTGCGTCCACGAGGGCGAGTCGAGATACACCAGCAGCTCATTGGACTCGGGCAGGTAGCGCAGTCCCGTCACATGCCGCCCCTCGCGCGTGCCCGAGCACACCGCGTTCCATGCGCGATAGACCGTGCGCGACTCCTCGGCGGCCTCCATCTGCGCACGGCGCTTAGGCGTTGCAGCCGCCAGGATGCGCTGGCGCTCTGCGTTCAAAAACCCGCTGAAGGCGACTGTCTCGCTCTCGCGCTCGTAATTAGCACGTCTCACCCATGCTCACCACCTTGGCTCGATCAAGCAGGTCATCGGTAAAGTACCCCAGGTTGGTCGTAGTTATGACCGTCTGGATATCATCGCCAATCAGCCGCAGGAAAGCGCCGCGACGCTCGCCGTCGAGCTCGCTCATCACGTCGTCCAAAAGC
Source organism: Coriobacteriaceae bacterium (assembly GCA_902835305.1). GTDB lineage: Bacteria > Actinomycetota > Coriobacteriia > Coriobacteriales > Coriobacteriaceae > Collinsella. The sequence goes on from CADFMD010000009.1 coordinate 43,238, forward strand.
AGCAGTGGGGCGGTGCCCAGGACATCGCGAGCCACGGCAACCTCGGCCACCTTCCAGGACAGCACCAGCGTGCGCTGCTGTCCTTGGCTGGCAAATGAACGGGCGGAGCGACCCGCCACGGTAAACTCAATCTCGTCGCGATGCGGTCCCACCAACGTCACGCCGCGGCGAATTTCCTCGTCGGCATGCTCGTCAAGGGCGGCCAGCATGCGCTCGTACGCCCAACCCTTCAGCTCTTCGCGATCCTCGACCTGGGGCAAAGCCCCCAGCGTGGACGCATAGGTCACGTTGGCGGCCTCACCTGACGCTACTTGCCCGTAGGCAGTGTGCACATGGCCCGCCAGCCGGTCGAGCAGAGCCAACCGGTGCACGAGCAGGGCCGAGCCCGCGCGGGCAATCGAATCGTTCCACGCGCCGAGCATCTCGCGGCAGCACCAGGTCTCCTTGAGCAAGGCGTTACGCTGGGTCACGCAGCGCCCATAGGTGCTCGCAAGATCGGCATAGCGTGCGCTCAGTTGCATGCCAAAGTCATCGAGGGCGGCGCGGCGCACACTGGCGCCACGCTTAACCATGTCCAGATGGTCGGGGCAAAACAGCACGCTCGGAAGAACCCCGCGCACACCGGCGGCAGAGCATCTCTTGCCATTGCGGCTAAACGAGCGCTTACCGTCCTCCGCGCTCAATCCCATATCAAGCACGCGGCCGTCGCCCTCGAGCCTCAGCTCGATCTTGCACGAGCCCACGCCGTCATGGACGAGCTCGGCTGCGGTCGGATGCCTAAACGAGGCGCCGCTCGTCAGCAGCTGCAGCGCCTCTATGAGATTGGTCTTTCCCGCCGCGTTGGGTCCCGCAAGTATCGTCACGCCCTCGTCCAGGGCAAGGTGATAGCTATCGAAGCTGCGGTAGTGTGCGACGGAAAGATCGCGGGCGAACATGGTCATGGCGCAGTGCTAGATGCGGACCGGCATGACCAGGTACAGGTAGTTGATCTTGTCGTAGGACTTGAAGATGCCCGCCTGCGAGTAGCTCTTGAGCTCCAGCGTGATCTCCTTCTCCTTGGACAGGGCATTGAGGCAGCCGAAGATGTAGTGGTAGTTGAAGGCGATGGTACCCGACTCGCCCTCGGCCTCGACATCGATCGTCTCCTGCGCAAGGTCCTGGTCATTGGAAATGGAGGACAGGCCCATCTGCCCGTTCTCGACATCGATCTCGAACTTGACGGCGGGGTTGGCGCTCGCGATAACGGCCACGCGCTTGAGGGCGGCGTTAAAGGCGGCTACGTCGATTTTGACGCTCGTCACGCAAGAATCGGGGATGAGCTGCTTGTAGTTGGGGTACACGCCCTCGATGCGGCGCGAAACGTAGGTGGTGTTGCCGGCCTCGAAGACGACCTGGGTGTCGGTAGCCCCGATCATGATGGTCGCCTGGCTGGCCATGATGTTCAGCGCGTCGTTAAAGGCGTCAGCCGGAACGTTGAGCTCAAAGGAGCCCTCGAGGGTCGAGGTCTCGACCTGCGTGTCGCACACGGCCAAGCGGAAGGAATCGGTCGCCACCAGGCGTACGGTGTTGTTCTCGACCTTCATGTGCACGCCGCCCAGGATGGGGCGAGCCTTGTCGGTCGAGGTGACGCGCCACACGCGGCCGACCATTTCGGACAAGACATCGGTCGGCAGCTCCACGGCACTCTCGATGGCATAGGCCGGAAACTCGGGGAAGTCATTGGCATCGAGCGTGTTCAGGCGGAAAGAGCTCTTCTCGCAACCAATCAGCACCTGGCGCTCGGACAGCTCAAAGGTGACCGGGGCATCGGGGAGGGTCTTGGTGATATTGGAGAGCATCTTACAGGGAATAACCATCTCGCCCTCTTCTTCGACATGCGCCGCGATGCGATGACGGATCGAGATGGTGTAGTTAGAGGTCTGGAATTCCAAGATGCCGTCTTGGGCCTTAACGAGCACGCCCGACAGGATGGGGAGGGTGGATGCCGAAGCGACACCCTTCATAACGACGCCGATGGCTTGTGTAAGCGAGCTCTGGCTGACGGTGAACTTCATCTTTTAATACCTTTCTATAGATATAAATATCTTAATAATAGTAATAGCACTGACGAAACTGTTGATTACTCCCAAAGACGCAGGTCAGACCCAGAAAGAGAATCGACAGCAACCTGTGTGCAACAGGGGTGGTTTTCCACGTTCAAAACCTGCGCAAAACTTTTCATCACCGCGGGTTGGGTTTTAGACACCTTATGCCCGTGGTTTCGACAAGTTTTCAACAGGTGTCTCTATTTCCCTACGAGCGCAGTGTAATTTTATCGCGCAGCGACTTGAGGTCTTCGGTGACAGTGCGGTCTTCCTGGATCATCTTCTGGACCTTTTTGTAGCTCGTGCTGACGGTCGAGTGGTTGCGGTTGCCAAATTCGGCGCCCACCGCCGTGGTCGTCATCTCGCACATCTCGATGGCTAGGTAGATAGCGATATGGCGTGCTTTGGCGATATTGGCGTTGCGACGCGGGCCGATGAGCTCCTCGTGCGTCACGCCGTACTGCTCTTCGATGACGGACTGAACCGTCTGGACGTTGATCTTTTTGGCCGATGTGTCGAAGTACTGGCTGGCGATGGCGTCGATATCGTCAAAGGTGAGCTCCCCGCCCTCGCGCTCGCGGTCGCCCGCCTCGCCGGCGCAGCGCTCGCAGAAGCTCTCGAGTTCGCGGATGTTGGTGCCCGAGACCTCGGCCATGTGTTTAAAGTGCTCGTCGGTCAGGTGCCCGCCGTCGCCCCCATAGGCCGCCAGCAGCGAGTCGTCGCCTGCCTCGGGAGCGGCGACGATGGTGTTCTCGTAATAGCGCTGCAAGATCTTGTATTTCATCTCGTAGCTGGGCTCTGCGACCAAGCAGAGCATGCCGGCGTTGAAGCGGCTGGTCAGACGCTCGTCCATGCTCAGGTCCTTGGGGGCGCGGTCTGCCGCGATGACGACCTTCTTGTTGTTGCGGATGAACTCGTCCATGAGCTGGAAAAAGTAGTCCACGCTCGCGCGCTTGCCGATGATGTTTTGGATGTCATCGATGATGAGCACGTCCACGCCGTGGTATGCCTGCATGATAGGGGCGTTGCTCTTCTTTTGGCGGTCGAACTCGGTCATCAGGTCGTCCAGATATGCCTGGGAGTTGGCATACTTGACCTTGATCTCGGGCGACTTCTCGGCGAGCTCGTTTTTGATGGCAAGCAGCAGGTGCGTCTTGCCCAGGCCCGATTTGCCGTAGATGAACAGTGATGTGCACGTGCCGCGCTCGTCCGCGAGGGCGGCAAACTTGAGTGCCGAGCGATAGGCATGGCTGTTCTCGGGGCCGTAGACAAAGTTCTCAAAGGTAAATTTTGAGTTCGCGGCGAGCGGGGCTCCATCCGCATTCTGCTCGGCCGGTACGGTCGGTGCCGGCATGGGTGAAGCGGGGGTCGCAGCTTGCGTGGACTTAGTCGGCGCTCCGCCCTTCATCTGGTTCATCATGCGACGAAAATCATCGGCCGAGAGCGTGTTCTTGATTGCAATGCCCGAATCCGCGCCCGCCGCTGCGTCGTGAGCGATAGGCATGTGCGTGACGGGTGCGTTCGTTGACGTCGCCGCCGCGGTCGGCAACGGTGCCATGGTTTCACGGGAAACATCGCCGTGCTGGTGCTCGATTGTCGGCACGTCGCCTGCGGAGGCCGGCACCGCCGGGGAGGCAGCGGGAGCCGCGGCGGGCGCCGTCGCAGCAGCGGATTCCGCCACGGCTCCTTGCGGTGCCACGATGTCGAGCGCAATCGGTGCAAAGGCGATTTCTTCCAGATAGGCCTCAATAGTCGGCTGATGCTTTTTGAGCTGCGCGATGGCAAAGCGCGAGGGGGCCTCGATCGTGAGCGTATCTTCGGTCAGGCTTATGGCGCGCGATTGCCCCAGCATGTTGATGAGGCGTGCATCTTGGCCGTCGCGCTGGCAAAAGGCGATGGCATCCCCCAGGATGATGCTTGCTTCCTCGTCCACTGTCTCTCCCGTCCTTTAGCTCTGAGCTCGCACGCGAGCGGCGCCGAGTTCGGTCAGATGGTATTTCTGGCCATGCTTGATGACCAAGCCAGCCTGCGCCAAGTCATTGAGCGTGCGTGACCAAGTGGGGGCTGAGTTTCCAAACGCCCTCGCCAGATCGGTTGCACCGCACGCTTGATTTTGCGCCAGATAGCCCAGCGCGGCGTTGCCGCGATCGCTTACGAACACGTCCGGTTGTGGCTGCGCATACTGATTTGCTGCATTAGGATACATCATTTGAGCTGCTGGTTGTTGAGAACTCTGCATCGGCGGCATTTGCTGTTGAAAACTTTGAGGCCACTGTTGGTAAGGCTGCGGAGGCATCTGCTGGGTCCAGGGGTTGTACTGCTGCTGCGGCATCTGCTGGTACGGCTGCTGATATCCCTGCTGGTACTGCTGCGGGAACTGCTGGCTATACCCCAGTTGAGGCATCTGCTGATATGGATATCCCTGTTGGTACGGCTGATAGCCCATTTGCTGGCCACCTGGTGCCCCCGTCGCCTGCTGCATTGCTGCTGCATCCTGATCCGCCAGCGGCACGGCCTCTGGCGCGTTTGGCGGCATCGACATCGATGCCGCCTGGGGCTCTTGTGTAGGAAGCATTCCGGGCTGCTGCATCTGTCCCATTCGGGGCTGCATCTGCTGCGTTGCCATGGGCTGCTGCGCAAATGCTCCCGGCAGGGGATATGTGGGCTGCTCCGTCTCGGGCCGCACGGCAGCGCCGCGTCCGCCGGCGCGTTCGATTTCCTGCACGCGTTTAGGGTTCAGGCTTACCGTAACCACGGTGCCGTTGCCCATGTTGTCCTCGATGGATACGGCACCGCCGGCGTTTTCCAAATACTCCTGCACCATGGGAAACCCTGCTCCGGTTCCACGGATGTAGCGCTTCATCTTGCTGTTTGCGCTGGTAACGCCAAAGTCGAAAGCGCGCTCCTTGTCGTCGATGCCGGGCCCCTGATCGGCAAATCGGATGGTGTCTCCGCCGTCCAGAATCGAGATGATGGGCTCGGCAAAGTGTGCGTGGATAAAGTTTTCGACAATCTCGCGGATGACCATGAGCGAGATGTGGCCACCTTGCTCTTTCATGCACTGGTAGACGGTGTTGGTCGTCTCTTCCAAATACGTGCGGACATCTTGCGGCTCAATGACGATCACACGCGGTGTCGACAGCATGTCGTCATAGACGGCGATTCGTGCGGCGTACATGGCTTTTGGCGCCTGCGTGGTCGTCTGCTCGCCTTCCTCACGCTCTTCGCGCACGCCGGTGATGTGCTCGTTGTCGGGTGCCGGGTCTCCGGAATCGACCATGGTGTAAAAGTCGTCAGACATGCCGCTCGCAATCTTTCAAAAGGTTTCGAACAAATAGTAGCTCACTGTGCAATGTTTCTCATCTTTCGACAACTTTTCAAAACCTGTTGAAAACTTTGGAAAACGGGCGAAAAGTTCTCAACATTGCCAACATGACCTGTTGAAAACTTGATGAAATATCGTGAAAAGTTGCCATGCACCGCTAAATCGAGCTCGGCTTATGGGGGAACCGTGTGAACTGCGCAACCTTTTACCTTTGATTTCTTGACATTTGAACATCGATTTCCCTACAATCTTCAAGCTCACGTGTCTATATCTGCGTCCGCGCCCCCGCGGACACTCGAAATGCAGCAGGAGGAACTTAAGATGAAGCGTACGTATCAGCCTAATAAGCGTAAGCGTGCCAAGACCCATGGCTTCCGTGCCCGTATGGCCACTAAGGGTGGTCGTGCCGTGCTCGCCCGTCGTCGCGCCAAGGGCCGCAAGCGTCTCACTGTCTAGCAGCGATACACACATCTCGCATGAAGACTATTAAGTCTCGGCAAGATTTCGAGCATGTGTTCAGTCAGGGGCGTCGTTTTAATCACCCTCTGATTCGAATGACCATATGTGAATCGGTTGGCGAAGGCGACTCCGGAAGGGTCGCCTTCGTTGGTGCTAAACGGCTCGGTTGTGCTGTCGTGCGCAACCGTTCTAAGCGTGTGATGCGCGAGGCCGCCCGCAGCTGTGGATTTCCCGTTGCGGGTTATGACATCATCTTGTTCGCAACTCCCAAGACGAGGGTTTCCTCGCCGCAGGAGATGGACAATGCATTGCGTTCGCTTATGAAACGCGCCGGCGTTGCCGGGGAGGAGCGATGAGCAATCACGTTTTGCGACGTGTTGCCATCGCTCCTATTCGCATATATCAACAGGTTATTTCGCCCTTATTGCCTGACGCCTGCATTTATTACCCAACGTGCTCGCAATACGCCGTCCAGGCGATTGAGAAGTACGGTGTTTTGAGAGGCTGCTGGCTTGCCGTGAGGCGCATCGCTCGCTGCAATCCCCTGCACGTCGGCGGTTATGACCCTGTGCCCTAGCGGGCACTCGCTATCGGAGGAAAACTTACATGTGGGATTGGATCGTTAACATCCTTTTCGAGCTGCTCAAGCTCATCCAGACCTTTGCGGTCGACTGGGGCCTGTCCATCATCATCCTGGTGGTCATCATCCGTCTGCTGCTGACGCCGCTTATGCTCAAGTCGACTAAGTCGACGGCACGCATGCAGGTGCTGCAGCCCAAGATGCTCGAGATCCAGGAGCGCTATGCCGACGATCCCCAGCGTCAGGCCGAGGAAATGCAGAAGTTCTACAGCGAGAACAAGTTCAACCCGATGGCTGGTTGTCTGCCGCTGTTGATTCAGATGCCTGTCCTGTTCGCCCTATTTACGCTGCTGCGTAACCTGCCGGACTACTTTAACGACGGCACGTTCTCGTTCTTTAATATTCTGCCCGACCTGACCACCACGCCGAGTGCCTCCTTTGCCGATGGCTTTATGGTCGCGCTGCCTGCGCTGGTCTGCCTGATCCTGTTCGCTGTCCTGACCCTGATTCCGCAGCTCTATATGTCGCGCAACCAGACCGGCCAGCAGGCTCAGAGCATGCGTATGATGGCCGTTGTCATGACGGTCATGATGCTTTGGATGGGCTGGAGCCTTCCCGTTGGTGTTCTGCTGTACTACGACGTCTCGTCTGCTTGGCAGGTTATCCAGCAGATTTTTGTGACGCAGAAGGTCATCGACAAGGCGAAGGCCGATGAGGAGGAGCGCCTTAAGAACGCGCCGCTGCAGGTTGAGGTCACTCGTCGCGAGAAGAAGCCGCGCCCGCACAAGAAGAAGTAGTGGGATATCAATCTTATTTAGGTACCTAACTTTTGGAGTACGTTATGTCTGAAGAGATCATCGAGGATATGCTTGAGGAGGTTGCCCCGCAGGTCGCGGGCGATTATCCCGAGATTGCACAGCGCTACAAGGCTGGTGAAGAGCTGACTGATGAGGAACTCGACACCATTGCCGATGTTGCGATTTCTATTCTGCGTTCCATCCTTTCACACTTCGATGCCGCCAACTCTCCTATCGATGAATATGAAGGCGATGAGGGCGAGTTGATTCTGGATGTAACTGCTCCTGATCTTGCTGTTCTCATTGGTCGCCATGGACGTACGCTTGATGCCCTTCAGGTTATGTTCTCTCTGCTGGTTAGCCGTAAGCTCGGCTTTAGGTATCCGGTTGTCGTCGATGTTGAGGGTTACAAGAGCCGTCGTCAGGACAAGGTTGCCGCTATGGCTCAGTCTGCTGCCGAGCGTGCAATCCGTACTCATAAGAGCGTTTCCCTGCCGCCCATGAATGCCTATGAGCGCCGACTGGTTCACATTGCGCTTCGTGGTAATGATGCAGTCGATACACATTCCGAGGGTTCTGACCCTGATCGCCATGTGGTAATTGTTGCTCGTTAATCCACTCGAGCTTATGCTAAGGGGACGTGGTTTCCACGTCCCCTTTTTTTGTCAAAAGTTCTCGATACACTGATTTTTGTCAGAAAGGAGCTTTCGTTGTTAGTACTTACTGATCAGCAGGCTGACAAGATGTTGAGTCGTCTAACTTCTTATTGCAAAGAGTATTCCTTGAGCGTAACTGATGTTGAGCTGAGGAACTGTATTCAGCATTTGGATTTGGTTCTGGAAAAAAATAAGACAACCAATCTTACCCGTATTCTTAACGTAGAAGATGCTGCAGTACTTCATATCCTCGACTCGCTTGTTTTGCTTCCCTATATCAATAAGGCTCCTGAGGGAGCTTTGCTCGATATGGGAACAGGTGCGGGCTTCCCTGGTATTCCTTTAACCATAACCACGCATCGTAAAGCTACTTATATTGACTCTGTTGGGAAGAAGGTTGATGCTGTCAATTCTTTTGTTGATGCTCTTGGATTGAAACATGCTCATGCGGTTCATGATCGCCTTGAAGAATATGCTCGAAGCCATAAGAAGCAGTTTTCTGTCGTAACCGCCCGTGCACTGGCTCCTCTACCGATTCTTGTTGAGTATGCGGCTCCGTTCATTAAAGACGGAGGGCTATTTGTTATCACCAAGGGTAATCCTTCGTTTGAGGAGCTTGCTTCCGGCATGTCAGCAGCTAAGATTTGTGGCTTCACTTTGCTTCTGAATGACGCAATCGATTTGCCTGAGGGCTTGGGCCACAGGGAGTTTATTGTATTTCAGAAGAGTCATCCAGCATCCGTTTCATTGCCTCGTGCAAATGGCATGGCAAAGAAGAATCCGCTTGCCTAGATGTTTCACGTGAAACATAATGGATACTAACAACTTGCAGTGTTTCACGTGAAACATGGCGGTTGATATCGAATCGGAATGTTTCACGTGAAACATCCTCCGTTTGACAGCTTTAATACACACCAGGAGGGACCGTGGGATTTCGCGACGTTAAGCGTTCTAAGAACGCAAAAGACACGCGTATCATTGCAATCATCAATCAAAAAGGCGGCGTCGGTAAGTCAACGACGGCTGTAAACCTTGCAGCAGCACTGGGTGAGCAGGGTCGTAAGACACTGATTGTCGATTTTGATCCGCAGGGAAACAGTACCAGTGGGTTTGGAATTGAAAAAGAAGACCTTGATCACTGCATCTATGATGCATTGTTGAATGATGTGCCGGCAGAATCGCTTGTTCTTGATACAAATTGCAAAAAGGTATTCGTAATTCCAGCTACGATTCAGCTTGCAGGTGCCGAAATTGAGCTCGTAAGCGCAATTGCTCGTGAAACCCGCCTCAAAGATTTGCTTGAGCCGATTCAGGACGAGTTCGATTTTATTTTCATTGACTGTCCTCCTTCGCTCGGCCTGCTTACTATCAATGCCTTGACCGCAGCAGATAGCGTTTTGATTCCAATCCAGTGTGAGTATTACGCACTCGAGGGCGTTACGAAGCTGCTTGAGTCAATGAAGATGGTCAAATCACGTCTGAATAAGGGCTTAGACACCTATGGCGTGCTTATGACCATGTATGACTCACGTACTTCTTTGTCGAATCAGGTTGTTGAGGAAGTTCAATCGTACTTTGGTGATAAGGCGTTTAAGACGCTGATTCCCCGTACGGTTAAAATCTCTGAAGCTCCGTCTTTTGGAGAACCGGTAATTACCTATGCACCTCAAAATAAGGGTGCAAAAGCGTATATGAACCTTGCAAAAGAGGTGATCAAGCGTGCCTAGTGCAAAGAAACGTGGTGGATTGGGACGCGGACTCAATGCTTTGGTCTCAGAGGCTGAGTATGAGACCGGTGGTTCTGCTGCATCTGCTTCAAATGCCGCATCTGAAACAAAACTACCTATTGAGGATATCGTTCCCAACCCTAATCAACCGCGAATTCACTTTAATGAAACTGAACTTCGCGAGTTGAGCGAGTCAATCCAAGAACATGGCGTTCTGCAGCCGCTCTTGGTTCGCAAGCATGGAAACGGCTATGAGATCATCGCTGGTGAGCGTCGTTACCAGGCGTCAAAGCTTGCTGGTCTTGAGGAACTGCCTGTCATCATTAAAGATGTTAATGATGAAGAGATGCTGGCTCTTGCTCTTATCGAAAACCTTCAGCGTTCTGATTTGAATCCCGTCGAAGAGGCTAAGGGCTATCGCCAGCTCATCGATGCTAGCGGTATGACCCAGGAGGCATTGTCGAAGGCCGTAAGCAAGTCACGCTCTGCAATTACAAACTCGCTGCGCCTTCTCGATCTCCCCGAAGTAGTTCAGCAGATGATTTTTGAGGGTAAACTAACTGCTGGTCACGCACGTGCGATTCTTGCAGTTCCCTATGAGGATGCTCGAATTCGACTTGCAGAGAAGGTTGTTGCGGAGGGCCTTTCCGTAAGAGCGACAGAAAATCTTGCTCCATTGTTTTCTGCCGGAGAGACACCTAAGACGCCGCGGCCCGCAACGCCGCAGTCTTTTAAAAAGGCTGCGCGTGTACTTCGTCAGGTATTTAATACCAACGTGCGTGTGAAGAGCTCGCGTGGAAAGAATAAGATTGAGATTGAGTTTAAAGACGAGGAAGAGCTCTCTCGTATTCTTGGTGAAATGATTCAGTTTGATCAAGGAGGCCAAGATGAGGAATAAGATTATTACTGCGATTGCATTGGTGACGACTGTCGCGGCTGGTGCCTTTGCTGGCTATAAGATCGCGACAGACGATGAACTTCGAGGTCGTTTGCTTCGTGGAGCGCAAGATATCGTTGATACATCCAAGAAGAAAATGGATGTTATGACAGAAGATGTTGCCATGCGCACTGCTCAGGTAACGAAAAATCCTAAGATTAATCAAGGTTGGGTTAGCAACCAATGGGAAAATGTAGGCTATTAGGTACCTAACAATTACTTTGCATATTTTGAGGGGCCCTTGTCTGATTCATGAGACATGGGCCCCTTATTTTGTCCGTAAAAAATGGGAAAGGTAGCAGCTGGTCCAAAATTGAGGTCAATAAATGAAACGGCCCCGGTTGCATATCCTGCAACCGGGGCCGTTCGATGTTTCACATGAAACGTTTTGGAGTGCGACTCCCCTATGCGTTCTTCTGAACTTTGAAGCGCTGTTTCAGCTGTCCGCAAGCGGCGTCAATATCGTTACCACGGGAGTTACGAATCGTGGTCTCGATGCCACGGGACTCAAGACGACGCTGAAGATCCTCAACCTTATGAATCGGCGACGGCTTGAGCGGGCTGCCCTCGATGTCGTTAAGTTGAATCAGGTTAACGTGGCACAGCGTTCCCTCGCAGAAGTCGCAGAGTGCCTGCATCTCGGGATTCGTATCGTTGACGCCTTCGATCATGGCATACTCATAGGTCGGGCGGCGGCCAGTCTTCTCGGTGTAGAGCTGAAGCGCTTCGTGAAGGCGAAGCAGCGTGTACTTCTTGACACCGGGCATGAGCTTATTGCGCGTCGACTGGATGGCGGAATGCAGGGAAACGGCAAGCGTGAACTGCTCGGGGATATCGGCAAATTTGCGAATACCGGGAATAACGCCGCTGGTAGAGACGGTGAGGTGACGAGCGCCGATACCGATGCCATCGGGGTCGTTGAGGATACGCAGTGCCTTGAGAACCTCGTCGTAGTTGGCAAACGGCTCGCCCTGGCCCATGAAGACAACGCTTGTGGCACGCTCGCCAAAGTCGTTGGATACATGAAGCACCTGGTCGACGATCTCTTGAGCGGTCAGAGAGCGCTTGAGGCCGTTGAGACCGGTAGCGCAAAAGGCGCAGCCCATGCCGCAGCCTGCCTGGGTGGAAACGCAGACGGAAAGCTTGTTGCGACGGGGCATGCCGACAGTCTCGACGGAAATGCCATCGTGGTACTCGAGCAGATACTTGCGCGAGCCATCTTTGGAAACCTGCTTGGTGAGTTCAGTCGGCGTATCAAAGGCAAAAGCCTCTTTAAGCTGCTCACGGAAAGCCTTGGGAAGATTGGTCATATCGTCAAACGAACAAACGTTCTTCTCAAAGACCCATTCGATGAGCTGCTTCGCGCGGAAGGCGGGCTGGCCAAGTTCGGCCACGAGCTCGCGAATATCGTTTTGGCTCAAGTCGCGAATGTCCTGAGATTTAGTCCTGGGATTCATGGAAGCCTTTCGATTTTGGGGAAACGTAGAGGGTATCGCTACAATATGGTATCAGCTGCAGAAATTATAGAGGAGGAGTCTGCCCATGCCGGGTAAAAGCCTAGAGAACATGCACGTAGCGGTCTTGGCGGGCGGTCATTCCGCCGAGCGCGAGATCTCGCTCGATTCGGGAAAGAACGTTGTGGTGGCACTGAAGGAAGCCGGCTACACCTCGGTGGAGCTGCTTGACACGGCCGCTGATGACTTTATGGTAACCATGGCGACCGGCGGATTCGATGTGGCATTTATCGCCATGCACGGCGCCGGCGGTGAGGATGGCGCCATGCAGGGTGCCATGGAGACCCTGGGTATCCCCTACACGGCCTCGGGCGTACTTGCCAGCGCCTGCGGTGCCGACAAGGAGGTCTCTAAGCTCCTATACGCCAAGGCGGGCATTCCCATTGCCCCCGGCCTTGCGCTCGAGGTGGGCGATGAAGTCGATATCGAGCATATCGTCGAGGTTTGTGGCGAGCGCTGCTTTGTGAAGCCGGCCGTCAACGGTTCCAGCTATGGCATTTCCCTGGTCCATGAGCCCTCCGAGCTGCCCGCGGCAATCGCCAAGGCGTTTGAGTACGGCGACAAAGTGCTGGTCGAGAAGTGCATCGAGGGTACCGAGATCACCGTCGGCGTATACGGCGAAGATGACGTGCGCGCCCTGCCGATTGTCGAGATTCGTAAGCCCGAGGACTGCGAGTTCTACGATCTGGACGTGAAGTATGTCGACCCTACGGATATCCATCGCATTCCGGCGCAGATTTCACCCGAGAATTACGCTCGCGCTCAGGAACTTGCCTGTGCCGCTCACAAGGCCCTCGGTTGCCTGGGTATCTCGCGCAGCGACTTTATTGTGAGCGAGGACGGCCCCGTTATCCTCGAGACCAATACCATTCCCGGCATGACCGATACGTCGCTGTATCCGGATGAGATCCGCCACACCGACGACATGACGTTCCCGCAGGTCTGTGACAGCCTGATCCGTATGGGCCTTCGTCGAGCGGGCATTGCATGCTAATCGAGGACGCGGTTTCGTCAGGAACGCCGCAGTTTGTCATCGACTCCTATGCCACGCTTGCCGACCGCGCCAAAACGCAGTCCTTCGGTCTTATCGAGGAAGATGTGATTGTCCTCGATACCGAGACCACGGGTCTTTCGGTGCAGGACAATGAGCTGATCGAGATCTCGGCGGCCCGTCTTTCGGGCCGCGAGATCGTCGACCGCTTCGATACCTTCGTGCATCCCAAGCAGCTGATTCCCGCCGAGATTACCGAGCTCACGAGCATTACAAATGCCGATGTGGCAGATGCCCCGTCGGCCGTTGAGGCCGTCGCCGCTCTCGCCGATTTTGTCGGTGGTTGCCCGGTGATCGCACATAACGCCACGTTCGACCGCTCGTTTATCGAGTCTGTCAAAGGCGGCGTCAACGTGAGCGATATTTGGATCGATTCGTTGGCGCTGTCGCGCATCGCGCTTCCGCGCCTGGCCTCGCACAAGCTGTCTTTTATGGCCGATCTGTTTGGCTGCGACTCGGTATCACACCGTGCCAATGCCGACGTCGACGCCCTGTGTGGCGTATGGCGCGTGTTGCTCGTGGCGCTCACCGACTTGCCCCAGGGCCTCATGGCGCGCCTAGCCGACATGCATCCGGACGTGCCTTGGTCCTATCGTCCTATCTTCTCATTCTTGGCAGGGCAGAACCCTGGTTCTATCTTCTCTCTCAGCGCCGCTCGTGCTGACGTTCTCAAGGCCGATCGCGCCGACGATCGGGTGGACGCCGATGAACTGCCGGTTCTCAAGATGCCGAGTCGTGAGGAGATTGAGGCAGACTATGCGCCAGGTGGCCTAGTCAATCGCATGTATCCCACCTACGAGCCGCGTGATGAGCAGATCGCGATGGCGCTCGAGGTCCGCGATGCGCTGGTCACGGGCACTCATCGAGTAATTGAGGCAGGCACAGGCGTCGGCAAATCGATGGCCTATCTGGTGCCTTTTGCCGAGGCAGCACGCCGTAACAACATCACGGTTGGTATTGCGACCAAATCGAACAATCTTGCCGACCAGCTCATGTACCATGAGCTGCCAAAACTTGCCGAGCAACTGGACGGTGGTCTGTCATTTTGCGCGCTCAAGGGGTATGACCACTATCCGTGCCTGCGCAAGCTTGAGCGCATGAGCCGCGGCCAGGTCGAGATTACCACCAAGCGCGATCCGGCGGACACGCTCACGGCGGTCGCGGTCATTATGGCGTACGTCTGCCAATCAGCCGATGGCGACCTCGACTCGCTCGGCATTCGGTGGCGCAGCGTCAACCGTCCCGACTTTACGACGGCCTCGCGCGAGTGTGCTCGTCGCCTCTGCCCGTTTTTCCCTGATAAATGTTTGGTCCACGGTGCTCGCCGTCGTGCGGCGCATGCCGATGTGGTGGTCACCAACCATTCCCTGCTGTTCCGCAACGTCGCGGCCGAGGGCAGGATTTTGCCTCCGATTCGTCATTGGGTAATCGACGAGGCCCATTCCATCGAGCGCGAGGCGCGCCGTCAGTGGGCGCGCGTGGTGTCGGCGGACGAATCACGCGTCCTGTTCGAGCGCCTGGGTGGCTCGAGCACCGGCGCACTAAGCCAGGTTTCCCGTGATTTGGCAACCTCCGAGGGCTCTACGCTCTATCTGGGCCTTACTGCCAAGGCGACGTCGACGGTTGCCCGCGCGAGCATGGCAATCGCCGACGTGTTCGATGGCGTTCGCGAGCTCGGCCGCCGTGCGCGTGGGGGTTATGACAATGCCAATCTATGGATTGGCCCCGAGCTGCGCGAATCAGACGACTGGCATGATTTCTTACAGTCGGCCTACACTGGCATCGACGCATTGGAACAAGCTGACAAGAGCGTCGACGCGCTGGTGCAAGCCGTCGCCGCCGACAAGCCCGAGGTTGTTGTCGACCTGGGTGATATCTCGCGCCGCCTGCACGAGCTGGCCGAGAACCTCAAACTCATCATTGATGGCACCGATGAGCACTACGTGTATTCGCTGCAGGTCAATCGCAGACTTCGTGCCGGCGGAGAGTCGATGACCGCAGAGCGCATCGACATTGGCGAGGCTTTGGCAACCGAGTGGCTACCCGAGGTTCACACGGCTATCTTTGCCTCGGCGACCATGACGGTGTCCAAAAGCTTTGAGCACTTTAACCATGCGGTCGGCCTTGATCGCATCGGTGCTTCAACGTCGTCATCGCTGCACTTGGATTCGAGCTACGACTTCGATTCGAACATGGCTGTAGTCGTTGCGGGCGATATCCCCGATCCGCGCGATCGTGAGAGCTATCTTACGGCGCTCGAGCGCGTACTGGTCGACGCCCATCTTGCCATGGGCGGATCGGTGCTCACGTTGTTCACCAATCGGCGCGACATGGAGGACCTATACGCCCGCGTTGAGCCCAAGATGGCCCGTGCGGGTCTGGAGCTCAACTGCCAGCAGCGCAACTCATCTCCTCGTCGCCTGCGCGACCGGTTTATCAACGAACCGACCTCGTCGCTTTTTGCGCTCAAGGCCTTCTGGGAGGGGTTTGATGCCAGCGGCGAGACGCTGCGCTGCGTCATCATTCCCAAGTTGCCGTTCTCAAGCCCCACGGACCCGCTCTCGTGCGAGCGCAACCTGCGCGAAGACCGCGCATGGGCGCGCTATTCGCTGCCCGAGGCGGTGCTCGAGGTTAAGCAGGCCGCGGGGCGTTTGATTCGCTCGTCGACCGATAGCGGTGTGCTGATCTTGGCGGATCCTCGCCTGGTGACGAAGGGCTATGGCAAGAAGTTCTTAACGTCGCTGCCCACAAGCTCCTACCAGCGCATCGAATCGGCGCAGATCGGGCACTATCTACAGCTGTGGCGTGCACGCCACGAGCGGCGGCGCTAAAGCGGACAGACGAGGGTTTTTGCCATATCGCACAGACGCTTTGACAGAGCGGGGTCATCCAAGATGCGGATGGCTCCGCCCGCTGCGATTATCTGGCTCAGCAGCCAACGCTCGGAGCCGTAATGTACGGTTGCCGTTGCCATGTCTGTCCCGCTGCGCTCGATTAGGGTGATGCCGGCCCAGTTCAGATGCTCCGCCATATCGAATGGCATCAAGAGCTTTGCGCTACGCTGCGTCCGGGCAAGGGAATCGTGGAGGGATGCAACGTCCGGTACGTGAGACACGACGGAGTCTTCCGTCAAGGCGAGTCCCTCGATTTTATCCATGCGATAGGTGCGCTGCTCATCGACCGCGATGTCCCAGGCAATCAGGTATGTTTGGTCGCCGTTTGCCGTAATGCGCAAGGGGTCGACCAGACGCTCGCGTGGCCGTGCATCGTCCATCGAGCGATACGAGATGCGGCAGCGAACGCCGTCCTGAATGGCGCAGCTCAGCTGCTGCCAGTGCGACCCGTGGCTGACGGTGTCAGAGACGCGCTGGTTATAGCCGAGCTCTTCGGGTAGAAGAGCGTGTCGAATTCGAGCCGCCGCCTGGGGCTCGATCCCCAACGATTCAAGTTCGTGGTTGAGCACAGCGCCCTCGGCGGCACTCAGACGCAGCGGTAGCACACGCCCAGCGTCACCGGTGAGGACCACGCGCTCGCCGTGGCATTCGCAGATGATACGCGCACCCGATTCTCGGTCCGCGAGCGTCGAGACGATCTCGAGAATCTCGTCGAGCGACGCCCCCGTGATGTCAAAGCGACTGCAAATCTCGGTTCGTGTCATGCCGCTCTCGCCGGCGGCGTAGAGGGCCTCCATGATGTCGATGGCGCGCGAGAGCCTCTGCTCGCTGGTGAGTTTACGCACGGGCATGCTCGTGCACCGTCCTTTCAATGAGGTGGTTCCACGCCTGCTTGAGCGATTTGGGGGCCATGGGCCTCATGCCGTCCATGGCGTGGGCCATGCAAAATGAGGCGGCGGCTTCAAGATCGCGCACGTCAACGGTCCAAGTCCATCCCGAATCGGTGTGTGCGAGCTCACCTCGCCCGCGCGTGAGGCCGTTGATCATATCGATCTGCGTCTGCGGGGCGAACGAGAACGTAGCCGCAACGGGCGGGCGGTCGGCAAAATCGAATTCAAAGAACAGGTAGTCGCTGAGGTTGAAGTCCGCAGGGATAGCGTAGGCCTTTGAGGGGCGCCAAGCGCGAACGATACGGTCGCAGCGGAATGTCCTGATGTCGTCGGTGGCATTGTCGAGGCCGCAGAAGTACGCAACGCCCTCGCGCTCGAACATGCCGTAGACGCAGACGGTACGCTCTTTCTGCTCACCGCGTCCGTTCTGATATAAAAATCGCAGCGCGCATCGCTCGGCAAAGGCGCTCCATACCGCATCGACGGTGGGAGAGCGGCGGATCGGTGCTTCGTCCGCCGTCGTCCTGCCGGTGAGGTAGGCAATCTTGGAACGAATATCGGCAAGCGGCGCGGCAAAAGTGGATGAGCCGGCCGCTATTGTCTGGTCGATAGCGTTGAGCAGGATATCGGCGTCGTCTGCGGTGATGAGGCCGCCTGCCGCAAACGTGTGCTCGCGGTCGATTGTCCATGAGCTTTCCTCGGTCTCCTGCGCGCCGGCGGGGCGAACCTCCTTGATTAAGATGCCACGCTCGAGCAGTTTGTCACGATCGCGCCGAAACTTGCGCTTATCCGAGTCGATGTTGCCCGAGCCATATCCCAGGTCAGAATCCAAGACGATCTGCTCGGTCGTCAGCGGTTCGGGGGAACTGTTGAGCACAAAGAAAAGATTGAGGATGCGCTGGGCCGTTTTATCGAAACTGGGCTCCGAATTCCCCTTTTTAATTGTCGCGGTCGCGTTGCTTGCCGTCATAGAGTCCTCGCATGAGAAGGTGGTTTGCTGCCATGATTTTAGTCCGATATGGAGATTAGGCTATATCCTTGTCCGCTCGGGGCGTTAAGATGGCCCGAATTCGGTCGTTTGCGCTCGCTCGGGGTATACTTTCGACTATATACGGTTCTAATGTGCATGCATTGGGCCTATTTGTCGGATTATGGATGTGGAGCGCACATGGCGAACACCCAGAACTATATTAACCACCTGCTGCAGAACACCGGCATCACGCCGGCATGCAGCGAAGAAGAGCGCTTGGCTGCCGAGGATATCGCTCAGATCTTCCGCAACCACGGCTTTGATCCCGAGGTTCAGGAGTTCAATGCCCCGGCGCCCAGCAGGTTGGCATTTGCCGTTACCGGTATTCTTGCGTTTGCCGGCGCCCTGCTGATGGGCATCGGCGGCGGCATCGGCTTGGTCGGCACCTTGCTGGCCATTGTCGGCGCCGTTCTTTACGTGCTCGAGCGCGCGGGCCACCCCGTGGTTTCACGCCTGGGCAAGACGGGCGTGAGCCAAAATGTCATCGCCTACCACAAGGCCTCGGGCCCGCTCGCATCTCCGCGCAACCGCCCGGTGGTCGTTGTCGCACACTACGACTCTCCCCGTGCCGAGCTGCTCGCCCGCGAGCCCTATGCTTCGTATCGTGCGCTCATCGCCAAGCTGTTGCCCGTTGCCACGGTTGCCCCTGCTGCCGTTGCCATCTTGCGTATCCTGCCGCTCCCCGGCGCGCTCAAGGTTCTGCTGTGGATTGTCGCGATCCTCGCTTCCCTCGTTGCGCTCGCCAACGCGGCAAACATCATTTCTAACCGCTACATTCTTCCCTATACGTCCGGCGCGGTGTGTAACAAGTCTTCTGTCGCCGCTATGCTCGGCGTTATGGACAACGTTGCTCCCTTCCAGGGCGAAAACGAGTTTCCCGACGATGTTCCGTTCGATACCTATTTTGGGGAGCAGAAGCGTCGTGCCGAGGAGATGGCGCGCGCAGCAGCGGAGTATGCCGCGGCCCAACAGCAAAACGACTACGGCAACACCATCGAGTATGAAGAGCCTACCTACGCCGAGGATGAGTTCGGTCAGCCGATTGCTCCCGACGCTCAGGCCGAGCCCGAACAGGGTGAGGATTTCGACGAGCAGATCGAGGACTTTGAGGGTGCATCTGCCGACGAGACGCTGATTGGCGCCATTGTTCCCGAGGATCAGAATCAGGCTGTCCAGGTCGAAGAGTTCAATGACGAGGTTTCCGCTGCCGAGCCGGCGGAGGAGCCTGTCGCGGCCGAGCCCGAGCCCAAGCTCTATCGCAATGCCGCCGGCAACATCCGCTTTGGTTCGGATTCCATCCGTGCGCTCGGGATGCTTCCCGAGTCCTGCACGCTCGATTACGAGGAGGGCGAGGAGCCGACGTTTGAGCCCGAGCCTGCCCCCGTCGTGACTGCACCTGCGCCCGCCGTCACCGTGGATGATGAGTCTGCCGCGGTTACCGCTGCCGTTGCCGAGCCCGAGGCGGTGTCCGCGATCGATCCCGCGGCAGGACTGGACATTTTGGCCCCCGCCGCGCCGGCGCAAGACGTTGCGGACGAGCCTGACGACGATTACGTTGAACAGCCGAGGCGCGTGTCTTACGAGAGCGATACTGATTTTTCGGCCGAGATTCCCGCGGCAACGCCCCATGCCGATATTGCATCCGCGTTCTCTTCGATTGGCGCCAGTGCTTCCAACTTCTTTAAGGGTGCGCTTGCAAAGGGCAAGAAATTTGTCGACGATTTCGAGGAGAAGCGCGCTGCCGCACGCGAGGCTGCCGAGCAGGAGGCTATCGCTCAGCAGCAGGCAGCCGAGGCGGCACGTGAGCGCGCGGCGCAAGAGCTCGAGCAGAACGAGGCTATGCAGTCCGTGCCCGTCGACGCTGCCGAAGCTACAACGTCCTTTGAGTCCCAGCAACCGGCGTCCACGGATGTTGTTGAGGCGACGACGTCTTTCGAGGCTCAGCAGCACGTCGATAGCACCATGTCGTTTGATGCCGCGCAGTTCGATTCCACGATAACGTTTGAAAAGCAAGGCACCGCGATTGCCGAGCCCCTTCCTGTTTCCGATGAGCAGGGCGACGCGGCAGACGATGACGAGCCCATTGATGCTGCCGAAATTCAGGATGCTGCCGAGGACGAGTCCGTCGAGGCCAACTCTGACGAAGAGCAATACGCGGCAGCCGATCAAGGTGATTCGGCCGAGGTCGAGCAGGAGGAGGTGCCTGCGGTTTCCGAGACTCCCGAGACGGATGAGTCGAGGCCTTACTCCACGCAGATTTTCACCATGCCGACCCCGAGTGGTTCCGGTGCCACGGTTGCCAATGTCGCTCCCACCCAGGACGAAACGGTCGATTCCCTTATGGCCCAGATTTCCTCCCAAGCATCGCCGCGTCCGCAGATGAATGTTCCCGATCCGGCGTCGGCACCGTCGCCTGCACCCTCCTCGTCTCCGCTGGCTTCGGTCCCCGATCCGTCGCTGCCGTCGATGAAGCAGACAAACGTTGCGTCTCGCACGTCGCTGTTCGACCTTCCCGATCCCTCCGCACAGGTCAACGACCCCTTTGCTACCGCCCAGGGTCCCGAACCTACATCGGCACCCGTTGCGCCTCCTATGCCCGTTGCGTCGGGCGCACAGCCGATCGAGACCATTTCGGCTCCCGCCCCTGCGGCACCCAAGTCTCGCAAGCGCGGCCTGGGCGGCCTGTTCGGTCGTAAAAAGAAAAACGAACAGGACAGCATGAGTGACTGGCTGGGCGTCGAAGACGATTACGATGCCAAGAAGTCCGGTCGCGGCATCGGTTCGTGGGATAATTTCGAGGACGATGACGATGGCTGGAAGGGCGGCGCTACGTCTTCCGACGGCGCTTCTTCCGAAGATATGCTCTCGGCTGTCGCCTCTATGGGTGACGATGAGCTGCTCGGTCACGATATCTGGTTTGTGGCAACGGGCGCCTCGGATTGTGATGGCGCCGGCATGAAGGCCTTCTTGGCTTCGCATCGCGATAAGCTCCGCGGCGTATTCTTCATCAATCTTGAATCCGTCGGCGCCGGTAGGCTTTCGGTGGTGACGGTTGAGGGCGAACAGCAGCTGCTCAAGGGCGATCGCCGCATCATGAACCTGGTCAGCAAGGTGTGCAAGTCGTTCCATGTCGATTGTGGCGCGCTCGAGATGCCCTATGCCAAGACCGATGCCTACGCCGCGCTCGAGGCGAGCCGCCGAGCCCTCACCATCGCCGGCGTGAACGGCACGCGTCTGGCTTGCGCTCGTACCGAGGACGACCTGCCCCACAATGTCAACCCGACGAACATTGCCACGGTATCCGAGGTCGTGACCGAGGTTATCCGCCGTTCGTAGACGGAGCTCTAAGGAGTCAACGTGTTTTCGTATATTAAGCGCCATTGGCCTGTCTACGTGATTTTGACCTTGATTGCCATTGCGTTGGGGTTTGGAGCCGCCTATATCGTGGGCGCGAAGGGCTCGACCCCCGCCTCCGCAATCAGCGAAGAGGTGGAGCAAGAACAGAGCACGGGTGCCGATGGGATTCCTGAGTCCGAGCAGGCAGTCGTTGATGGTGGATCTTCGTCTGCAGAGTAGATACGGCGATTTAAATGATTGAAAGCGGGCGAGCCGGGGGACTGGCTCGCCCGCTTTTTTCATCGTGCTAGCGGTTCTTTGGGATCGACCTAAGGCGAGCGAACCATAGGGCTGCGGCACCCGAGGTTAGAAGCGCGGTGATGCAAGCGGTGATGGGAACTGATCCTGTTGACGGTAGGTCCCGCGGTAGGGTACAGCGTTGAATGACACTGTCCTCGTCATGTGACTCAAGTTTATCGCCGCCGCCGTTGCGGCAAAGATCGACGCGCGCGCTGTTGGTGAGTGCGGTTTGGGGCGTATAAGCCGACGTTGCCTGCATGTGCACGACTGCGCTCCGAGCGTCTGTGCCAAGGATTGCTTTGGCATCGTCAAGGTCGTCGTGCTCATCTTTGAGATCATCGCGGGTCCAGGAATCTGCATCGCTTCGAGTCGTAAAGTCGGCGGCTACTGCACCGTATTCAATGCGAATGCCCGTTACGACGGTATTGGATGCAAGGTCGAGTTCTTTCGCCTCGAGTGTGGTGGATTCCGTGGTCGGGACATCCGCCTTCCAGAGGCGCCAGCCGTCGTAATCGACGAGGCGACAGTCCTCACCAAGGCTCTCTTTTACTTCGTCGGACTCAAGCCAAGGATTTTCGTGCCCATCGTCAAGCGTCGCGTTTGCCGGCTCATCGATGTCTGTCGAGTCCAACGGCGTCGTGCGATACCACACGTTGCACAGACCGTTGAGGTCGCCGATGGCGACGGGGGTTTCGATTGAGACGAATCTCGCCGTGCCGTCTTTGGCGCACTCAAGATCATCGGTAATCGTAAACTCATCAACCCAAGTAGCGGAATCGTTTCGAGCATCGATGGTATAGGAGAAAAGCCCATCCGTATTGGTTTGCATCGCGGCGCGGTTTTTTCCATCGCCGTTAGCCAACAGACCCTTCCCGATAGGTTGGACAAGTTCCTGACGCTTGTCGACCTGTCCTTTGATCTCGATGGGCGCATCCTTCATCGCGACGGATTGGACTTCTCCCGTATCCTTTATTTCAAACGTTATCTCCTCGGCAAGGTCATAGGTCCGCGGAGACATCGTTTCGCGCAACGAGTAGGTACCGGGTGCAAGATGTTCGATGCGGTGCGGCTTGTCGGATGAGGTCCAGGAGTCTATTTCGGTTTTATCGGGACCATATAAGGTGAGCTGTGCGCCTTTCACTTCCTGCTCTCCGCTTGCATCGACCTTGGAGATATCAACCTTGGTGTAATCGTCGGATACGTTAAGTCGTGCTTCCACAACGGGTGTTTTCTGGTCGGCATAGGTAAGGTCGACGATATGATGCGTCCGGTCGAGCAAGAAGCCGGTCGGCGCTTGAGTCTCGACAACCTCGTAGCGTGCGGTGCCAGATCCCAGCGGGAGGTCGTCCGCGCGTGCTTCTCCAGTTTCATCCGTCGTGACGGTAGCGACAGCCTCGCCGTCGAGCGCGGCAATGCTACCGTCGGGGCGCACGATATCACCTGAGGCACGGATCTCAAAGATGGCGCCCGCGAGGCTGCTGCCGTCTACGGCATCGGTTTTAACGATCCTGATGTTTCCGGTCGCGGCGTGGTCATAATACGAGACGATTGCAACGGGCGTTAGGTTTATATCGGCGGGTATGTTTACCTCGATCTCTCCGCCGACAAGATAGGGCTCTT
This sequence comes from Coriobacteriaceae bacterium, assembly GCA_902835305.1. Classification (GTDB taxonomy): domain Bacteria; phylum Actinomycetota; class Coriobacteriia; order Coriobacteriales; family Coriobacteriaceae; genus Collinsella. The sequence goes on from CADFMD010000009.1 coordinate 66,438, forward strand.
TGGCCGAGGTTTCGCGTACATAATAGGTGCCCGGCACGAGCGATTCGGGCAGTGTGACGGTGCCGGTCGCGTCAGTCGTAAAGGTGTCCATTACGTTATATGCTGGATACCAGCATGTTTGTGAGACAGGTTTGTGATTGCTGTCGAGGAGTTGGAAGGTGAATCCGGCTAGGGGAACAGAGGCGCCTGTTTGGGCATCGCGTTTTACAATCTGGAGATGCGTCGACAGAGCGTGGTTGTCCACGATATATTGAAGCTCGGCGCCGTCGGAAATCTGATTGGCCTCGACGGTCCATTCCCCCGCACGTTTAAAACCCTCGGGGATGGTTTCTGGAACCTCACGAACCGTGTAGCCGGCGCGGTCGTATGGGACGGCTCCGTGGACACCGGCTGGTCGCTTGCCTGTGCCGAACCATGCTTCGGGCTGGTCTTTGGTGGAGGCAAAGCCATAGATGTTTGTAGTCAGTGTGCCAACAACCTGCTGAGAGCTGTTACTGACAACCTCAAAGACAACATCTCCTGCCGGCTGCTCCAGGCCGGATTGATCGCTATTGCCGTAATCCTTGAATTTGGAAATCTCAAGGTTAAACGCAATGGGGATATCGGAAACGCGAGATTCGATCTCGACCACGCCTGAATCGCCGAGCTGGTCGGCTCCAACGGTGTAAGACCAACTGTCACCGGAGGGCAAATAGCCCTCGGGCGCCTTCGATTCATAGATGGTAAAGGTTCCCAGGGGGACATCGGTGAGGGTAGCTCGACCGCTTTCATCGGTCCTGAGAGTTTGTGTCCATCCAGGGGTTGATTGCGATACGCACACGAATTCTGCTCCTGCGAGCGAAGCCCCAACTTGGGGGCCTGCATTCGTTGCGGCGTCGAGCTTTACAATGCGCAAGGTAATGGTGCCGGGTTGTTCATCAATGGTGACGTATCCGCCGTTATCCGTCGTGGTAAAGGCAACGCGATCGGGGCGGGGGACATAGCCGGCCGGCGCCTTCGTTTCAACTAGGTAGTATGCCGTGCTGGGTAGGAGTGTTGCCTGCGCTCGACCGTTGCTGTCCATCTGGACGGTGCCGACACGCGCGCCGCTGGCGCTCTCAAAAACATCGAATGTTGCCCCGTCAAACTGATAAGTATTGTTTCCGCTGGTAATGGCAGCGTTTGCAGACTGCTTTTGGAAGGAAACAGAGACCGCCGGCAGTACATAGAGCATGTCTTGACGTCTGCTGCCGCCCGATACGGTTCCTAGATAGCGCCGCGCGCGGTGCGGAGCGGCTTTGAGGCTTCCTGATTTTGCGCTGTCGTGGAGCCACCGCGCAGCCGCCACGACTTCATTGTCGGCGGTAAAGTGCCCACTCTTGGTTTTGCCCTGAGCGGTCGTGTAGGAGTAGGTGCCGTCGACATGGGTAGTGCCGTTGAGCATCCATACGGCAAGCTGGGTGGCGGCGCGGGCGCGATCGGGTGAAAGATGGTAACCGCCAAACGACGTGGCGGTAGGATATCCGTGACAAACGATTGCCGCGAACTCGTCATCGAGCCACACCCAGCCTTGATCAAAGTTGAGCCATGGACCGCCCGGCTTGGTGGGCCCGGGGCGTTCCTGGTTCATGCAGTAGGCAATCGAGGCGTCTTGAGCTTCATACTTGCCGATGAAGAAGGGCCCACAATCATCGCTAATAGTACGGAAGCCGAGCTGGTCGTAGCCATCGACGGCAAATGCGGCTCCCGGTGCCAGGCAGCCGAACAGCAGGAAGAGGAGCAGGAGCAGCGGACCTGTTGCGATTGCGCTGTGGACAGAGTGCGTGGGTGCGTTGGACATGGCTGCTCCTTATCCCTCGTGCGCCGCATGGGGAGGTTGCGACGCGTAGGATGAGGCTACCCCCGAGGTTCATGCGGGTAAGTACCGGAGCCTGACCAAAAGCTTGCCCAATTCCTGACAAATTGAGCTCAAATACAACAATCAGGCAAAAGCGCAGGTAGAAGATAAGGAGAACAGGAGGCCAAAGGTCCTCATCTCCACAATTGATGCGATTTTCAAACGAATCTCCACGGCTAAAACAAGCATCGCCACCCTTGTATCGAACAAGACAACCGCGTTATACTAGCCAACACACAAGCGGGCATCGCCAAGTGGTAAGGCATCAGCTTCCCAAGCTGACACTCGCGGGTTCGAGTCCCGTTGCCCGCTCCATTCGAATTTCAGGCACGGTAACGTTTCGTTACTGTGCCTTTTTCAATAAAGTGCCGGGACTCGAACCCGACAGGGTGCGAGCGTTAAATAAACGCGAAGCGTTTATAGCGAGCAGGCAAGGTCGCCGATAGGCGACCGCAGCCGGTGCGGATTTGCGAAGCAAATACGCGGACGTCCCGTTGCCCGCTCCATCGAGCGCGGGAGACCTTGGGACGGCCAATTCAACAAAGTCTTCCCCATCGTCTCCGTGAATCCGAGGAGATCGACCGCAGCCGGTGCGGATTTGCGAAGCAAATACGCGGATGTCCCCATGCCCGCTCCAATTCCAAAATGTTAGGTTAATGCCTGCTGCCCATACTCGCACCCGCGCACGGTACAATGGTTGAGTTACGACCAACGTGCCAATAACCAAAAAGGAGCCGCTATGATCGATCGCTATACCCGCCCGGAGATGGGACATATCTTCTCCCTCGAGAACAAGTATGCCATTTGGCAGGAGATCGAGGTTCTGGCCTGCGAGGCCCAGGCGGAGCTCGGCAAGATCGGCATTTCTAAAGACGAAGCCCAGTGGATCCGCGACCATGCCAACTTTGAGAAGGCGAAGGTCGATGAGATCGAGGAGGTCACGCGCCACGATGTCATCGCCTTCCTGACCAACATGAAGGAGTACATCGACGCCGATGTTCCCGAGGGCGACCCCAAGCCCAGCCGCTGGGTTCACTACGGTATGACCAGCTCCGACCTGGGTGATACTGCTCTGTGCTATCAGCTTACTCAGGCGTGTGACCTGATTATCGAGGACGTCAAGAAGCTCGGCGTGATCTGCAAGCGCCGCGCCTTCGAGGAGCGCAATACGCTTTGCGCTGGCCGCACCCATGGCATCCATGCTGAGCCGATGACCTTCGGCATGAAGTTTGGCTCTTGGGCATGGGAACTCAAGCGCGACCTTGATCGTCTTGAGGATGCTCGCAAGAACGTTGCCTTCGGTGCCATCTCCGGTGCCGTCGGCACCTACAGCTCCATCGAGCCGTTCGTCGAGGAGTACGTCTGTGAGCACCTGGGTCTGGTTCACGACCCGCTGTCCACGCAGGTCATCAGCCGCGATCACCACGCCTATCTTGCCGGCGTGCTTGCCACTACAGCGGCCACCTGCGAGCGCATCGCGACCGAGGTCCGCAACCTGCAGAAGACCGATACACTCGAGGCCGAGGAGCCCTTCCGCAAGGGCCAAAAGGGCAGCTCCGCCATGCCACACAAGCGCAACCCCATCACCATGGAGAAGGTCTGCGGTCTGTCGCGCGTCGTGAAGTCCAACGCCCAGGTCGCCTTCGACAACGTCGCCCTGTGGCACGAGCGCGACATTTCACACTCTTCCGCCGAGCGTGTCGCCCAGGCCGATAGCTTCATCGCGCTTGACCATATGTTCCAGTGCCTCATTCGCGTTATCGACGGCCTGCAGCTGTATCCGGCCCGCATGATGGCCAATCTCAACAAGACCCGCGGCCTCATCTTCTCCTCCAAGGTCCTGCTTGCCCTCGTCGATACGGGTATCACCCGCGAGGATGCGTACGCCATTGTGCAGGAGAACGCCATGGCCACCTGGCACGAGGTGCAGGATTGTGTCTCTGGCCCCACCTTTAAGGAGCGTCTCGAGGCCGATCCGCGCTGCACCGTCAGCCAGGAGAAGCTCGACGAGATTTTTGATCCGTGGGACTTCCTCACCCGCATCGATACGGTCTTCGATCGCCTGGAGCAGCTGAGCTTCGAGTAGGGTTAACCTAATTCGACCGCTTGCGGATGCATTTCAACCTTTGGCGCCTTGCCCGTCTTGGGCGAGGCGCTTTTTTTCAAGACTTTAGTCTGCTGGCCGCGCAGCGGCCAGCTTTAAACCACCCGCTACGCGGGTGGAGACAAACGGCTTTACAAAGCCACCCCTCCGACCGATATTGACGATTGTTCAGGCCGTCAAGAATTCGAGTCGAAGGGGTGGTCGCCATGGCCCAGAAGGCCTACAGCCTTTCCCACACGAAGTGGATGTGCAAGTACCACATCGTGTTCACGCCGAAGTATAGGCGCAAAGTGATCTACAACCAAATCAGGAGCGACATAGGGGAGATCCTCAGGAAGCTGTGCGAGTACAAGGGGATCGAGATAATCGAGGGGCACCTGATGCCCGACCACGTGCACGTGCTGCTGGCGATCCCGCCGAAGTACAGCGTCGCGAGCGTCATGGGCTACCTGAAGGGGAAGAGCTCGCTGATGATATTCGACAGGCACGCCAACCTCAAGTACAAGTTCGGCAACAGGAAGTTCTGGGCGGAGGGCTACTACGTGTCCACCGTCGGCCTGAACGAGGCGACGATCGCCAAGTACATCAGGGAGCAGGAGTCCCACGACATCGCACTGGACAAGCTGAGCGTGAAGGAGTACGAGGACCCCTTCAAGAGGGGGTGATGCCGCCGGTTCGACCGGCGCGCCACGGGTCAAGATGCACTAGGCCTGGACGAAGTCCGGGCCCGCGCCTTTAGACGCGAGCCCGGGGCCCGTGGGTTATACCCTAAGAGCAAACCACCCTTTTTAAGGGTGGTTCTGATTCAAGACTTTAGTCTGCTGGCCGCGCAGCGGCCAGCTTTAAACCACCCGCTACGCGGGTGGAGACAAACGGCTTTACAAAGCCACCCCTCCGACCGATATTGACGATTGTTCAGGCCGTCAAGAATTCGAGTCGAAGGGGTGGTCGCCATGGCCCAGAAGGCCTACAGCCTTTCCCACACGAAGTGGATGTGCAAGTACCACATCGTGTTCACGCCGAAGTATAGGCGCAAAGTGATCTACAACCAAATCAGGAGCGACATAGGGGAGATCCTCAGGAAGCTGTGCGAGTACAAGGGGATCGAGATAATCGAGGGGCACCTGATGCCCGACCACGTGCACGTGCTGCTGGCGATCCCGCCGAAGTACAGCGTCGCGAGCGTCATGGGCTACCTGAAGGGGAAGAGCTCGCTGATGATATTCGACAGGCACGCCAACCTCAAGTACAAGTTCGGCAACAGGAAGTTCTGGGCGGAGGGCTACTACGTGTCCACCGTCGGCCTGAACGAGGCGACGATCGCCAAGTACATCAGGGAGCAGGAGTCCCACGACATCGCACTGGACAAGCTGAGCGTGAAGGAGTACGAGGACCCCTTCAAGAGGGGGTGATGCCGCCGGTTCGACCGGCGCGCCACGGGTCAAGATGCACTAGGCCTGGACGAAGTCCGGGCCCGCGCCTTTAGACGCGAGCCCGGGGCCCGTGGGTTATACCCTAAGAGCAAACCACCCTTTTTAAGGGTGGTTCTGATTACTGTCGCATATGCGCCCGGGTAATAAAATGAACTCCGACTGCTGTTTCGATGAAAGGGGGCACGTGCCCAGACGCATCAAGCGGGCCACCATCGTCTCGTTTACGCTCATACTCCTTGTTGCCGTCTGTGCGGGCGCCCTGACGTATACCGTTCGAAGCAGTTCTTCCTCCTCGAATGAAGCCGATAGAGATCTCCCGGTGCTCAAAATCGGCGTTACGGATAACGACCCCTATGTGTATGTCGATACCACGGGCGATTACGCCGGTATCGATATCGACATCGCCCGCGAGGCCTGCAAGCGTGCGGGGCTCAAGCCACAGTTTGTCGATATTGACTGGAACGATCGCGACCGGCTGCTCAAAAACGGTGATATCGATTGCCTGTGGTGTGACTATTCTCCCTGTTATCGCGAGGATAAGTATTACTGGACCGAGCCGTATCTAACCGTGACGGTCTCGGTTGCCGCCAAGAAAACGAGTGGCATCAAGTCCTTGGCACATCTCGATGGAAGTAAGACCATTGCGGTGATTGCGGGTTCGGTGAGTGAACGCCGATTGCTTGCGGGGGATTTGGGGGTCTCGTCGGACGTTCAAATCAAATCATATGGCTCTGCCGAACTCTGCAAAGCCGCTCTAGTCAAAGGGTACGTTGACTGCTGGATGGCGGATGTCCAGTCGCTTGACCGACTCGTTGCTCAGTATCCCGGCGTTTACCGTGTGTTTGCCGACAATGTTATGACGGTTGACCTGGGCGTCGCGTTTGATGACAGCTATGAAGGATCGGTCGTAAAGGATCTCAATACCGCGCTGTTCGACATGGATCGAGATGGCACGATTGACCGTATTGTGGGCAATTACAAGACAGGAGCGACGACGGGCGGGCAAGGAGGAAATTCATGACAACTGATGAGCACCGCTTGAGTCGAAAGACTCTGAACGTCATAGCTGCCAGCGTTATTGTCAGCGCCGTCTTGTTAGGCCTGTTGTATACGGTTGGAACCCATCGCTGCCTCGAAAAAACGCTTGGGTTTGGCCAAGAAACCATGGTGTTTTTGGAGAACGCTTGCGAAAAATATGACCGCTACGAACAGGGGAGAAAAACCGAGGCGACGCACGATTTGCTCGCCGCGGTCGAATCGTTTGTGACGTTCCTGTCCTCTGATCGCGTTGAGGTTAACGACGATCTTATCGAGCAATTTGTCCATGCCGAGAACCTTTCGGGGCTGATGGTCATGGACTCCGATGGCCATATGGCTGCCCACTACGACATCGATGGTCGCGATCCGCTCATGTTGTGGCGAGATGAGTTGGCCTGTTCGCCGGTCGCATCGATGTATCAAGGTTCCAAAGTGACCTACTCAACTGTCGATGAGCGCCGTGGTGTCGTTTTTGCCGTCTGTGCTGTTCCGTATGGCGACGGCGTTGCCCTGGCATACCGCTCACTTGTTTCCGATACGGCGGACGACTATTCATATGCCATAGCCGACGTGCTTTCGAACAGTACCTTCCACCAGGGTCCCACGGTGCTTGTTATGGAGGATGCGGAGATTGTCTCATCCAACAGTGCCGATGCTGACGTGTCGCTCGCCCGACTCCTCACCAGCGTAGGAGTTAAGTGGAAAGACGACGGCCTGACGCGCATCGAATATCGAGGAGACGAATGGTATGCCGTGCGTGCGGCATATAAGGACTACCGCCTGTTTGCGCTATATCCCAAATCTGAGGTCATGTCTGACAGGATTTCATTTGTCGCCGTCGGCGTCTTGGTGTGTCTTGCGTTTTGGGTCGTGGTGCTGTTGGCTCGAAATATCGTTGACCACCGCAATTTGGTCGAAAAGGATAAACAGCTCGGCATTATCAATGCCATAAGCGCCATCTACGATTCGACCTTCCTTTTGCATCTCGACACCCTCGAGATCGAGGGGATCAATATGTCGCCGGCGATAGCGAAGATATTTGCCGAGCACAGCGAGGCATATGACTTTATGGACACGGTCTGCCGGGATATCGTGAGCCCCGAAAGCCGCGAAGCGGTTGTGGGACTCGTAGATATAAGTTCGATTCGTGAACGTATGGAGGGCGTACCGTACTTGGCTGCCGAGGTGCGAGATTGTCGAGGCGCTTGGTACTCGCTACAGGTTGTCCCCCAGCATCGCGATGAGCAAGGCCGGCTGGAGTCGGTCGTCGTGGCGACGCACAACATATCGATGGTCAAGCATGCCGAGGAGCTGTCATATCAAGACAAACTGACGGGGCTTCGCAACCGCAACTATCTTGAATCGCGCGGAGATAGCCTGGTAAACGAGGACTTGCCCGTGAGCGTGATTATGTTGGACTGCAATTATCTCAAGCGGACCAACGACATCTATGGTCACGAGATGGGGGATGAACTGCTGCGACGGACGGCGTCCGTGCTGCGGCGGGTGGCTGGTGCGGATTATCTGCCGATGCGCCTTGGCGGCGACGAGTTTTTGCTGGTTTGCCCCCATACTGACAACGAGTCTGCGCTCGGGCTGGAACAGGATCTTCGTCTCGGTCTTGCCGCGGTAAGCGATGAGGCCCTGACGGTCAGCGCATCGATTGGCGTGGCGACCGTCGAGACGGCTGGAAATACGCTGGCCGATGTATATCGTGTCGCCGACCACAATATGTATCGGGAGAAGCGCACGGTCCACGCGCGGGGTGCGGACTGCTAATCTTGCCCCCGCGAGTCCATGCATCGTAGGATGTTGAATCGGTGCTTGCGATAATAAGTCGGCCCAGGCGGGGATAATAGACGTCTGAAATTTCTTTCTGAGAGGGGATCTCAATGATTAGTTTTGACTACAAGCCGCAGGGTGTATGCTCTCGCAATATTCACCTCAATCTCTCTGACGATGGCAGCAAGGTGCTGGGCGTTGAGTTTACCGGCGGCTGTGACGGCAATCTCAAGGCAATCTCCAAGTTAGTCGAGGGTGCTCCTGCCGATCGCGTAATCGAGGTTCTCGCCGGTAATACCTGCGGTATGAAAAAGACCTCTTGCGCCGATCAGCTTACGCGCGCTATCGAGGCCGCTCGCGCCGAGATCGCCTAATGGGTATCGCCGACCACATCAAGAATGGAATATCGCGCCGTGGCTTTGTGCTCGGCGGTGCTGCCGCGGGCGCTGCCACGGTGCTTGCCGGTTGCTCGAAAAAAACGGGCACCAGCGACGATGCCGCCGGCGAGCCGCAGGTTATCAAGGACGATTCGAAGATTGTCTCGATCACTGATGAGTACGAAGCTGTTGATATCGATCTTGAGCCGGCGGCGTCGTGGACGCTGCCGCTGGGCACGCTGCTGTACTACTGCGATGGCGACTACGCCGCCGCGATGATGGCGCCTGCTTCTGCTCTGCATGCCAATACGCTTGGTGTGCTCAACCTGGGCGATGGCTCGCTTACCACATTAATCGAGGATCCTATCGAGGGCACGGGATATGCTTTTTACGATGTCCGTGCCGGCGATGGCGTGTTTGCGTGGGTTGAGATGAACTTTGCCAATTCATCGTGGAAGCTCTACGCTCAAAATCTGTCGGGCGCTTCGCTCTCTGGCGACGTGGCTGAGCTCGATCGAGGTGGCAAGGACTATGATCCGCCCCTGTTTACGGCGTTCGGGTCATCGGTCATCTGGTATAAAATGCCTTCGGCAGGCGGCAATAAAACGAGTAGTGATTCGTTTTGCTATCGTCGCTCGCTTGATGAATCCAAGGCCGAGGTAATTTGGAAATCGATGGGCCGCTTTGCATCGGCCCCGCGCGCGAGCGACGGCATTTTGACCATCTCGCCGCGTGTCCGCAACGACGAAGGCGTCTACTATGGCATAACGGCAATCGATCTGACCGATGGCAACAACACCAAACGTGCCCAGCTAGTCCTTCCCTCGTCAGTCTCGCCTTTCGAGGCCGTATATATGGGCGATACCTTCGTGTTTTCTATCGAGGCGACCTATAGTGACGTGGGCAGCCTGGGCAACATGGGCACGTATATCGGTAATGAGGGAGGGCCATACCTCTTTCTGTCCCGCGAGCCGCTCGCATGTGCTGCCGGCAAGAAGAATAAATATCTCGTTAAGGTACAGGCATCGCATTTTCTCATCGACACCTCTGCCAAGACCTATGGCTCGCTGTTGTCGCCCGACCGCGCTTTGGAATATGGCGATTATCCAGCTACGGCGGGAAAATCGGACTCATTCCTTACGTACGCCACGGTGCGCAACAGCCAGGGTATACCCGAGACGGTCACCGCACGCCTATTCTCTCTTTAAGCTTAGAGGGGTTAAAAAGGCGCCAACAGGGGAATAAACGCGTTGTAATTGTGAGTACCGCCCGCCGAGCTGCCGCGTCATAGTGGCATCCGGCGGGCTCAGGTGCGTTAAAATGGGCTTGTTCTTAGCTGATTGAGACAGGGGGGCCGTGTTATGGCTTCAGATGCAAAAAAGATTCTGCTGGTCGAGGATGAGAAGGCAATCCGTGACGCCGTCGCTGCCTATCTCGAGCGCGAAGGCTACTGGGTTGTGGGTGTCGGCGACGGCCAGTCCGCGATCGAGGAGTTCGAGAAGCATCAGTTTGACCTGGTCGTGCTCGACCTTATGCTCCCCAAGATCCCCGGCGAGCGCGTTTGCCGCACCATTCGCGATACCTCGGATGTCCCCATCATCATGCTGACTGCCAAGGGCGAGATCGAGGACCGTATTATCGGTCTTGAGCTCGGCGCCGACGACTATCTGATTAAGCCGTTCTCGCCGCGCGAGCTTGTCGCGCGCGTACGCGCCTTGTTCCGCCGTGCCCATCAGGCCGACGAGCCAGCCGTCGAGGTACTCGACTTCGGCGATCTGGTCATCGATATCTCGGGCCACAAGATTTTGGTCGAGGGCAAGGAAGTCGACCTGACGGCTTCCGAGTTTAAGCTGCTCACCACGCTTGCCCGTCACCCCGGTCGCGTCTACAACCGCATGGAGCTGGTCGAGAAGGTGCTCGGCTACGACTTTGAGGGCTATGAGCGCACCATCGATAGCCACGTGAAGAACCTTCGCGCCAAGCTGGGCGATGATCCCAAGAAGCCCAAGTGGCTCTACACCGTCCACGGTGTCGGCTATCGCTTCGAGGCTCCGGCCAAGACCGATAAGTCGGACGAGAAATAGGGAAATCACATATGACACCTGCGCGCTTTGAAATCGGACAAAAGCACAAGCAGGAGAGCGAGGCGGGTTCCAAGGCTAGTTGGAACACGCCTCGTTCCGATTCACGGCCAACGATGAGCTATCCCTCGCGCATGGCACTTGCTTTTGCTCTGACATCGCTCATGACGGTATTGGTGCTGGTGGGCGTGGTCTCTGTTGTGTGGGGCACGGTCTTTTCGGATTACACGCGCTCCAATATCGTCGAGATCGCCAATTCTGCTGCCGAAAAGCTTGCGACGTCGTATGAGGAAAACGGCAACTGGACTGCGGGCGAGCTGCGCACGGTCGCGACATCGAGTTTGGTATCCGACGACCTGAGTATGCAGGTCGTCAACAAGAAGGGCGTTGTCGTCTATGACGACTCATGGCCTTCGGCAAGCGCGACCGCCGATGTGCGCGAGAGCGAATCGGCGTCGAGCAGCTCGAGCGGTAAAAAAGCATCGCATAGCCCGGTCTCGTCTGCTCCAACCGACTCCGATAGCGTTGCCAACGTCGAAATCATAACGTCTTCGGGCGAGCATGTCGGACAGGTAAAGCTATGGGCCATCGGCTCCGATGCCTTGCTCACCAAGGCGGATTCTGCATTTAGGGAGAAGACCTTTAACGCCATGGCCCTCGCCGCGGTTGTTGCAATCTGCATTTCGGTCGTTATCGGATCGCTCGTGTCGCGCATGCTCACCAAGCCGATTCATCGTATTACGAGCACGGCCAAGCAAATTCGCGATGGCGATCTGTCCGCTCGTACTGGTTTGCGCGGTGATGACGAGATTGATCAGCTGGGTGAGACCTTCGATGAGATGGCCACTTCGCTCGAGAAGGATATGAAACACGAGAAGCGCCTGACCTCAGACGTGGCTCACGAACTTCGTACTCCGCTTATGGCCATGCTCGCGACAGTCGAAGCCATGCAGGATGGCGTATATCCTACCGACGATGAGCACTTGGAGACTGTTGCTTCCGAGACGCGTCGCCTGGCTCGTCTGGTGCAGCAGATGCTCGACCTGTCGCGCATGGAAAACAGCACGGCTCCGCTCAACCTTGAGCCGGTGGACATGGTTCCTTTCGTGCGTTCCATCGTCAATGCCCAGGAGCGCCTGTTTGTCGACCGCGATCTGCGCTTGCGCTTTGCTGACGAGACCCAAGGTCACGACGATGTCGTCGAAGCCGATCCCGACATGATCACACAATGCGTCATCAATCTCATGAGCAACGCCATGCGCTACACCTCCGAGGGCGGTTGGGTCGTGGTGTCGGTGCTCAGTGACCGCAAACACGTCAGCATCGCCGTTTCTGATACCGGCATCGGTATTGCCAAGGATGACTTGTCGCGCATCTTCGGCCGTTTTTGGCGCGCCGATGCCAGCCGTGCCCGTGAGGCGGGCGGTCTGGGCGTGGGCCTCGCCGTGACTAAACAGATCGTCGAGCGCCATCACGGCTACATATCCGTGGAGTCGGAGCTTGGAAAGGGTACGACTTTTACGATTCATCTGCCTCGCGAGCACACGGCGGACGCGGCATCTACTACAATGGAGCACTAGCTTTTCGCTATTCGGTGAAGGAGGGGTTTCGTCCCTGCCGCTCCGAGTTTGCGAAAACGTGCGGGAAAGAACCCGCATTACTGTCGTATTTTGGTAAGGAGTGACTCACGTGACAACGATGGAGCGTCGTCCGGATTCCCGTGGCAAGGTTCGTGATATCTACGATGCCGGTGAAAACCTGCTGATGGTCGCCACCGACCGCATTTCTGCGTTCGACTTCATTCTTCCCGACGAGATTCCGTTTAAGGGAGAGGTGCTCAACCGCATCTCGGCATTCTGGTTCGATAAGTTTGCCGACATCGTTCCCAACCACCTCGTTTCCATCGACCCGGCGGATTTCCCTGAGGAGTTTGCTGAGTATCGTGACTACCTCGCCGGCCGCGCCATGCTGGTTAAGAAGGCCCAGACGATTCCTATCGAGTGCATCGTCCGCGGCTATCTGACCGGTTCGGGCAAGAAGACCTACGACGAGAACGGCACCGTCTGCGGCATCCAGCTGCCTGAGGGCCTGACCGAGGCTTCCAAGCTTCCCGAGCCGCTGTTTACGCCGTCCACGAAGGCCGAGATCGGTGACCACGACGAGAACATCTCGTTCGAGCGTTGCTGCGAGATCGTGGGCGAGGACATCGCCACGCAGATTCGCGACCTTTCCCTCAAGATCTACAAGGCCGCTGCCGAGTACGCCGCGACCCGTGGCATCATCATTGCCGACACCAAGTTCGAGTTTGGTGTCATCGATGGCAAGGTCACGCTGATCGACGAGTGCCTCACGCCCGATTCCAGCCGTTTCTGGCCTGCTGCCAGCTACGAGGAGGGCAAGATCCAGCCCAGCTACGACAAACAATTCGTCCGCAATTGGCTCAAGGCCAACTGGGATATGACGGGGGAGACCCCGCACCTGCCCGCCGAGGTCATCGATGGCACGTCCGAGCGCTATCGCGAGGCCTTCCAGATCATCACGGGCTCCCAGTTCACAAGCATGAAGGAGAACGCATAAGTGAGTACCCGTAGCGCCACGAACAAGCGCACGCAATCCCACGAGGTTACCGGGGTTGCGCGCAAGTCCGCCGCATCCGCTAAGCCTGCCCGTCAGGCAGCGAGCTCTGTCCGCGTCGTGCCGGCTTCGTCTAAGGCACGCCGCAAAGAGCTCGAGAAGGGCGAGAACCTCGAGGGCCTCTCTAAAGAGGAGAAGCGCGCCCGCAAGGCTAAGCAGCGCGCCAAGGAGGACCGCATCTACACGGTGTCGAATATCCTTCTCAAGCAGGATGAGGACTACACCAAGCGCCGCCGTATTTGGTGGGCTGTGCTCGCTATCGGCATGGTGCTCGTCGTGGCAATCGGGGCTTCGCTCTACTTCGCTCCCGGCGGCACGGTGTCCAGTCCTGTTCAGATGGTCGGCATCGTTTTGTCCTATGTCATCATCCTGGGTGACTTTATCTACGACTTCGTTCGTATTCGTCCCTTGCGTAACATGTATCGCGCGCAGGCCGAGGGCATGTCCGAGAACAAGCTCAACGCTCTTATCGAGCGCGCAGCTGCCGAGGAGGACAAAAAGGACTCCAAGAAGAAGTAGCGTTTGCATTCACACTTATCGCTAAGATATAAGGCGTGTCGTTTTTGCGGCGCGCCTTATTATTGTCCTATAGATAGATGGAGTGGCACATGATTCGAGCTGCCCTGACGGTCGAAGAAGCTCTGGAGGGCATGAAGGCCCTGGAGCCCAAGATTAAAAACTATGCGCGCCTGGTTGTCCGCAAAGGCGTAAACGTCAAGCCCGGCCAGGAGGTTGTCGTTCAGTCTCCGGTCGAGTGCGCGCCTTTTGCCCGCGTGGTGGTCGCGGAGGCTTATGCCGCCGGCGCTGGCCACGTGACGGTCATTTGGGCCGATGATGCCGTGACGAGGCTCACGTACGAGCATGTCGATAAAAGCTATTTTGAGCAGACGCCCGAGTGGAAGCGCCTGCAGCTTGATTCCCTGGCCCAGGATGGCGCCTGCTTTATCTTTATTGAGGGTGCGGATCCTGCAGCCCTCAAGGGCATCGATCCAGCCAAGCCGGCCGCGGCATCCAAGGCGAGGAATACGCAGTGCAAAGCTTTCCGCCGTGGACTGGATTACAACATCAATCCGTGGTGCATCGCCGGCGCTCCGGTCGTGGCTTGGGCGCACGAGGTGTTCCCGGGAGACGCCGATGAGGTTGCAATCTATAAGCTATGGAATGCGATTCTGCACACCGCTCGTGCCGATGGCCAGGACCCGGAGAGCGACTGGGAGCTTCATGACGCGGCGTTCGAAAAGAACCTGCGTTTCCTGAACGACAATCGTTTTGACCGCCTGCATTACACCGCGGAAAATGGAACCGATCTGACGATTGGCATGACGAAGGGTCACGAGTGGGCCGGCGGCAAGGGCAAGACGCCCGATGGACACCCCTTCTTCCCCAACATTCCCACCGAGGAAGTCTTCACCTCGCCTGATCGTATGCGCGCCGACGGTATCGTGTACTCGGCCATGCCGCTCATTCACCACGGTAACAAGGTCGACGATTTTTGGATTAAGTTCGAGGCCGGCCGCGTAGCGGACTACGATGCCCGCGTGGGCAAGGCGACGCTTGCGAGCATCATTGACACCGATGAAGGTGCCGCTCATCTGGGTGAGGTCGCGCTTATCTCCAAGAACACGCCGATCCGTGAAAGTGGCGTTTTGTTCTATGACACGCTCTATGATGAGAACGCCAGCTGCCATCTCGCGCTAGGTGTCGGTTTCCCCGAATGTATCGAGGGTGGGTATGACATGTCCAAGGAAGAGCTCCTGGAGCATGGCGTTAACGTCTCGAGCACGCACGTCGATTTTATGATTGGCACGGACGACATCGATATTACGGGCATTACGCCTGATGGACGTGAAGTTGTGATTTTCCAGAACGGCCAATGGAGTTGGGAATAGTCCCAGACCGTGGTACAATGCCACCCGCGGGCCGTTAGCTCAGCTGGCAGAGCAGGGGACTTTTAATCCCAAGGTCCAGGGTTCGAACCCCTGACGGCCCACCATAGAATGGAAAAGCGACTGGCGGATGCCGGCCGCTTTTTTGTTGCCGCGACGCGGGTTCGAACCCGAAAGGGCGCGGAGCTGAGTAAACGCGTGAGCGTTTGCCAGCGCAGCGCGCATGGCGCGAAGCGCCGCAGCGGCCGCCTGCGGCGCAGGCTGAACCCCTGACGGCCCACCCAAAGTAAGGAATGCGAAATGAAAACAAATAGATATGGAATTAGCGGCAGCACATTAAAGATAATAGCAGCCATTTCGATGGTTCTCGATCATGTAAGCAGGATCGTCCTGACCAATGGAATCATGACTCACGCATCGTACAGCCAGATATCAGACGAACAGTGGGCGATTCTAAGCGAGGCTTCGGATGTGCTTCATGTTCTTGGCAGAATTGCATTTCCCTTATTTTGCTTTTTGATAGTTGAGGGATTTTTGCATACTCATGACTTAAAGAAGTACCTGCGAAATATGCTTGTCTTCGCAATCATTGCGGAGCCCATATACGATTTCGTCCAAACCGGGCAACTATTTGACCTTCGGCAACAAAATGTTATGTGTGAGCTCCTGCTTTCCTTGGTCTTTTTGATTGTTCTGGAAAAGATACAAAGTCTTTCAAAACGGAAAAGATACATCGCAGAAACTGCTCTGATTGTTTTGACAGCACTGGCAGCTGAATACACTAAACTAGATGGCGGTGTGTATGGCATTATGCTTGTGGCTGCATTCTATTTATTCCACGACAGCAAGGCCAAGATGTTCTTTGCTGCAGTATGTGCAGTGCTCCTTTCGTCATGCCATATAGTTGGCGGCGGATTTGAGTTTGCTACAGCTAATGTATTTAATCCTGATGTTGCTGCCGCGGTCGTTTCGTTGCTGCTTATCAATCTTTATAATGGTAAGCGAGGGCTGAAGCTCAAATATTTCTTCTACATTTTCTATCCGGCACATCTTGCTCTGCTTTATGGTGTCTCACTTATTGTTTTGAACTGTCTTTAAAAACTCTCAAACAAGTCTCTGAAAACGGAAACAAATTGACTCTAAGACTGCTTGTGAATTTCCGGAAGACCTGAGAGATGCGAGGATAGGCAACGAGGGCTGCAGAGAGATGCTTCTCAGTTCTCTGGCAGATCGCACGTATCTGTATGAGGATCACTTCCACACACTCATTAATAACAGTGATAAACACGGCAGATCCTCAAAACATGAGGCTGTGGAGGTCGAACGATGCTTCGAAAGCATGAATGGCAGCGAGAAAATGAGTTCGGAAGCGCCCTCTGGATGATCCAGCATAGAATAGAAAGCGATCGGCTCCGGCTGGTCGCTTTTTTGTTGCCGCGCCACGGGTTCGAACCCGAACTTCTCTATATATAAGAACGCTTGGCGAACAAAACCTGCCTTTTACCGACGGGAAACAAATAGCTGATGCTTTTGGAGTAAAGTGGCGCTCCAGAGATGACCGATGCCTTAACACCTATAAACCAGCTGGTCATCGCCAATATCAGAAGCCAATGCTTCAGTTTTAACCTCAGTGATGCGACTGAGGGACCTATTCATTTGTGAACAAAATATGGAGTGCGCGATTCCCGCCCCCGGCGCCCCTCCGGTCT
>CADFMD010000010.1 GCA_902835305.1 Coriobacteriaceae bacterium
GCCGTCGAACGCCCAGCCCTTGCGGGTCGGGGCGGTCTTGGGCAGCGCGAAGGTGTAACTGTCCTTATCTGCAGTCTTATCTTGCAAAAACTTTTGAGGATAAGCAGGATCGCATGCGCCATTATCATCAAAAGTCAGCGATAACTTTGCTGCGACCTGCCACATGTGAAAATCATCAGTACTGTCGGCATCCCTGACGCGCTTAAGGTAATAGCCCTCACCAACCGCATCCTCGTTGCCAAGAATAAAAGTGCTTTGCTTAGGTGCATCACCACTAGCTTTGGAGAGTACGTAGTTATCTCCGAGTGACGGCAGTTTCAAATTCTGCCAATTGTTCGGATCCACCGTATTAACAGTAGTCTTCCCTGACGATTCCCCTTTTACAATAAGGGGTATGTCGCCGCCATCATCCGTGCCATCATAGTTATTAGTGACAGCTGGCAGTCTAATTTCAGCGTCATCGCCACGGTAATTTCCTTGGAATAATGCGGGTGCCATTAAGGCAAGTGTGCCCTTATTAATAACGGCACCTTTCAAATTACTTGAACCGTGATCGAAGAGAATGCCCTTACTGCCAATAGAGGTGGTTCCCTTAACGAAAATATCGTTATAGTTTTTCGCAGTATTGTATTGTTGCTCCCAAGTACCATTGATATCGACATAACCATATACGTAGGCTTGAGAGCCAGCTGTCGTCAAAACGCTGCCCTCATCTACCCGAAGGCCATTGTCTTCAATTAATTCATAGCTAGAAGCATTGTTGCAACCAAATTTGGTCGTTACATTTGTATTCGATTGACCAGTAATAGCGATCTTATTTACAGAAGAAATCGTACCGGCCGTAATTTCGGAGTTATCAGTAACATTCAATGCAGATGCGTACTTAATATAAGGAATCTCAGCCACAGTCCCTGCAATATTGATTGTGGGAGAAGAAGACCCCTTGGGAAGCCCATAGTACACACCCGTAACGCCCGTAGCTATTTCCGGTCGTCCAGCAATATTAATGAAGGAACCGTCAGAAATCGATACATTCTTGTTCGAAGTCAACGAAACGTAGCCAACACTGCCGCTATTCAGACTGATAGATAGCTTTCCTCTAGCCTTTACGCTCGATCCCTCATCCGACGAATTGGTCAGGTCGTTCTCGCAGAAAACATACCCATGAGAATCGCCCGCTTCATCCCTCAGCTCAACACCAGAAGCGTTCACGGCGATATCACCGTTTACAGCACTCCACTCTGCTCCATAAATAGAGCCAACATGGGAGCCGTGGACATTAACGGTAATAGATCCGCCAACGTTCGCTTTCTTCGAACCTTCAATAAAAGGGACATCATTGGGTATCGATCCACCTTTATCCCAGCCCCAAACATTCTCGTAAGCATCGATAACGACATCGCCATCGACCTCATAAACTCCATCTGGGATCATTTGTCCTGCGCCAATTATTGGCCAATTGCTATTAAGACGAAGCGTTTTGTCGGTGTTTTCATAAGTACTGCTGCCCGCAATAATATGAATGTTGCCTTTAATAGGCGCAGGGTCACCAAAATGACCGCAAATTTCATTTACCCGACCCGAGCGAACATCAAGCGTCACGTTGCCGCGCATCTCGCAACCGTAAGTGCCTTCGATAGCAGGAGAAACTTCGGAGTTGGCATTGTCGTAAACAAGCGTGGCGTTACCACCTACATAAACAGCAGGAAAGCCGTTTCCATCGCCGCTCGACCCATCGCCGCGCATGCAACCGGGATTAACGTGATTACCGCTAGCCATGCGAAGGTTACCGCTGATCTCAAGATAGGTGTCATGCTCGACGGACCCTTGATATGAACCACCGATGACGTCATGAAGGCCAGCGCCACTACCAGGATTGATATATCCAGACGCGGCTATCACCACATGTGTGTGATCGACAGTCGACCTATAGCCACCGCCATAAAGTGTTTCAGAGAGGTTGAGCTCGCAGTTACGAGTGAAAACGGTATCGAAACCATTGCAATAGAATTTTCCTGAACCAACCACTTCGACGTTGTCAAAAGTACAAGATCCGGAAAGCATGGCACGGTTGGAGAAGTGCAAGGTTGCGCGATTATCACCGTCACTCGTCACGGTAATCTTCTTGTTAGCAACGCCGAAAGTCGAAACGTAATCTTGGGTCGGCACCACAAAAGACGAGCCGCCTTTTAGGACAAGTCTGATCTCCGATAAATTATCGGAGGCGATTTTATTCAGCGCATCCTCAAATGTTGATTGATCATTAACTTGATAAACACCAGATTCTGCTGCATCAGAATTCGATTCATCAGATGTTTCATTCACATTCACATCGTTTGACTGCTTATCCGAGACATCAGATTCAGGTTTTTGATCATCACTTGAAACCGTATTGTCGTTAGACGAAGCCTCGACCGCCCCCCCTTGACCCAGAATCACTATCAGCAGATTCATTAGACAGATTCTCCGAAGTCGTGTTTTGCTGAGGGTCATTATTCACTATTACGTCAGCAAATACGCTCGTAGGAATCGTATTAAACACGAACAAAAAAGAGACGAGCCAAACGAGAGCTCGCCTGCAACGTGGCAATCTCACAAACCGCCCTTTCTACTCAACTGACATGAACCGGTAAAGGGCGACAAAATACCCAGAGGCAAAGGCATATATTTCACTCTTACTGAATGTACTGTCTGGCACATTGGTTTTAGTTTAATACCAGTGTTTTGTCTGACAAGAGAACGCGTTTATTGCCATGAAATAGAAACGACCAAAAATTAGTGTCACGACCAGCCAGAATTGATCGATGTGCATTAATTTCCTAAGACCTAATGAACAAACAATGAACAAACTCCACACCATAGCCATGGGGAAACTAGGAATTCGCCCGGAGAAGACGTTGAGCTTTTAGTTAAATGGTTAAAACGCTTCAGTTTATTGAAGCGTTTTAGTGTGCCTTTTAGAGGAATCTGACCGTTCGCCGAATAATTTCTTGCTATCATGCAAGGCGTAGGGTAAATCTCCGATCGCAAGGAGACACAAATGGTGAAAAAGTCACCGGAAAACACTACTCCCGCAATCGTGGACAACGTAGAGGCGCTTGAGGCTAAGCTCGCTCAGATGCGAGAGGCCCAGGCGCTTTTTGCTACGTACACGCAGGAGCAGGTCGACAAGATCTTCTATGAGGCCGCCATGGCCGCCAACAAGGCTCGTATCCCGTTGGCGAAGATGGCCATCGAGGAGACCGGCCGCGGCGTTCTTGAGGACAAGGTCATCAAGAACCACTACGCCGCAGAGTACATCTACAACGCTTACAAGAACACCAAGACCTGTGGTGTCCTGGAGCGCGACGAGGCTTATGGCATCACCAAGATCGCCGAGCCCATCGGTATCGTGGGCGCCGTCATCCCGACGACCAACCCCACCTCCACTGCGATCTTCAAGACGCTGATCAGCCTGAAGACCCGCAACGCCATCATCATCTCCCCGCACCCGGCTGCCGCCAAGTGCACCATCGCCGCCGCCAAGCTCGTGCTTGACGCCGCCGTCAAGGCCGGCGCCCCCGAGGGTATCATCGGCTGGGTCGATGTCCCCTCCATCGAGCTGACCAACATGGTCATGCGCGACGTCGACATCATCCTCGCCACCGGTGGCCCGGGCATGGTCAAGGCCGCCTACTCCTCGGGCAAGCCCGCCCTAGGCGTTGGCGCCGGTAACACCCCGGTCGTCATCGACGACACCGCCGACGTGCTGCTCGCCGTCAACTCCATCATCCACTCCAAGACCTTCGACAACGGCATGATCTGCGCTTCCGAGCAGTCCGTGACCGTCATCGACACCATCTATGACCAGGTTAAGGCCGAGTTCCAGAAGCGCGGCTGCTACTTCGTCAAGCAGGGTGCCGAGATGGAGGCACTGCGTGCCGCCATGTTCAAGAATGGCGCCCTCGATCACCGCATCCCCGGCATGGCTGCTGCCAAGATCGCTGAGCTCGCCGGCATCGAGGTTCCCGCCAAGACCAAGATCCTGATCGCCGAGGTCACCTCCACCGACCCCGCCAAGGAGGAGTTCTCCCACGAGAAGCTCTCCCCGGTCCTGGCCATGTATCACGCCAAGGACTTCCAGGAGGCCGTCGACAAGGCCGAGCACCTGGTGCTCGCCGGTGGCCCGGGCCACACCGCCTCTCTGTACGTGCACCCCGCCCAGGCCGAGAAGATCAGCCTGTTCGAGCACGTCATGAAGGCCTGCCGTATCGTCATCAACACCCCGTCCTCGCACGGCGGCATCGGTGATCTGTACAACTTTGGCATGAAGCCGTCTCTGACCCTGGGCTGCGGCTCCTGGGGTGGCAACTCCGTCTCCGAGAACGTTGGGGTGAAGCACTTGATCAACGTTAAGACTGTGGCCGAGCGCCGTGAGAACATGCTGTGGTTCCGCGCTCCCGAGAAGGTCTACTTCAAGAAGGGTTCCACGCCCGTCGCTCTCGACGAGCTCGGTACCGTCATGGGCAAGAAGCGCGCCTTCATCGTCACCGACCAGTTCCTCTTCAAGAATGGCAACACCCGCGCCATCGAGGCCAAGCTCGACGAGATGGGCATCGCCCACGACTGCTTCTACGACGTCGAGCCCGATCCGTCGCTGCAGTGCGCACGTCGCGGCGCCAAGCAGATGGCTCTCTTTGAGCCGGACGTCATCATCGCCGTCGGCGGTGGCTCCGCTATGGACGCCGGCAAGATCATGTGGATGATGTACGAGCACCCCGAGTGCAAGTTTGAGGACATGGCCATGGACTTCATGGACATCCGCAAGCGTATCTTCACTTTCCCCGAGATGGGCAAGAAGGCCTACTTCGTCGCCGTCCCGACCTCTTCGGGTACCGGCTCCGAGTGCACGCCGTTCGCCATCATCACCGACAAGGAGACCGGCATCAAGTGGCCGCTCGCCGACTACGCGCTGCTCCCCAACATGGCTATCGTCGACGCCGACAACTGCATGACCGCCCCGCGCGGCCTGACCGCTGCCTCCGGCATCGACGTCATGACCCACGCCATCGAGTCCTACGTCTCCATCATGGCTTCCGACTACACCAAGGGCCTCTCCGAGCGCGCTGCTAAGCTCGTCTTCGAGAACCTGCCCTCCAGCTTCACGAACGGCGCCAAGGACCCGCATGCCCGCGAGGAGATGCACAACGCCTCTTGCATGGCCGGTATGGCCTTCGCCAACGCCTTCCTGGGCCTCAACCACTCCATGGCTCACAAGCTCGGCGCTTTCCATCACCTGCCCCACGGCCTCGCAAACGCTGTCATCCTGACCCGCGTTATGCGCTACAACGCCGCCGAGGCTCCCGTCAAGATGGGTACCTTCTCCCAGTATCCTTACCCCAACGCGCTGCACAACTACGCCGAGATGGCCAAGTACTGCGGCATCGAGGGCAAGGACGACAAGGAGGTTTTCGAGAACTTCATCACGAAGCTCGAGGAACTCAAGGACTTCATCGGCGTCAAGAAGACCATCGCCGACTACGGTGTTGACGAGCAGTACTTCCTCGACACCCTCGACGAGATGACCGAGCAGGCATTCAACGACCAGTGCACCGGCGCAAACCCGCGCTACCCGCTCATGAGCGAGATCAAGGAGCTCTACCTGGACGCCTACTACGGCCGCGAGCCTCAGGACTACGCCGTCTGCTAGTTTTAGCACGGTTTTTAACGGCGGGGGTGCACGGGTGTTTCACACACCCCCGCCGTCGCTTCTATCGCATCGTTGAAAGGATGCAACCATGCTGCTACCCGATTCCAAGACCGAGCTCGTCCGCCGTGGCAACAAGGTCGTTTACGACCTGGGCGACAAGATCGTCAAGGTCTTTAACGAGACCAAGCCTGTCTCCGACGTGTTCAACGAGGCTTTGAATCTTGCCCGCATCAATGAGTGCGGCATCCGCAGCCCCAAGGCTCTCGAGGTTTCCCAGCTCGAGAACGCCAACGGCTGGGCGCTCGTGACCGAGAAGGTTCCGGGCACCACCCTTGCCGAGAAGATGACTGCTGAGCCCCAGCGCTTTGGTGAGTATCTCGAGATGTTCGTCGACCTCCAGATCGAGATCCACGGCTATACCTCCCCGCTGCTCAACCGTCAGCGCGACAAGTTCGCCCGCATGATCGACAGCCTTGATCAGCTCAATGCCACCACGCGCTACAACCTTCAGGAGCGTCTGGACGGCATGACCAAGGAGTTCAAGGTCTGCCACGGCGACTTCAACCCCTCCAACGTCATCGTCGGCGACGACGGCCAACTCTATGTGTGCGACTGGGCACACGCCACCCAGGGCTCCCCTGCTGCCGACGTTGCCACCACCTACCTGCTCTTCGCCCTCAACAGCAAGGACCAGGCTGAGGCCTACTTGGAGCTCTACTGCGACCGCGCCGACATGCCCATGCAGGTCGTGCGTCAGTGGACGAGCATCGTCGCCGCTTCCGAGCTCGCTCGTAAGCGCAACGTGAACGATGAGTTCCTGAAGAACTGGATCGACGTCGTCGATTATCAGTAATATCTGAGCGATTTATTTCGCATCGGAGGCACAAGAAAACCCCGCAGCTCATATGGGCTGTGGGGTTTTCTTTACCCATCGAGTTTATTCCAACAAAATAGACTGCTCCGCATCTCATCCTAAGAGAGATACGGAGCAGCCCCGCAATTACATCTAATAGCAGAAACGTCGATTAACGGCGGGCCGCCTTAACAAGCTCGGCAATCTTGGCGACGACCTCGTCGATCGCCACGTCCTCACGCTCGCCCGTGGCACGGTCCTTGAGCTCCACAGTACCATTCTTGAGGCCACGCTTGCCAAGCACGACCTGATACGGGAAGCCCATGAGGTCGTTATCGGCAAACTTAAAGCCAGGACGCTCGTCACGGTCATCGACGACAACCTCGATACCCTCGGCGCACAGGCCCTCGACGATTTGGTCGCAAACGTTAGCGCACTCCTCCTTCTTGGGATCGAGCGGAATCACCGCGACCTCGTACGGGGCAACGGAGACCGGCCAGACGATGCCGTGTTCGTCGTTGTGCTGCTCCACGACGGCAGCAAGCGAGCGGGACACACCAACGCCGTAGCAACCCATGATAAGCGGCTTCTCCTTGCCGTCCTCGTCCATAAAGGTGGCGCCCATGGCCTCGGAATACTTGGTACCCAGCTGGAAGACCTGCGAGACCTCGATGCCGCGAGCAGCAGAGAGCGGCTTGC
Organism: Coriobacteriaceae bacterium; assembly: GCA_902835305.1. Taxonomy (GTDB): domain Bacteria; phylum Actinomycetota; class Coriobacteriia; order Coriobacteriales; family Coriobacteriaceae; genus Collinsella. Next base: position 7,242 of record CADFMD010000010.1, read on the forward strand.
CGCAGTGCGGGCAGGGATCGCCGGCAACGACGGTTACCAGGTCGGCCCACTCGTCGACGGTAAAGTCGCGCTCGGGGCAGGCACCGGTAAAGTGATAATCGACCTCGTTGGCACCGCAGGCCCACTGCTTGGACTCGCGCAGGCTCTCGTCGCACACCAGGCGAATGCCCTCGGGCAGGTTAACCGGTCCGATAAAGCCCTTATGCAGACCGTAGGTCTGGAGCTCCTCATCAGTCATCATGCGATAGGCCTTGCCAAAGACATGCTCGGCCTTGCAATCGTTGAGCTCGTGGTCGCCCGGAACAATGGCCACGACGGGCTTGCCCTCGGCGTCGAGGAGTGCCAGAGACTTGCGCGTGCCGTTCTCGGGGAAGCCGAAGAACTTTGCAACGGCCTCGATGGTGCCCATGCCCGGAGTCTCGACCTTGGTAAGCGTACCGTCGCCAGGACCCTCGGTCACAACGACCTTGGTGCTTGCGGCCTCATCGTCGGCAGCGAAGCCGCAATCGTCGCAGTAGACGAGCGAAGCCTCGCCAGCGTCGGCCAAAGCCATGTACTCGACGGAGGTATCGCCACCGATCTCGCCGGAGTCGGCGACAACGGGCAGAGCCTTGATGTAGCAGCGCTCGCAAATGTTGGCATAGGCCTGCTTCATCTTGTCGTACTCCTCCTGCAGGCTCTCCTGCGTAGCAGAGAAGCTGTAGGCGTCCTTCATGATGAACTCGCGACCGCGCATCAGGCCAAAACGGGGACGGAACTCGTCGCGGAACTTGTCCTGAATGTGGTACAGGTTGACGGGCAGCTGCTTATAGGAGCGCAGCTCATTGCGCACTAGGGCCGTGACGGTCTCCTCGTGCGTGGGTCCGAGCACAAACTCGCGGCCGTGGCGGTCATCAAAGCGCACAAGCTCCTTGCCATAGGCATCGATACGGCCGGACTCACGCCACAGCTCGGCATCGACCATGATGGGCATCATGAGCTCCTGAGCACCGGCGGCATCCATCTCGTCGCGCACGATGTTCTCGATCTTGCGGATCGAGCGCCAAGCGAGCGGCAGATAGGAATACAGGCCGGCGGCCTCCTTGCGGATCATGCCAGCGCGAAGCAGCAGACGGTGGCTCGCTAGCTCGGCATCCGCCGGATCCTCTTTGAGCGTCGGCGCATAGAGCTTAGACATATACATTGCTCGGGTCATTTATTTCTCCTCAATAAGTTTGTCGACCTCGGCCATAAGCGCGTCGACAATTTGATCCTCAGCTACTTTACCAATGATCTGGCCATGCGAAAAGAGCAGGCCCTGACCACGTCCGCAGGCAACACCCAGGTCGGCGTCAGATGCCTCTCCGGGGCCGTTGACCGCACATCCCATCACGGCGATCGAAAGCGGCGCGGAATAGTTCTTAAGCCGCTCGGTGACCTCCTCGGCGATGGGAATCAGGTTAACCTGGCAGCGGGCGCACGTGGGGCACGAGACAATCTCGGGACCACGGCGACGCAGGCCCAGCGACTGTAGAATTCCCCAGGCGACCGGCGGCTCCTCAACCGGATCGGCCGTGAGCGACACACGCATGGTGTCACCGATGCCTTCGGAAAGCAAGATACCCAAGCCTACAGAGCTCTTGATGGTGCCCTGAAGCTTGGTCCCCGCCTCCGTCACGCCCAGGTGGAGCGGAACATGCGGTATCTCGCGCGACAGGGCGCGATAGGTATCAAGTGTCGTCTGTACGCTATGGGCCTTGGCGGATAGCACGATGTTGGTAAACCCACGGTCCTCAAAGTGCCGCACAAAGCGTTCGCTCGACATCACGAGCTTTTCGGGCTGCGTGAGGTCGTCGCGCTCGGCAATATCTTGCTCAAGCGAGCCCGCGTTCACGCCAATGCGAATCGCGCAGCCCGCGGCACCCGCGGCATCGATGACGGCATCGACCTTAGCCCAATCGCCGATATTGCCGGGGTTGATGCGCAGCTTAGAGGCACCAGCCTCGACAGCGCCAATGGCAAGCTTATGGTTAAAATGGATATCGGCGACGATTGGCACCGGAGACTCGGCACAAATCGTGCGAAAGCCCTCGAGCGCAGCCTCGGTAGGCACGCTCACGCGCACGATATCGCAGCCAGCCTGCGCCAACGCGCACACTTGCGCAAGCGTTGCCTGGGCATCAGCAGTATCGGTGCAGGTCATAGACTGAACCACGACCGGAGCGCCACCACCGATCTGCACGCCGCCCACATGCACGGGGCGCGTCAACTCGCGAGGCAAAGGATGGGATAAAGACAATCCAAACACTCCCCTACAGAATAAATCGAAGGATGTCGGAACGAAGCATATAGACAAACAGCAATGCGAAGAGCGCGACGCCCACATAGCTCACGATCGTCTGGACCTTGAGCGGCAGCTCGCGGCCAGCAATCTTTTGAATGATCTCAATAAGCAGCTTGCCGCCATCGAGTGGTGGGATGGGCAGCAGGTTCATAAAGCCAAGCGAGAACGAAATGAGCGCGGCAAACGACAAGAACGTGACGGGACCGGCAGCAGCTGCCTGCGAGGACATGACGCTAATACCCACGATCGAAGAGGACTGATCGAGGATCTCCATCGTATGCTGCGGCTGGAGCAGGCGCATCACGCCCTCCGCTGTCTGCGCAACATACGAGAAGGAGAGGCGCGCCGAGGTGATGGGGTCCAAACGGACCACCTGCGTAGAGGCATAAACGCCCAGACGTTCGTCCTCTTTGAGTGCGACCGAGGTCGAACACTGCTTGCCATCGCGCTCATACTCAATAGCAATATCGTCCTTACCGGCAGCCTTGCCGATGGCATCGTAGACATCCATCCAAGTGGAACATGAGACACCGTCAACCGAAAGGATCGCGTCACCGCCCTCGATACCCGCCTTGGCGGCAATAGACCCCTCGTCAACCTGACCGATCACGTTGGTATCCATCGGCACGGTGACACCCGCAATGGAATAGATGCTCATAAGGAGCAAAAAACCCGTCAGGATATTGACGATAATGCCCGCAAGCAGCATAAAGGCACGCTTGACAAAGCCCTGGCCCAAATAGGTGTGCGAGCGCTCTTGCGCAAGGAACTCGGCCTCGCCGAACGGCAGCTCCCACACATCGCCCTCGGCAGTCGCATGTTCGCGATCGAAACGGCGACCATCAAAGGTGGTATAGCCTGCCGTGTCTCGCGGCAACGTCTGATATTTGGTGGGATAGTAGCTCGGCGAGGGCTTCTCCCCTTCCTCATACCAGGGCGCGATGGAGCCCCAGCCCAGCAAAAGGGCGCATGCCTCGAGCACAACCTCCTCGGAAAGCTCGAGCTCGACAGCAAGGTCGGCCACGGTCACGCGACCATGACGATAGATAGCCGCGAGCACGCGATCGGCGCACGAGACATCGGTCGGATCCATACCGCAGATGGCAGCGTAGCCACCCAGCAGCAGCGGGGTCACGCCAAACTTGGTTCCAATGCGACGCGACGTGTAATGGATGTCAAAGCGGCACGGCAGACCCAAAAAGAACTCGGTCACACGGACGCCGCAGGCACGCGCCGCCAAAAAGTGGCCGCCCTCGTGCAAAAACACGAGGACGGAAAGCATCAGCAGGCCCCAAAAGACCGATGAGAGAACGCTCAGAACAGTATCCATAAAACGAAAAAGCAATCCTTATGGGTTAGGAACGGGTTGCGGCGAGCACCTGCGCAGCCTTTTCACGCGCCCACGCATCGATGTCGCGAAGCTGCTCAAACGAATCGACCGCCTGCATATCGTGGGCGTCCATGCAGGATTCCACAATGCGATCGATATCGGTAAAGCTGCAGCCATCGTGCAGGAAGGCATCGACGGCGACCTCGTTGGCGGCATTGAGCACGCACGGCATGGTGCCACCCATCTTGCCGGCGCACTCGGCCAGTGCCAGACAGCGGAAGGTATCCATGTCGGCAGCATCAAACGCGAGCTGCCCCAGCTCGCGGAAATCGATACGAGGCGCCGGAGTATCCCAACGCTCGGGATACGAGAACGCGAACTGGATGGGAATACGCATGTCGGATGCACCGAGATGCGCCATCACGGAGCCGTCGGCGAACTCGACCATAGAGTGAATCTTGGACTGACGCTGCACGACCACGTTAATGAAATCGAGGTCGCAGTTAAACAGATGCATGGCCTCAATGCGCTCCAGGCCCTTGTTCATGAGGGTAGCGGAGTCAATGGTGATCTTGGCACCCATGGCCCACGTGGGATGCGCGAGGGCATCGGCACGCGTCACGCGATCGAGCTCGTCGCGCGTGCGGCCAAAGAACGGACCGCCCGAGCAGGTGAGCCAAATGCAGTGGGCCTCGCGCGGGTTCTCCCCCAGATAGCACTGGTAGATGGCGGAATGCTCAGAGTCGACCGGAATAAGCTGGCCCGGTTGTGCCAACGGCATAAGCAAGTCGCCACCGACGACGAGGGACTCCTTGTTGGCAAGGGCAAGGCGCTTATTCGAGGTCAAGGCCGCATGGCTCGCCTCGAGACCGGCGGCGCCCACAATAGCGACGAGCACGCAGTCGACATCGTCGCGACGCGCGAGCTCGCAAACCGCCTGCGCGCCAACGCCGAGCTTCGTTCCCTCGGGCAACTCCTGCAGCACGGCGTCATCGCCATGAGCGGCATCGGCCACGGCAACCGCCGGAACCGAGAACTCGCGGGCAGCGGCAACGAGCTCGGAGGTACTGGAGTTAACGGACAGCGCCGTCACCTGCAGGCGATCGGCATGCTGGCGGCACACATCGAGCGCTTGGGTGCCGATAGAGCCCGTACAACCCAGGATGGCAACGCGAAGGCGTCCATCGGGGCCATACGTCGTCTGGAAGGACATTACAGCACGCCTCCGATCATCAGCAACAGCTGCGCGGTAATGCAGCCGAAGATAAGCGAATCGCTACGATCGAGCATTCCGCCGTGGCCCGGGATAAGGTTGCCGGAATCCTTGACGCCCACACCGCGCTTGATGCGCGACTCGATAAGGTCGCCGATAACGCCCAGAATGGACACGACCACGCCACACAGCAGCGCATAGGGCAGGCTGAGCTTGTAGAAGTGCGTCGCCCACAGGATGAGCCAAATCAAAACCGAGCCCAGGATGCCGCCGGCAAACCCCTCCCAGCTCTTTTTGGGAGAGATCTTGGGGACCATCTTGTGCTTGCCGATACGGCTACCCACGATGTAGGCAAACGAATCGGAGACCCAAAGGGACGCGCAAACGCCCACTGAAAGCAGGGCACCGGCAAAACCGGGCACGGCATCGCGCAGCAGCACGATAGCCGACAGCATAAAGCCAGTGTAGATGGGACCCATGAGCGTCACGGCCACATCAGAGATGCGGGTGCGCGGCGACCAGACATACCAAATGCCCACAGCGAGCATCAAGGCAAAAAGCAGGGCATTCAGCAACATCGAATCGCCCAACGCCGACAGCGGAAAGAGTACGGCGGCAGCAATACCCATGCGCTCGTTAGCCATCTTGCCATCGAGCCTTGTCATACGGAAAAACTCATAGCAGCACAGACCGCTCATGACAGAAACAAAGATGGCCGTGGGCACGATACCCAAAACCAGGCACAGGATAAAGACAACGGCGTAGACGAGACCGGCGGCGGCACGGGTAATAAAGCCCGCCAGCCACGAACCGGTGCCGCTCTTCGCTGCAGGCGCTCCCGCAGTGGCAGCTTTGCGCACAGGCGTCTTGGGAGCAGATGCCTTGGGACGATCGGACACGATTAAGCCTCCTCGGTCTTGCTCAGTCCACCAAACCTACGGTCACGGCCCTGATAGGCCAAAATGGCGTCGACAAGGCCCCAACGATCAAAGTCGGGCCAATAGGTATCGGTGACGTAGAATTCGGAATAAGCCACCTGCCACAGCAGATAGTTCGAAAGGCGCAGCTCACCAGAGGTGCGAATCACAAGCTCAGGATCGGGAAGGCCGGCAGTATAGAGGTGGGAAGCCACCATGTCGTCATCAATTGCGGCAGGATCGATCTTACCGGCGGCAGCGTCGAGTGCAATCTGACGGACAGCGCGGGAAATCTCGGCACGCGCGCCGTAGTTGACGGCAAGCGCCAGCGTCATACCGGTGTGATCGGCGCACTCGGCAAGACCGCGTTCAAAAACGTCGCGGGTCTTCTTGGGCAGCGCGGAAATGTCGCCCAAAAAGACAACACGCACATTTTCGCGCTTCAGAAGCGGCAGCTCGTCGATAAACGTCTTGGCAAACAGATGCATCAAGACGTTGACCTCATGCTGCGGACGGTTCCAGTTTTCGGTAGAAAACGCATAGGCAGAAAGCACGTCGACGCCCAGGCGCACGCAGGCGGTAATGATCTCGCGCAGCGAGAGGATACCTGCCTTATGACCCTCGGTGCGTGCAAGACCGCGCGACGTGGCCCAACGACCGTTGCCGTCCATGATGCACGAGATATGGTGCGGAATGTTATTGAGGTCAAGGTCGGAAAAACCGACGCCCGCAGGGGCGTCGGCAAAGTACTCGACCAGTTTATGCTCGTCGTATTGCACCTTAGATCTCCATGACCTCGGCTTCTTTTTCCTTCAGAAGCTCCTCGACCTTGGCGACATACTCATCGGTGTGCTTCTGGACCTTGGCCTGCTCGCGACGGACATCGTCCTCGGTGAGCTCCTCATCGCGCTCGAGCTTATTGTTAAAGTCGCGACGGATGTTACGGATAGACACCTTGGCCTGCTCGGCGTACTCGCGGCACTCCTTGACGAGTTCGCGACGGCGCTCCTCAGTGGGGGCCGGGAACGGCAGACGAACGACGGTGCCATCGGAGTTGGGGGTAATGCCCAGATCGGAAGCGCCGATGGCCTTGACGATAGCGTTGATGAGCGCCTTGTCCCACGGCTCGATGAGCAGCATGTGAGCCTCGGGGGTCTTGACGGCGGCAACCTGCGTGACCGGCGTGGGGACACCGTAATAATCAACGGTGATGTCGGACAGAATGTTGGCGTTGGCGCGACCGGTACGGACCTTGGAGAAGTTATGCTTGAGGGACTCGAGCGACTTGTCCATATGGGCGGTGATGTTCTCTGCCATGCTTAATCCTCCTGATAGACGAGCGTGCCGACGGGCTCACCCGCGAGCGCGCGCTTGACGGTGTCCTCGCCATCGATGTTGAGGACCAAAATAGGCATACGGTTATCCTGGCACAGAGCCGTAGCCGTGGAATCCATAACCTGCAGGCCGCGAACGAGAACCTCGTGATAGGTAATCTTGTCAAAACGGACGGCATCGGCGCACTTGACGGGATCCTTGTCGTAGATGCCGTCAACCTTGGTGGCTTTAATCAGAATCTCGGCGCCGATCTCGCACGCACGAAGAGCCGCGGCGGTGTCGGTCGTAAAGTACGGATTGCCCGAACCGGCGGCAAAAATAACGACGTTGCCCTTGGAAAGGTGGTTGATGGCGCGACGTCGAATATAGGGCTCGCAGATCTCGTTCATCTGGATAGCGCTCATCACACGGCAGGGAACGTCGTTATGCTCGAAAGCATCCTGCAGGGCGAGCGCGTTCATAACGGTCGCGAGCATGCCCATGTAGTCGGCCTGAGCACGCTCCATGCCACCGGCAGCGCCGGCCATGCCACGGAAAATATTGCCGCCGCCGACAACGACGCCGACCTCATGGCCAACGGCGAGCAGCTCCTTGACCTGCTTGGCAAGATGGTCGGTAACCTTGGGGTCAATGCCATATTGGCCGTCGCCCATCAGTGCTTCGCCGGAAAGCTTAAGAAGCACGCGTTTATATCGGATGTCGGACAAAGCGATCCTCCTTTAATTAGACTCTCAATATGATATCAAAGGCTCTGATAAGAGCCATGAAAAAGCAGGCTGTGAGTAAAACCCACAGCCTGCTCATTACCAGCTACAAGAGCTTATTTACTCGCCACGGACCAGACGGTCAAAGGCAACGACGGTAATGGTGTCGCCGAGCTCCTTGGAGACCTGCTCAGCGTACTTCTTGATGGTGAGGGAGCTGTCCTTGATGAACTCCTGCTCGGTGAGCACGGACTGCTTGTAGAACTTCTCCAGACGGCCGACAGCCATCTTCTCCTGGATAGCCTCGGGCTTGCCGGACTCGGCAGCCTGGGCCATGTAGATCTGCTTCTCGTGCTCGACGGTCTCGGCCGGAACCTGATCGCGGGTGGCGCAGATCGGTGCGACGGCGGCAACCTGAAGGGCAACGTCGTGAGCGAAGGTCTTGAAGGACTCAGCCTGAGCGGTCTCGGCCTTCTCGAAAGCAAACTCGACGAGGACGCCGATCTTACCACCCATGTGGATGTAAGAAGCGAGCGCGCCGTTCTCGGCCTTGCGGGCAGCGAAGCGGGAGATCTTCATGTTCTCGCCCATGATGTGAATCATCTCGGTGAGCTCGGAGGAAACGGTCTCCTCGCCCATCGGCTTCTCGAGCAGAGCGTCGACGTCAGCAGGCTCGGTGGTAGCGACAACCTCAGCGACCTTGGAAGCAAAGCCAGTGAACTTGGCGTTGGAGCCAACGAAGTCGGTCTCGCAGGAGAGCTCGAGCAGAGCGCCGGTCTTGCCATCCTCGGAGACGAACGCGGCGACAGCGCCCTCGTTGGTCTCACGGCCAGCCTTCTTGGCAGCCTTGGCAAGGCCGTTCTTACGCAGAACGTCGACAGCGGCGTCCATGTCGCCGTCAGCCTCGACGAGAGCCTTCTTGCACTCCATCATCGGGGAGTCGGTCATCTCGCGGAGCTGCTTGACCATAGCGGCGGTAATCTGGGCCATTGTGGTTCCTTTCAAAGAGATGAAAAAGAATTAACTAAGACTGATTTACTCGGCCTTGGGCTCAGCGGCCATCTCGGCCTCGGAGACCTGCTCCTTGCCGGAGCCAGCGAGGCAGGCGTCAGCCATGAGCTCGCACATAAGGGTGACAGCAGAGATAGCGTCATCGTTGCAGGGGATGCCGTACTCGACCTCGTCGGGATCGGAGTTGGTGTCGATCAGAGCGACGACGGGGATGTTCAGGCGCTGAGCCTCCTTGATGGCGTTCTCCTCGCGCTTGGTGTCGATGACGAAGAGAGCCTGGGGCAGACCCTTCATGTCGCGGGCGCCACCGAGGTTGGTCTGGAGCTTGGTGAGCTCCTTGCCGAGAACAGCCTGCTCCTTCTTGGGCAGAACAGCCATGCGGCCGTCCTCGACCATGGCCTCGAGCTCCTCCATGCGGTTGATGCGGGAGCGGATGGTGACGAAGTTGGTCAACATGCCGCCGAGCCAACGCTGGTTGATGTAAGGCATGTTGGCGCGCTCAGCAGCGTTCTTGACGGCCTCCTGAGCCTGCTTCTTGGTGCCGACGAACAGCACGTTGCCGCCCTTGGCGACGTTCTTGACGAAGGTGTAGGCCTGGTCGGCGTCGAGGATGGTCTGCTTGAGGTCGAGGATGTAGATGCCGTTGCGCTCACCGAAGATGAACGGCTTCATCTTGGGGTTCCAGCGACGGGTCTGGTGACCGAAGTGGCAGCCGGCCTCGAGCAGGGTGCGGATATTAATCTTGGTAGCCATGTTAAACCTCCTGTGGTTTGCCTCCGCGCGGGGTCATCCTCCAAAACCAACCCGGACATGTGCTACCAAAGCCCGGGCACCACGGTATGAAGTAGCCGCGCGTGCGTGATAAAAACATGTTGCCGTGAAGCAACCCGATGAATGATAGCAGGAATGCTTCTTCATGCCAACCCGCAATCAAAACCACACACCTTAGTGCGGCGCGGGACGTCCCAGCCACTATTCGCCTCGGGGATGGGCTTGAGCCACGGCACGTTTGAGCCGATCGGGTGTGAGATGCGTGTAGATCTGCGTCGTGGACAGGCTCGCATGACCCAGCAGCTCTTGAACCGAGCGCAGGTCCGCGCCGCCCTCGAGCAAGTCGGTCGCAAAGGTATGGCGCATCGCATGCGGGGCGATGTCGGCCGGAATGCCGGCGAGCGTCGCCAACATATGAAACCGCCGCCTGAGTATGGCGGCACTCATGCGATTACCGCGCGCCGATATAAGCAGCGGATGCGGCCCGGTAGCGGGGTCACGACGCTTTGCCTGAGCGAGCAACTCCGGCCTCCCCTCCTCAATATAGAGACGCGTCGCCTCGAGCGCACGACGATACAGAGGGACGATACGTTCTTTGCTCCCCTTGCCCCACAGGCGCAGCGTGCGTTCGGACCTCGCAATGGACTCCACATTGAGTGCTGCGAGCTCAGAGATACGGGCGCCCGAGGCATAGAGCAGCTCGAGCATCGCCGCATCGCGCAGTCCCGCGGGTGTTGAGGTATCAGGCGTCTTGAGCAGCGCCTCCACCTGTTGGGTCGTCAGCACACCGGGTAGATCGCGCGGGAGCTTGGGCGAGGAAATTGCCGAGACCACATCGCCCTCCACGACCCCCTCGGCAGCCATCCATCGATAGAGCGATCGGATAGCCGACAGATGCGCCGCAAGCGTTCGGGGAGCCACCTGCTCACGCGAAAGCTCCGCAAGATAGCGGCGAATGGTGCGCACGTCGGCAGCGAAAGCATCGATATCCTCGCGCTCGCACCAGGCAGCAAAGCGCTCCAGCCTCGAGCCGTAGGCCGTCACCGTGTTGGGAGAAAGTCCCTCGACACGTGAGATATAGGCGATAAACGAGTCGACGGTATCGTACAGGTCAAAGGCTATGACCGGTCGCCTCCAAACAGATCAGGACGAGTGGCCAGATAGGCATCAAGGGCCTCGAGCGCACGGTCCGCATAGGCCTGGTAGCGGTCGCGCTTGCTGCGGCGCTTACCATCCTCGAGTGGCGGCACCAGGCCAAAGTTGACATGCATAGGCTGATAGCCCACGGTGGCAGGATCGGTCGCATAGCCCACGAGCGCACCCAGGGCGCCCACGCGCGGCAACTCGACGCCCGCGACACCGATAGCCTCGGCATGGGTGTTGAGCGCCGCGAGCAGACCGGTCGCCACGGCTTCCATGTACCCCTCGGTGCCGGTGATCTGACCGGCCAGGCGCACGCCGGTACCGGGCACGGCAAAGGTGCCATCGAGCACGTGCGGGGCGTCGACAAAGGTATTGCGGTGCATGACACCGTAGCGGAAGAACTCAGCGTTCTCCAGGCCCGGCACCATATGGAAGACGCGCTTCTGCTCGCCAAAGGTCAGGTTCGTCTGGAAGCCCACCAGGTTATAGGCGGTCTTCTCCTTGTTCTCGGCACGCAGCTGAATCGCCGCCCAGGGGCGACGTCCGGTACGCGGGTCGGTGAGGCCGACGGGCTTCATGGCGCCAAAGCGAATGGCGTCCTTGCCGGTGCGCGCAACTTCCTCGGCAGGCTGGCAGGCCTGGAACAGATCGCCGCCCTCAAAGTCTTTGAGCACCACGCGGTCGGCCGTGGTAAGTGCCTCGATAAAGGCCTCGTACTCCTCCTTGTTGAGCGGAGCGTTGAGATAGTCGCCGCTCCCCTGCTCCTCGTAGCGCGACTGCGAAAACAGCACGTCCATATCGAGCGTGGAGGCATCGACGATCGGCGCCGCGGCATCGAAGAACGCAAGGGCGTCGCCACCGACGAGCTTCATGACCTCTTCGCTCAGAGCCGGTGAACACAGCGGGCCCGCGGCAATGACCACGTGGCCCTCGGGAATCTGCGTGACCTCGCCGTGCACGACCTCGATATTGGGACGGGCGGCAACCTCGGCCTCGACAAGCTCGGAAAACTTGACGCGGTCGACCGCCAGGGCACCGCCAGCGGGAACAGCCGCGCGATGGGCGCAATCGAGCAGGACTGAACCCATGCGCTCAAGCTCGGCCTTCAGCAAACCAGCCGCGGAATCCGGACGGGTCGACTTAAACGAATTGGAGCAGACGAGCTCTGCCAAGTGATCGGTATGGTGGGCCGGGGAGCTAACCTGGGGGCGCATCTCGCACAGCTTAACGGCAAAACCGCGGTCTGCCAGCTGGATCGCGCATTCCGAACCCGCCAGACCGCCACCGATAACCGTCACCTGATCAAACAGCATCTGCAAACACCTTTCTAATTGACATGTTTTCCATTGTGACCGAAGGGTGTCTGGGCGTGAAGGGCAAACTTGGAGGGCGCATACCTTCCATCCATCATGCGCTCGATAAGACCCTCGAGCTCAAGCGAACCCAGGAGCTTAAGTACGCCGACGGCATCGAGCGAGACGAGCGCCGCGATGTCGTCGACCTTGAGCGGAGAGGCGATGAGCGCATGCATCACGGTCTGCTGTGTTGAATCCAGGTCGGCAATGCCAGGAGCATCGGGGCGCGAGTAGCGCAGGGTGCCGTAGATGCGTGAGATAGCCATCTCGATAGATTCCTCGTCGATGATGCAGCAGGCACCGTTCGCAATGAGGTAATTCGTGCCACGCGACTCGGGCGATAGGATCGACCCCGGCACGACAAGAAGTTCGCGCCCCAAATCCATAGCAGCCTCGGCTGTAGAAAACGTTCCGGAAGGCATACCCGCCTCGGAAACAAAGAGGGCTTGCGACAGGGCCGCGATCACGCGATTGCGGCGCGGAAAGGCAAACTTGCGCGGACCCATGCCCCACGGAGAGATCGACACGACCGCGCCACCCGTATCGAGCGTGCGCATAATAAGCCCCGCGCTCGAACGCGGGTAGACCACGTCGGCGCCCGTCCCCAGCACCACGACGTGTTTGCCGCCGGCGTTGACCGCAGCCCAACCCGAGGCCTGGTCACAACCGACCGCGCCGCCCGAAACTACCGTCACTCCCGCCTCGACCGCCACCTTTGCCGCAAGCTCTGCCACGGCAAGACCATACGGCGAGGCCTTGCGCGCGCCGATGATGGAGAGCGCGGGTGTCGAAAGCACCTCGGGGTTGCCGCGCACATAGAGCGTCTGGGGTACATCAGAAAGCTCCAAAACGGTCTCGGGATACAACGCATCACCTGGATGCAGCTCAAAGGTTCCCTCGGCTATCATTGGTCCCTCCTTCCCTGGTACATCGCCGCCTCGAGCACATGGTCCTGCGTCACCTGCTCGCTCTCGGCGACGTCAGCGATTGTACGCGCGATGCGCACCAGGCGCACGATGCCGCGGCCCGTGAGATGCGTGCGTTTGGACAGGCCGAGTACGCATTTCTCGGCAGCATCATCGAGCTCAAAGGTCGAAACGACGCCGTCAATAGACCGTGTCTCGTCATCCTCGGCCTCGGCATCCGCATCGTCCATACGGGATTCGCGCCAGGCGCGAAAGGCGCGACCGCGCACAACGTAGTCACGCAACTCGGCCGACGACATACCCTCCGCACCCTCGATAATCACTTGGGGGTCGGGACGGGTCACGTCGATCATCATGTCGATACGGTCGGCCAAAGGACCGCGCAGTTTAGACCGATAGCGCTCGACCATCGCCGCTGAGCAGCGACACGGTACCTCGCGATCGCCCATAAAACCGCAGGGGCAGGGATTGCTCGCAGCCAGCAGCTGAAAGCGCGACGGGAAGGTAAAGGCCCCGTCGACGCGTACGATCCTCACATAGCCGCGCTCGATGGGCTGACGCAGCGTCTGCAGCACACCCGTGGGAAACTCGGCAAGCTCGTCCAAAAAGAGCACGCCGCCATGAGCAAGGCTGATCTCACCCGGGTGCACCGGGCGCCCACCGCCGATAAGACCTGCGGTCGAAATACTGTGATGGGGACTGCGGAAGGGCCGGTGCCCCGCCAACAAGCCATCAATGTTCTCACCCAAAACCGAATGGATGCACAGCGCCGCCTGTTGATCCTCAACGGAAAGCTCGGGCAGGATGCCGGTCATACGACGCGCGAGCATCGTCTTGCCCGATCCCGGGGACCCGATCATGAGCAAGCCGAGTTCTCCTGCCGCCGCAAGCGCCATGCCGCGTTTAGCGACTTCCTGCCCCAGCACGTCGGCATAGTCGAGCTCAGGCTCAAAGGTCGCCTCGACGCCCTCGGAATCCAGATAGTGCCGAGCCGCCTCGCCCATGCCATGGGCAAGCCGAGACAAATGATCGATAAAGCCGCAATCCACGCCCGCGAGTGGCACATGCTGGTCGGACCTGCCGGCGATAAAAGACAGCCCCATGTCGCGAGCCAATAGCTGAAACGCCACCTCGCCCTTGACAGGAAGCACCGTACCGTCCAAGCCAAGCTCGCCGGCGATAAGGCAGCGATCGAGGTTGTCACGGGGAATCTGACCATCGGCCGCTAGAACCGCGATGGCGATGGGCAGGTCAAAGCCGCTACCGGTCTTGCGGATATCGCCGGGTGCCAGGTTAACGGTAATGCCCGAGCGCGGGATCTCAAAGCCGGCCGAGCGCATGGCGCACCGGATACGCCCGCGCGACTCCATCACCTCCATACTCGGAATGCCGAGCATCTGGATGCCCGGAACGCCGCCGGCAAGCGAGACCTCGACCGTGACGTGAATCGCCTCGACGCCACGGATGCAGGCCGCGTGAACGGCAAACGTCTCGAACGCCATCACGACACCTGCCAATCGAACGCGTTGTACTGGTGCTCGATCTCGGCGATATGCCCGCCGCGAATGGTGACGCCCACGGCATCGAAGCGAATCGCCTTGAGCGGATAATGCTCCATGAGATAGCAACTTGCGATGCGGCGGTAGCGGCGTTGCTTTTGGGCGTCCACGGCCTCCTCGGGAAAGACCCGCGTGCTGCAATCCAGTGCGACGCGTCTGGTCTTGACCTCGGCCATCACCACGACATCGTCGAGCTCATCGAGCAGCACCAGATCGGCCTCGCCCTCGGAGCAACGATAACCCTGCTCCAGCAAGGTGTAGCCGCGCTCGTTAAAGTAGTCGATGGTGATCAGCTCGCCCAGCATGCCCAGCTCGCGGGGACTGAGTCCCTTGATAAACTCGGGCGTCATCGCCCCGCAGTCGAGCTCGCCGTTTTCCCAACGCTCCTTGATCTGCTGCGTCTTGCTCTTTTTGCTTGCGGCACTCATGGGGTCTCCTTTCCCGCACACTGCATTGCCCCGATGATGAGGGCACCTTTCATGCGGGTAAGTACCGGAAGCAAACCAAAAGCTGACCAAATGCCGTCAAAAAACGGGCCGTACGCAGCAATGCTGTTGCATACGGCCCGCTACCAGCAGGTTTATAAAACCCCTGAGGTCCCTGTCTCCACAATTGACCTAGAAAAGGCGCTCAGTCTGCAGAAAGTTTCCGCAAAAGCTCACGCGGTGCAGTGGACAAAGTCCATGTTTGCGAATGGCCTCGATGTGCTCGGGGCTTGCGTAGCCTTTCGATTCGGCCAAATGGTACTCGGGATACTCGGCATCGTACTCGACCATCATCTCATCACGCGTGACCTTGGCCATGATGGACGCCGCGGCGATACAGGCGATCTTGGCATCGCCCTTCACCACGTCGCGCTCGTTGGGAACGGCGCCCAAGGGGTTACCGTCCATAAGCACGCAATCGGGCTCGAGCCCCGTATCGGCCACGGCGCCCGCGACAGCGGCTCGAATGGCGCGGGCCATGCCCATCTCATCGATATCCTTAGGCGCGATATGGCAAAAACCAATTGCCGTCGCCACCTCGGCAATCTTCACTGAGAGCAACTCGCGGCGCGCCGGCGTGAGCTTTTTGGAATCGTTGATGCCCCAGACGCGTGGCTCCATAGGAAGGCAGACGGCGCATACCGTCAAAGGACCGGCCACCGATCCGCGACCCACCTCGTCGACACCAACGACTACCCCATCGCCGCCAAGCTCATGCATAAGCTCGTACATGTCATTGACGCGCTCGCGCTCGGCAAGTTCCTTGGCATGGCGCTTAAGAGCACGCTCGCAAGCCTTGATCACCTGCTGGCGCGGGTCCTCGCGATAATGCTCCACGAGGGCGGGGATCTCCTCAAACGTAGCGCTCGCCAACTCACCGGCAACCTGCGATGCCGAAACCGAGCTCGTCATATTGGCCATACCAGGCCCTCCTTGCATGCAAATCAGATAAAAAGAAGGGCCACCCGAAGGTGACCCTTGTGTCCAAACGAGTGGACAGACGCTGCGATCTTCTTAGCGCTTCTCGGGGATGCGAGCAGCCTTGCCCACCTTGTCGCGGAGGTAGTACAGCTTGGCGCGACGGACGCGACCATGACGAACGACCTCGAGCTTGGCGATCTTGGGGCTGTGAAGCGGGAAGGTACGCTCAACACCGACACCGAAGGACATCTTGCGGACGGTGAAGGTCTCGCGGGCACCGGCGCCGGCCATGCGGATGACGTCGCCCTGGAAGACCTGAATGCGCTCGCGGTCGCCTTCCTTAATGCGGTAGTGAACCTTGACGTTGTCGGCGACGCGAACCTGAGGAATGTCCTCGCGGATCTGCTGACGCTCGATTGCGCGGATGTAATCCATGTGCAATTCCTTACTCTTCTAGAGGTGCCGTACCACCTTGGCCGGCACGTAGTTGAACAAACGTATTCGAGTATACACGCGCGGGTTTCTGCTGCAAGAACATTTTTTCACGCAGACAAAAAGACAAAACCCGCACATGATAACCGCCCGTCTCACGAATGAGACGGGCGGCATGAAGGGGGCTACGCTAGGCGTCTAAACCCAAAACGTTAGGCGGAACGCTTGGCCTCGAGCTTGGCCTGAGCGGCAGCCAGGCGCGCGAGGGGCACGCGATAGGGCGAGCAGGACACGTAGTCCACGTCGGCCACGTTAAACAGGCCCTTGATGGACTTGGGGTCGCCGCCGTGCTCGCCGCACACGCCAAAGTGCATGTCGGGATTGGTGGCGCGGCCCTTCTCGACGGCCAAGCGCACGAGCTCCAGCACCGCCGCGTCGATGGTCTCGAAGGGGTTGTCTTTCAGAATCTTTTTATGCATGTACAGCGGGATGAACTTGGCCTCGGCGTCATCGCGCGAGAAGCCAAAGGTCGTCTGGGTGAGGTCGTTGGTGCCAAAGCAGAAGAAGTCGGCATGATGGGCGATCTCGTCAGCGACCATGCAGGCACGCGGCAGCTCGAGCATCGTGCCCACGGGAATATTGAGCTCGACGCCTTCCTCGGCGGAAACCTCGGCGATCACGCGCTCGATAACCTCGCGGGTCTGGACATGCTCGGCCGTGATGGAAACGAGCGGAACCATGATCTCGGGGCGCGGGTCGACACCCTCCTTGATAAGGCGGGCAGCGGCCGTGGCGACGGCGCGAACCTGCATGAGCGGCAGATCGCCAAAGACGACGGACAGGCGCACGCCGCGCAAGCCCAGCATGGGGTTGGACTCGACCATGCCGTCAATGCGACGCAGGCGGGCGCGCAGGGCAGCGAGCTCCTCCTCGGGAGCGCCGGCGGCCTCCTTCTTGGTGATGGCGACCTCGAGCTCGCGAGGATTATCCAGGAACTCATGAAGCGGCGGATCGAGCAGGCGGACGACCACATCGCGACCGGACATGGTCTTGAACATCGCCAGGAAGTCCTCGGTCTGAACCTTGAGCAGGTCGGCCAGGGCCTGCTGCTTCACGGCCTCATCGTCAGACAGGATAAAGCTCTGGATGATGTTCTTGCGATCGCCCAGGAACATGTGCTCGGTGCGGCACAGACCGATGGCCTCGGCGCCAAACTCGAGCGCGAGTGCAGCATCCTCGGGGTTGTCGGCGTTAACGCGCACGTGGTTGGCGTGGCCGCAGGTCTCGTCCAAACGGATCTCATCAGCCCAAGACAGGATGGTGTCCAGGTCGCCGGTGAGCTCTGCAGAGACCAGGTCGACCGCGCCGTCGACGACGATACCCTGGGTGCCGTCGATGGAGATGACATCGCCCTCGCGCAGCACGCGGTCGCTGCCCTCGATGCGCACGACCTTCTCTGCCGCGTCAATGTGGAAGCGCTCAACGCCGCAAACGCAGGGCGTACCCATGCCGCGGGCGATAACGGCGGCATGGCTCGTCTTGCCACCGTGGCTGGTCAGGATGCCCTCGGCGGCGACCATGCCCTTCAGGTCGTCGGGGTTGGTCTCCCAGCGGACCAGAATGACCTTGTGGCCCTCGGCGGAACGCGCGACGGCGTCATCACTCGAGAACACGACCTCGCCCACGGCGGCACCAGGGCTGGCGTTAAGGCCGCTGGCCAGGGCCTCGTACTTCTTGGAGGCGTCGAACTGCGGGTGCAGGAGCTGGTCGAGCTGCGCGGGATCGATGCGGCTCACAGCCTCCTCGCGGGTGATGAGGCCCTCCTCGACCATTTCGATAGCAATGCGCAGGGCGGCAGTGGCGGTGCGCTTGCCCACGCGGGTCTGGAGCATCCAGAGCTTGCCCTGCTCGATGGTAAACTCGATATCGCACATATCGCGGTAATGATCCTCGAGCGTCAGGAACACGCGCTCGAGCTCCTCGCCTGCGGACTCGAGGCCCGGGGTGGTCTTGAGGTCGGCGATGGGCTCGGTGTTTCGGATGCCGGCGACGACGTCCTCGCCCTGGGCATTCACCAAAAAGTCGCCATAGAACTCCTTGGTGCCGTCGGCCGGGTTGCGCGTAAAGGCGACGCCGGTCGCAGAGGTCTCGCCCTTGTTGCCAAAGGCCATGGCCTGGACGTTGACGGCGGTGCCGAGCTCGTCGGAAATGCCGTGCTGCTTGCGGTAGATGCAGGCGCGCTCGTTCATCCAGCTGCCAAAGACGGCCTGGATGGCAAGGCGCAGCTGGAGCTCCGGATCGTGCGGGAAAACGGGCTTACCGTCGGCGACCTCGAGCTCGGGATACAGGGTCGCCTCGACGTTCTCGGAGAAGATGCCCTTAAAGGTCTCGACGAGCTCCTGCAGGTCCTCGGCCGAAAGCTCGGAATCGACACGAACGCCGGCGACCAGGCGGGCCTGGGTCAGGGCGTTCTCGAATAGGTCGGCGTCGACGCCCATGACGACGTTGGAGAACATCTGGATAAAGCGACGGTAGCTGTCCCAGGCAAAACGCGGGTTTTGCGTCTGGGCGATAAGGCCCCGGACGGAATCGTCGTTGAGGCCCAGGTTGAGGACCGTGTCCATCATGCCGGGCATGGAGAACGGAGCGCCCGAGCGAACCGACACGAGCAGCGGATCGGAGGCATCGCCGAGCTTTTTGCCGCAGCGGGCCTCGAGGTCGGCCTCAGCGGCAACGATCTCATCGAGTGCGCCCTCGGGCCACACATTGCCGGCACCGGAGTACTCGACGCAAGTCTGGCAGGTAATGGTAAAGCCACCGGGAACCGGCAGACCGATGCGGCTCATCTCGGCAAGGTTTGCGCCTTTGCCGCCAAGCACGAAGTTCATGGATTTGTCGCCCTCAGTGACACAGGTGCCCTGGGCGTCGGTTCCAAAACGGTAAACCCTCTTGCAATCGCTCACGATACTTCCCCTTCCATGCACTTACGCGCACGACCGTGGTAACGAATCGACCCGCCGAATGCGAGCCGTGAGGGTACTATACGGCGGGTTTTGGGCGGGCTTGCGCAGAGGGCGCGGGGGTTGGTAAACGTGGTAAATATGGCGGTAAACGGTAAGTAAAGTTGGTTACCTTATGAAGATACCAATGCAAGATGCTTGCAGGTCAAATGCTAGTTTATTGCTAAATCGCTTTACCAATATCGTGCATTATTTTTAGGTAGTCTTTTAGAGACGGGCATTTTTAGCTACCCCAATAAGCTAGCTTTGCTGGGCTCGGCGGGCGGCGCGGCGGGCACGGGCATCTTGGATTTCCTCCAAGTGGCTAATGATCTCGGCAGCGCTTTCCTCGATGGCCTTGCCATCGGTACGCACCACAAAGCAGCCTAGGCGCTTCATGAGGGCACGGGCTTCCTCAAGCTCGCTGCGCACACTCTCGGGCTCGGCATAGGAGCCGGCAACGGCACGGGCGTAGTCATCGCCCAAGCGACTATCGCGAATTTCGGAAATCACATCGACGGTCGAGATCAGACCAAACAACCGCATCGGGTCAACCTCGTAAATCGACTTCGGCGGCTCCATGCCATGCGCCAGTGGGACATTGGCGACCTTGTAGCCCTGATAGGCTAAATACATCGACAGCGGCGTCTTGGATGTACGCGACACACCCAGCAGCACGATATCGGCACCCGACAGATCGTCGCAACCGCGCCCGTCATCGTGCTCAACGAAATACTCCATGGCCTCGATACGATGGAAATAGCGGTCATCGGTCTTGTGAATCACGCCCGCAACGCACTTGGGCGGCACACCGATGAGCGACGACAGCACGGCAAGCGTCGGGCCGATCAGGTCGACCGAACGGATATGCAGCATACCCAGGTAATCGAGCACGCGGGCGCGAAGCGCCGGATCGACAATGGTATGGAACACGGCGACATCGCGATGGTCGGCATCGACGCGCGGCCCCACAAATGACTTGACCTGCTCCACCGAGGTCACCTTGGGCAGGCGCAAGAGACGAAAAGCCCCTTCATCAAATTGCCCGGACGCCGCAAGCACCACCTCACAAGCGGTATCGCCGAGCGAATCGGAGATAACGATAACGGTGGGACGAGCGGTGACCGGGCAATCCATGCGGGGCTCCTTTTGCGCTTATGCGCAGGCTGGCTTACTTTTTGCGGGCAAGCTCACCGATGTTGGCGATGCCGGAGAAAACGGCCTCGAAGCGGTTGAGCAGCTTAAGGCGATTATCGCGAAGCTGCTCGTCCTTGTCCATGACCATGACCTCATCGAAGAAACGGTCGATGGGCGCACGCAGGGCGGCGAGGGCGGCAAATGCGGCCGGGTAGTCCTCGGCAGCAAGGGCGGCATCGACGGCAGTCTGAGCGGCCTCGGAGGCGTCGGCAAGCGCAAGCTCAACCTCGCCCATCAGGGCGCGGTCGTACTCCGCACCCAGCTCGGGCTTGGAGATATGCGCGGCGCGGGCATAGGCGGTCGCCAGGTTGTCGAACGTCTCAGCGTCGTTCTTGCGGGCCTCATCGAGGGCGGCGCAGCGGGCGAAGAAGACGGACGGGGCGATAATGTGCACCGCGGAGACGGCGGCAACGGTATCGGCCGGGATCTTTTCGTCGCGGGCCATGCTCACCAGGCGGCCATGGAAGAAGTCACGAACCTGCTGGGCGACCTCGGCGGCGTCGAACTCAATGCCCTGCTCGCTATAGAGCTCGAGCGCAAAGTCGATGAGCGACGTAGGATCGATCGACAGACGGTCGCGCAGGATGTTGATAATACCGATAGCGGCACGACGCAGCGCGTAGGGATCGGAGGAGCCAGTCGGGGGCTCGCCGATGGCAAAGATACCGGCGATGGTATCGAGCTTGTCAGCGCAGGCCACGATGCAGCCAGCGGTGCCCTCTGGCAGCTCGTCGCCGGCAAAGCGGGGACGATAATGATCGCGAATGGCGTGGGCAACCTCGTCGTTCTCCCCCATCGCGGTCGCGTAATAACCGCCCATCACGCCCTGCTGGCTCGTGAACTCGACGACGGCGTTGGACACCAGGTCTGCCTTGCACAGGTGCGCGGCGCGAGCAGCGTCGGCGGCAAGATGGGCGCCCAGGTGAGCCTCGCGGGCGATGGCGAGCGCGAGCTGCTCGATGCGCTCGGACTTGGCGAGCACGCTGCCGAGCTTCTCCTGGAAAGCGACCTTGGACAGGCGCTCACGGAACTCGTCGAGGGAGATCTTCAGGTCCTCCTCGTAGAAGAACTTAGCGTCGTCCAGACGGGCGCGCACGACGCGCTCGTTACCGTCGATCACGCGCTCGGCGTTCTCGGGCTTGCTGTTGGAGACGACCACGAACTCACGCGTAAGCTTGCCCTCGCCGTCATAGATCGGGAAGTAGCGCTGGTTGGTGAGCATGGACTCGCAGATGATCTCGTGCGGGACCTTGAGGAACTCCTCGTCGAAGGTACCGACGAGCACCGTCGGCCACTCGCAGAGGTTAATGACCTCCTCAAAGACCTTCTTGGGCGTGTCGACATGGCAGCCGGGGCGAGCGGCCTCGACCTCGGCGATACCGGCAAGGATGGCCTCACGACGACGCTCGGCAGAAAGCACGCCGGCGTCCTCGAGCACCTGCTCGTAGACGGCGGGGCTAGCGACAACATGGTCACCGGGGCCAAGCACGCGATGGCCACGCGTGGTGTTGCCGCTCGTCACGTCGGCAAACGACACAGGCACAATATCCTCGCCCAGAAGGCAGCAAATCCAGCGGACCGGACGCACGAACGTCGCGTGCTCGTGCCCCCAGCGCTGGCTGCGGTAGTTGGGCCACTGCAGGCCGGCGATAGTCTTCTCGCACAGGGCCGTCAGGATCGGGGTAGCCGGTGCGGAGGGAATGTTCTTCTCGGCGAACACATACTCGCGGCCGTCGGTGTCCTCACGACGGACCAAGTCCTCGGCAGCCACACCGAACTTACGGGCGAAGCCCTGTGCGGCCTTGGTGGCGTTGCCGTCGGCATCAAAGGCAATGTTTGCCGCGGGGCCGCGCTTGACCTCGTGAACCTCATCGGTCGCAGTGGCGACGTTGGCCACGAGCGCAGCCAGACGACGCGGACTCGAGATCACGCGGACCTCGCCATGGGCCAGACCGGCCTCGTCGAGGCCCTTGGCGATCATGGTGCCAAGCTGCTTGACAGCATTGTTCAGCGGTGCGGAGGGCATTTCCTCCGTACCGATCTCAAACAGGAAATCCTTAGCGTCTGCCATGGCTTACGCCACCTCGCCTTCCTGGTCGGCATTCTCGTTGACTCCGGCGACCTCGGCCATGTAGGCCTCGCAGCACGCCTTGGCGACGGCGCGGACGCGCAGGATGTAGTTGGCACGCTCGACCGCGGACAGGGCGCCACGGGCATCGAGCAGGTTGAAGGCATGGCTGCACTTCATGACGCAGTCGTACGCCGGCAGCGGCAGTTTGCGCTCCAGGCAGGAATGGCACTCGGCCTCGTAGTCGTCAAACTTCTGACGCATCATCTCGACGTTGGCGACCTCAAAGTTATAGGCACTGAACTCGCGCTCGTTCTCGAGGAACACGTCGCCGTAGGTCATGGGCGTGCCATCGGGCAGGTAGCTCCACACCAGATCGTAGACCGAGTTGACGCCCTGGGCGTACATGGCGATACGCTCCAGGCCATAGGTAATCTCGACGGGCACGGGGTCGACCTCGATACCGCCCACCTGCTGGAAGTACGTAAACTGCGTGACCTCCATGCCGTTGAGCCAGACCTCCCAGCCAAGGCCCCAGGCGCCCAGGGTCGGGCTCTCCCAGTCGTCCTCGACAAAGCGGACGTCATGGTCGTTGGGGTCCAGGCCAATGGCGGCCAGCGAACCCAGGTAGAGCTCCTGGGCGTTGACCGGCGACGGCTTGATGAGCACCTGGAACTGATAGTAGTGCTGCATGCGGTTAGGGTTCTCGCCGTAGCGGCCGTCGGCGGGACGGCGGCAAGGCTGCGCATAGCAGGTGCGCCACTCGGCGGGACCGAGCGAGCGCAGCGTGGTCGCGGTATGGAAGGTACCGGCACCGACCTCGGAGTCATAGGGCTGCATAATGACGCAGCCCTGCTCGCCCCAGTACTGCTGGAGGCGCAGGATGATGTCTTGGAAGGAAAGCGATGAAGCGTTCATGCCTCTAATATCCCCTCGTCGAAACGATTACACGGTTAGGTACTGTACTATAGCGGTTTTTAGTCGATAGCGCCGATGCGGTTGAGCGGCCAGTAGCGCACAAGCGCCACAGCGATCAAATCAGAGCGATCGACGGGACCAAAGTAGCGCGAGTCGGCAGAGTTTTCGCGGTTGTCGCCCATCACCCACACGCACCCGTCGGGAACGGTGTAGGGATAACTCACCTGGGCGCCAGGCGCTTGGACCGAAAGCGGCCAGCTCATGCCCGTCGTATAGTCCTCGTCGAGCGCCTGGCCGTCAACGACGACCTTGCCGTCCTGAAGGTCGACCGTCTGGCCGGCCGTGGCGATGACGCGCTTTACCAGCACGTCATGCTCGGATGTGGCATCGGGGTTGTGAAACACCACGATATCGCCCTGTTTGACGGGCTGTCCGAGTTCGAGCGTCACCTTCTGCGCCAGAATCTGATCGCCGATCTCGATCGTGTCCTCCATGGAACCGGTGGGCACTACAAAGGGCTCGACCACAAACGAGCGAATCAAGAAGGTGGCGACCAGTGCGATCGCGATGACCGCGATCCACTCAAAAGCGCCCCTCAACGCGGAATGTTGCGTAGGAACCATACTCACTCCTCGCTCTGCGAATACGAAGCGTCAAGGATCACCTGCGCGTAAGCGCGCTCCTCGGGCGTGAGCCGCGCCGTCTCGATCAAGTCCGGACGCCAGCGGCAGGTGCGCTCGATGGCGTTCTTGCGACGCCAGGCATCGACCTTGGCGTGATCGCCGCTCACAAGCACCGGAGGCACGCCCTCGCCGTTGAACTCGGCGGGACGGGTGTACTGCGCGTACTCGAGCAGGCCTCCGTCCTCGGCGGTCGAGAACGACTCGTCGACGTTGCTCATCTCATCACCAAGGGCGCCGGGGATCAGGCGTACGACGGCATCGGCAACGACCATAGCGGGAAGCTCGCCGCCCGTGAGCACGTAATCGCCGATCGACAGGCGCTCGTCGGCATACGCATAGGCACGCTCGTCGACACCTTCGTAACGGCTGCACACAAACAGCAGGCGCTCGCTTTTGAGCAGGCGCTCGGCCACATGCTGCGTAAAAGGCTCGCCGCACGGGGTGAAGAACACCACCGTCGGCTTGGGGCCCTCCGCGCTAATGGCCTCGATGGCCTCGGCGATAGGCTCGACCTTCATGAGCATGCCCTGCCCGCCGCCGTACGGCTCGTCATCGACGGTACGATGGCGGTCGTGCGTCCAGTCGCGCAGGTTATACGCCTTAAAATCAAAAAGGCCGGCCTTGCGGGCGCGGCCCAAAATCGATGTGGACATGACGGGCTCAAACATCTCGGGAAAGACCGAAAGGGTCTCAATCAGCATGTTGTCCTCCCTACTTGTCCATATCGATCAGGCCGTCCATAACGTGGACGGAAATTGTTCCTGTGTCGGGAAGATCGAGCACAACCTGCTCGATCACGGGAATCAGTACCTCGCCGTACCGATCGCCCTCGACAACCCAAACATCGTTAGCGGGCGTCGACATGATCTCGACGATCGTACCGAGTGAACCGAAGCGCTCGTCGACCACCTCGCGACCCATCAGGTCGGAATAGGCGGCGTCGAGTGAATCGAGCTCAAAATCGTCACGATTTGCCAACACATAGCATCCCGTGATGCCCTCGGCGGCCGTCAAGTCGTCAATGCCCTCAAACGAGACCAGATCGCCATCGCCCGTATCGGTGACGGACACGACCGTGCAAAAGCGGTCGCGCTTGAGCGCCGGCGGCGTCAGGGCGACGCGCATACCCGGCTCTAATACAGAAGGAAGCCCCCGCAGCGGCTGCGCGAGGACCTCCCCCTTCCTTCCGTGCGGCTTGACCACACGGGCGATGTTTTTGTACTGGGACCTCAAGGTCCTAGCCCAGAACCTCTACCTCGACAGCAGTGTCGAGGCGAGCGGCCAGTGCACGGGCGAGCGTGCGAATGGCCTTGATGGTACGGCCACGACGGCCGATGACCTTAGCGACGTCATCCTCGGCGACCGAAACCTCGATCGTAGAGGCGTCGTCACCATCGATGACCTCAAGGCTCACGGAATCCGGGTCGTCGACGATCTGAACAACGAGATATTCGACGAGATCGGCGATGCGATCTGAGAGCATTGCCTCACCCTCGAGCTGTGCAGCGTCAACCTCAGGCACGATTTACTCCTCGGCGCCCTCAGCGGCCTCAGCGGCAGCCTTAGCGGCCTCGGCCTCTTTGGCGAGCTGCTTCTTGGACTTCTTGACGACGGTCTCGGTCTTCTCGCCCTCGTTGGCGGCCTTGACCAGAGCGGCGACGGCGTCGGTGAGCTGAGCGCCCTTGGACTGCCAGTCGGCGATCTTCTCGAGGTCGAGGTTGATGGTCTTGGGGGCGGTCATCGGGTTGTAGCGGCCAACCTCCTCGATGATACGACCGTCACGCGGGGCGCGGGAATCGGCGACGACGACACGGTAGTACGGACGCTTCTTAGCGCCGTGACGAGCAAGGCGAATCTTGACTGCCAAAGGAAACTCCTCCAACCAAGCAGCTTTAGGCTGCAACTACAAACAAACAGTTGAACATAATACGCCATCGACGCGGGCAGGTGAAGTCCGTGAGACCAACTTCTTCGGTGTGGTCGAAGGCAAATCCATATCTTAGACAAGAATTCGCGATTTGCAAGCACATCCACGCACCCCACATGAGCTGCGCGGTATACTCATGCCATGAAAAGACGCGAACATACATACGGTTATGAAGATGCTGCGGGCGTCACGCCGCCGCCCTGGACGGGGCCGGCGGTGGGCCTCATGGATCTCGATGCGTTTTTTGCGAGCGTGGAAATGCTCGACCATCCCGAGTGGCGCGGCAAGCCACTCATCGTGGGTGGCGATGCCGATTCCCGCGGCGTTGTGTCCACCTGCTCATACGAGGCGCGTCGCTTTGGCGTGCACTCCGCCATGCCCTCGGCCGAGGCACGGCGCCTCTGTCCGCAGGCCATTTGGACGCATGGGCACTTTGATCGCTACCGCGAGGTGAGTGCGCAGGTCATGGCGATTCTTGCCGAAGAGACGCCGCGCGTTGAGCGCGTATCCATCGACGAAGCCTTTATCGATATCACACCGGGTCGTTTTGCGCCCGAGGACCCGCTGCTGGTTGCACGGCGCATAAGCGACCGCGTGGCAGCGCTGGGAGTGACCTGTTCCATTGGCGTGGGCTGCAACAAGACGGTCGCAAAGATCGCAAGCGAGCGGGATAAGCCGTTTGGGCTGACCATCGTGCGCCCCGGAACCGAGCAGCGCTTTTTGGCCGCGCTGCCGGTATCTGCCATGAGCGGCATCGGGCGCTCGGCCGAGGAGCGACTGCGCCGCATGCGCATCTACACGCTCGGCGAGCTGTCACGCGCGCCGGAATCCACGCTAGCTGCAATTTTTGGCGTCAACGGCGAACGCATGCGCCAGCGTGCGCTGGGGCTCGAAATATCCGAAGTAACAAGCCTCGATGAGGAACGCGAGGTTAAATCCGTGAGCAATGAGCGCACCTTTGCGAAAGATTTGACTGAGCGTGGGGACATCGAAGCGGCGATTGCGCTGTTGGGAGAGTCGGTTGGACGCCGCCTGCGCCGTCAGGGACTGACGGGCGGCACGGTAACGCTCAAGCTTAAGTATTCGTATGGCAGCGGACGCACGGCGCAGCGGCGGCTTCCCCACCCCACCGACGACGAGAATATCTTTGTGGCGGTTGCGCTCGAACTGCTCGACAACATCTGGCAGGAAGGCATGCATGTTCGCTTAGCAGGCATCGGCATGAGCGACTTTGACCATCAGGGCGGCATCCAGACCGACCTGTTCTGCGAAGTCGACGACCGCGGAGCCCAATCAAGCGACCGTCGCGACCTCTCCGTCGCGATCGATGCCGTCCGAGACAAGTTCGGCGACACCGCCCTATCTTTCGGCCGCCAATCCCGCTTCGACGATTAACCGCCTTTGGGCAAAAAGAAAGCCGGGCAGGTGCGGAAAACCGCAACTGCCCGGCGAAATGCGCGAGGCTAGCTAAAAGCCCCATATCAAATGAGCCACTAGAGGAGGTCGAGGGGGAGCTGGGGGGCGTCACCCCAGAGCTTTTCTAGGCGGTAAAAGTCGCGGGCTTCGGGAGTGAAGACGTGGACGACAACCGAGCCGTAGTCCATGAGCATCCAGGTCTTCTGCTCGCGGCCCTCGATGGAGAACGGATGCTCGCCGCAAGCCTCGGCAACCTTCTCCTCGATCTCGTCGACAATCGAATCGACCTGGCGGTTGTTGGTACCGGTGGCAAGCACAAAGTAGTCGCACACGTCGGAAAGCTCGGTCAGGTCGAGCACCTGCACGTCCTCGCCCTTCTTGTCGTAGGCGGCCTGCGCGGCGGCGCGGGCGACATCCTCGGCGGCGACACCGCTCGCGGACAGCGAGGCGGCGGTGCGGTCGGACGTGGCAACGAAACTCTTGTGCTCCACACCTTCAAGAATCTGCTCGTCAGTCATGGTCTCGTCGGCCATGGAATACCTCTTTCTAGACACACCCGAGCTAGCGCAGCTGGGCGTAATGGTTGTAAATCGTAATAGCCGTGGGATAAAGATAGCGCCCGGACTGGATCACATAGACCAGACCCTGCGCAAAACAGGAGAAGAACAACTCATCGAGCGAGGACTTCCCCACCATCTTGCGCAGCGCATGGGCATAGTCGCCGTGACGGTTGGGCTCGATGGCATCTGCCACAAAGACCACCATATCGAGCGGCGTCATGTCGCAGGCACCCACGGTGTGACGGTCGACAGCCTGGAAAACGGCCGGTGACAGCTCGGGAAAAAGCTGCGGAAGCTCATAGGCGGCAACAGGGCCATGCAAAAGCGGCGTCGCGGCGGAAGGAGAGCCGGCAACCTTGATGCCATAGTGAAGCGCGCGGGCCACGAGCTCGTCATCGGAAAGAACCTTGTCCCAGTCGTGAATTAAGCCGGCGGCAGCCGCATCAAAGCGGTCAACGCCGTAGACCTCGGCCAGATGAAGTGCGGTCTCGGCAACACCCAGCGAATGCACATAGCGCTTGCGCTTATCTTTCATGCGAACATCGAGCAGCTCTTGAATGCGCTTGAGCAGCGCGCGCTCATCGCCCTCAAACTGATCCTCTACCGACAACGTAGCCCCCATCACTCAAAATCTTCTTGGCCCAAATCGGCATATAGCCTGCGCTTGCGAATGTAGCCGAGCACGGACTCGCTCGTAAGATAGCGCACGCTCATGCCGCGGGCAACTCGCTTACGAATGTTCGTCGAGCTGATCGCCAGCGCCGGAATCTGAATATAGCGCACGTCGAACGGCAGCCCCGACTCTTTGATTCGGGCACGCGCCGTATCGATATCAAAGCCCGGTCGCGTCGCCGCAATAAAGGTAGCAAGCTCAGCGATTCGTTCGGCATCATGCCAGGTCACAATATCGATAATCGCATCGGCGCCCGTAATAAAGTAGAGCTTTACCTGCGGCGGGTAAAAATCGCGAAGGGCATGAAGCGTATCGGCCGTATAGGTTACACCCGGACGGTCAATCTCGAACCGGCTCGCCAAAAAGGCCGGGTTCGCGGCGGTGGCGAGGACCGTCATGGCATAACGGTCCTCGGCAGGCGTAACCGGCTTGTCCAGCTTAAAGGCGGGAGAGCCCGCCGGCATAAAGAGCACAGCGTCCAAGTCGAGCGACTCGCGCGCCTGCTCGGCAGTCACCAGGTGCCCGTAATGAATCGGGTCGAATGTGCCGCCCATAATGCCAAGCCGAAACTCCTTACCCTCTTTTATGGGAAGCTCGGGCAATCCGATTCCACCGCGCAGCGACATGGCTTACTCGCCCTCCGGGGTCTCAACAACGTCGACTTCGGTAGTGCCTTCGGAGCCTTCAATGGCATCAACCACGTCCGCGTCCTCGGCCGCTACGTCAATAACCTCAACGCCAGCGTCCTCGAGCTCCTCGTACTCCGAGAAGTCCTCAGCGCCCTCAAAGTCAAAGGCACGCTGGCAAATGCGGACCTCGTCGCCCGCACGGCAACCGGCCTTCTCGAGCGCGTCGTCAACACCCATACGCGCAAACTTATGCTGCAGGTAAATGACGGCTTCCTCGTTTTCCCAGTCGGTCTGGATGACCATGCGCTCGATGGCACGACCAACCACACGGAAGGCACCGGGCTCCTCCTGGACAATGCGGAACCGCTTCTCGCGCTGCAGACGGCGGCGCTCCCACTCCTCGTCGCGAAGATCGACCGGCTCATCGGAAACCGCCAGCTCGGCGCGAAGCTTAGCCACCTGCTCGCCCACGGCAAGCATCAGCGTATTGAGCCCGGCGCCCGTCACGGCGGACACGGCAAAGAACATATGTCCATCGTCGAGCGCGGCGCGCTTGAGGTCGGCAATCTTGTCGGCCGTGCCCGGCGCATCGCACTTGTTGGCGACAACGATTTGCGGGCGCTCCGAGAGCTCTGCGCCATACTGCTCGAGCTCACGGTTGATGATGCGGTAATCCTCAACCGGGTCGCGATCCTCAAAACCGCCCGTCATGTCGACGACATGCATGATCAGGGCCGTACGCTCAATGTGGCGCAGGAACTGGTGGCCCAGGCCCTTGCCCTCGCTCGCGCCCTCGATCAAACCAGGAACGTCGGCAACGACGTAAGAATACTCACCGGCACGCACCATGCCGAGGTTCGGCACGAGCGTGGTAAACGGATAGTCGGCGATCTTGGGACGGGCGGCACTCATGCGCGCGATGAGCGAAGACTTACCCACCGAGGGAAAGCCCACGAGCGCGGCATCGGCCATAAGCTTCATCTCGAGCTCAATCCAGTGCTCCTCGGCCGGTTCGCCCAGCTGAGCGAACGCGGGCGCGCGACGCACCGACGTCACAAAGTGGGTATTGCCCAGACCGCCGGCGCCACCGGGCGCCACGACGACGCGCTCGCCGTCGTGTACCAGGTCGGCAATCTCGAACATCGGGGTCTGCGTCTCGGGATCGAGCTCGCGAACTACGGTGCCCATGGGGACCTTGAGAATCAGGTCCTCGCCGCTCTTACCATTGCGGCGGGCACCCTGGCCATGCGTTCCGCGCTCAGCACGAAAATGATGCTTAAAGCGGTAATCGATCAGCGAAGACAGCTGAGCATCGGCCTGGATGACGACATTGCCGCCACGACCGCCGTCGCCGCCATCGGGGCCGCCCTTGGGGACAAATGCCTCGCGCCTAAACGACATGCATCCGGCTCCGCCGTCGCCGCCGCACACGTTGATGCGGCTGATATCGGTGAACTGTGACAACAGAATCGCCTCCTACAAAAAAGAGGGAGACCCTTGAATCCTAAAACTCAAGTGCCTCCCACATATGTGCTCTATGAAGGGTGAATTACGCGTTCGCGAGCGGGCGTACGCTGACCCTGTGCTTGATACCCTTGTGGAACTCAACGGTACCGTCGACCAGCGCGAACAGCGTGTCGTCCTTGCCACGGCCAACGTTCTCACCCGGGTGGATGTGAGTGCCGTGCTGACGGACGAGAATCGTGCCCGTGGTTACCGTCTGGCCGGCATAGCGCTTCGTGCCAAGGCGCTGACCGCGGGAGTCACGGCCATTACGGGAGGAACCGAGTCCTTTTTTGTGTGCCATTGTGTATACCTACTCTTTCGTTACGAGTGTAATCTACTCGGCGACGGGAGCCTCGGCAACAGCCTCGGCCTCTGCCTTGACAGCCTTCTTGGCGCGGGACGTAGCCTGGACCTTCACGATCTTCAGCTTGGTGAGCTGCTGACGGTGACCCTTCAGACGACGATAGCGCTTACGCTTGTGGAACTTGAAGACCAGCTGCTTCTCGCCCTTGAACTGCTCAACGATCTGAGCGGTAACCTTGGCCTTGGCCAGCTTGTCGGGATCGGTGACGATCTTCTTACCATCGTTGAGGAAGATAACCGGCAGAGTGACCTTGTCGCCCTCATTGCCCTCGATCTTCTCGACGGTGATGACATCGTCGGTGGCGACCTTGTACTGCTTGCCGCCCGTGTTAACGATTGCGTACATGTTTACTTGCCCTTCATGCATCAGTTAGTGCAACAGCCGAATATAGTAGCAGGCGAAAATACCCCCGTCAACGAGTATGTGGAGCAAATCCACAAGTTCGCACAGGTATGGGGCTGACGAGTCGGCCCTCGTCGTCCTCGCATGCTTGATTCTGACGCTCGACATCGTAGGAGCAGATGGTCACGAGGTCTTGCATACCGGTGGAAACAATAGGTGCATCCACGCCCGGGGTCAAGCCCTGCAACAAAACATCAACTGCAGAAAGCAAAATTTCCGGACGCATGGAGCCCTCGTTATCGGCATGGGTGTCGAGCATGAGCACTAAATGGTCCGGGCGCTCCCCCGCCGTGAGCTCATAGCCCACGAGCGTGTGATCCAAATCCAAGCGCTTGCTCTTTTTGCCGCGCGCGTAGTCGATGCCATGGTCCGTGCGCAACGTGTCGATCGCACGACGCACCTCGTCGGCGCTTACGGGCGCCTCGGGATCCAAGTGCAGGTCGATGCGATACGACAGACGCGTGAGTTGCGCCGTCAACGCCGGCGTGCGCACGTCGATATACGCCGCCTCGATGGGCGCCAGATCGGTCGGAGACGCCGCAGCCAGACGCCCAAACGCCTCGTCGAGCGCCACAAACTCGGTCATAAACAGGTCATACCACTCGCAGGTCGACGACGTACCCACCGGTAGCGCCGAAGAGAAGCCCACGCGCATGTGCGGAGAGAAGCCCTGCGTGACGGCATAGGGAAGTCCCGCACGGCGCACGATGCGCTCAATGGTATGGATTACTTCGAGATGGCCCAGGTACTTAAGGCGATCGCGCTTGCCATAGCGAACACGAAGCCTAAAGAGCGTGGGGTTGTCGGTCAGGCGCTCACTCATGCGCGATCACCCATCAATACATTCTTGACGTGGAGCGTGGGGCAGATTCCGCAGCCGGTGCACGACGTGCGGGTGCAGTCGGGAGTCGTGACACCCTCGAGCGAGCGACGGTACTCGCGCTCGAGGAAGCCGCGCGTGCAGCCGGGGCTCACGTGCTCCCACGGCAGGCGCCAGTCCAACTCGTAGGGCAGGTGCACGAGCTCATTGAGGTCGATGCCGTTTTTGGCAGCAGCCTCCTTCCAGTTATCGAGCGAGAAATGCTCTACCCAGGCGTCAAAGCGAGAGCCAGCGCGCCAAGCATCGATGATGACGGGCGTCATGTCACGCCCGGCGCGGGACAGCGCGGCCTCGATGAGCGAGGTCTCGGCATCGTGGTAATGCACGCGGACGGCACGGTTGCGAACGCTCGTGATAAGCAGCTTCTGGCGACGCTTGACGTCGTTGTAGTCGAGCTGCGGGCACCACTGGAACGGCGTGGCAGCCTTGGGGATAAACACCGAAACCGAGATGGACACCGAGATCGAGCCGCGACGAGCCTTGGGCACCACGGAACGACCGAGCTCCAGCACGTGATCGGCCAGATTGGCGATGGCCACGATGTCCTCGTCGCGCTCGCCGGGAAGGCCCATCATAAAGTAGAGCTTCATGCGGTTCCAGCCGGCCTCGAAGGCCGCCTTGGCCGCACGGTCCAGGTCCTCCTCGGTCACGTTCTTGTTAATGATGTCGCGCATGCGCTGGCTGCCGGCCTCGGGTGCGAACGTCAGGCCGCCCTTCTTTTCGCCGGCGACCGACTCGGCCATATCCACGCCAAATGAATCCAGGCGCTGCGACGGAATAGACACGCGAATACCCGTATCCTCCAGGCGACGGTTGAGCCTGCCGAGCACGTCACGAATGCAGGAGTGGTCGGTCGTGGAGAGCGAGGTCAGCGACACCTCGTCATAGCCGGTCTTTTCCAGACCCTGAATCACCGACGAGACGATCTGGTCGGCCGAACGCTCGCGCACCGGGCGATACGTCATGCCGGCCTGGCAAAAACGACAGCCGCGGGCGCAGCCGCGCAGAATCTCGATAGACAGGCGATCGTGAACCAGCTGCGCATAGGGCACGCACGACTGCGACAGCGGATTCGTGGCGCCAAAATCCTCGACGACGCGTTTGTAGACCACGGTCGGCGCATCCTTGCCCTCGCGCGGCACAGTGTAGCCATGCGGCGAGCAGGGCTCGTCGTGACGAACCTCATAGAGCGACGGCACGTAGTTGCCGGCAATGGATGCAAGCTGCTCAACAATCTGCGCGCGCGGGACTCCTTCGTCGCGCAGGCGGCGATGCAGCTGGCAGGTCTCGAGCAGCGATTCCTCGCCCTCGCCGATGAGGATGGCATCGAAGAAGGCCGCGTACGGCTCGGGGTTGTACACCGAGGGGCCGCCGGCGATGATGATGGGGTCGTCTTCACCTCGGTCGGCCGCTAACAGCGGAATGCCAGCGAGGTCGAGTGCCTCGAGGAAGTTCGTCACCGCCATCTCGTGCGGCACATGCAGGCCGACGATATCAAACGAAGCGACCGGCGCTGCACCCTCGAGCGAGAGCAGCGGAATGCCCGCCTCGCGCATAGCGTCACCCATATCGGGCCACGGCACATAGCCACGCTCGCAGGAGATGCCCTCGGCCTGGTTAAGAATGTTGTAGAGGATGGCGATGCCTTGGTTGGGCAGACCGACCTCGTATACGTCCGGATAGATCAGGCAACAACGGTAATCGGCATCGGCCTTGGAAAGCGTGCCCCACTCGTGATCGATATAGCGACTCGGCTTCTCGACCTTGGCGAGCAGCGGCTCAATTAAATGAAAGCAGTCTTGATACGGAACGCGCAACGGAAAACCCCTAAGCAGCGAGATCGGATGCGTCTTGGTAGGACGCCATAGGACGGGTAGCGCCCGCGACCGTGGTCACCAGATCGCGAACGCGGGAGAACGTGGCAGTGACCACCTCGTTGGCACGGCTGTAGTCGACATCGCGCTCGTAGAGCGAAACGAGCGCACGGCCCATGCCATAGGTGCCCGCGGCAGCAGTGAGCGCCTTGACGGCAAACCCAATATGCGGCGTCTGCTTGACGAGCGCACGGGTGACCGCGCGGATCACAAGACCGCCGGCAAGCACGCCCGCGACCTCGTAGCCGCGCTCAGGCTTAATGCCGCGTCCAAAGACGGCAGCGAGCTCAAAGAGCATGCCCACCTGAGCCAGCGCCATAACGGGATAATCGGCGCCCGGCAAAAACACCAGCGCACCGGTCGCCATATTGGTGAGCGCGCACGAGGTAATGATACGATTGGCCGCCGCGATGCGCATGAAGGCAAAGTTCGCCGCAAAAGCCGTTTCCTTTTCGGTGCGATCGAGAATCCAGCGGGCAAGCGTCTCGAGCAGATACGTCTTATCGGTTGCCGCCACCACGCCGAGCATGGGCGTGGACTCCTCGATAAACGGCACCTCCACAGCAGACTCGGCAAGCACGCACACGGGCGCGCCGGCGATCACGAGCTCCTGCACGGCACTCTCCAAGCGGTCGGAACCGCACGAGAGCACCAGTACCACATCGGTATCGGTCTTTGGAGCAATTCGCTCCTCCCCCAGACGCTCGACGCGCACAATGCCCGAGGTCGTCTGCGGCACAAAGGCGTCACGCACCGTCTCGGCCAGAAAGCGCGAGGCGGACGAATCCAAATAGACCGAGACGCGCACCGGCGTATCGGAATCCTTCTTAACGGACGCGCCCATCTTAAAAGCGCGGGTCAGCTTATCTACGGGAATTTTCATAGCAAACCCCTCCAGCGGTTACGCGGCGCCCGAACGATGCCGCCATATGGATTGTACGATACCCACCGTCAGCAGCTGAATCATCATCGAAGACGAACCGAAGCTAATAAACGGTAGCGGAATACCGGTAATCGGCATCATGCCGATGCACATGCCGATGTTTTCGAAGGTCTGGAACGCCCACATGCCAACGATGCCCACACACGATAGGCGCAAGAACAGCGACTCGCACTTAAAGGCGACGCGAATCGTCGAAAAGATCAGCAGCACGTAGAGGCACAGGAGCAAAAAGGAACCGCAAAAGCCAAAGGTCTCGGACAGGAAGGCGAAGACGAAGTCGGTGTGGAACTCAGGCAGAAAGCCGCCGGCCGACTGCGTCGCATGGCCTAAACCCTTACCAAAGAAGCCGCCCGAGCCAACGGCGATAAGCGACTGCTGCAGGTTGTAGGCATCGTCCGAATCGGCATTATCGGGGTCGATAAAGACCGTCAGGCGGTTCATCTGATACTGCTTGATGAGCACATCGTGGCCGAGCAACGAATCAAAGACCGAATCGAGCGCCAGAACGAGGGCCACCAGGCCCACAAGCAGGGCCAGGGTCGACAGCACCCATTCGCGGCGCGCACCGCTCATGCAGATGACGATGGCGCCCGAGACCAGCACGACCAGGCCCGAGCCCAGGTCGCCCATGGCAACGACGGCCAAAAACGGGATGGACAGCATGCCGCAGAGCTTGACGTAGTCGCGAACGGTATCGATGCGGCCGTTATACTGCGAGCCAAGCGTGGCGATAAAGAAGATGGTGATGAGCTTGGCAAGCTCAACCGGCTGGAATGTCAAGCCGATACCGGGAATCTTGATCCAGCCCGTCATGCCCAGACCGCCCGTATAGGACAGGCCCGGAATCTTGGGCGAGAAGATCACAATAAGGTCAATGACGAGCAGCGCCGTCGAGAAGTTAGAGATGCCGCGCAGATCGGTACGCCAGACGAGCACCGCAAGCACCGCGCCAATGCCAATGCCCAGCAGGTGGCGCGAGAATGAGGCGTCGGCCTTAAACTGTGACGCCGACCAAATAATGATGGCGCCATAGGCAACGAGCGCGACGGTAGCCAGCAGCACACCGATATGCACCTTTTGGCGAAACGTACCGCGCGAGGCCGAAAGTTGCTTGTTGACGCGGTCCAGGCTGCTGCGAGAGCCGGTCTTGGTTGAACGGAACAGATCCGCCGGAGAAAAATCCATCGCAACCTCCTATCGAACCGAAGAATCGCCCGAGGCCGAAGAGGTATCGGGCTCGTCATAAATCGCGCCGAGCACGTCGCGCACGACATGCATCGCGGTATCTGAGCCACCGCCGCCCTGCTCCAGGACAGTAGCGATGACATACTTGGGATCATCGGCCGGCGCATAGGCGCAGAACCACGCGTATTCGTCCTCGCCGCTTTTCTCGCCCGTGCCCGACTTGCCGTATACCTGCGGCGTCAGGGTGCCAAAGTGAGCCGCCAGGGACGTCGATGCCGTGTAAATCACGTCGTGCATGCCGTTGCGAACAAGAGCCAAATCCGAATCGCTGTTGATCTTGGCCTCCAGGCGCTTCTTCTTGCCTTTGCCGTTGTACTTATAGGCATCGCCGTCGCCATCGCGCGACACGGCAGACAAAAACACGTGAGGCACGTACTGCTTACCGCCGTTGGCAAGGCCCATGTAGGCGCATGCCATCTGCAAAGGCGTCACCAAAATGTCGCCCTGGCCGATGGCAATGTTGGTCATATCGCCGGCATTCCACTTGCGGTCCTCGGCAGAGGCGTCGGTAAAGTACGACTCTTTCCACTCGGCATCGGGAATACGGCCCGCGCCCTCACTCGGCAAATCGATACCGCAGGTCTTGCCTAGGCCCCAGCGACGAAAGACCTCCTGCAGGCCCTCGGAATGTTGCTCGTCATAAAAGAACGCCTTGCCCATATCGTAGAAGACGGGGTCGCACGAGTTGGCAATACCCGACTGCAGCGTCATGGTGCCGTGTCCAGACGTCAGCCAGCAGCGCTTGCCCCAAGCCTTGCCCAAGCCCGTCCAATAGCCCGTGCAGTTGGTTGTCTGCGTTGAAGTGTAGGTTCCAAACTCAAGACCGGCCAGTGCCGAGAGCGGCTTGATGGTCGAGGCCGACATGTACTGTCCGCTAATGGCGCGGTTGAGCAGCGGGTGCGAACCCTTGTCATCATTGAGCTCGGTCCACACGTCATTTGAGACGCCGCCGATAAAGACGGACGGATCGAACTTGGGCTCGCTCGCCATGCCCAGGATCTCACCATTGTTGGGATCGAGGCACACCACAGCGCCGTTGCCGGCATTGCTGTAGCCGGTGGTCTTGGCAAGCTCGATGGCGCTCGCCAGCGCCGTCTCACAGGCCTGTTGGATCTTAAGGTCGAGCGTGAGCTTAATGTCGGAGCCGGCCTTGGCGGGCACGGCGCCGGCCTGACCGGTCACATTGCCCGAGGCATCGACCTTGACGGTCTGCTCGCCACGAATACCCTGCAGCAGGTTTTCGTAGTAGCTCTCAACACCCGCCTGGCCCACGATATCGCCCGACTGGTACGTAATCTTGCCAGCAGAAGCATCATCATCGCCAGAGGTTTTCTTATTCTGGGCCTCGAGCTGCTCGGAGGTAATGGTGCCGGTATAGCCCAAAATGTGACAGGCCGTCTCGCCGTACGGGTACTGGCGCTCGGTACGCTCGGCAATCTTGACGCCCGGGAACTCGCCTGCGTGCTCCTTGATATAGGCAACCGTGGAACGACGGACGTCCGTCGCGATGGTATGCAGGCTCTGGGCGCCCTCGGAATTGTCCTGAATATTGCGCAGAACCGCCACGTAGGGCATACCGAGCACGTTGGCAAGATGGCGAACCAGAACCTCATCCTCGGCAAGGTCGCGGTAGGCCACGACAGCAAGTGAGGGACGGTTCTGGACAAGTGCCACGCCATTGCGGTCGAGGATGCGGCCGCGCACAGCGGGTGTGGTAACGGTGCGCGTCTGATTGCTATTAGCCTGCTTTTCGTAATAGTCCGACGAGACCATCTGCATGCCCCACAGCTTGACGGCAAGCGCCGCGAACATCGCGCCCACACCCGTGGTGAGGATGGAGAAGCGGCCCTTAAAGGCGGTCGCCGCGGTATTGCCCTCGCCCTCGGTGGCGCGCGGGGCCGTTCCATGCTGCGTATCGTAGGTAAAACGGGAATCGCCGCGACGCATGATGACCAGCGCGACCACGATGGCCACAACCAGCACGATACCGGCGATAATAACCGTCATCTGGGAAGACATCTACGAGCCTCCCCTATTTGAGCTTACGGGTCTTGGGCTTAAAGCGCATGCCCGTCTGGCGTCCGCCACGTGCGGAGAATCCATAACCGGACTGCGGCACGACGCCGGACATCAAAAACGGAATGGCAACCAAACCCGTCAGGATCGAAGACGGCAGCGCATGGCCGAAGATCGCCACGACAAAGCTCGTCTCCAAACCCATAAACAGCAAGATGATGCTGTAGATCACATTAATGACGAGCGCGAAGGCACCCACCGTGATGCCGCGCGCACTCGGGGTACCGCCCGTCTGACCGGCGGCGCTATGCACCAGGGCAAAAGAACCCACGGTCAGCAGGAGCGACATAACGCCCACCGGCACGGCAGCGGACAGGTCATAAAACAAGCCGCTGCAAAAACCGCACGCGACGGCACGGGTCGGGTCGCCCGAGAACACGCTTAGGCACACCAGGATAATCATGAAGTTGACGCGACCGCCCGCAATGGAGATCTGCGGTGCCAGGCCTGCCTGCAGCAGCACGCACACGATGGCGGCGATTACAAACGTGCGGGAGCTCATCCCCTGCTCGTGTAGATCCATGGACATGCCCCCTATTCGCTCGAGCCGGAATCGGTCGTCTCGGACGTGTCGGAACTGTCATCCGAGCTCTCGTCCTTCGTCTTGGTCGCAGCATCGCGCGACGTTCCCTGCGGCGTGCTGTTGGCCGTGCTCACATCCTCATCCGAGGCCGACTGTTCGTCGGTCAGCGAGGTAATGACGAGCACTTCCTCGTTGTTCTCGGCCGTAGTCTGAGCGCGCACCACAATGGTGTAGTACACGTCGTTTGCCGATTTCTCAACCGACGAGACGGTGCCGAGCGGAAGGCCCTTGGGGAACACACCGCCAATGCCCGAGGTCACGATGATGTCGCCAACCTTAACGTCGGAGTCGACGCTCACGTACTCAAGACGCAGCGTGCCGTCAGCCTGACCCTGCAGCATGCCCTGGGCGCGCGTGTCCTGCACCATAGCGGACACGCCCGAGTTCTCGTCGCCAATCAGGCGCACGGTGGACGTCTTGGCCGAGACCTCGATAATCTGGCCTATGACACCGGCAGAACTCGTCACAGGCATGTTGATGGTAAGACCGTCGGCAGAACCCTTATCGATGGTGACGGTCGAGGTCCAGGCATCGCCCGAAGCGCCGACGATACGAGCTGCGGTCGACTTAAGATTGTAGGTCGACTGCAGGCCGACCAGCCCCTCCAGTCGCTCGGCGGTCTTTTGAGCCTCGGAGAGCTCGGCAACCTTAGAGGTCAGTTCCTCGTTTTGCTTCTTAAGCTCGTCAAGCGTGTCCTGCGACGCCGTAAGGTTAGAGAACACGTTACCGATCGCATTGAAGGGAGCCGCCACAGCCGAGCCCACAAAGCGCACCGGCGAGGTAATCGTCGTCACGCCCGAGCGCACGGCATGAATCGGTCCTGCCTCGCCCTCGCGGATGTAAAACGTGAGCAGCAACACCGAAATCAGGCTGAAAACAATCAACGGGCGCATACCCGTTGATTGTCGCTTGGTATTCAGATTTGTGGAGAAACCCGAAGATCGTGCCAAATGGAATCCACCTTTTGGAAATTAAGCATTGGTCTGGACGAAGCCGCCATCAAACGCATTGGCCTCGAGCACGCGGGCACAGCCGTTAACGACGTTATCGAGCGCCGTGGGGCTGACGTTGACCGAAACACCGGTCTCATCGCGCAGGCGCACGTCGAGACCGCGCAGCAGCGCGCCGCCACCGGTCAGCAAAATGCCGTAGTACATAAGGTCCGAGGCAAGATCGGGAGGCGTAGCGTCGAGTGCGTCCTTGACGGCCTTGGCCATCTCGTCGAGCGGCTTGTTGAGTGCGCGACGAATCTCCTCGCTCTCGATGCGCACGGTCTTGGGCAGACCGGTGATCACGTCGCGACCGTTGACCTCGACGTCGAGCTCATCCTTGAGCGGCACGGCGGAGCCGACCTTGATCTTGATGTCCTCTGCCGTACGCTCGCCGATGGCCAGGTTGTAGGCATCACGAACGTGCGTGAGGATGGCCTGGTCGAACTCGTCGCCGGCAATACGAATGGACTGCGAGACGACGATGCCGCCCATAGCGATAACGGCAACCTCGGTGGTACCGCCACCGATGTCGATGACCATGGAGCCGGTGGGTTCCTCGACGGGCAGGTCGGCGCCGATGGCAGCCGCCATGGGCTCTTCGATCAGATAGGCCTGGCGGGCACCGGCCTGGATCGTGGCCTCAAAGACAGCGCGCTTCTCGACCGACGTGACACCGGAGGGAACGCAGACGACAACACGCGGACGCGGAGTCCACGGATAGCGCTTCTCGGACGCCTTGTCGATAAAGTAGCGAAGCATGGCCTCGGTAACATCGAAGTCGGCGATGACGCCGTCCTTCAGGGGACGAACGGCCACGATGTTGCCGGGCGTACGGCCGAGCATGCGCTTTGCCTCGATACCGACCGCCAAGATGCGCTCGTCGTTCTTGTCGATGGCGACAACAGAGGGCTCGCGAATGACGATGCCCTTGCCGCGCACGGAGACAAGCGTATTGGCGGTGCCGAGGTCGATGGCAAGATCGCCCGCATAGCTACCGAAGAACATATCCATCAAAGAAAACAACGCAACTCCTGATGTGTTGGATGATTGCTGGAAAACTACTAGCTCATCATACTAGCGCAAGCCCGGCGCCTCACTTGCGGTGAAGCGCCGGGCAAAGCTAAATCCCATAAGGTCACTACTGGTTGTCAGCAGCCGAGAAATCCATATCAAGCGAAGAAACGGCCCAGCCGATATGGTTGTCGGAGCGCACGAATTTGACGGTGTACTCCTGCTCGCCGCCCTTGGACAGCGA
This sequence comes from Coriobacteriaceae bacterium, assembly GCA_902835305.1. GTDB lineage: Bacteria > Actinomycetota > Coriobacteriia > Coriobacteriales > Coriobacteriaceae > Collinsella. The sequence continues at coordinate 48,857 of CADFMD010000010.1, forward strand.
TGCCTTCACCTTGGCGGTCGTCTCGGTCATGGACTGATCCATGCCCTCGACGGACACGGTGGCACCCTGCGGAATCGAGGAGATGATCATCGACTTAGCGTCCTCGGACAGGCTCGAGGCCAGGCAAGACTCGGCCTTTGCGGCGTCACCGTCGCCGGCAGCCTGGAACAGATCGGTAACGACAGACTCCTGAGACGGGAAGCCAAAGCCGCGCGTGTAGGCAAAGCCCAGACCGCCCGCGGCGATCAAAATAAGCAGAAGCAGAACGATGAAGACTTTAAGACCCGTATGGCGATGGCGACGACGGACCTTGGCCTGCTTACGATCCTGACGGTCCTGCTGGACCATCTCGGACTCGGACAGCGTAAAGAAGCCGGTGTCCGAGGGATCGGGCATAAACTGACCGGTCGCGCCCGTAGGATCGAGAGGATCGACGGCAGGAGCGTCCATCGCGGGCGCCGGAGCCGTGGCCATAGCCGTCTGGGCAGACAGCGCGGCAAGCGAATCGTGCACGCGGGCAAGCTCATCGGCCTGCTCGGAGGTGAGCTGGTAGATGCCATCGGCAGTAGCGGCGTTAAAGGCATCGAGTGCGTCGGAGGGGCGGCCGGCGGCAGAAAGCGCCTGACCCATGCCGGCGTTGAGCGCACGCGTGTCGTCGCGGGGGCCGGCAAAGTCGATAGCCGTGCGGTAAGTCTCCACGGCATCCGCCGGACGGCCGAGCTTAATGAAGCAACGACCGAGCTCGCCGAGTGCGGCGGCAGGAGCCGGATTGGCGCCATCGATGGCAGCCTGACGGAAGGCGGTTCCCGCGTTGGCATAGTCGCCCGACTGGAACAGCGCATTGCCCAGGCCCAGATAGGCCTTGAACGGCGTGGCATAGGAAGCATCCTGCGTAGCAGCAGAGAACACCTGAGCGGCCGTCGTGTAGTCGCCCACGGCGGCAAGCGCCTTGCCGCGGTTGGTGAGCAGCGCGCCGCGCTTGCCGTAGGTGCCGTCGTTGAGGGCGGCGGCATAGGCCTCGGCGGCCTCGGCATACATGCCCAGGTGCATCAAGGCGTTGCCACGAAGGTGATCGGCCTCGCCCATAATCTCATCGGGAGTCTTTGCCGCCCCAAGCATCTGGGCTGCAGCGGAAAAATCACCCGCGCGGTAAGCGGCGCGGCCCTGTTGGATCAGCTGGCTATTCAAGGAAGTCCCCTTTACTCGTGAACGATCTCGACATGGACGATCTCGTCGCCGGCACGCAGCTGCGAAATCACATCGAGACCCTCGACCGTGGTACCAAAGACGGTGTAACCGGAATCAAGGTTATGCTGGGCACCCAGGCAGAAGTAGAACTGCGAACCCGCGGAATCGGGGTCCATGGAGCGTGCCATGGCAAGGGCGCCATCGACATGGCTGTTGCGCGGATTGGTGGCAAACTCGCCCTTGATGCAGTAGCCGGGGCCACCGGTACCGGGCATACCGTCGGGGCCCTCAAGACCGGCAGCGACGTCGGCGCCGGACATGTCGCGGGTATTGGGGTCGCCGCCCTGGATAACAAAACCGGGCACATAGCGATGGAACTTAAGGCCATCATAGAAGCCCATCGTGGAAAGCTCGCAGAAGTTCGCGACATGAATGGGAGCGCCCTCGCCGTCAAACTTGACCTTGATGGTACCCTTCGACGTCTCGATTACGGCGCACTCGTCGCCGACAAGCTGATACTCGGGCGTGTAGAGCTCTTTCTTAAAACCAAACATGTGGTTCCTTCCTCGTGCGTTTAAAGCATATTTGTACGAATTGTAGCAATAAGCACGGGTTTACATCAATTGCGCACGTAGGTTATGCCGACTATGGCGAACTAATTTTAGGAACGCTGCTGCGGCTTCCAGGAACCCACATTGGCATCGTACTGGTTCAGCGCGCTGTTGCCGCCCTGCGCGATGGGCGCCAGGATCTCGCTTTGGTGGGAACTCATCGACTCGCCATCGGGAATGGCCAGCGAGATATCCCAGCTCTGGCAGATCACGTCGACGCGCTCATACATCCACTCAGCAAGCTGCTTTAAGTGGGCGATGTCATCCGCATAGACCGTATCGTCCTGTACTTTCAGGTTGTTGAGCTCATCTTGCGTCTTTTTGATCTGGTCGCGCAGGGCGTAGGCACTCTGCGACAGCTCCTGACGGGTGGACAGCGGCGTTCGGAGATAACCGTTGTTAAAGGAATCGATGACCTCGCCGATCTGGTCCTCGTCAGCGTAGGACACGATGGTCTGATACAGACCGTCGAGCCTGGTATAGAGCTGATCATCGGTGAGCACGGTTTCTTCCTGAACCACCTCGGCAGAATCGCCCTGCTTGGTATCGTCCTCAGTCGCCTCGCCCTTTTGACGCGTGGGGAAGGTGGTTTGTGCAGCTTGGCCAAACTGGTCGTAGAAGCCAGGCATAACACCCATGGGATCGGTCGTCACGAACCAATAGGCACCACCGCACACGACGGCAAGGACCGCGATGATAATGAGCGGCTTGGGAATATGACGCTTATGCTTGTGATAGGCGTCCTCGTCGGGGTGCACCTTGCGCTTGGGTTTTTGAGCATCGTCATGCAGGGAAACGGGCATGGGAATATCGACCTTGGGGATACCGAAATCCTTATCGAAAGCCGGCAGCACGCAGGTCTCATTGGGGTCGGCGGCGTCCGAAAGCACCGCAGCGGCAGAGGCCGGCGCATGCGGCACCTCGGTATCGATCTGCTCTTGCGTTAGGCGCGGAAAGCCCGCCGTGCGGCCCGCTGCCAGGTCGGATGCGGCCGCGTCCTCGGAGAGGATACCCGGAGCGGGGCGTCCGCATTTGGGGCACGTACGATCATGCGGAGAAAGACGGGCACCGCAGCCCTCACAGAACACGAACTCGGTGTGCTCGGGACCATCGCCCGGACCCACATAGGCGTTGCAGTAGGGGCAGAACGAGGCGCCGTCCTCGATGGTCTTAAGGCAATGCGGACAGATCACGGCATCCTCTTTTCGAAGCAATTCAAACAATCGAGGTTAGAGCATAACATCGCCAAGGCCCCACAGGAGCAAGGCACCAATTCAACATCGCCAGGGCGCGTAGTTACTTCTTCTTTTTGCTCGACATCGAGACTTTGATGCCTTGGGCGGACTTGGTTACGCGGGAGCGCTTGACTCCGGTACTCTTCTTTTTCTTGGGCTGGGCCTGGGCCACGCCCTCGAGTGCGCGGGCCTCGGCCTCACGAACGGTGCGAGCTTCGCGGCGCTGCGCCATGTCGGCGGCGACGCGCTTGGCAAAACGCTCGGCCGTCGAACCCGTCGAGCTCACCTTGCCGCCACCGCGACCCAAGCGGACGCGCACACCGCGGCCAAAACCAGTTGCGGCATGACGACGACGCGGCTTGAGCGAATCCATCATCGTGGCGAGCTTAAAGAACACCGAGCAGGTGATGACCACGATGACAGCCAAGATAACCATCTGGCCCATCGACAGGTTGGCAATAGACAGCAGCTTCGGGAATCCGATAACGCCCGTCAGGATGCCGGCAACTACAAACACAAAGAGCGCCACACGTAAGGGCGTGAGGGGCTGCGAGATACGCCAGATCAGGCTGACACTCGCCGCGCACGACGTAAGTAGGCACATCGTAGACAGCGTGAGCTGGTTAAAGCCGAACACGCGCGCCACAAAGATATCGAGCGCCGCGGCCAAAATGACCGCAAGCGACGCCGGCAGTGCCCGCTTGAGCACGTTCGTCAGGAACGACCCCCTCACGCGAGCATTGTTGGGCTCCAGGCCCAACACAAAGCCCGGCGCGCCAATGCAGAAGAAGTTGATGAGCGTCATCTGAATCGGCTCGAAAGGGTACGGCGGCAGTGCGATGCACAGCGCCGCCAGGCCCATCGAGAACAGCGTCTTAGTCAGGAACAGCGAAGCCGAACGCTGCAGGTTGTTGATGGAGCGACGGCCCTCGGCCACCACGGCGGGCATCGAGGCAAAGTCGTTGTCGACGAGCACGATCTCGGCCACGTTACGCGCGGCATCGGAGCCGGCCGCCATGGCCACGGAGCAGTCGGCCTCCTTGAGCGCCAGCACGTCGTTGACGCCGTCGCCTGTCATGGCCACGGTGTGCTCGCGGCGCTTGAGCGCCTGCACGAGCTCGCGCTTCTGCTGCGGGGTCACACGACCAAAGACATGGTAGCGGTCCACTGCGGCATCGAGCTTGGCCGGCGTATCGAGCGTCGTGGCGTCCACATAAGCGTCCGCCCCCGGCACGCCCACCACGCGCGCGATCGACGACACCGTACGCGGGTCGTCGCCACTGATCACGTTGAGAGTCACGCCCTGCTCGTTAAAGTAGCCGATGGTCTCGGCCGCCGAGGTACGGATCTCGTCGCGTATGGTCACAAAGCCCACGGGCTCGGCCTCGCCCACCATATCGCCATCGGGCGTAAAGCCGTCAACGCGCGCCACCACGAGCACGCGGCAGGTATCGGCAAGCTCGGCGACACGGTTCTCGACCTGGGCAAACGCACGATCAGAGAGCACAAACTGCGCCGCACCCATCACATATGAGCCCTGTGCAAACGACGCGCCGCTCCACTTTTTGGAAGACGAGAACGGAATGACCGACAGCGGCTCGGACACCTCGACCGGACGGTCGGCGTAATAGTTGAGCAGCGCCTGACAGGTCTCGTTGGCATCGGCCGAGGTCGCACGTGCGACGTTAGCCAGCGCAAAATCGAGCACCGTGGTATCGACGGGAACGACGGCGTCGCCCTCCCCCGCACCCATACCCTCGACCGGCAGCGGATAGGTACCCTCGACCTCCATGCGGCCCGACGTGATGGTGCCCGTCTTGTCCAGGCACAGCACGTCGACGCGCGCGAGCGTCTCAATGCAGTAGAGCTGCTGCGCGAGTACCTTGCGGCGGGCCAGGCGCACCGTGGCGATGGCGAGCACCGACGAGGTCAGCAGCACCAGGCCTTGCGGGATCATGCCCAGCAGGGCGCCCACCGTGGACAGCAGCGCCGACGAAGGCACATGACCAGCCAACAGCTCGGAGAAGCACCACGAAAGCGCGCTGTTGCCTGGGGTTCCCGCGGCATCCCACAGCTCGCTCACGCTCGAGGCAAACAACGCCAAACCGAGCGGGATCATGATGATGCTCGCAAAGCGCACGATGGCGTTAAGCGCGTTCATGATCTCGGAATTGACCTTTTTGACGTACTTCGCCTCGTTATTAATTTTGGCCACGTAGTTGTCGGCGCCGACATGGATCACGCGGGCGCGCAGCAGGCCCGAGTCGATAAAGCTGCCGCTCATGAGCTCGGAACCGGGCTGTTTCTTAATGAGGTCGCTCTCACCCGTCAGCAGGCTCTCGTTCACGAGCGCCTCGCCCGAAACCACCACGGCGTCAGCGGGAATCTGGTCGCCGCGCCCCAGGCGGATGATATCGTCGAGCACGATCTGGTCCAGGTCGAGCTCCACCTCGGCGCCGTCGCGCACCGCAATGGCCTTCTTGGAGGTCAGCAGCGTGAGCTTATCGACCATCTTCTTGGAACGCATGGACTGGATGACGCCAATAGCAGTATTGAGGAACACTACGAACAGGAACGTCAGATTCTTAAACGAACCGGTCAAAATGACTAGGAACGCCAAAATCACGTTGATCAAATTGAACAGCGTGCAGAGGTTCTCGATGATGAGCTCTTTGACCGACTTGGTCTTGAGCTCCATGTTGCGGTTGATCTTACCGGCGGCGATGCGCTCCTCGACCTCGGCGGTCGAGAGTCCGCGCTCGATATCCGTTGCTGCCATACCACGTCCCATCACGTCGCGTCGGTATAAGAAAAACCGCCCGGACCATGCGAGGTTCGGACGGTCTCACGTTCGATGGTGCCCCATGTTGGATTCGAACCAACGGCCTTCTGCTCCGGAGGCAGACGCTCTAATCCCCTGAGCTAATAGGGCCAACGTTTGGCATTATACCCAAGTGCACCACGGGCTATCAAAATAAAAGAAAAAGCTTTGCAATTCCGAGGAAGACGCGGCTCAACGGCCCACTTTAGAAGGCAAAAGCGAGTCAGATAGTATAAACTCTCATGCACCATATGTACACGGCTCGCGATGCGGGCCGTTTTTGCAAGGGTTATCCATCGAGGTGAGAGGCACACCATGATTGCAATTTTAAAAGAGAGCGCCAGCGACGAGGCCGTCAGCCATATCGTCAGCTGGATTGAGAAAAAGGGCCTGAAGACCGATGTCTCGCGCGGCGAGAATGAGACGATCATCGGCCTGGTGGGCGATACGACCAAGATCGACCCGTTCCTGCTCGAGTCCATGGATGTCGTCGAGCGCGTGCAGCGCGTCTCCGAGCCGTTCAAGCGCGCCAACCGCAAGTTCCACCCCGAGGACTCCGTCATCGACTGCGGCCACGGCGTCAAGATCGGCGGCGATCAGTTCCAGGTCATCGCCGGCCCGTGCTCCGTCGAGGGCGAGAACCTCATCCGCATCGCCCGCCGCGTGAAGGCCGCCGGTGCCACGATGCTGCGCGGCGGTGCCTACAAGCCCCGCACTTCCCCGTACGCCTACCAGGGCATGGGCCCCGCCGGTCTGGACCTGCTGTGCGAGGCGTCTGCCGAGCTCGACATGCCGATCGTCACCGAGATCATGGACCCGCGCGACGTGCAGGTCTTCCTGGACAAGAAGATCGACGTCATGCAGATCGGCGCCCGCAACGCCCAGAACTTCCCCCTGCTCAAAGAGGTCGGCAAGACCAAGACTCCGATCTTGCTTAAGCGCGGCATGTCCGGCACGATCGATGAGCTGCTCATGGCCGCCGAGTACATCATGAGCGAGGGCAACGACAACGTCATCCTGTGCGAGCGCGGCATCCGCACCTTCGAGACCCGCACCCGCAACACCTTCGACCTCAATGCCGTGCCGGTGCTGCACCACCTGTCGCACCTGCCCGTCGTCGCCGACCCCAGCCACGCCACCGGCTACACCCGCTACGTTGAGCCCATGGCGCTCGCCGCGACCGCCTGCGGTGCCAACGGCCTAGAGATCGAGGTCCACGACGAGCCCAGCCGCGCATGGTCCGACGGCGCTCAGGCCCTCACCCCCGATCAGTTCGACGACACCATGCGCCGCATCCGAGCCATTCGCGAGGTTGTCTACCATGAGACCATGGAGTAGCCCATGGGTACAGTGAGAAACGCGCGCGTTAACCAGGGCGGCCCCAAGTGCGCCGGCATCGTCGGCCTGGGCCTCATCGGCGGCAGCTTTGCCCGCGGCTATGCGCAGGCGGGCGTCCGCGTGCTGGCCTGGGACCCCGATGACGATGTCATGACGGCCGCCAGCATGGGCACTGTCGCCGGAGAGCTTAACGACAAGACGCTCGGCGAATGCGACATCATCGTCCTTGCCTGCTATCCCGAGGCATGCATCGAGTGGCTCGAGGCGCACGCCCAGGCGCTCGCCGACGCCACCGACACCGAGGCCATCATGGGCCCCGTGGTGATCGACACGGTGGGCGTCAAGGGCATCGTGTGCGAGCGCGCCTTTGAGCTAGCCCGCGAGCACGGCTTTTACTTTGTGGGCGCGCACCCCATGGCGGGCACGCAGTACTCGGGCTATGCGCACTCCCGCGCCGACCTGTTCCAGGGCGCCCCGCTCGTGCTCGTACCGCCCGCGGTGGACGATGCGCTCAAACTGGAGCTTTTGGGCCAGGTGCGCGAGATGGTACGCCCCTTGGGCTTTGGCAAGTTCAGCGTGACCAGCGCCGCCGAGCACGACCGCGTCATCGCCTTTACGAGCCAGCTCGCGCACGTCGTCTCCAACGCCTATGTTAAGAGCCCGACCGCTCAGGTCCACCACGGCTTTTCGGCCGGCAGCTACCGCGATCTCACCCGCGTGGCGCACCTCAACCCGCAAATGTGGTCCGAGCTCATGATCGACGACGCCGACGCGCTCGCCTTTGAGATCGACCATCTGATCGAATCGCTTGGCGCCTACAGCCGTGCGCTCAAGGACCGCGACCAGCGCTATCTGGAGAATCTCCTTGCCGAGGGCGACCGCATTAAGCGCGCACTCGACGACGAGGCCTCCCACTAGACAACCCATCACGCCAGGTCGAAAGGACCGAAGCTTATGGCGATTACCATCGATATCGACACTGCACGCCCCTACCAGGTGCATGTTGGCACGTTTTTGCTGGAGCAGGCGGGACCGCTCGTGCGTGCCACTGCCGGCGGCACCAAGGCCGTCATCGTGACGGACACCAACGTGGGCCCGCTCTACCAGATGCCCGTTAAGCAGAGCCTGGAGGCGTCAGGCTACGAGGTGAGCATCTGCACCTTCGAGGCCGGCGAGGCCCATAAGCGCGCCGAAACCTATGTTGCCATTTTGGAGTTTGTGGCCGAGCACGAGCTTTCGCGCTCCGACGTGATCGTGGCACTCGGCGGCGGCGTCGTGGGCGACGTGGCGGGCTTTGTGGCCGCCACCTACATGCGCGGCTGCAAGTTTGTGCAGATCCCAACGAGCCTGCTCGCCATGGTGGATTCGTCGGTGGGAGGCAAGACCGCCATCGATCTGGCTGCCGGCAAGAACTTGGCCGGCGCCTTTTGGCAGCCGAGCGTGGTTATCGCCGACGTGGGGTGTCTGGCCACACTCACGCCCGAGCAGTTCGCCGACGGCTGCGGCGAGGTCGTCAAGCACGCCGTGATCGCCGACCCGGAGCTTTTCGCCGAGCTGGAGAAGACCCCGCTCACGCTGGAGCTGCTCAACCGCGATGTGGCCCGCGTAGCACTCATCATCGCCCGCAACATCGACATCAAGCGCGCCGTGGTCGTCGCCGACGAGCGCGAAACCAACCAGCGCAAGCTCCTCAATTTTGGACACAGCGCCGGGCACGCCGTCGAGGCCTGCGAGCACTTTGAGCTCGGACACGGCAACTGCGTTTCAATCGGCATGGGCATCATCACGCGCGCCGCGGCCCTGCACGGCATTTGCGATGCTGCACTGCCCGATCGTATTGAGGAACTCTGCGCCCGCCATGGCCTCAAGACCCGCTGCGACCTAGATGCCGATACCGTCTTTGCCGAGGCGCTCCACGACAAGAAGCGCGCGGGTGACACCATCGATCTAGTGATTCCGCACGGCATTGGCCGCTGCAGCATCGACCGCACACCGCTTTCCACTTTCCACGAACTCATTGCCGAGGGCCTCGGCCAGAAGGGAGACGCATCCGCATGCTAGCCCGCATCACCCCGTCCCCGCTCAAGGGCACCGTTCCCGCCATCGCGTCCAAGTCGATGGCGCATCGCCTGATCATCTGCGCTGCGCTTGCCAACGGCGAGACACACGTCACCTGCAACACCACCTGCGCCGACATCGAGGCTACGGTGCGCTGCCTTACGGCCCTGGGGGCTCGCATCGAGACCGTCGAGGACGGCTTCCAGGTCCACCCCACCATGAAGAGTGTTGAGTTTGGCCTGCTCAAGGCCCTTGCCGGCAGCACGCTTGACTGCGGTGAAAGTGGATCCACGCTCCGCTTTATGTTGCCCGTCGCCTGCGCGCTGGGCGCAGAAGCAACTTTTGTGGGTCAGGGGCGCTTGGGCGCCCGCCCGCTCTCCCCGCTCTCGGACGAGATCATCGCCGCCGGCTGCGACCTACAGGGTCTGGGCGGTTTTCCGCTCAAGACGAGCGGCCGCATGCGCCCGGGCACCTTTGTGCTTCCGGGCAACGTGAGCTCGCAGTACATCTCGGGCCTGCTGCTGGCAGCCCCGCTGCTGGCCCAGCCCTCCTGCGTGCAGGTAACCGGCCTCATCGAGAGCCGCCCCTACATCAACCTGACGATACAGGCCATGAAGGCCTTTGGCGTCGAGGTCAACGTCGAGCGCATTCCGGCCAAGGACGGCCAGCCCGAGGTCACGAACTTCCGCGTGAGCAGTGGCTCGTACCGCACGCCCGGCAGCGTGGCCGTCGAGGGCGACTGGTCCAACGCCGCCTTTTGGCTGTGCGCCGGCGCCATCGGTACCGACCCCATCACCGTCGAGGGCGTATCCCTAAGCTCCGCACAGGGCGACCGTAACGTGCTTGCCGCGCTTTCGCGCTTTGGCGCCCGCATCGTGCGTTCCACCAACGCCGCCACCGTGCAGTCCGACAAGCTCGCCGGCTTTGAGATGAGTGCCCACGACATTCCCGACCTGGTGCCCGTTATCTCGGCCGTGGCCTCGCTGGCACAGGGCCGCACCTTTATCCGCGATTGCGCCCGTCTGCGCATCAAGGAATCCGACCGCCTGGTCACGACCACCCGCGAGCTCACCGCGCTGGGCGCGCAGGTGCGCATTGCCGGCGATGACCTCATCATCAAGGGCGTCGATGCCTTCACCGGCGGCGAGGTCGATTCGCACAACGACCATCGCATCGCCATGATGGCCGCTATCGCCGCGAGCCGCGCCACCGGCGAGGTCGTGATCCACGGCGCCGAGGCCGTCAACAAGTCCTATCCCGATTTCTTCGACCACTACCGTCTGCTGGGCGGCAAGGTCACGCTCGAGGAGGAATAGCATGTCCTCGACCTTTGGCAACGTCTTGCACTTAAGCATCTTCGGCCAGTCGCACTCCCCCGCCATCGGTTGCTCGCTCGATGGCGTCCCGGCGGGCATTGCCGTTGATCAGGAGCAGCTGCAGGCCTTTTTGGACCGTCGCGCCCCCGGTCGCGACGAGACCGCGACCAAGCGCCGCGAGGCCGACGCCGCCCAAATCATCGCCGGCGTGGTCGATGGGCACACCACCGGCGCGCCCATTGCCGCGATTATCGAGAACACCAACACGCGCTCCAAGGATTACTCCGAGCTGCGCCGCAAGCCCCGTCCGGGACATGCGGACTTCCCTGCGCGCATGAAGTATCACAACATGCACGATGTCGCCGGCGGCGGGCACTTTTCCGGCCGCCTAACAGCACCCTTATGCATCGCGGGCGGCATCGCGCTGCAGGCACTTGAGGCCCGCGGCATTAAGGTCATGGCGCATGTGGCGCAGATCGGCGGCATCTCCGACCTGCCGATGGACGATATGGTCTATCGCGAGGCCGACCGCAAGGCGATCCTTACGAACGATCTGCCGTGCATTGACGCCGCCGCAGCCGGCCGCATGCGTGAGGAGATCCTAGCCGCGCGCGACGAACTCGACAGCATCGGCGGCATCGTGGAGTGCGGCATTTACGGGCTTCCCGCAGGCATCGGCGACCCCATGTTCGACGGCATCGAGAACCGCATCGCGCAAATCGCGTTTGGCATTCCCGCCGTAAAGGGCGTGGAGTTCGGCATGGGCTTTGCCGTGGCCGCCATGCGCGGCAGCGAGAACAACGATCCGTATCGAATCGATGCCGAAACCGGCGAGATCGAGGTCGAATCCAATAACGCCGGCGGCATCCTGGGCGGTATTTCGACCGGCGCTCCCGTCATGTGGCGCATGGCCGTAAAGCCGACGCCCTCAATTGGCCGCGAGCAGCAGACGGTGGACATGGACGCTATGGAAAATGCCGAGCTCTCGGTCCACGGCCGCCACGATCCCTGCATCGTCCCCCGAGCTGTCCCCGTAGCCGAGGCAGCCGCCGCCCTTGCCATCTGGGACGCCCTCCTCGAAGACGCCGCCCAGCGCTAACTACCCACCCCTCAACATCCCCCGACACGTGAAAGGGGTCTTCATGGACCTTGCTGACATCCGCCGGGCCATCGATGGCATCGACACCACGCTCCTCAACAGCTTTGTTGAGCGCATGGACATTGCCACCGAGGTCGCCAAGTCAAAAAACGAGATGGGCAAGGCCGTCTTCGACCCCGCCCGTGAGCGCTCCAAGCTCAACAACCTCGCCAGCCGCGCACCCGAGCGCTACGAGGCGCAGACCATCACGCTATTCCGCCTCCTCATGAGCATGAGCAAGGCCGAGCAGCAGCGCTATATCAACGAGCTCAAGGGCATCACGGTCTCGCAAAGGGCACACGCCACGGCCGAGGCCTTCGATACGCCCTTCCCCCAGACGGCCACCGTTGCCTGCCAGGGTGTTGAGGGCGCTTACAGTCAAATCGCCGCGTGCAAACTCTTCGACGTGCCCGACATCGCGTTTTTCGAGACCTTCGAGGGCGTTATGCGCGCCGTGCGCGACGGCTTCTGCGAGTTTGGCGTGCTGCCCATCGAGAACTCCACCGCCGGCTCAGTCAACGCCGTCTACGACCTGCTCGCCCAGTTCGACTTCCACATCGTGCGCTCGCTTCGCCTCAAAATCGACCACAACTTGCTCGTCAAGCCCGGCGCCAAGCTTGCGGACGTGCACGAGGTCTACAGCCACGGCCAGGCCATTGCCCAATGCGCCGGCTTTATCGAGGCGCACGACCTGCACGCCACCAAGTACCCCAACACGGCCATGTCGGCCGAGATGGTCGCCAGCTCCGAACGCACCGATGTTGCCGCGATCGCATCGCGCAGCTGCGCCGCACTCTACGGCTTGGAGGTACTGGAGCCCAACATCCAGGACTCGGACAACAACTACACGCGCTTTGTCGTCATCAGCCGCGAGCCACGCGTCTACCCCGGCGCCAACCGCACCTCGCTCATGATTACCACGGCCAACGAGCCGGGCGCACTCTATCGCGTACTCGAGCGCTTCTACGCGCTCAATATCAACCTCATCAAGCTCGAGAGCCGCCCCATCCCCGGGCACGACTTTGAGTTTATGTTCTACTTTGACCTGGACTGCCCCTTTGGCAGCAAGGCCCTCGACGACCTGCTCGACTCGATCGACGACGTATGCGAGAGTTTCACCTACTTTGGCAGCTACACGGAGGTGCTCTAGATGACCGATACCGCCGCAACCCGTCCCTACGGCGTGCTGGGCCGCGTGCTGGGCCACAGCTACACCCCGACCATCTACAAAGAGCTCGCAGGCCTGGAGTACGTGCGTTTTGAGCGCGAGCCCGAGGATCTTGAGGCTTTTATGACGGGTGACGAGTGGGAGGGCACCAACGTGACCATCCCCTACAAGCGCGCCGTCATGGAATACCTGGACGAGTTGAGTCCGCTCGCCGAGCGCATGGGCAACGTCAACACCATCACGCGCCTGCCCGACGGCCGCCTGCGCGGCGACAACACCGACTACTTTGGTTTTCAGTGTCTGGTCGAGGAGTTGGGCGTAGAGGTTGCCGGTAAGAAGGTCCTCGTGCTCGGCGCCACCGGCGGTGCCGGCACCACGGCCAGCATGGTGCTCGACGACCTGGGCGCCATCGTCGTACCCGTGGGTCGCACGAGCGAGGTCAATTACGACAACATCGCGCAGCAGTCCGGTGCAACACTGCTCGTCAACTGCACACCTGCCGGCATGTTCCCCCACTGCCCCGACGCTCCCTGCACGCTCGAAGGACTCGATGCGCTCGAGGGCGTCATCGACATCGTCTACAACCCCGCCCGTACGGGTCTGATGCTCGAGGCCGAGCGCCGAGGCATCCCCTGCATCGGCGGCCTGCTCATGCTTGTTGCCCAGGCGGCACAAGCTGTCGAGCGCTACACCGGCCAGATTACTCCGCGTGAGCGCATCCTGGATGTGACGGAGCGCCTGTCCCACCGCGAGCAGAACATTGCCCTGATCGGCATGCCGGGTTCGGGCAAGACCCGTGTGGGCGAGCAGATCGCCCAGCTCACGGGTCGCGAGCACATCGACTTGGACGCCGCGCTTGAGGAGCGCCTGGGGATGCCCTGCGCCGACTTTATCGTCGAGCGCGGCGAGGCAGCCTTCCGCGAGCAGGAGACGGCGGAGCTGGCCGACATCTCCAAGCGCAGCGGCCTGGTGCTTTCCACGGGCGGCGGCGTGGTCACACGCGACGAGAACTACCCGCTGCTGCACCAGAACAGCCAGATCGTGATGCTCAACCGCAAGCTCGACGAACTCGCCCATAAGGGTCGCCCCATCACCGCACGCGATGGCATCGATAAGCTCGCCGAGCAGCGCATGCCGCGCTACCGCGCCTGGGCCGACTACATCATCGACTCACGCGACTGCGCCGCCAACACCGCCCGCGCCGTCCTCGAGACCCTCCCACCCGCTCTCTAACAAAAACCACCACAAAGGGGACAGGCACCTTTGTGGTGGTTTTTCATTCCGCCTTGCCAAATCGACCAACTGCAAAGGAAACAACCATGAAAGCACTCGTCATCAACGGCCCCAACCTCAACATGCTCGGCATTCGCGAGCCGGGCATCTACGGCAGCGACAACTACGACCGCCTGGTCCAGATCTGCCAGGAGGCAGGCGCCGCGCAGGGCTTTGACGAGGTCGAGGTCTTCCAGTCCAACCACGAGGGCAGCATTGTCGACAAGATCCAGGAGGCCTACGGCAAGGTCGACGGCATCGTCATCAACCCGGCTGCCTACACGCACACGAGCGTGGCGATCCTCGACGCCCTCAAGGCCGTCGCCATCCCTGCCGTCGAGGTCCACATCAGCGCCGTCGAGACCCGCGAGGACTTCCGCCAAGTGAGCTACGCACGCCTAGCCTGCTTCGCCACCATTACGGGCGAAGGCCTGATGGGCTACGCCCACGCGCTGGAGCTGCTGAGGGAGCATCTCGAAAAGTAGCCTCGCGAGCAAATTTATCAACGCCGATCCGCGCGCCAATAAAGTCAGTGCCGGCAGCAGTAACCTAACTGCTGCCGGCAATTTATTACTGGCTTATAATCGTTGCAGCCACACAACGTCTGGAGACTCGCATGCTCAGCATCCATCTGGGAGATTACCCCGGTTCCATCTACGACACCGAGACCTATTTTAGGAACTCATACCTGGACTCATGGTTCGAAGACCCGATGGCTGCACAGATCATTAAAAGTGTGGACGGATCAGAGTTGATCGGTCCCCACAACATCGTAAGCAAACAGTTGGGATCGATTACCCCGCTCGAACTATCTGGCGGCGTTAAGACGCTGCTGCTGGTACGCAATCTCCCAAACATGGTGTTCAACGCATCGACCTGCGGAGACAACTGCGCCCGCTGGCTACTCAAAATTGGTAAGGAGCAAGATGTCCTCGTAACCCTTTACCACATCATGAAATTCCCTTGGAAGCGATTTGAGATCCGCATCGATAACGATGGCCGCATCGTCAGGAACATGCAGGAGTTCGTCGGAGCCACCAATGACTATTTGGATGTTGAGGAGTAATGAGGGGAACACATACCGTTGTCGTCGAGCGCGCAAAAGTAAAGTACACGCTCACCTTTAAACGCAACATTTCCTTCATCCGCGGCAACAGCGGCACGGGCAAAACGACGCTCATCTCGATGATTCGCGACTACAACGATCGTGGACCGGAGAGCGGCGTCACGCTCAGTTGTGACGTTCCCTGTGAAACGCTATCTGGCAGGCGTTGGGAACGCGAGCTTTCGATTATCGAGGACTCAATAATCTTTTTAGATGAGGGTAACGAATTTATCTACTCAAAAGACTTCGCAAAAGCCGTTAACGGGTCGTCCAACTATTTTGTCCTGATATCTCGTCGAGACGCCAGCGAACTCCCCTACAGTGTCAACGAAATCCTAAAGCTGGTAAACACCACGAGTAAAACAATCAATGGCCGAAAGAGCGATAAACGCTTCTACTCGGTAACAAAACCGATATACAGCCACACGGCAAACATGCTTTACCAGGATCTAAATGTTGGATTCGAGGTACCCGACGCCATAGTTGTCGAGGATAGCAAGTCTGGCTATCAATTCTACAGCGCCCTTTGCAACCGACTGGGAATCCCCTGCCATACCGCTACCGGCGTAGCGAATCTAAAACGAATGATTCACGAATGTCCCGAGAAAAACATCCTTGCCATAGGAGACGGCGCAGCGTTTGGCCCCTACATCGAAAAGGTACTGGGACAGCGCGTTTACAAAAACGTTCGCTTGTTCCTCCCGGAATCATTCGAGTGGACACTTCTGCGCTCCGGGCTCATACCCAGCAGCGACATTCCCAAGATCCTCGAGGACCCCTCAAGCTATATCGAAAGTCGCGATTATTTAAGCTGGGAGCGGTTCTTCACCGATGTGCTGGTCAAATACTCAGCAGACACTCGCTACGCTTACAAAAAGGCACGACTCAACGAGCAGTACCTAAAGCCGCAGGCAATGAATGCCGTATCGAAAGTCTTACCGGAGTGTTTGAAGACGAATTAGCAGATTCTTTAAATCATCTAGAAACCGGGGCTATGCACATGAGCTGAAGCTGCTGAAAGAAAGCCTACAACACGCCTGGTACACTAATCCTTAGAACAGAATTATCAGGTTTATTTGTCCCAAATCTTAAGTAACTGTTTGATTACATACAAAGGAGCACATCAATGTCCCAGTACGATTACCTCGTCGTCGGTGCCGGCCTTTCGGGCGCCGTCTTTGCCAATGCCGCCAGGCGCGCCGACAAGTCGGTCCTGGTCATCGATCGCCGCGACCACATCGCCGGCAACGTCTACACCGAGGACGTCGAGGGCATCCAGGTCCACCGCTACGGCGCGCACATCTTCCACACCTCCATGAGGGACGTCTGGGACTACGTCAACCGCTTCGCCGAGTTCAACAACTACGTCAACTCGCCGGTAGCCAACTTCCATGGCAACATGTACAACATGCCCTTCAACATGAACACCTTCGCCAAGATGTGGCCGGACGTCGTCACGCCGGCGGACGCCAAGGCCAAGATCGCAGAGCAGGTGGCCGCCGAGAACATCGGAGAGCCGGCCAACCTCGAGGAGCAGGCGCTGTCGCTCGTCGGCCGCGACATCTTCGAGACGCTCGTGAAGGGCTACACCGAGAAGCAGTGGGGCCGCGACTGCAAGGACCTGCCCGCAAGCATCATCAAGCGCCTCCCCTGCCGCTTCACCTACGACAACAACTACTTCAACGACCGCTACCAGGGCATCCCCATGGGCGGCTACACCAAGATGGTCGCCAACATGCTCGAGGGCGTCGAGGTACGCTGCGGCGTGGAGTACAAGGAGCTGGCCGCCGCCGAGCCCGATATCGCCGCCAGGACGATCTACTGCGGCCCCATCGACGCGTTCTACGACTTCAAGCTGGGCACGCTCGAGTACCGCAGCCTGCGTTTCGAGACCGAGACCCTCGACGAGGCCGACCACCAGGGCGTGGCCGTGGTCAACTACACCGAGCGCGAGGTCCCCTACACGCGCGTCATCGAGCACAAGCACTTCGAGTTCGGCACGCAGGACAGGACCGTCATCACGCGCGAGTACCCGGCCGACTGGAAGCCCGGCGACGAGCCCTACTACCCCATCAACGACGCCAAGAACGAGGCCCTCTACAAGCAGTACGAGGAGCTGGCGGCGCAGGAGGGCGACGTGATCTTCGCCGGTCGCCTGGGCGGCTACAAGTACTACGACATGGACAAGGCCATCGCCGCCGCCTTCGAGCTCGTCCGCAACGAGCTGGGCGTGGAGCCCACGGAGGCGTAGAGACAAAGGTGCATTAGCTAGCCATCATAAGCAAACAGAATGCCCGGTGCAGCGCGAACGCTGCACCGGGCATCTTTCTGTGACGATGAAAGCGCGCCACAGTCCAAATTAACAAATATGGCCGCAAGTCATCGCCATGTCTTGGGGTCTGTGTTTAAACAATAGCATGCCCATGCGCCCAAATAGCAAAGACCCGGCATTAAACCGGGTCTTCAAAAACTCTCTGGTGCTCCATGGCGGATTCGAACCGTCGACCTTGGGATTAGAAGTCCCCTGCTCTATCCAACTGAGCTAATGGAGCATATAACCGCACGCCCAAGCAAGCGCAAGCCTGTCAGGCGCAAGTAATTATAACCTAGTTGAACTGCTCGCGGTACGCCTTACAGACCTCATCGACCGGGCCGTCCATGCGAAGGTCACCCTTCTCGATCCAAACGGCACGCTGGCAGATGCGCTCAACCTGCTCCATGGAGTGCGAAACGAACAGAACCGTCACGTCGCCGCTCTGGATAAAGTGCTGGATACGGTCCTCGCACTTCTGCTGGAAGAACACATCGCCGACGGACAGCGTCTCGTCAACGATCAGAATATCGGGCTCGGTAATCGTCGCGATTGCAAAGGCAATACGCGCCACCATACCCGAGGAGAAGTTCTTGAGCGGCATGTCGACAAAGTTCTGCAGCTCAGCGAACTCAATAATGCCGTCAAAGTTGGCATCGATGAACTCCTTGGTATAGCCGAGCAGGGCGCCGTTCAAATAGATGTTCTCGCGGGCGGTCAGCTCGGGGTCAAAGCCGGCACCAAGCTCAATCAGAGGCGCAATATTACCGTGCACCTTAACGCTGCCCTCGCTAGGCTCAAGCACGCCAGCGATAATCTTGAGCATCGTAGACTTGCCGGAGCCATTGGTGCCGACCAGACCCACGACCTCGCCACGATGAATATCAAACGAGATATGCTTGAGCGCCCTAAACTCCTCAAAGAACAGCTCGTGCTTGGCAAGCTTGATGAAGTACTCCTTGAGGTTGGTCAGCGACTCGGACGCCATGTTAAAGATCATGGTGACGTCGTCGACCTCGACAGCCAGAGGCTGCTCGCTGTAATCAACAACAGATTCAGTCATCACAGCACTCCTTAGATGTAGAGGATGAACTTGCGCTCGGACTTATGGAACACGGTATAGCCAATAACAAGCGCAAGAACCGCCCAAGCAACGCACATACCAAACGTCATAAGCGAGGGCGTAGTCTGGAACAGGAAGATATCGCGCATAAACTGCAGGTAGTTATACATGGGGTTCGCATAGACCAGAATGCGCACGAGATGCGGCATTTGCGCAACGAAGTCGGTCGTCCAGAAAATAGGCGTGATGTAAGTCCACGCCGTAATGACGACGCTCCACAGATGCATGACATCGCGGAAGAAGACCGTGAGGGCGGAGAGCATCATGCCCAGGCCCATGCAGAAGCACATAAGCAGCAGTAGGCAGACCGGCAGCAGAATCAGGTGCCAAGAAGGCATAACACGGAACCACAGCATGACGATGGCGACGGCGACCAGCGAGAAGGCAAAGTTGACCAGCGAGAAGAGCACCTTCTGCACCGGGAAGACCCAGCGGTGCACCTTAACCTTCTTGAGCAGAGGGGCAGCGCCCACGATAGACGTCAGGGCCTGGTTCGTAGACTCGGACATGACGGCAAAGGTAATGTTACCCACGATCAAGTACAGCGGGTACATCTCGGGCGTCATTGAGCCATTGCGGCCCTGGCCAAAAATCGTCGAGAACACGATGGCCATGACGATCATCATCAGCAACGGATTGAGCACCGACCATGCGACACCCAGAACGCTACGGCGATACTTGATCTTAAAATCCTTGGTAACCAGCTGACGAAGGATAAACGCATCCTTCTCAAATTCGTTCTTAGCAAACGTCGCAGGCAGACTGCGAGTTTCTTGTTGCTTTGTCTGATCCGACACGGATGCAACTCCTTTACTCGTAATCGTTGACAAACGAACAGTATAGACCCGACGGCCATGCAAACGATTCGCGCAACAAAACTGGAGAACTAACCCACATCTTAGGATGCCAAGCCCAAACGGCTATACTTTCAAGGATTGAAAGTATAAGGAGCATTGAGTGAATTCTGAATCCATCGCCGTCATCATCCCTTGCTACAACGAAGCCCTCACGATCGGCAAAGTCATCGACGACTTTCACCGCGAGCTTCCGCAAGCGACGGTCTATGTCTATGACAACAACTCGTCGGACGATACTTCACGCATCGCCACCGAGCACGGCGCCACGGTCCGCTTTGAGCCCCGTCAGGGAAAGGGCAACGTGTGCCGCCAGATGTTTCGCGATATCGACGCCGATTGCTACCTGATGGTCGACGGCGACGACACCTATCCCGCCGAGGCTGCCAAAGCCCTCTGCGAGCCCATCCTTAACGGCACGGCCGACATGACCGTAGGCGACCGCCTTTCCAACGGCACCTACGCCGAGGAGAACAAGCGTGCCTTCCACGGCTTTGGCAACAATCTGGTCCGCGCCATGATCAAGTGGATCTATGGCTACAGCTTCGATGACGTCATGACCGGCTACCGCGCCATGAGCCGCCCGTTCGTCAAAACCTTCCCCGTGCTTTCCGAGGGCTTCCAGATCGAAACCGAGCTCTCGATCCACGCCGTCGACCACCGCTGGCGCATCAAAGATGTGCCCATCGAGTACCGCGACCGTCCGGAAGGCTCCGAGTCCAAGCTCAATACCGTGAGCGACGGCATTAAAGTCGTCGCGATGATCGGCACGCTGTTCAAGGACTACCGCCCGCTGAAGTTCTTCAGCCTCGTAGCGCTTCTGTTTGCGGTGATCGGCCTCGCCCTGGGCATGCCCATCGTTGTCGAGTATTTCCACACCGGCCTCGTTCCGCGCTTCCCCACCGCCATGCTCGCCGCGTCGTTTATGTTCCTGTGCGGTCTGAGCCTTGCAACCGGATTCGTCCTCGATTCCGTGGCAAAGGTCGAAAAAAAGCAGTGGGAGGTCAACGTGTACAGCAAATACGCCTACGACGACCAGCTCGGCAGGTCCGCCACCACGCCAAGCGAGTGAAAGATCTTCCGCAAAATACTATTGGCACCACTGCGCAGATAGCCATCAACAAGAAAAGCCGCCGTTAAAGAACGGCGGCTTTTACTCTCGAAAAGTTGATAGCGGCTAGAGCGTCTTGAGGTACTCCCCAAGCTCTTCCTCCCAGTCGGGCATGTGGAACCCGACCGACTCGAGCCTGGAAAGGTCGAGCGCGGAGTGGACCGGGCGCGGGGCGACGGGGCCGGAGGAATTCGCGTAGTAGTCGGCGGTGCTGACCGGCACGACCCTGTCGCCGTTGCCGTTGGCGGCCTCGAAGACGGCGCGGGCGATGTCCGCCCAGGACCTCACGGCGCCGGAGCCGGTGCAGTCGTAGGTGCCGTAGGGGGCGTGCGAGCCCAGCACGTGGAAGATGGCCCGCGCCATGTCGCGCGTGAAGGTCAGGCGGCCCAGCTGGTCGTCAACGACCGTGACCTGCTCGAGCCCGTCCTCGGGGTCGGCGACGCGGTCGGACAGGCCCTTCATCGTCTTGACGAAGTTGTGCCCCTCGCCGATGACCCAGGAGCTGCGCATGATGTAGTGGCGCGGGCAGCCGGCCACGGCGATGTCGCCGGCGGCCTTGGTCTGGCCGTAGACGGACAGGGGGCTGAGGGGCTCGTCCTCGGTATGGACCTCGGCCGTGCCGTCGAAGACGTAGTCGGAGGACACGTGGACCAGGGTGATCCCGTGCCCGGCGCAGGTGCGGGCGAGCAGGGCCGGGCCGGTCGCGTTGGCCTTCCAGGCGGTCACGCGGCCCTCGGGGGCCTCCGCTTTATCGACCGCCGTGTAGGCACCGCAGTTGATCACGGTGCCGTAGAGCGACCAGTCGTACTGCGCGTAGGCGTCCGGGTCGGACATGTCGAAGGTGTCGATGTCGCAGAAGTCGAAGTCCTTGGCGACGCCGCGCTCCTCGGCGAGCGCGCGCACCGCATGGCCCAGCTGGCCGTTGCAGCCGGTGACGAGCGTCCTCTTGGGCGCCATTGGGACGACGTCCCTGAGCA
>CADFMD010000011.1 GCA_902835305.1 Coriobacteriaceae bacterium
GAATCCTATACGCCGCACCATTTGAGATTAAAGCTCCCGGCAACGGGGGCTTTTCTTTTACGTAAACACCGCATGGATTCGAACCTCGGTCGAGGCGCGGGCGTAAAGAAAACGCGGAGCGTTTTTAGCCCGCGGGCGAGCGCGCCGGCAGGCGGGCGAAGCCGGTGCGGATCCGCGCAGCGGATGCGCGGAATCCTATACGCCGCACCATTTGAGATTAAAGCTCCCGGCAACGGGGGCTTTTCTTTTACGTAAACACCGCATTGATTCGAACCTCGGTCGAGGCGCGGGCGTAAAGCGGACGATTTCCTGTCGACTCGTGTAAGATTCCGAGTAGATGTCGCGACTTATTCGCGACCACTCCTTCTTCAAGCGACCGATCAGGGTGATATTCCGTGGCAGAGCGTCCGACATACAAGCTCAGGTTTCTCGATCCCAAGAAGCGCTTTCCGGCGATGCCCGAGCAGCCTGCGGGACGCTCATATGGCGTGGTCTGGAAACTCTTTGGCGAGGATCAGCATGAATCTTGTTATGTCGTCGAATTCGTTGGCAAAAGCCATGTGTCGCTTTTGGGCTACGTAAGCGTTTCGGGCGAGGTGTACAAGGTGGACCGCCCCGTCAGCGAGGCTCCGCTGCCCAACGATCCCGACATGGAACTGGTCCTTGACGAGTCGGACTCCGGTATTGGTGAGATTATGGTGAGGGGAGCAAACGGCACGATGCGCGCGTGCGCGCGAACCGTCGGCTCTCCCGAAGGTCCCATGCGCGAGCAGTCCGATCACGAGACATGGAATTCGACCCGCTCCCTTCCTTACGGTGAGTTCATGGCATCGATGTTCCTGCGCTACGTGATATTCGCTGACTCCGAAAATACCATTGCGAGCACGGCGGACGCCGACGGACTCGACGAGGGTATGCAAAACGTTGTCGACAAGATCAAGCTCGTAAAGCTGCCCGAGCCGGTCGAGGTGTTTTTGGGCTTTAACACGACACCGCTACCTGACGCTATCGAGACGCTGCTCTACCGCGTTGACCATGCCGAGAATCCGAGCGGTATCGAGCGCTATGCCGCCGCCCTTATGAGTGAAATTGACTTGCCTCGCTTGCGCACCATCGCCGCTAAGTCCGAGATGAGCCTGGCTCGCATCGATCGCTCAAAGCTTTTCTATCTCAATTTTGATCGCAGCCTGCTGGACCAGGACGAGATTGACATGCTGCTTGCCATCGAGTGCCGTCTTAACCGTCTCTCCGGCATCCTTGAGCACATCGGGGCCGGATTGGTCCCTGCGGCATCCTCGCCGAGCCTTGAGGGCTGCGCGCTCTTTGATGCGTGGCATATCGCCAAGACGACCAACGATGTTCCCCGACTGCTTGATACGGCCTCGAGCGATAACCCGTGGGGCAAACCGGGTACGGTGGCTTGCCAGCCGGGCGGTGAGTGGGATGTGCGTACCCGCTTCGCGCGTATTGTCGAGGCGCTTAACGTGGTCACGCGGCTCGACTATACCTATCGGGCAAACGTTGCCGAGGGGATTATGCTCGTTCGGTTTGGGCAGTCTGTCGTTGATGCCATGCCGCAACGTGAATATGACGCTCAAGATGACGCCTGGCACGAGCTGGACGAGGACACGCGCACGATCTGGGCCGCGGAGCACGATGCGCGCGTGGCGCTCACGCTTGCGGCAGCGTGTTTTGCCGCGGGCACCTGCATCACGCGCTGCTATGTGCAGATTGCTGCTCCCGACAGTGAGCAGGGCGAGTGCGTTGTCGCAACGTATTTCTTTGGGCGCGCGGCCTATCTGGCCGATTGCGTGCCTGTCGCCAAGGATCTTGAGAGCATGGACATGGACGATATGCCGTGCAAGCGTGTGCTTGAGGCGTATGAGTCAACCGCTCCGGAGACGATTGAGCCGGCGGAGGTTCATGCTCGTCCGCGTGATGACCATCGCATGCTGCCGCCGGCGCTGCGCGATCTGCTGCTTGCCGATACGGCTGACGAGCTGGAGGTCATGGAAGAGGACGACGACCCATACGTGGCCCGTGTTGTTGAATTGCGCGAGCAGGCAAAAGTCGAC
The DNA here is from genome assembly GCA_902835305.1 of Coriobacteriaceae bacterium. Classification (GTDB taxonomy): domain Bacteria; phylum Actinomycetota; class Coriobacteriia; order Coriobacteriales; family Coriobacteriaceae; genus Collinsella. Next base: position 2,076 of record CADFMD010000011.1, read on the forward strand.
CGTACAGGTGCTTTTGAAGGCTTTTCCCGTCTTGTTGAGGAGTTGGAGGCTAAGTGCGCCGTCGCCGAGCTTTTGGCGACAGGTCCGGTTCAAACGCAGTTTTGCGATAACCAGCTGGTGCGCATGGTGCTACCGGTGTTGGAAGAAGACCGCTCTGTGCGAATCCTTCGTGCGCCCGATGCGCTGTACTTTGCCCAGCACGAGATCTGCAGCTTTTACGCCGAGCAAGAGGACTTTGAACGAGCACTGCCCGAGGTGCGCCATCTTTACGATCTGGCGCGCTCGTCCATGCAGTCGCACTTTGCGCTCATCAACGTGCTTGCGCGTCTGGAGCGCTTTGACGAGATTATCGAGGTGGCGCGCCACGGCCTACGTATTGCCAGCGATCGTTCTGCAATCGGCTACCTGTTCTATCGCTTGGCGTTTGCCTATTGGAATTGCGATCAGCTCGACCTGGCGCTGGCTTGTTACCGTCTGGTGCCGCGCGGCGAGGAGTCGGGCAGCAGCGCGCTGGAAGAAATGCAGGGCCTTATGAACGAGATGGGCGTCAGCGAGCCTCCGACGTTCGAGGAAGCGGTCGAGACCATCCATAAGGCTGGACTAGAGCTGCCGCCAGTGTCCGCCGTGACGAATCAGCTGGCAGATGCCGCTGTGCAACTGGTCGACAACGGTTTCTTTTTCCTGGCGCGCGGTTGTATCTTCCAAATGTGGCGCACCATGGGCAACGACGAGCTCGGCTCCCTCAACCGCTCGCTGGGGTAGGCGAAGCTTTCAAGAAGGAAAGGCTGCTAGGCAATTAGAAAATTTCCTCTTGCTCATCCTTGGCTGTTTGGTTACTATAGAACGGCTGTTACGGAGAGCTGACCGAGAGGCCGAAGGTGCTCGCCTGCTAAGCGAGTATGCCCCAAAAGGGCATCTGGGGTTCGAATCCCCAGCTCTCCGCCAGTAAGACTTTAAAGAAGGGTTCCGAAAGGGACCCTTTTTTAGTTGAACCACGTTAGCTGGGGATTCGAACCTCAAAAAAGGAGGCATCCTTTCGGACGCCTCCTTTCAGTGGGCTTATTATTCTTGCGCCCTACACCTCGGGCGCCTTGGCGACGGTCTCGCTTTCTGCCGTGAGCGGGCGGTTGTCGATGCGACGGCCCAAGCGATCAAGCTTCACAAGGAGCCATTCAATGGGATTCGGCCCTGCGCCTTCCTCGTCGGCAACTAGGTCCATGACGGCGATCTTGGTGCCGTCCTGCTTGAGCGTGACGCTGCCCACCTTGTCGCCCACATGCACCGTGCCCGAAAGATCGTCGTAGCTAACCTTTTCGGTCACCTCGCCGGCAAGGGAAAACACGGTCGCTTGCGCCGTAGGATCGGCGAGTGTGGCGTCGATCGTCTTATCCGTCCAGTCGGTTTGGCCAATGCGCGCCATAAGCGGGTTGCCGTTGGCGGTCTTTTCCTGCGTGTTGGCGATTGCGACCGTCACCTTGTGGCCGTAGTACCAGTTGGCAAGGCTGGCGGTATCGGTAAAGCGCTGGTCGGTGGTGGTGGAGTTCAAAATAACAGTGTAGATCTCGTCGCCGTCGCGGTTGTAGGCGCTCGTAAAGCAGTAGCCCGCGTCGTCGGTGGTGCCGGTCTTGCCGCCAATGTTTCCGTCCTGACCGAGCAAAACGTTGTGCGTGTCCATGGAATGCGAATGGTCGGTGCCGTCGGCGCCCGTGACCTCGATCCAGGAATCCTCGCTCGCTACGACCTCGCGGATCGTGTCGTTTTTCATGGCCTCCTGCATCATCAGCGCTACGTCGTGTGCGGTTGAGTGCATATCGCCAGCCCACTCATCAAAGTCCAGACCATGCGGGTTTTCAAAAAGCGTACCGGTGCAGCCGAGCTTCTTAGCGCGCTCGTTCATGGCCTTCACAAAGGTTGCCTCGGCGTCTTTGGTCTTAGGGTCGATCTTCTTGCCCACATATTCGGCGAGCACGATGGCGGCGTCGTTGCCCGAGGGAATCATCAGGCCGCGCAGTGCCTGCTTCACGGTGAGCTCGTCGCCTTCGAGTAGGCCGGCTGTTGAATTGCCCACGGTGGCTGCGGCGTTGCTCACCGTGGCCTTCTCGTCCATCTTGCAATTCTCGACGGTTAGGATTGCGGTCATGACCTTGGTGATCGAGGCAATCTTGACCTGCTCATCGGCGCCGCGGGCATAGTAGACGGTGCCGTCTTTGCCCATGACGAGGGCATTGGTCGCATCGATATCGGGCAGGTTTTCGGCCGTGATGCCGCGCGCATCGGCGGTTTTGCCGCAAACATTGTCGGTCGTGAGTACTTGGGCGCCGGCGACGGTGGGCACGCCAGCGGCAAGGGCGATAGCGCAGACAAAGCCGGCGGCAAGCTGGGCTGAGCGCTTTGCAAAAGAGGTGAGGGACTTCACGGATTTCGCTTTCGACGGGATGGTCTCTTCTGGAACTAGAGTATATCGTTTGCCGGCGTCGGCGATCATCGCGTGCGTGCGTGGCCCACATCCGCGCCCGAACGGGCACAAGGGTGCTTAAGGCCGACTTAATCACCCACGCTTGTTGTGTGTGGCGTGCGTCGCCTCGGGCATAATGGAGCGCGAGAGGAGCACGCATGAACGAGCGCATTTTGGTAGTTGATGACGAGAAGGCCATCGCCGACTTGGTTGGTATCTACCTTACAAAAGAGGGCTTTGATGTCCAGATTGCCTACAGCGGGGCTGATGCGGCCAAGGCGATTCTGGAGCAGGAGTTTGATCTGGCGCTGCTGGATGTCATGCTGCCTGATATCGACGGCTTTGAGCTGCTACGCACCATCCGCGCTAGCCATACCTACCCCGTTATTATGTTGACGGCACGCGATGCCCAGCAGGATAAGATCGAGGGGCTCTCGCTTGGCGCGGACGATTACGTGGTTAAGCCGTTCCGTCCGCTGGAGCTCATCGCGCGCGTGCACGCTCAGCTTCGCCGCTACACCAGCTACGGTAGCCGCTCGCAGGCGGCCGAGTCGCCGACCATCCAGCTCGACGGCCTGGAGATCAACCGCGATGCTCGTTCCGTAACGGTGGACGGTGCACCGGTACGCCTCACGCCCATCGAGTATTCCATCTTGCTGTATCTGGTTGAGCATCGCGGCAGCGTGGTAGCCGTGGAGGATCTGTTCCGCGCGGTGTGGAACGAGGATTTTATGCCCGGCTCCAACAATACGGTGATGGTGCACATTCGCCACCTGCGCGAAAAGATTGGCGACGACGCTCAAAAGCCGCGCTTTATCAAAAACGTCTGGGGTGTCGGCTACATAATCGAATAGCGCCTTTGATGGTGGGGAAGTGGATATGACAAAAGACGATAGGCAGGCATTCGAGGTGCCCGATCGACTCTTTGAATACGTACGGGCAGTCGTCGACAACCGCGCGCTTGCGACGGTGCTGCTCTTTTTGCTGAGCCTGCTGCTGATTGGCATCGACAACATCGCCGGAGTCTTAGCGGTGCTGCTTGTCGGCTTTTTGCTGATCGATCGATTCGAAATCGTGCGCCGTTGCGTGGTGATTGGCGGTGCCGCGTGGGCCATGACGTTGGCGATTGGCGCCATGGCGCTCGGCGGCATCGAAGGGCCGGTGTTGTTCGATGCCGGCTTTGTATTCAACATGCTTGGCTTTGTGCTGGCGCTTGCCGTGTGCGTGCTGTTCTTTTGCGGCCGCGCCCTGTACTACCATGGCTACGAGCAGGGCGAGCAGCATGCCGATTGTGTGCTGGCCGCTCGTATTCAAGATCGCCTGATCGATCACCCCGACACCTGGGATAACATCGACGGCGACTTCTTGGAGGTCGAGGGCGCCCTTAACCGCGTGCGTGACCGTGAGCGCAAGGTGCAGCAAGCTCTGCGTGACGAGTCGCATCGCAAGGACGATTTGGTCACGTACTTGGCACATGACCTACGCACCCCGCTTGCCAGTGTGGTGGGCTATCTTTCGCTGCTGCAAGAGGCTCCTGAGCTGCCGGTTGAGCAACGTGCGCGCTTTACGGGCGTGGCACTCGACAAGGCGCACCGGCTCGATGCGCTCATCGAGGAGTTCTTCGATATCACGCGCTTTGACTTCCACGATATCGTGCTCACGCGCGGCTATGTTGATCTGGGGTTGCTGCTGGCTCAGGTGGCTGACGAGTTCTATCCCATCCTCAACGAGCAGCATAAGGAAGCCCAAGTTGATATTCGCGAGGACCTGACGGTGCTCGTGGATGGCGACAAGATGGCCCGCGTGTTCAACAACATCATGAAAAACGCCGTCGCCTATAGCTACGAGGGCTCGACTATCACGATTGAGGCCAGGCGCCAAGACGATGGTGGCGTGCGCGTGCGCTTTATCAATCAGGGCGATCCTATCCCTGCGGCTAAGCTCAAGGTAATCTTTGAGAAGTTCTATCGCCTGGATGCGGCGCGTGCGACCAATCGCGGTGGTGCCGGTTTGGGCCTTGCTATTGCCAAGGAGATCATCGCGGCACACGGCGGTACCGTTGCATGCGAATCGACGCCCGAACACACGATATTCACCATCGAGCTGCCCGCCGCATAGCTAGCGTGCCCTTACAAACACTTGACAATGTGCTCACGTGCGTATGAGCCGCGATTCCTACTATCGATACTGCTGAATTGATATCGATATGGAGGTGTGCGGTATGACGGCTGCTGCGGCTGTGGAGCCCACGGAGCTTGAAGAACTCATGGAAGCGCAGGCCGAGGCCGCGCATGAGCGCGAGGTTGGGGATGCGACTCGCCCCACGGCAGAGGATCTTGCCGCCTCGCCGACGCGCATCGACGTCGAGGGCATCGACCTGTTCTATGGCGACCACCATGCGCTCAAGGACGTGAATATCAAGATCCGCGACAAGCAGATCACCTCGTTCATCGGGCCTTCGGGCTGCGGAAAGTCCACGTTGCTGCGCTGCTTTAACCGCATGAACGACGGCATCAAGGATTGCCGCATCGAGGGCAAGATTGCGCTCGATGGTCAAGATATCCTGGGCGATTGCGACATCTGCCGTTTGCGCCAGCGCGTGGGCATGGTGTTCCAACGCCCCAACCCATTTCCCATGAGCATCTACGACAACGTCGCCTACGGTCCTCGCGGTATGGGTGTGCGCGACCGCGCCGTGCTCGATGAGCTGGTCGAGGACTCCCTGCGTCGCGCTGCCCTGTGGGACGAGGTCAAGGACAAGCTCAAAGAGTCGGGCCTGGGTCTTTCGGGTGGACAGCAGCAGCGCCTGTGCATCGCCCGCGCACTTGCCGTGCAGCCCGACATTCTGCTGATGGACGAGCCGACCTCGGCGCTCGACCCCGTGTCGACGCTCGTGGTGGAGCAGCTTGCCTGCGAGCTCAAGGAAACCTGCACGCTGGTGGTCGTGACGCACAACATGCAGCAGGCCGCGCGTATTTCCGATTCGGTTGCGTTCTTTTTGCTGGGTGAGCTGGTGGAGCACGCGCCTACCGCGCAACTCTTCAAAAATCCGTCCGATCCGCGCACGGCGGATTATTTGACGGGGCGTTTTGGCTGACGCTGTCTTTTACAGGTGCTTTTAGGGTTAAGATGCGGTCATATCGGCCGCAAAGGGGTTCAACATGATCTATTACGTCGAGGACGATGACAACATCAGGGATTTGACAGTCTACGCGCTGCACAAGCAGGGAATCGAGGCCGAGGGCTTTTCGTGTGATGGCGAGTTTAAAGCTGCCGTGGCGCGACGGGTGCCCGATGCTGTGCTGCTCGATATCATGCTGCCCGACACCGATGGCTTGGCGATTATGCGCCGCCTGCGTGCCGATCGCCTGACGGCGACGGTGCCCATCATGATGCTTACCGCCAAGGACACCGAACTCGACAAGGTGATGGCGCTCGATGGCGGTGCCGACGATTACCTGACTAAGCCGTTTTCGCTCATGGAGCTTGCGAGCCGCTGCCGCGCACTGCTGCGTCGCGGCGGCATGGTCAAGCAGGCGAGCGATGTGCTCAGCGTGGGCGACATCGTGCTTTCGCCCAGCCATCGCGAGGTGACCGTTGCCGGCGAGCCGCTTAAGCTCACCCTGCGCGAGTTCGACCTGCTCGAGTACCTCATGCGCAAGCCCGGCGTGGTCTTTACCCGAGAGTCGTTGCTGCAGAGCGTGTGGGGCTGGGACTTCGACGGCGGTTCGCGCACCGTTGACGTGCACGTGCAGACGCTTCGCCAAAAACTGGGCGAGCATGCCAGCGCCATCGAGACCGTGCGCGGCGTGGGTTATCGCCTGGCCGAGCCTTCTGCCGGTGATGGTGCCGAAGGCGACGACACCGCGGCCACCGCATCGGAGGAGTAACCCGTGGTCTTCGCCCCCCAGGGAAAACATACGCTGTCGCACCGCGTTTTTGTGACGATCTTTGTCTGCGCCATGGCGGTTATCGTGGCGTTTACGGTGCTGGGTGCGTTCTTTGTGCAAAACACTTTGGCGGATGCCACGAGTGCCAATCTGGCGCAGGAAACCGAGCTCATTGCTGCCGCCCTCGACGAGCAGCAGGAGCCCATTCCGTTCTTGCGAAGCCTCGATCGCGAGGATCTTCGTATCACGCTGATCAATAAGGACGGATCTGTTGCCTACGACAACGAGGCGTCGCCTTCCACACTGCCCAACCATGGCGATCGCCCCGAGGTCATCGAGGCCTTTGAGAGTGGTTCGGGTTCCGCGGAGCGCGCAAGCTCTACACTCGACGAGATTATGCTGTATCGCGCCGTCACCCTTGATAACGGCCAGGTCGTTCGCTTGGCGCAGGCCCAGCCTGGCGTTGCGGCGATTTTGCTGTCGATGCTGGCGCCGATGCTGCTTATCGCAGCAGCGGGTGCAGTACTCTCGTTTTTTATGGCGCGCCGTGAGTCCCGTGCCATCATCGCGCCGTTGCAAGAGGTGGATTTGGATCACCCACGCCGTAGCTATGAGCACGCCTATGCCGAGATGGTCCCCATGCTTGAGCGCATCGAGTCGCAGCGCCAGGAACTCAAGCGCCAAATGGCGGTGCTAGCGGACAACGACCGTATGCGCCGCGAGTTCACGGCGAATATCACCCATGAGCTCAAGACGCCGCTTACGGCGATTTCGGGCTATGCCGAGCTCATCGCAAATGGCATGGTCGAGGGCGAGGACGACCTGCGCAACTTTGGCGGTCGCATCTATCGTGAGGCGGGCCGCTTGGCAGCGCTTGTCAACGACATCCTTACGCTGTCTAACTTGGACGAGGCCGAACGTGCAACTGAAGGCGAGGCAGTGCCCATTGGGTCCACGGAGCCTATTGAGCTCTCGCGTGCGATCTACGCGGTTGAGCAGCGTCTTGAACAGGTCGCCCGTCAGGTGAATGTGACGATAAGTCATGAGACCAAGCCTGTGGTCATCGAAGGCGTGTCGCGCTTGGTCGACGAGCTCATCTATAATCTGGCAAGCAACGCCATCCGCTACAATCGGCCCGGCGGTACGGTTACGCTGCAGTGCGGCACCAACGACAAAGGCCATCCGTTCCTCGCTGTCGCCGACACGGGAATCGGTATCGCGCCTGAAGAACAGGGCAAGGTATTTGAGCGGTTCTATCGCGTGGACAAGAGTAGGTCCAAGGCACGCGGCGGAACCGGCCTGGGGCTTGCCATTGTCAAGCATGCGGCCCTGTATCATCACGCCACGCTCGATCTATCGAGCGAGTTGGGCGTGGGAACCACCATTACGGTGGCGTTTCCCATACAGCAGGACGAGCCATTCGCATAGCGATACAACATAGATAATGATGTAGACGCCGCATTTGACTTTCGGGTGCGGCGTTGTTGTGCAATTTTACGATTGCTTCCGACATTTTTACAGGAGAGCCTGTTTCTTATGTATAGAGTTTGGTCTCGGTAAAAAGATGCGATAACATACGGACAGTTTTGTCAATCCGAACTGGGGAAATGAAAGGCAAGCTGCATGACCCTTCTCGAACTGTTCCAGCTGCTGAAGAAGCACCTCAAGCTGGTCATCACCCTTCCGGTGGTCTGCGCGATCGCCATGGGCATCGTGTCCTTCGTTGCGATGGACAACACCTATACCGCGACGACGAGCATGTACATTCTCGCCAAGACCGACGATAGCGGTCAGATGAGCTACAACGATCTCTCGGCGAGCCAGATGCTTTCCAACGATATCGCCACGCTGCTGGATAGCGATAGCGTTAAGAGCGGCGCCGCCAAAGAACTGGGCCTCACCGATTTGGATGACTACAAGGTGTCTGTTTCCTCCGAGACCACCACGCGTGTCATTACGCTTTCGGTTACCGGCACCGATGCCAAGGAGACGGCTGAGGTCGCAAAGGCCATTGCCAGCTCGGTGAGTACGGTCGCTCAGAACGTCGGCGCTGCCCAGAGCATCAACGTTATCGACGAGGCTAAGACCCCCGAAGCCCCCAGCGGCCCCAAGCGCACGCTGTATATTGCCGTCGCGTTCCTCGCCGGTATCTTTATCGCAGTTGCCTATGTCGTTTTGGCAGACATGCTCAATACCCGCATCCGCGGTGCCGAAGAGGCAGAAGAGCTCCTGGGTATTCCCGTTGTTGGCCGAATTCCGGCTATGAAAGGTGGTAAATAGGCATGGCTAAGGCAAAGAACACCGATAAGCTCGTTGTGCAGAATGCCGCCAAGACCCTTCTGGCCAACATCCGCTTTGCGAGCGTGGACGACCCCATTCGCACCATCACCGTTACCTCCTCGATTCCCAACGAGGGCAAGTCTACGGTTTCCATTAATCTTGCTCAGGCAATCGCCACGAGCGGCAAGAGTGTCCTGCTGGTCGAGGCTGATATGCGTCGCAGGTCCCTTGCCGATATGCTCGGCGTCCGCTCCCGCGGCGGACTCTATGCAGTCCTGTCCGAGCAGGTTTCTATCGACCAGGCGATTGTCGAGACAGGTCAGAAGAATTTCTACTTCCTCGATGCCGAGCCGCATATTCCCAATCCTGCCGACATCATCGTCTCCCATCGCTTTGCCAAGCTGGTCAAGGCACTGTCTGCTAAGTTCCAGTACGTCATCTTCGATGCTCCTCCGGTCGGCACCTTCATCGATGCTGCCGAGATTGCCAGCCTGACCGACGGCGCGCTGTTCGTGGTGCGCGAGGACTTTACCAAGCGCGAAGAGGCGCTCAACGCTATCGCCCAGCTTAAGAAGTCCGAGAAGGTCAAGCTCATCGGTACCGTCATGAATTACTGTGAGACCGAGACCAGCGAGTACTACTATTCTTACTACACCAAGGACGGTAAGAAGGTTAAGAAGGGCTCCGACGATCAGGGCACTTCCAAAAAGGGCATCTTCACCAACCGAGCAAACGTTTAGTTGATTAAGGCTGACCTATGCGTGACATTCATTGCCATATCTTGCCGGGTGTAGACGACGGCGCCGCCGATCTCGAAGAGAGCTTGGCGATGCTCGAGGCTGCCAAGCGGGCCGGTGTAACCAGAATCGTTTGCACTCCTCACTGCCGTGATCCCTATTTTGATTACGACAAGATGTGGGATGCCTTTGAGCTGCTGCGCGATAACGCTGACGGTTTTCCGCTCCAGATGGGCTTCGAGGTCAACCATCGAAAGCTCGTTGAGCTTGGTATCGATGCCGCGGATCACTTGCATTTCGATGGGACCAACGAGTTTCTGCTCGAGCTTTCGACGCATGCCGATGCGTATGCGTTTAGAGAGTACGAGAACACGATTTACGATTTGCAGTGCCGTGGCTACCAGGTGATCATCGCTCATCCTGAGCGCTATCGTGCGGTTCAAAAGGATGTAAGCGTGGCGGAGCGCCTGGTCGATATGGGCTGCAAGCTGCAGGCTTCGGCGGACTTTATTGCCGGCGGTCGCTTTGGTCGCGAGAAAAAGCCGGCACAGCGCCTGTTCGATCAGAACCTGTACAGCTTCATCGCGAGCGATGCCCATAACGTGGGTCATTACGACTGCCTGGCGAAGGCTCGCGCGAAGTTTAGCGTGCGCGGAGCTCATTTTCGCTAAAATCTGTCCCTAACGTTCGCATTGAATGAAAGGGCAGCCATGGATATCCAACTTAAGACGGGATGCTTTGATGACGCGGCGTTGGTGCGCCGCGTCGTTTTTATGGACGAGCAGGGCTACGAGAACGAGTTTGACGCTATCGACGAGGATCCGAACTGCATTCATGTGACGCTCTATGTAGACGGCGAGCTTGCCGGTTGCTCGCGCGTGTTTCCCGAAGAGCTTGAGCGTGCGGCTGACGCGGAGGCTCCGGTGTCGCCGGCGTGCGACTTGGACGAAGGCGTCGCGGCGGGGGAGACCTACATTATGGGGCGCGTGGCTGTGCTGCCGAGCATGCGCCGTCGCGGTCTGGCGAGCAAGATTGTCGAGGCCAGTGATACGCGCGCGCGTGATGCCGGCGCCAAGCTCATTAAGCTGCATGCGCAGGAATACGTGCTGCCGCTCTATGCCAAGGCGGGCTACACGCAGATTGCCCCGGTGGACTACGAAGACGAGGGCCAGCCCCATGCTTGGATGGCCAAGCGCGTAGATGGCAGATAGGGACGTTCCTTTCCTGCCGGCAGTCGGGGACACTCCTTGGCAATTGGCGTATCAGAGCGTTTGGACATACAGTTTTTCGATTCCGTATGTATATATGCGCGCTAATGGGTTATAAAATCTAAGTCTGGACATAGCAGGTCTGCGATGCGGCTCGGGCAACCGGGCCGTTTTTGCGGACGGGGGTAGCGCGAAAGGACTGCACATGCGTCAATTTAAGACCGAGAGCAAAAAACTGCTCGACCTCATGATCAACTCCATCTACACCAATAAGGAAATCTTCCTGCGCGAGCTTATCTCTAATGCGAGCGACGCCGTCGACAAGCTCAACTTTAAGAGCCTGCAGGACCCGAGTGTCAAACTCGACCAGGGCGACCTGGCTATTCGCGTCTCTTTTGATAAAGACGCCCGCACCATTACCATCTCGGATAACGGCATTGGCATGACCGCCGAGGAGCTCGAGCGCAATCTGGGCACCATCGCCCATTCCGGCTCCGAGGAGTTTAAGACCGAGAACGCCGAGCAACAGGGCTCCGATGTCGACATCATCGGCCAGTTTGGCGTGGGCTTCTACTCCGCCTTTATGGTCGCCAGCCACGTAAAGGTCGTCAGCCGCGCTTATGGCGAGGACACCGCTCACGTGTGGGAGTCTGATGGTCTTGAGGGTTACACCATCGAAGACGGCGAGCGCGCCGAGCACGGCACCGATGTCATCCTGACGCTGCGCGAGAACGAGAAGCTCGACGCCGACGGCGAGGCCGAGACCTACGATCGCTTCCTGACCGAGTGGGGCCTCAAGAGCCTGATTCAGCAGTACAGCAACTATGTGCGCTACCCGATTCAGATGATGGTGAGCAAGAGCCGCCAGAAACCCAAGCCCGAGGACGCCGGCGACGACTACAAGCCCGAGTACGAGGACTACCAGGAGCTCGAGACCATCAACTCCATGACGCCGATCTGGAAAAAGCGCAGCTCCGACGTTGAGCAGAAGGATTACAACGAGTTCTACAAGTCCACGTTCCACGACTTTGACGATCCCGCGCGCACTATCAGCTTCCATGCCGAGGGTACGCTTGAGTACGATGCGCTGCTGTTTGTGCCGGGTCGCGCCCCGTTCGATCTGTACAGCAAGGACTACGAGAAGGGCCTGGCGCTCTACAGTTCCAACGTGCTGATTATGGAGAAGTGCGACGACCTGCTGCCCGACTACTACAACTTTGTGCGCGGTGTCGTGGACTCTGCCGACGTGACGCTCAACATCTCGCGTGAGACGCTGCAACAGAACCGTCAGCTCAAGGCCATTGCCAAGCGTGTCGAGAAGAAGATCACTGCCGATCTTGAGGACATGCGCGACAACGACCGCGAGGCATACGAGAAGTTCTTTGAGAACTTTGGTCGCGGTCTTAAGTACGGCATCTACTCGAGCTACGGCATGAAGGCCGACGAGCTCGCCGACCTGCTGCTGTTCTGGTCTGCCAAGGAGCAGAAGATGATCACCCTGGCCGAGTATGCCAAGGGCATGCCCGAGGATCAGAAGGCCATCTACTACGCCGCCGGCGACTCGCGTGAGCGCTTGGCCAAGATGCCCGTGGTAAAGGGCGTGCTCGAGCGCGGCTATGACGTGCTGTTGCTGACGCAGGATGTGGATGAGTTCACGTTCCAGGCTATGCGTGAGTACGTGGCCGCCGATATGCCCAAGATCTACGAGGACGACGCCGCCCGCAAGGCTGCCGAAAAGGCCGTTGCCGACGGTGCCGAGCCCGAGGTCGAGGATCGTCACCTGGAGCTCAAGAACGTTGCGACTGGCGATCTTGATCTGGCGACCGAGGACGAGAAGAAGGAGGCCGAGGACGCCACCAAGGAAAACGAGGACCTCTTTAGCGCTATGAAGGAGGCGCTCGGTGACAAGGTCGAGAAAGTTGCCGTCTCCGCGCGCCTGACCGATGCCCCCGCTTGCATCACCACCGAGGGTCCGCTTTCGCTCGAGATGGAGAAGGTGCTCCAGAAGGGGCCCGAGGGCGCGCCCGACGGCATGCCCAAGAGCCAGCGCGTGCTCGAGCTCAACGCCAAGCACCCGGTCTTTGACAAGCTTGTCGCTGCCCAGAAGGCAGGTGACGCCGACAAGATCAAGCAGTACTCCGGCCTGCTCTACGATCAGGCCCTGCTGGTCGAGGGTATCCTCCCCGAGGACCCCGTTGCCTTCGCGGCGGCTGTTTGCAACTTGATGTAGTTAAGTAGTTACGCCTTTGGGTCCGCCGTTCTAACGAACCTATTGGTTCCGTCGTTCTAACGAACGACGGACCGGTCGACGCTGCAAACGCCCCTAAGCGGCAATCTGACGTTCAATCGTCGGTCGCGTACCAAAGTACGCTTCCCTCCTCTTTCACGTCACCTTGCTCGCTCAGGGGCGTTTTCGCTGACTTATGCTCAACCTGCGACGCTTTCGTGGCCCTAAGTAGTCATCGGGGACGTTCTTGTTTGACTAGTCGTTTAAGAACGTTCCCAATGACTATTCGGATTGCTAATTTGTGCGGGCTGTGGTTTTGTGACCTGCTGAAATTAAAGATACTGTACAACTGTACACTAACTCATCTTCGTAGTATATTGCTACCCGCAAAACTCAGCACCATTGTGCCGCGAGGCACTAAAGCGCCTACGTACAATGGTTGTCGATAGTACGATTCGATTCAACGACAGGATGGATGGTCCAAGCGTGAGTCTCGGCAGCAAACTATCCAACGCAAAGGTCTCCTTTGCGATATTCAAGCGCGACATTAAGCGACTGCTTGTGAACCCCGTCGCCTTGGTGGTTACCCTGGGCGTGTGCGTTATCCCCTCGCTGTATGCCTGGTACAACATCGTGGCAAACTGGGATCCGTACGGAAACACCCAAGGTATCAAGATTGCCATCGCCAACAACGATCAGGGCACTCAGAATGACTTGGTGGGCGAGCTCAACGCGGGCGATAAGGTGGTCGATCAGCTCAAGGAGAACGATCAGCTGGGCTGGACCTTCGTCGATTCGGCCGCCGATGCCAAAGAGGGCGTCGAGAGTGGTGAGTACTATGCGGCCATCGTAATCCCCAAGAACTTCTCCGACAATCTTGTTTCGATGCTCGATGGCAATTACCATCAGCCGAAGCTCACCTATTACGTCAACGAGAAGAAGAGCGCTATTGCGCCCAAGGTCACCGACACTGGTGCCAATACCATCGAGGAGCAGATCAACTCGGAGTTTGTCTCCACGGTGGGCGAGATCGTCGCGGGCATTGCCAAAGATGCTGGCATCGACCTTAAAGACAAGGCGACCCAGACCCGGGATTCGCTGGCGGGCTCGGTGTCCGAGGCGTCTGATACCCTGGGCGAAGTACGCGATTCCATCGGCGACATGAACACCGCCATCGACAAGACGAGCAGCTCGATTGCTTCGGCCGATGCTGCGCTGGCGGGCCTGCAGGGGCAGGCGCCCTCTCTAACGCAGGCGATCTCCCAGGGCAACGACCTGCTGGGCGAGGCTCGCGCCACGGCGGGCAACTCTATCACCTCGCTCTCCAAGGCACTCTCGGAAGGTAGCCTTGCACTCACCAAGACGTCAGCCTCCGCGAACGCTGCGATTGGCAAGCTAACGGGTACGGTCACATCTACGACCACCCGCATCGACAACTCGCTCGAGTCTCTCCAGGCGACGATCGATCACAATAAGGCCGTTATCGGGCACTTGGAGATTCTCGTTAATGACACGTCGACAGGTTCCGAGGAAATTGACGCGCGCATTGTATCGACCATCGATTCGCTTCGCGAGCAAAACCAGAAGCTGCAGAGCATCAAGGATGGCCTTTCTGCACAGTCGAGCGCCATGGCAAACGACGCTACGGCAATCTCGAACGCGAGCAACGCACTCAACGCGGCAATTCAGACCGGTACGGCTAACCTCGGTCAGGCTCAGACCGATCTGGGTCAGAACGCACTTCCGAAGGCTTCGAGCGCGCTTGACTCCTTTGCCGCCGTTTCGGGCGATTTGACCGGCATTGTGTCGGGTATGACCCCCACGATAGCGAGCGCGCGCGGCACGCTAGCGCAGCTCGACGCCACGCTCAAGCAGGCAAAGACCACGCTATCCCAAACCGACGCCTCCCTTGCCAAGGTTCAGGACAAGCTCGCGACCGCCGCCAATGACATTGCGGCGCTGCAGACCTCTGAGTCTATGGGCGAGTTAGCCGACCTCATGGACGTCGACGTCAATGACGTGGCAGATTTCATGGCATCTCCGGTTGAGCTGACGTCCAAGTCAATCTATCCGGTCAAGAGCTTTGGCTCGGGCATCGCGCCCTTCTACACCAATCTGGCGCTGTGGGTGGGCGGCTATGTGCTCATCGCTATCTATAAACTCGAGGTCGACCGCGAGGGCATCGGTAGCTTTACGGCGCGTCAGGGCTACTTTGGCCGCTGGCTGCTGCTGGTGATCCTGGGCGCGTTCCAGGCCATTATCGTTACGGTGGGCGACCTGGTCATTGGCGTTCAGTGCGTCAATCCGCTGCTCTTTGTACTGGGCGGCATCGCTATTTCGTTCACCTACGTCAACATCATCTATGCGCTGTCCACCACGTTTAAGCATATCGGTAAAGCCATTGGCGTCATCCTCGTCATTGTGCAGATCCCCGGCTCGTCGGGCATGTATCCCATCGAGATGATGCCCGGCTTCTTCCAATGGCTGCATCCGCTGCTGCCCTTCACTTATGGCATCAACCTGCTGCGCGAGACCGTCGGTGGCATGTATTCGTTCAACTACCTGTTCAACCTGTGCGTCCTGGGCGTGTTCCTTGCCATCGCGCTCTTTATCGGTCTGCAGCTGCGCCCGTTGCTGCTCAACCTCAATCTGCTCTTTGATAAGCAGCTTTCCACGACGGGCCTAATGATCTGCGAGTCCAACGACCTACCGCGCCAGCGCTATTCGCTGCGCACGGCCATGCGCGTCATGCTCGATTCGGATTCGTACCGTCGCGAGCTGCTCGATCATGCCGTGGCGTTTGAGCATCGCTACCCGTACTACATCAAGGGCGGTTTTGCCGCCGTGGTAGGCGTGCAGGTTCTGCTCTTTGTGCTTTCGACGGTGCTCGATATCGACAATAACGGCAAGATCATCCTGCTCGTTATCTGGATCATTTCGGTTATCGCCATCTGCGGCTGGCTCATCAACATCGAATACATCCGTGCGAGCCTCAATACCCAGATGCGTATCTCGGCGCTTTCGGACGAGGACCTTCGCCGCGAGATGCGCGAGCACACGGCGGCGATCCCTGCCGCCCGTTGCATGTTTGGTCTCAACGCCAGCGAGCGTGGCGCCAAGGGAGGCGAACAGCCTACGAGCCGTCTGCCGCATATCGGTGCGCATCGTAAGGCTCAAGATGCCGACGGCGCTGACAACGTAAACGGAAACGACGGGGACACCACCCCGCTTGGCAAGCACTCTAAAGGAGGTGAGGCATAAATGAAAAACATCCTGCACCTGTTTAAGCGCGATGTCCAAAACGTGTCTCGCTCCGTGATCGGCATGGTCGTCGTGATGGGCCTGATCATCGTGCCATGTCTCTATGCATGGTTTAACATCGCCGGAAGCTGGGATCCCTACGGCAATACCGGCAACCTTAAGATTGCAGTGGTCAACACCGATGAGGGTTACGAGAGCGATCTGATTCCCGTCGAGGTCAACGTGGGCGAAAACGTAACCGCCACCCTGCGCGGCAACGAGAACTTCGACTGGGTCGTCCTCAACGACCGCGATAAGGCGATTGAGGGCGTTAAGTCGGGCGCGTACTACGCTGCCGTCGTTATCCCTAAAACGTTTAGCGCCGACATGATGACGCTTTTCTCGACCGAGGTGAAGCACGCCGATATCGAGTTCTATGAGAACCAGAAGGCCAACGCCATCGCACAGATCGTGACTGAAAAGGGTTCGAGCGCCGTCCAGAGTCAGGTCAACGAGACCTTTACCAAGACCATCACGACCATCGGCCTTAAGACCGTGTCCAGCCTGCTCGACTATATGAGTACCGACCAGGTGAGCAACTTTATCGCCAATCTGTCCTCGACGCTGGGCGATTCGGTCGAGGACCTGCAGGACGTTCAGACGAGTGCGACGTCGCTCGCGGGCATTTTGAGCTCCACGTCCGATTCACTGACATCGGCGGGCGGCATGCTCAAGCAGACGGGCACCGTTGATGAGTCGACGAAGCAGCTGATGGAGCACGCCAAGAGCGGCATCAATGATTCCAAGGAAGCGCTCAAGGCCGCCAACGATGCCGTTGACGCGGCGATTGACGGAAGCGCGGGCTCGTTCGACAACGTGTCCGCCGAGCTTGCGAAGGCATTCGATGCCGCGAATCAGCATGTTGACCTTACGGTGTCTCAGCTCAACGAAGCCGCAGCGGCGCTCAATACGCGTGCTGACGATATCGATGCGATGGCCGATCAGCTCCGCAACCTTGCCGACCAGGTGAGTGATGACAAGCTCAAAGACGGTCTCGAGTCCGCTGCGACGTCGCTGGGCAGAATTGCCGTGGAGTACCGCAACAATGCGAAGGACCTGACGGCGACCGCAAAGTCCCTTTCGGACGGCATGGCGGAGGTCAACAACTCGCGTGCCGAGGTCGACCAGGCCATCGCCGATGCCAAGGCGGGTATCTCGGGAGCCAAGTCCGACTACGATTCCACGTTCTCGGTTAAGGCCAAGGAGCTCAAGAAGACCATCTCGGGCGTTCTGGATTCCCTGAACGGTATCTCGGGTGACTTGGATAGCGCCGTGAGCGGTCTGACCGACGCCTCTGGCTCGCTCGCAAAGGGTCTGTCCAAAGCCGCAAAGCTCGTCAACAAGGCTTCTGACCAACTGGGTGAGGCGTCGGACAAGATTAGCGCTTTCAAGGACGAGCTCGACGGTGCTCTTATGTCGGACGATCTGGCCACGATCAAGACGATGATCGGCAACGATCCCGAGGGTCTGGCCGTGTCGCTTTCTGGCCCCGTTGCGCTCGATCGCAAGCCGGTCTATCCGATCCGCAACTACGGTTCGGCCATGGCGCCGTTCTACACGATTTTGTCGCTGTGGGTGGGCTCGATTGTTCTGGCGGCCATGATGAAGGTCTCGGTTGACGATGAGCTTATCAACGAGCTCATCCCCGTACGCCTGCACGAGATCTATCTGGGCCGTTACCTGTTCTTTGGCGGTTTGGCCCTGCTGCAGGCAACGCTCGTGTGCGCGGGCGACATTCTGTTCTTTGGCATTCAGTGCGACAACCCGCTGCAGTTTGTGCTGGCGGGCTGGGTCGCGAGTCTCGTGTTCTCCAATATCGTCTACACGCTCACGGTTTCGTTTGGCGATATCGGCAAGGCGCTCGCTGTCGTGCTGTTGGTCATGCAGGTCGGCGGTTCAGGCGGTACGTTCCCCATCGAGATGACCGGCCCCGTGTTCCAGGCGATTTACCCGTTCCTGCCGTTTACCCACGGCATCAACGCCATGCACGCCGCCATGGCTGGCGCCTACCATATGGAGTACTGGGTTGAGCTGGGTATCTTGGCGAGCTATCTGATTCCGTCGCTGGCCCTGGGCGTCATCTTCCGCCGTCCGGTCATCAAAGCCAACGACTGGATCATCGAAAAGCTGGAATCAACAAAGCTTATCTAGTACAGCAACGTTAACGCCGATGCAGCGCTAATGCCAGCGAGCGAGCCGCATTTGCGCCAAGGTGACGTGAAATGAAAGGGCACTGACCTTCTGGTCGCGCCCTTGAAATTGATCGTTAGATTGGCGTGAATGCGGCTCGCGCAGCGTCGGCCGGTCCGCCGTTCGGTAGAACGGCGGAACAAAATGCTTTAGTGGGCTGGATTGCGATGCAACACCGGTTGTTGCTACAGTAGCGGGGCGTACCGGGGGTCCGGTGCGCCCCGTTTTATTTGACCATGAGGCGGCACGCGGCCATGCACGTGCGGACACCACGCCCAGACTGAGCGCGAGGATGCCCTATGGCCCAGAATGCCGTTGATGAAATCGAAAACATGCCCGATAGCCCTGTAGCGCGCGAAGACCTGGGTGCCGGCGGCACCTCCCGCGGCGCCGGCGCGCGTTCGCCGTTGTTCTGGAAGGTCTTGCTGCTTTCGGTGGCGGTCATCTGGGGCTATTCCTTTACCACCATGAAAGATGCGCTCGATACCGTTCCGGTGTTCGAGCTGGTCTACGTTCGCTTTCTCCCGGCTTCGCTGGTTATGTTCGCCATCTTCCGTAAACGCATCATCGCACACTTTAATGCTCGCAACCTTATCGTCGGGCTGGGCATGGGTGCGCTCATGTGGGGAGCATACGGACTGCAGACGATTGGCCTGGCACAGACCACGGCAGGCAAGAGTGCATTTTTGACGGGCACGTACTGTATCCTTGTGCCGTTTGCCAGCTATGTCCTGAGCGGCGAAAAGCTCACTCGCTATAACCTGGGTGCGGCACTGCTGTGCCTGGCGGGCATTGGCCTGGTGGCACTCGATAGCGTCGAGTTCAATATCGGCGATGCCATTACGCTGGGCGGCGCGGTCTTCTTCGCCATCCAGATGGCGGTGACCGCCAAGTACGGTCGCAAAATGGACATCAACGTCATCACGTTTTGGATGTTTGTGGGCAATGGCATCCTAAGCCTGGTCTCGTCGCTGCTATTCGAGACCCAGGCGCCTCTGTCCGTGTGGACGCCGAATTTTATCTGTGTGATGGCGTTTCTCTCGGTGGGCTGCACATGCGTGGCTCTGCTCATCCAAAACGTCGGCCTGGCGCATGTCCCGGCTTCGACGGGCTCGCTGCTCCTTTCGATGGAATCGCCTTCGGGCGTGTTGTTTTCGGTGCTGCTGATGGGGGAGGCGCTCACCTCGCGCCTGCTCGCCGGCTTTGTGCTTATCTTCCTGTCGATTATCTTGAGCGAGACTCACTTCGATTTTTTGCGTCGAAAGCCGCGCTCGCAATTGTAAACAACTTGTTGCGCCGCCCTCCTGGGGCGGCGTTTTTTATGACTCGCCTTTAAAGTTGTACCTTGCACTTTACGCTATCAAAGTGCTTACTGCAAAAACGTTACTGGAGGGCATTTATGGCACCAGCTCAGTCCGATCTTCAACCGCAATCAGCGCCCAAGGCCACCGCAGCGGCGCAGGCCGCTATCGGTGACGGTCTCGTTGCAGAAGCTCAGGCTTTTGCAGACGAGCTCGCTGCGTGGCGACACGATTTACACCAGATGCCCGAGCTGGGTAATAGCCTCCCACAGACCTCTGCGTATATTCAAGCGCGCCTGACCGAGATGGAAATCCCATTTGCCACGCTCGTCGATGGTTCCTGTGTCGTGGGCCTTGTCGGCGCCGGTGCCGCCGCGGCCCAGGGCAATGGCGTCTGCACGGACGAACAGGCCGGTACGGTCATCATGCTCCGTGGCGACATGGATGCCCTGCCCGTTGCCGAAGAGTCAGGCGAGCCTTTCGCCTCTACGAACGGCTGCATGCACGCATGTGGACACGATATGCACGCGACGGCGTTGCTTGGAGCGGCGCGCCTGCTCAAGGCCCGCGAGTCTGCGCTTGTCGACGCCAACGCCACGGTTAAGTTGCTGTTCCAGCCGGGCGAGGAAACCTTTGAGGGTGCCCGCGCCGCCATCGCCGACGGTCTGCTGCAGAACCCGCGTCCCCAGGCCGCCTTTGCCATGCATGTCAATAGCCAGTCGCCGCTTGGCCTGGTGCTCTACGGCAGCCCGGCGCTCTCGGGCGTGTACGGTTTTCGCATCACGCTTCAGGGCAAGGGCGGCCATGGCTCGAGCCCCGAGATCTGCATCGACCCCATCGCGGCCGGCGTCCATGTGCATCTGGCGCTTCAGGAGCTTATCTCTCGCGAGGTGCCGGCGGCCAAGGAGGTCGCGCTTACCGTTGGCAAGTTCGCCGGCGGTCAGGCCGCAAATGTCATCCCCGACACTTGTGTGCTCGAGGGAACGCTGCGTGGCTTCGACGTCGAGCTCATGGAGCACCTCAAGACCCGCATCGCGGAGGTCGTCAAAGGCGTTGCCACGACCTATCGTACGCCGGCGACTATCGAGACACTCTCGGATGTTCCCCCGCTCGTACTCGACGACGGCATGACGCAGGCGTCGCTTGGCTACGTGGGCGCGGTGCTGCCCAAGTCCGCCTTCCTGCCGCTGTTCCACGCCATGGCGAGCGAGGACTTCGCGTTGATCTCGAGCGAGATCCCGAGCGCGTACTTTACCGTGGGCGCTGCTGTGACTGATACGGACGAGCATTTTGCTCAGCATCATCCCAAGGCGCGCTTTAACGATGCCGAGCTTCCTCTCGGCGCCGCGGCTTATGCCGCCGTCGCTCTCGGATACATTGCGGACCACAAGGAGTAATCCATGTCCCAGCAAAGTAAATTTTTCCCCGGCTGGCTCGTGGTGGCCTCCGGCTTTGTCATCATGGCCACGTGCTACACCATTTTCGTTAACTGCATGACTATTCCTTCCGCACCAAGCCTTCCGAGATTGGCCTGAAGCCGCTCGGCGAGAACCCGGGCGATCCGTCCGTCTCGACGGCTGGCGACAAGGACGAGCGCACGGCGCCCGAGGTTAACGTTGGCTGGTCTCGCATCAAGAAGAGCCCGGCGTTTTGGCTGCTTGTCGTCGCCTTCCTCTTTATGGGGCTTGTCAATGGCGCCATCCTGCCCAACCAAGTTACGAACATGACGAGCGTTACCGTCAACGGCGCCAAGATCGTCACGGGCGGCCACGACCCCATGTGGGCGGGCACCGTGCTTTCGGCCTATATGGTTACGGTCGTTATCGCCAAGATTTCGCTCGGCGCCATCTACGATCGTTTTGGTTTGCGCTTTGGCAACGTGCTGGGTTCCGTTGCGTGTATTGTCGCCTGTGTGGCGCTGTGCTTCCCGACGACGGACCTTAGTCCTATTGTGGCCGCTGCGAGCTTTGGTATCGGAACGTGCATGGGCACCATCACGCCTACCATCGCCGCGTCCAAGCAGTTTGGCATGGCCGACCTCGGCAAGGTCACGGGCACCATTACCTCGCTCGAGATGGTCGGCGGCACCGTGGGCGCCATTGTCTCGGGCGTGCTGTTCGATGCCACGGGCTCCTTTGCGAGCACCTGGATTGTGTGCCTGGCGTGCTCCGTGGTCATGCTCGTGTTCCTGCTGGCATCCGAGCCCATCGCCGCCAAGCTGCGCGCAAGCGTGGCGGGGGAGTAGCGGGTCGCCGCCTATTCCTGTTTGCCTGTTCTGCCCGTGGCTGCCCTGGAAGCCGAATGGATGCTCGTACCGTCATTCGGTTTCCAGGGCAGCCACGGGCCTACGAAATGATCTCTTTTCCTCCGTCCCCAAGGGATCACGTAATCCGAAGGGGACGGAGGAAAAGGGATCACAAACCGCGGCGGCGTGTCTGGCCGAACGAGTCCCCATACCCTCGTTCGGTCAGACACGCCGCCGCGTTGCTGCTTTGTGCCGTATAATGTCCACTACCTATGACGCGATACAAAAGAAAGGTGTTTGCCCATGCAGGCACAGAAGGCGGAGGGAACCCGCGACCTTATCGGCGCTGAGATGCGCGCCTGGCAAAAGATGCAGCAGATTGCTGCCGGCGTGTTCGAGCCGTTTGGCTTTAAGCCCATCGAGACGCCCGCCATCGAGCAGGTGGACGTGTTTGTCCACGGCATCGGCCAGTCGACCGACGTCGTGCGCAAGGAGATGTTCCGCGTGTTTAGCGGCGCCAACCTGGAGCGCGTCTTTACCGAGGGCACCGATACCAAGCTCAAGCCCAAGCAGCGCCTGGCGCTTCGTCCCGAGGGCACGGCTGGCGTGGTGCGCGCCGTCGTGGAGAACAACTTGGTGCCCCAGGGCTCCACGCCGTTTAAGGCTTACTACGCCGAGGCCATGTTCCGTGGCGAGCGTCCCCAGAAGGGCCGCTTGCGCCAGTTCCATCAGGTGGGCATCGAGTGGCTCGGCGCTCCCGATCCGGCGGCAGACGCCGAGTGCATCATCATGCTCATGGAGTTTTACAAGCGCCTGGGCTTCGATCTTTCCAAGCTCCGTCTGCTCATTAACTCGATGGGCGACGCTCGGTGCCGTCCGGCTTACCGCGAGCAGGTCAAGCAGTTTATCCTCGATCACGCTGACGAGATGTGTGACGAGTGCCGCGAGCGCGCCGAGCTCAACCCGCTGCGTGCCTTCGACTGCAAGAACGACCACTGCCGCGAGATCATGGCCGACGCGCCGCTGATGGGCGACAACCTGTGCGACGAGTGCCGCGAGCACTACGAGCAGGTCAAGCGCTATCTGGATGCCGCCGGTATCGAGTATGTCGAGGATCCCACACTGGTGCGTGGTCTGGACTACTACACCCGTACCGTCTTTGAGGTCGAGGCTCCCGGCGCCGGTGTCGGCTCCATTGGTGGCGGCGGTCGCTATGACGGTCTGGTCGAGCTCGAGGGTGGCAAGCCCACGGCGGGCGTCGGCTTCGCTGTCGGTTTTGAGCGCGCCCTGCTGGCCCTGCAGGCCTGTGGTAACGACTTGGGTGCCGAGGAGGCCCCGTGCGTCTACGTCGCCAACGCCGGCAAGGAGCTGCGCCAGAACGTCTTTGCCATCACGCAGGAGCTTCGCGCCGCTGGCATCGTGACCGAGGCCGACTACCAGGGTCGTTCGCTCAAAGCTCAGTTTAAGCAGGCCGACAAGGTTGGCGCCAAGCTCATTTTGGTCCTGGGTGGCGACGAGCTTGCCGCCGGCAAGGTCAAGGTGCGCGACATGGAGAGCCATGAAGAGGTCCTTGCCGATCTGGCCAACGTCGTCGAGGCGGTTCGCGAGCGCCTGTAGCGCATCATTTTGAGCTGCGGGTCCGCTTGAGTGTCTCGTCCATTGCGAGCGATTGTTACGGGGGTGTTTCGCATTTATGCGGAATGCCCCCGTTTGTGTATGCCGTCCACCGAGAAATACGACCATTTAGAGCAAAAACCCTTGCAATGCAGAAAATACTTTTGTGTGGTAAAGCGCAATCAGTGTCGAAAGTATTTCGCAAGCGCCTATAATGAATACCGCATGTTACGTGCATAGAAGGAGGAATGGGAGGAAACGTGGCTGAGAACCTAAGCAACCAGTCTGTACCCGAAGCCGCGGCGCGCGTCGCTGCCGTGGTCAACCGCCTCGTTAACCGAATCGGCTCGAATGCCGAATCCAAGGAGCGTCTCGCTGAGATCGAGATCCCCGAGGAGCTGCGCGACAATCTGGCGCTGTTCTTGCGCCTGGAGCGCCGTGTGCTTAGCGAGTATGATCCCGAGATCGCGGACCTGTTCGACAAGATTTTGACAGCCGAGATTGTGGCCAACGCCGGAAACCCCGGCACCCGTGCTGCCGACGAGTCCGTCGACGAGCAGGGCGTGCCCACTGCCGACGAGCCCACCGCCGTGGCGTTTCGCGAGGTCGTTGATCTGATCGACAGTCTGCCGCTCGATAAGCAGCAGGTTATCGTCCGCGCCTTTACGAGCTTCTTCCATCTGGCAAACCTGTCGGAGGAGAACTACCGCGTGGCGCAGCTGCGCGAGCGCGAGGCAGGTGCGTCGACCGATACCGAGGTCGATCCCGCCAACGAACTCACCGTCGCCTATCACCAGTTGGTAAACGAGATGGGTGTCGAGGGCGCCAACGAGCTGCTCGACAAGCTCGAGTTCCACCCTGTCTTTACCGCACATCCCACCGAGGCCCGTCGTAAGGCCGTCGAGGGCAAGATTCGCCGTATCTCCAACCTGCTGGAGGAGCGTCCGCGCCTGGGCGGCTCCGACCTGGTGGAGAACGAGCGCCATATGCTGCAGGAGATCGACGCTCTGGTGCGTACGAGCCCCATCGCGCTCAAGAAGCCCACGCCGGTCGAAGAAGCCGATACCATCATCGACATCTTCGATAACACGCTGTTCGACGTCATTCCCGTTATCTATCGTCGTTTTGATGACTGGGTGCTGGGCGACAAGGCCGGCACCGTGCCGCCGCTGTGCCCGGCGTTCTTCCACCCCGGCAGCTGGATCGGTTCCGACCGCGACGGCAACCCCAATGTCACCGCCAAGGTGAGCCGCGAGGTTGCTGCCAAGTACTTCACCCATATGGTGCTCAAGCTCGAGGACAAGTGCCGCCGCATCGGCCGTAACCTGACGCTTGAGGCCACCTACAGCAAGCCGTCTGCCGAACTCATCAACCTGTGGAACCATCAGGTCGAGATGAGCACTCAGTACACCGCACGTGCTGAACTGATCTCCGAGCACGAGCCGCATCGCGCCGTTATGCTCGTCATGGCCGACCGTCTGAACGCCACCGTCCGTCGCATCACCGATACCATGTACCACAGCGCCGATGAGTTCCTGGATGACCTGCGCGTCGTCCAGCGCTCCCTGGCCGCCTGCGGTGCCGTCCGTGCCGCCTACGGCCCGGTCCAGACCATCATCTGGCAGGTCGAGTCCTTCGGCTTCCACATGGTCGAGATGGAGTTCCGTCAGCACTCCGTGGTGCACGCCCGCGCCCTCAAGGATATCCACGAGAACGGTATCCATGGCGACCTGCAGCCCATGACGCGCGAGGTCATCGACACCTTCCGTGCCATCGGTTCCATCCAAAAGCGCTACGGCAAGAAGATGGCGCACCGCTACATCATCTCGTTCACCAAGAGCGCCCAGCATGTGGCCGACGTCTTTGAGCTGGCCCACCTGTCCTTTGCACACGAGGAGGATGTCCCCGAGCTCGACGTGATCCCGCTGTTCGAGCAGCTCGAGGACCTCGAGGGCTGCGTCGACGTGCTCGACCAGATGCTTACGCTGCCCGTGGTGCAAAAGCGCCTTGCCCAGACCAACCGCCGCATGGAGGTCATGCTGGGCTATTCCGACTCCTCCAAGGATGCCGGTCCTACCACGGCCATGCTCGCGCTGCACTCCGCGCAGGAGCGCATTGCCAAGTGGGCCGAGAAGAACGATATCGACCTGGTGCTCATGCACGGTCGCGGCGGTGCCGTGGGCCGTGGCGGCGGTCCGGCCAACAAGGCCGTGCTGGCGCAGCCCAAGGGTTCGGTCAACTGCTTCTTTAAGCTCACCGAGCAGGGCGAGGTCATCTTTGCCCGTTACGGCAACCGCACGCTGGCTCAGCGCCATGTTGAGTCCGTTGCCGCCGCAACGCTTTTGCAGTCGGCCCCGAGCGTCGAGAAGACCAACACCGAGACCACGCAGAAGTTCTGGGATATGGCGGAGAAGCTCAACGCAGTAAGCCATGAGCGCTATCTGGACCTGCTGAACACCGAGGACTTTACACCGTGGTTCTCGACCGTGACGCCGTTGACCGAGGTCGGTCTGCTGCCAATCGGCTCGCGTCCCGCCAAGCGCGGCCTGGGCGCCAAGTCGCTCGACGACCTGCGTACCATTCCGTGGATCTTTAGCTGGAGCCAGGCACGCATCAATCTGGCCGCTTGGTACGGCCTGGGCACCGCCTGCGAGCAGTTGGGCGACCTTGACCAGCTCAAGGCTGCCTACCAGGAGTGGCCGTTCTTCCGCACGTTCATCGACAACATCGAGATGTCGATCGCTAAGACCGATCAGCGCATCGCCAAGATGTACCTGCACCTGGGCGATCGCCAGGATCTGTCCGAGAAGGTCTTCACCGAGATGCAGCTCACCCGTAAGTGGGTCCTTGCCATCGTCGGTGACGAGTGGCCGCTGCAGCGTCGCCGCGTGCTCGGCTGCGCCGTCCGCGTGCGTAACCCCTACGTCGACGCCCTGTCCATCGCCCAGGTCCGCGCCCTTCGCGAGGTGCGCATGAACCAGGACGAGATGGCCGAGGAGAAGAAGGCCGAGTACATGAGCCTGATTCTTTCGACTGTGACCGGCGTCTCGGCGGGATTGCAGAACACGGGGTAATCGATAGCCCTGTAGTCGTCCGGGCCCGCCATCAGCTTACTTTTAGGCACGTCCTCGGACATGCAAGAAGCCCTCGCTGCGCACTTCGTGCGGCGAGGGCTTCTTGCGTCCTGTGGAGTGCGCCGGAAAGTAAACATACGGCGGCCCCTGCGATGTCCGGTCTTCGGAGGATTACTGGCTGGGGAAAAGATGGCGCGCTTCGCGCACTTCGATGGGGCTTCGTGCTGCGGAATGCATTCAGAGGGAAACCCGTCGGGTCCCTTCGTCCTCGGTCTTCTGGGATTAAAGCTGAAGGGAATAAGGCGCGCTTCGCGCCTCGCGTCTTATCGATCGGGATTGAGATGCATGTGGCGCTTCTTGACTTACGACTGTAGCGGCCGCGGTCCCGTTTGGGATCGCGGTTGTTTTGTTGTGGGTCAAATATGAACGTTGTGTTAATGAGTCGGTGGACGGTGGTGTTTTTCGGTGAGCGGCGTATCCTTCCAACGGTTTATCTAGTGTGTCAGTTGAAAGGAAGAGGGCGCTCATCATTGTTTGAATGTGAACTGCCGTTTGACCACAAGACGTTGCATCTGGAGCTTGCGGATAAGAACTTCGCAGGCGTGATGGAAGGTCATCAAAACGAGTTTAAGACTACGAAATCGCAGGAAGAGCTGGTAGAAGAGTCGCTTGCCAATCCGTATGGCTCGCCTTCGCTCGAGGAGCTTTGTGCTGGCAAAAAGGATATCGTCATCATTAGCTCCGACCATACGCGTCCCGTTCCTTCGCGTGTGACGATGCCTATTCTGCTGCATCACATTCATGCCGCTGCGCCCGAGGCGCGCGTTCGCATTCTGGTTGCAACTGGCATGCACCGTCCGTCGACGCACGAAGAGCTCGTCAACAAGTACGGCGAGGAGATCGTTGCCAACGAGGAGATCGTTATGCATGTCGCGACCGACGACAGCATGATGAAAAAGATCGGCACCCTGCCTTCTGGTGGCGAGTGCATCATCAACAAGATCGCTGCCGATTGCGATCTGCTGCTTGCCGAGGGCTTCATTGAGCCGCACTTCTTTGCCGGTTTCTCTGGCAGCCGCAAGTCCGTCCTGCCCGGCATCGCCAGCTACAAGACCATCATGTACAACCACAACGGTCAGTTTGTGAATGACTCCCATTCGCGCGCCGGCAACCTGTGCCACAACCACGTGAGCGAGGACATGTTCGCCGCTGCCGAGATGGCGCACCTCGCCTTCGTGCTCAACGTAGTGCTTAACGGCAAGCATGAGGTCATTGGCTCCTTTGCCGGTGACATCCACAAGGCGCACGAGGCCGGCTGCGAATTCGTGAAGAGCCTTGCCGGCGTTGAGCCCATCGAGTGCGAGATTGCCATCACCACCAACGGCGGCTACCCGCTCGATCAGAACATCTACCAGGCCGTGAAGGGCATGTGCGCTGCCGAGGCCACGCTTCCCGAGGGCGGTGTGATCATCGACGTCGCCGGTTGTGCCGACGGTCACGGTGGCGAGGGCTTCTATCACAACATCGCCGACAACGATCCGGCGGAGTTTGAGCGCGCCTGCATCGACCGTCCCAAGGACGAGACCCTGCCCGACCAGTGGACGAGCCAGATCTTTGCCCGCATCCTGGCGCATCACCCTGTGATCATGGTCACCGACCTGTGCGATCACCAGATGCTCAAGGATATGCACATGACGCCGGTCAACACTATCGAGGAGGCGCTCAAGCTCGCCTTTGAGATGAAGGGTGCCGATGCCAAGGTTGCCGTTATTCCCGATGGCCTGGGCGTTGTCGTCGCGCAGCACTAGTGCGCGGCCTAAACGAATCGTTTTTAACCGACAAGAAAGATAAGGTTTTATGCTTACCAAACTCCTCTGCGAATTCGGCGCAACTGCCCTCATGATCATCTTTGGCGTGGGCGTGCACTGCGATACCGTGCTCAAGGGCGCTAAGTATCAGGGCTCCGGCCATATGTTTGCCATCACCACCTGGTCTTTTGGCATCTCGGTCTGCCTGTTTGTCTTTGGCGGCGCCGTGTGCATGAACCCTGCTATGGTGCTTGCCCAGTGCATCGTCGGCCTGGTGCCGTGGGGCAGCTGCATCCCCTTCATGATTGCCGATATGCTCGGCGGCTTTGTGGGCGCCGTAATCGCTTGGTTGATGTATGCCGATGAGTTCAAGGCTTCCGAGGGCGTCGTCGACCCCATTGCCCAGCGCAACATCTTCTCGACCAACCCCACCACCGAGGGTACGAACTATGTCCGTAACTTCTTCTGCGAGGCTATCTGCACTTTTGTGTTCATCAGTGCCATCCTTGCTGCCGCTAGCCGCGCCGGCGAGAACGTTCTGATGCTCGCCATCTGCGTCGGCCTGATCGTTTGGGCTGTTGGCATGGGCATGGGCGGCATCACCGGCTTCGCCATGAACCAGGCTCGTGACCTTGGTCCTCGCATGGCCTATCAGGTGCTGCCGATCAAGAACAAGGCTGACAACAACTGGAAGTATGGTCTGCTTGTTCCTGGCATCGCGCCGTTTGTCGGTGCCATTGTGGCCGCGCTGTTTGTGCATGGCTTCTTGGGCATGTTCTAGTCTGAGGCTACATAGTTGTCCGCTGGCCGCATGGGGCAACTTCCCAGCGCGTCCTCGGACATGAAAGAACCCCCGCTGCGCACTTCGTGCGGCGGGGGTTCTTTCGTCCTGCGGAATGCGCTGGGAAGTTACCCCATGCGGCCAGCTGCGGGATTCTTGCTGCGCTCGAGCAAGCAACCCAACATATAAATCTGAATTTGGATGGGAGGGGCTTGTTGCTGCTGGGGGCGTTGAGCTGTTGTTGACACTTTGGGATGCGTGGCGCCCTGGGTTGGGGTGATGCCTTGGGATGAGCTTCCTACTTAGGTGAAGAGGGGTTTTATGGCTGATAGGTAGTCTTTGGCTACGTCGGCTTTGTCTGCTTGGAAGTTGTGCCAGGCCCACCATTGGACCATTCCTACGAAGCTTGAGGCTATGTGGTGTAGTAGGAAGCTTCGGTCCATGGTGGCGGCGGGGCTGTTTGGGTCGGTAGGGACAGTTTCGGCTGCTCGTGACATGATGGTCTTGCGTAAGCAGTCGGCGAAGACGCGTGAGCCGGCGCCGGCTACCAGCGCTCGGACGCCCTGGCGACGCTCCCATAGATTGTTGAGAATATGCTCGACCTGCACGAGCGGGTCGTCGAGCGGTGTGCCATCGTCATCGAGGGCGTGGGTGCAGATGTCGCTCACGAGCTCGGACAGTAGGTCGTCTTTGCTCTTAAAGAGACCGTAGAATGTCGCGCGGCCTACGTGAGCGCGCGCGATGATGTCGCCGACGGTGATCTTGCTGTAGTCCTCCTCACGCAGGAGCTCGGAGAATGCTGCAATGATGGCGGCGCGGCTTTTTTCCTTGCGGGCATCCATGGCTATGCGTCCGCGTGAACGAGCAGGCAGCGGAGCGTTCCGGAGCAGCCCTCGTAGGGGCGCTTGCCGGCGCCGTAGCCGACGGACTCGATGCGGTAGCGGGCTGGCAGGTGCTCGGACGTGCGCAGCGCGGCGACGATGGCGGCGCCCGTGGGCGTCACGAGCTCGCCGGCGACCGGTGCGGGCGTGAGGGCGATATTGCCCGCCTGGCATAGGTTGACGACGGCGGGCACCGGGATGGGCATGAGGCCGTGGGCACAGCGGATGGTGCCGTGACCCTCGGAGAGTGACTCGACCACGATGTCCTCGATGCCCAGGTCATCGAGGCAGATGGCGACAGAGCAGACGTCGACGATGGAGTCGACGGCGCCCACCTCGTGGAACATGACGGTCTCGGGCGTTTTGCCGTGAGCCTTGGCCTCGGCGGCGGCGAGCGCGGTAAAGATGGCGAGCGCACGACGCTTAGCGCCATCGCTTAGCTGCGAGCCATCGATGATGGCGGTGACGTCCGCCAAAGAACGGTGGTGATGGTGGTGGGCGTGATGATGACCCTCGTGCTCATGGGCGTGGCCCTCATGGTCATGCTCGTGCGCATACTCGTGGCAGTGCTCGTGTTCGTGCTCGCCATGATCATGATGGTGGTGCTCATGCTCGTGCGTGTGCTCGGCAGCTGCTTCGTTGCCGTAGAGCCAGGCCATATCGTGATCATGGTTCTCGAGGCCCTCTGCAAGCTGGACGTCGAAATCGCAGGCGTCGATGCCGTGCTTGTTTACGCGCGTGACAGCGATCGTAAAGCCGTCGACCGGCAGCGTGGCAAGCTGTTCGCGCAGGTGCTCCTCGCTGGCGCCCAGGTCGAGCAGGGCCGCGACGGTCATATCGCCGCTGATGCCCGAAGTGCCGTCGATGATAAGCGTGTGCTGATGGCTGGACATGGAATGCTCCTTAACGGGCGCAGGATGTGCCGGCGCTCAGATGATTGATAAGACTTGCCTGGTAGGCGGCGCCGAAGCCGTTGTCGATGTTGACGACCGAAACACCGCTGGCGCAGGAGTTGAGCATGGCGAGCAGTGCAGCCACGCCGCCAAAGCTCGCGCCATAGCCCACGCTGGTGGGAACGGCGATGACCGGACAGCTCACCAGGCCGCCGATAACGCTCGCCAGGGCGCCTTCCATGCCGGCGATGGCGATGACCACCTGCGCCTGGGCGAGTTCCTCGGCATGAGCAAGCAGGCGGTGCAGGCCGGCGACACCTACGTCGTAGAGGCGATCGACCTCGTTGCCGTAGAACTCGGCCGTCAGTGCCGCCTCTTCGGCGACGGGCAGATCGCTCGTGCCGGCGCAGGCGACGACGATGCGTCCGTCGCCGGTGGGGGAGGGCTTGCCACCCACCAGGGCGAGCTGGGCGTCCGGGACATATCCCAGGTCGATGTCGTTGCCGAGAAGCTCAGCGGTGCGCGCGGCTTTTTCGGCGTCAAGGCGCGTGACCAGGATACGCTCCTGGCCGGCATCGCGCAGCGCTTCGATAATGGCGGCAATCTGCTTGGCGGTTTTACCGGCGCCGTAGACAACCTCCCCGGCTCCTTGGCGCACTCCGCGCGAAAGATCAAGCTGTGCAAAACCCAAATCGGCGGTCGGAGCCGTCTGGATGCGCGTGAGGGCGTCGGCAGGGGTGACTGCTCCGCCGGCAACATCGCTCAGCAGCTGCTCTAGATCTCGCTTATCCATATATGTTCCCTTCGACGGCGCAAAGTCTAGCACTCAAAGGGTATGTTTCCGAACACTAAGACAAAATTGTTCGGAAACTATAGGACAGACTGATTCAATTGTTAGATGGATTGACTAGTCGCGCAGGATGATGTCCATGGCGAGCATCAGGTTGCGCTCGTCGATGGTAAACGGGGCTGCTTCGCGCGTCTTGGGCTTGGCGCAAAACGCGATGCCAGTGCCCGCGGCCTGGATCATGGGGATGTCGTTTGCCCCGTCGCCAATAGCGACCGTGTGGGCCATGTCGACGCCGCACTCAACTGCCCAGTCCAGCAGCTGGATGAGCTTGGACTCCTTGGTCACAATGTCGGCAGCCAACTTACCGGTGAGCTTGCCGTCCACGACCTCCAGACGATTGGCCAGGCAGAAGTCGATACCCGCGGCAGCCACGATCTTGTCAGCGACCTCATGGAAACCGCCGCTCACCACGCCGACCTTCCAGCCCTTGCTGTGCGCCGAGCGCACAAGCTCCAGCGCGCCGGGGGTAAATGTCACGCGCTCAAAGGTGCGCTCGAACACGCTCTCGTCCAGGCCGGCGAGCAGCCCCACGCGCTCCTCGAGCGCCTGCTTAAAGTCCAGCTCGCCGCGCATGGCGCGCTCGGTGATCTGTGCCACCTGCTCGCCTACGCCGGCCTCCTCGCCCAACAGGTCGATGACCTCCTGGTTGATGAGCGTGGAGTCGATATCCATAACAATGAGGCGTGCGGTCATGGCGGGCCTTTCCGAGTGCAGTTGTATTGGGGCACATTGTCGCACGTGACGAGCGCGGGCGGGTGCCACGGTGCGTCAATTGTTTCGTCTCCGTCAAGTCTTTGGGCAGGCGCTACTTTTTCGCGGCACATCGACGCGGGTGCGATAAGATAGAACGCCATGTCCGGCTGCGCGGTTTACGCAGGCTGGGCAAATCTGTACGACGCCGCCCGGAACGACACGGGGCGGCACAGATCCATAAAGGAGGATCACTGGTATGAGCCAGACCCGTCCCATCGACGAGCATTCCATGCACACCCGTACCTGCGGCGAGCTTCGCCGCGAGAACGTGGGCGAAGAGGTCACCCTCACCGGTTGGGTGAGCCGTCGCCGCGACCACGGCGGCCTTATCTTCTGCGACCTTCGCGACCGCGAGGGCATTACGCAGCTCACCTTCGACCCCGAGCACTCCGACGGCGACGCCTTTAAGATCGCCGAGACCATGCGTCCCGAGTGGCCCATCAAGATCCATGGCGTCGTGCGCGCCCGTGGCGAGGAGACCACCAACACCAAGCTCGCGACCGGCGAGATCGAGGTCCTGACCGATCATGCCGAGGTGCTCAACACTTCCGTCACCCCGCCGTTCCAGATCGAGGACGGCATCGAGACCAGCGAGGACACCCGCCTGCGCTATCGCTATCTGGACCTCCGTCGTCCCGAGATGATGGCCAACCTCAAGCTGCGCTCCGACTTTACCTTTGCCATTCGCGAGGCGCTGCACAACCGTGAGTTCATGGAGGTCGAGACGCCCTCCCTGTTCAAGTCCACGCCCGAGGGCGCCCGCGACTTCATCGTCCCCAGCCGTATCCAGCCGGGCAACTTCTACGCCCTGCCGCAGTCCCCGCAGCTCCTGAAGCAGCTGCTTATGGTCGGTGGCGTCGAGCGCTACTACCAGGTTGCCAAGTGCTTCCGCGACGAGGACTTGCGTGCCGACCGTCAGCCCGAGTTCACCCAGGTCGATATCGAGATGTCCTTCGTGGACCAGAATGACGTCATGAGCGCGCTCGAAGAGGTCCTGGCCGATGCCTTCGGCCGCATGGGTGTCGAGATGCCCACGCCGCTGCGTCGCATGAACTACTGGGAGGCCATGGACACCTATGGCTCCGACAAGCCCGATACCCGCTATGGCATGCACTTGGTCGACCTGACCGACATCTTCGCCAACTCCAAGTTCAAGGTCTTTGCGACTGCCGCAAACGAGGAGGGCTCTGTCGTCAAGGCTATCAACGCCAAGGGTGCCGGTGCCTGGGCGCGTGCCAAGATCGATAAGCTCGCCGGCGTGGCCTCCACGTTTGGCGCCAAGGGCCTGGCCTGGATCACTTTCCGCGAGGACGGCTCCATCAACAGCCCCATCGTCAAGTTCTTCTCGGACGAGGAGATGGCTGCTCTGCGCGAGCGCATGGACGTCGAGCCCGGCGACCTTGTGATGTTCGCCGCCGGCCCGCGCCTGCTCTCCGACGAGATCCTGGGCGGCATGCGTTCCCACATGGCTAACGCGCTCGAGATCAAGCGCGAGGGCCACGACTTCCTGTGGGTCGTCAACTTCCCGCTGTTCCACTGGGACGAGGATCGCAAGGCCTATGCTGCCGAGCACCAGCCCTTTACCCTGCCGACCGAGACCGACATCGCCAAGATTGAGGCCGACCCGCTGGCAGCCGGTTCCTGCACCTACGACTTTGTCATGGACGGCTTTGAGGCCGGCGGCGGCGGTATGCGTATCCACAACGCCGAGATGCAGATGTCCATGCTCAAGCTCCTGGGCTTTACCGAGGAGCGCGCCGAGTCGCAGTTCGGCTTCCTCATGGAGGCTCTCAAGTTTGGTGCGCCCCCGATGGGCGGCTTCGCCCTGGGCCTGGACCGTGTGTGCATGCTGCTCACCGGCTCCGACTCCATCCGCGATGTCATGGCGTTCCCCAAGACGGCCAGCGGCTCCGATCTCATGTCGGGCGCCCCGAGTGCCGTTTCCGGCGCCCAGCTCAAGGACGTCAGCCTGCGCTTGATGTAGGCAAGCGGCTACCTATTGCCTGTAACGAGGGAAGGACGTGTGCCTTCCCTCGTTTTTTGTGGGACGGGGGTGCGCCGGTAACGTACAATAACTACCACGTGGCTGGGTTTGCCGGCCGAATGTGCGACGTCGTGGGAGGGGACATGGTCGAGTTTACAAAGACGATTAAAGATCCGTTGGGATTGCATGCCCGCCCGGTTGCGCTGCTCTATGACATTATTGCCAAGCATCGTAGCAACGTATCGGTCAGCATCGGCGATCGCCATACCGACGGCCGCGATGTGATGGGGCTCATGGCTCTCTACGGCGAATGTGGCGAAGACATCGTGTTCCGCGTTTCGGGCGTGGATGAGGCCTCCTGCGTCACATCGATTAGAAACCTCTCGCTCTAAGCATGACAGGGCGCGGCAAAAGACAGCTTTTGCCGCGCCTTTTTGTTTCATATAGGAAACTTTTCCGAAAACTGAATAGGGACCCTTTCCAAAAAGTTAACCACGTGCTAGTTTACTGTAGCGAACATAGACGTGGTTAACTTTTGCTGCGTCGATGTTGAGGACGAACTGACGTTAGGAGCTCACTCATGTCTTGCGGACCGCAGATGCCGGCTATGCCGCTTTCGATGGTAAAAGCGGGCGAAACCGTGCGCGTGTCTCGCGTAAAGGGCAATGAGGATATGAAGCACCATCTCAAGGACCTCGGCTTTGTCGAGGGCAACGAGATCCACGTGGTGAGCTCGAGTGGCGCCAATATCATCGTCACGGTGCTGGGCGCTCGCTTTGGCATCGATTCCAAGGTCGCCATGCACATCATGACTGTCGGTTAGTTCGCAGCATTCCATAAAAGCTGAAAGGGGGAAAAGAATATGAAGACGTTGGGTGACGTTAAGGTGGGCGAGAGCTCTACCATCGTCAAGCTTCACGGCGAGGGCGCGCTTCGCCGTCACCTTATGGACCTGGGACTCATCAAGGGCACTTCGTTCAAGGTCGTAAAGGTTGCACCGCTCGGAGATCCGGTCGAGATCAACGTGCGCGGCTACGAACTCTCCATCCGCAAGGAGGAGGCTGCCGTCGTCGAGGTCCAGTAAGGGCCGGTGGCACATATTTCTGCAGATAAAGTTAGGTTTTTCTAACTCAATAATGCAGTGTTGAAGCACATTATCCAGCCCGCGCGGAGAAAGCAGCGCGGGCACACAAGGAAGAAGGATTGAATGGCGGATTCTCAGATCCATGTCGCGCTGGCGGGTAACCCCAACTGCGGCAAGACCACGCTTTTCAACCTGATCACCGGCGCCAACGGCTACGTTGGCAACTGGCCCGGCGTCACGGTTGAGAAAAAGGAAGCCAAGCTCCTGAGTGACAAGAACGTCACGATTACGGACCTCCCCGGCATCTACTCGCTTTCCCCCTACAGCCCCGAGGAGCAGTGCTCGCGCGACTACCTCATGAGCGGCGAGCCCGATGTGGTCGTCCAGGTCGTCGACGCCACCAACCTGGAGCGCAACCTGTACCTGGCACTTCAGGTCATCGAGACCGGTCTGCCCGTGGTCGTTGCCCTCAACATGGCCGACCTCGTGGAGAAGAACGGCGATAAGATCGACACGGACAAGCTTTCCAAGAAGCTCGGTTGCCCGGTCATGATGATCTCGGCCCTTAAGAACAAGGGCATCACCGAGCTCTTTGAGCAGGTCAAGAAGTCGGCGGCTGCCAAGGCCGACGTGCCGGCGCATAAGTTTGATTCCGCCATCGAGGACGTTCTGACCCACATCGAGAACAACCTGCCGGCGAGCGTTCCCGCCAACAAGCGTCGCTACTACGCCGTCAAGCTGTTTGAGCGCGATGCGGACGCCTGTAAGCTCATCAACCTTACCAAGGAGAAGGCCGATCGCGTTGAGCAGCTGGTCGCCCAGTGCGAGCAGGATTGCGACGACGATGCCGAGTCCATCATCACCGGCGAGCGCTATGGCGTGATCGCCCACATCATCGACGAGTGCCTCACCAAGGCTCCGGCCAAGATGAGCACCTCCGAGAAGATCGACCGCGTGGTTACCAACCGTATCTTGGGCCTGCCGATCTTTGTGGTCATCATGTTCTGCGTGTACTACATCGCCGTTTCTACCCTGGGCGGCACGGTGACCGACTTCACCAACGACCAGCTCTTCGGCACCGACGGTTGGTACGTGCTCGGTCAGGGTCGCGATGCGTATGATGCGGCTGTCGAGGCTGTGGGTGAGGACGCTGCCGATTCGATTGACCCGGCGGAGTACGGCCCCTATGTCCCGGGTATCACCACCGTGGTGCACGACGCCCTCGTGGCGGGCGGCACCGAGGACGGTGGCCTGGTCGATTCGCTGGTCTGCGATGGTATCGTCGGCGGCCTGGGCGCCATCTTTGGCTTTGTGCCGCAGATGTTCCTGCTTTTTGTGATGCTGTCTTTCCTGGAGGACTGCGGCTACATGGCGCGCGTCGCCTTCATCATGGACCGCGTGTTCCGCCGCTTTGGCCTGTCCGGTAAGTCCTTTATCCCCATGCTCGTGTCCTCGGGTTGCGGCGTCCCCGGCGTCATGGCCACCAAGACCATCGAGAACGAGAAGGACCGCCGTATGACGGTCATGACCACCACGTTTATTCCCTGTGGCGCTAAGCTGCCGATCATTGCCCTGCTCATGGGTTCCATCATCGGCGATTCTTCCACCACCGCCGCGTGGATCAGCCCGCTCTTCTACTTCCTGGGCGTCTTTGCCGTCATTGCTTCGGGCCTCATGCTCAAGAAGACCAAGCTCTTCGCCGGTCGCCCGACGCCGTTTGTTATGGAGCTTCCTGCCTACCACTTCCCGGCGATCCGTTCTTGGGCGCTGCACGTGTGGGAGCGCTGCTGGGCCTTTATCAAGAAGGCCGGTACGGTCATCTTCGCGTCCACCGTCGTCGTTTGGTTCCTCTCCAACTTTGGCAGCTACAACGGTTCCTTTGGCTTCCTGCCTGCGATGGACGGCATCCCCGAGGAGTTCATGGATTACTCCGTGCTCGCCATGCTCGGCAACCTGGTCGCTTGGATCTTCGCCCCGCTCGGCTTTAGCACCTGGCAGGCCACCGCGCTGACCGTCTCCGGCCTCGTGGCTAAGGAGAATGTCGTCGCTACCGCCGGCTCGCTGCTCTCCGTCGCCGATGCTGGCGAGACCGACCCGAGCCTGTGGACCGCGTTTGCCGGCATGTTCCCGACTATGGGCGCCTGCGTTGCCTTCGGCGCTTTCAACCTGCTGTGCGCCCCGTGCTTTGCCGCCATGGGCACTATCCGCAACCAGATGGACTCCGGCAAGTGGACCGCGATTGCCATCGGCTACGAGTGCGCCTTCGCATGGGTGATCGGCCTGTTCATCAACCAGTTCTACAACCTGCTTGTCCTTGGCCAGTTTGGTATTTGGACGGTTGTAGCCATTGTGCTGCTGGTTGCGATGCTCTTCCAGATCTTCCGTCCCATGCCTAAGCACGCTTGGACCGACGAGGACGAGACCAACACCGCTTCCGCCGCAGTTTCCGCTTAAGTCCGAATAAGGATCAGCCCCTTTCCGCGAGCCCGGGTGTCCCAGCGACACTCGGGCTTTTTGGTGGGGGAGATGTGGCGTTTCCGCAGATAAAACCGACCAAAATAAACCTGTCCCTTTTTGGTAGGTGGAGAATGGGGTAAAGTAAGTGGTGGCTAACTAGAGGAGGCTTGCTATGGCACCTATCGATATTGTTGTACTGGCTGTTATCGGTATTGCGTTTGTCGCCGTGTGCGTACGCATCTACCGCAAGGGAACCTGCGCCGACTGCGCTCAGGGCGGCGTTTGCACGGGACATTGCTCCAACAAAAAGACTTGCGCCGCACTTAAGGGCGTAGATAAAATCACCGAAGACTTGGGCCGCGGTATTCATTAGCCGACTGGCGTTTGAGCGTATATGACTGCGGATACGGCAGTTGCTGATACGATAGGGTCGTTAGCAACTGCCGCCGAGCGGCTCAAACGAAAGGAACCCTGTATGGAGTCCTCCGCCTATCCGATGCTCTTTAGTCCGATCAAGGTCGGTACGACCGAGGTCAAGAACCGCGTCTTTATGCCGCCGGTATCTACCAACCTGGCCGATCACGGCTATGTGACCGACGACTTGGTCGATCATTACCGTGTCCGCGCCAAGGGCGGCGTGGGCCTGATCATCACCGAGGTCGTGACGGTCGAGCCCACCTATACCTATCTGCCGGGTGACATGTGCTGCTACGACGACACGTTTATCCCCGGCTGGGAAAAGCTCGCCGCCGCCGTCCACGAGTACGGCTGCAAGATCATGCCGCAGCTCTTCCACCCCGCCTACATGGCCTTTAACATTCCGGGCACCCCGCGCCTCATTGCTCCGTCCTTCGTGGGCCCGTCTTATGCCCGCGAGGCTCCGCGTCCTATCACCATCGACGAGATCCACGAGCTCACGCATCAGTTTGGCGACGCTGCCGTGCGTATGCAGAAGGCCGGCGTCGATGGCGTCGAGGTCCATGCGGCACACGCCCACGGTATGCTCGGCGGCTTTTTGACTCCGCTCTACAACAAGCGTACCGATGAGTACGGTGGCTCGCTCGACGCCCGCATGCGCTTTTTGCTCGAGGTTATCGCCGAGATTCGCGAGCGCTGCGGCAAGGATTTCATCATCGACGTCCGCATCTCGGGCGATGAGTACACCGATGGCGGCTTGACCCTCAACGACATGATCTACGTCTCGCGCCGCCTGGAGAAGGCCGGCGTGGACATGATTCACGTGTCGGGCGGTACCACCATCAAGCGCGGCTCTGCAATTCCCGCTGCCGGCACGCAGCAGGCCTCGCACGCCGCCTGCTCGCGCGAGATCAAAAAGCATGTGAACATTCCCGTTGCCACGGTCGGCCGCATCAACGAGGCATGGATTGCCGAGGAGCTGATCGAGGACGGCGCCGCCGACATCTGCATGATGGGTCGCGCCAATCTGTGCGATGCCGAGTTCTGCAACA
Source organism: Coriobacteriaceae bacterium (assembly GCA_902835305.1). Classification (GTDB taxonomy): domain Bacteria; phylum Actinomycetota; class Coriobacteriia; order Coriobacteriales; family Coriobacteriaceae; genus Collinsella. The sequence continues at coordinate 41,557 of CADFMD010000011.1, forward strand.
AGGCCGCTGCCGGCAACGCCGACGAGATCCGTCCCTGCATCGGTTGTCTGCGCTGCCTGAACGGCATTATGTTTGGCAAGCGCATCTCCTGCACCGTCAATCCGGACGTGGAGCGCGACGAGGCTGGCTACGAGCCTGCCGCTGAGGCCAAGAACGTGCTTGTTGTGGGCGCTGGTCCTGCGGGCATGGAGGCAGCCTACATTGCCGCCAAGCGCGGTCACAACGTGGTGCTCGTGGATAAGCAGGACGAGCCGGGCGGCGAGATGCGTATCGCGGCCGTCCCGCCGGCAAAACAGGAGCTCACCCGCGTGATCAAGTATCAGTACCGTCGCCTAGCCGAGGCAGGCGTCACGTGCGTCTTTGGTACCGAGCTTTCGGCCGAGGACATTCAGCGCGACTACGCGGGCTACGAGGTTGTCCTGGCTTATGGTGCCGAGCCCATCGCTCCGGCCTTCATGCAGGGCTTTAAGCAGGTTATGACGGCCGACGACCTGCTGGGCGGCAAGGCTTTCCCGGGCAAGAAGATCGTCATCGTGGGCGGCGGCACTGTTGGCTGCGAGACGGCCGATTACCTGGCCCCGCTGGTCAACGACCTTTCGCCGGCCAATCGCGATGTCACCGTTATCGAGATGACCAAGACGCTCGCCGCCAACGAGGGCGGTGCCGGTCGTGCGGTGCTCATCACGCGCATGCTCTCCAAGGGCGTTCACGTGCTGACCGAGGCCAAGGTGACCGAGATTACCGAGGACACCATCAGCTACGAGAAGGACGGCGAGATCCACACCATCGCCGGTGCCGATACGCTGGTGCTTGCCATGGGCTATCGTCCCAATACCAAGCTGGCCGATGACCTGACTGCAGCCGGTGTTGCCACCCACGTGCTGGGCGATGCCAACAAGTGCGGCAACATCCGCGACGCTATCGGCGATGGCTACAAGATCGCCTGCGAACTCTAGTCAACCCCTTGGCGCATGGGGGCCAGGTTACTTTGCGCTAAGTTGATGCATGTAAACCTGACCCCATTGCACCATTTGATAAAACGCAAGCGCTCGCTGCCTGCGTTTTATCAAAGAAAGATTATTGTCGAGCCTTAAATGCCTTTTGTTTGTGTGCCTTCCGCAATCATATTGCGGTTGTAGACCAGGTGCAGATACATCGCATCGTGAGCGGCGGTGGGGTTGCGCGTCTCAATGGCGTCGGCCACACCGTGGTGCGTGCGGATGGTCTCCTCGACGAACTTTTTTGCCCGTTACGTCGATAAAGAGGGGAACGGATGCCTTGAGCACACCCATCAGACGGGTAACGGCGAGGTTGCCGCCATCCCAGGGCGGCTTCATGGGGTAGCGCCCGTACGCATCGAATTTTTCCTCTCATAGATGTGCGGCACAAAGAGCCCCGAGTTCATACGAGCTCGGGGCTCTTTTCGTTTTGATTTCAGACGTATTGACAGACGAAAACAGTCTGCGTCCGGTATTGAGCCATACGAAAGCGAAATTATGCGTCTTAATTCCGTACGCAAATCAAGACGAAAACAGTTTGCGTCTTATATAAATCAGTACGCAAACGGTTTTCGTCTTATAATACGGTTATGAATGGTACGAAACGAGGGGGTTGTGCATATGGTTGTTAGAGAGAGCCCTACAGTCGAATACAAGGAAAGCGTTACGCCGACGTTTCTTAAAACGGTGAGCGCCTATGCAAACTACGGGACGGGCAAGATTGAGTTTGGCGTTGATGACGAGGGCGTGGCTGTCGGCCTTGCAGATCCGGTCGCAGAGTGTCTCCGCATTGAGAACATGATTAATGACAGCTTGGATCCCGCTCCCCGTTACACGCTCGAGTCCGATGAGAAACACGGGACCGTAATCCTTACGGTTTATGAGGGACAGGACAAACCCTATCGAAGCAAGGGAAAGGCCTACAGACGAAACGATTCGGCAACGGTGGAGGTCGACCGGTTTGAGTATGGCAGGCTGACGCTCGAAGGCAGCAACGTGACGTTCGACGCGCTCACGTCGGCTCGCCAGGACTTGGGCTTTCATACGCTCGAGCATAAGTGTGTTGAACACCTCGGCATTTCCGAGCTAACGCCGGATATCATGCGTACGCTCCGCTTGCTCGGCAAGGATGGCTATACCAATGCCGCGGCGATTTTAGCGGATAAGAATGATTTTCCAGGCATCGACTGCGTCCGTTTTGGCGATACCGAGGATGTGATCTTGGATCGCGAGGCGGCGACAAATGTATCCGCAATTGAGCAGGCGGACAGGGCGGTGGCTATGTTTGCACGCTACTACCGTTATGAGCGTATCGAAGGGATGGAGCGCGTCCAAACCGATCGAATTCCTCTTGAGGCATTCCGCGAAGCTGTTGCAAACGCTTTGGTGCATCGGACGTGGGACGTTCGAGCGAACGTTCAAATTGCCCTGTACGATGATCGTGTCGTTGTGACCTCCCCTGGATCGCTGCCCGCCGGGTTGACGACGGAACAATACCTGTATGGGCAGATATCCGTGCTCAGAAACCCCATCGTTGCAGAGGCCTTCTTAAAGCTGGATTACATCGAGAAATTTGGTACGGGAATCGCGCGCATTAGACGTGCCTATCGCGATTCGATCAATCAACCAATTTTTGATGTTCGCGGCGGCATGGTGGCCGTCACATTGCCCGTTACCGATGCCTTTGAAGGGTCCGAGGAAGAGGTCCAGGTTCTCAAGGCCTTGTCGGGCGGGCGAATTATGTCGCGAAGCGAGATTGAAAAACAGACGGGGCTGAGCCGCATGCGGACGTTGGCGGCACTCGAATCTCTGCTTGAACGGAATGCAATCGTAAGGCAGGGAACCGGGCGGGCCACGAAATACGAGCGCTCATAGTCCAAAAGAGCCATGGTACAAGACGGGCCCCAAGCCAGCGTTGGCTTGGGGTCCGTTATATCCCGGATGGTAACGGGCCGATTATTGTCAAGTTAAAGCAAAGTACAGCGACGTACAGCAAAGTATAGTGAGATATAGCAAGCCGTATAGCGCGCCTTGATTTTCAACCCTTGATTATCAACCGTCCGTATTTCACAGCAACTTATAACAGGCTCGGGGTGCCAATTTGGGGTGCAGTAGTGCTGCGCCACGAAAAGGGCCTATCTACTACGTTTAAGCCGCAGGGGTCAACCATAGTCGGTTTTTTCGAAAATCGACAAGCTATCTACCTGCGGTTTTGTTTTCACGGTTTTCGGTATGGCCGAGGCTATCCGTGTTAACGTAGTAGATGGGCCACTTTTGTGGCAAGGGGGGCCGATCTGCGGGCCAGGGTAGCTAAAAGAGCCCCGTCCCAAAAAGACTGATTGGGAGCTGGGGCGTGTCGATGCGATAGTATTACGTGGTGATATTCGACAAACCGTGGGCTTCATCCGAGGGCTTTATGGAACAGCACCAGCATTATCAGAGCCTGCAAGATCAGGCATACAACGCACTGCGCTCTAAGATCATCTATGCCGAGCTCAGGCCCGGCACGCGCCTTTCGGCGATTGGTCTGGAAAAGGAGACGGGAATCGGGCGCACGCCCATTCGCGAGTCCTTTGTGCGCCTGCGTGAGCAGGAGCTAGTGGAAACGCGTCCCAAAAGCGGCACCTATGTCTCAAAAATCAGCATGGAGCGCGCCGAGAACGCCTGTTTCTTGCGTGAGAAACTCGAGAGAAGCGTACTCATTAAATGTTGCTCTGCCGCCACGCCTGAGCAAAAACATCGGCTCGAGCAGATTCTTGCCGAGTCCGAGTCGCTCGACCATAGCGAAACGCGTCGCTTTTTCGATCTGGACAACCTATTCCACGAGACGTGCTTTGAGATTGCCGGCCGCCACATGTTGTGGGATTGGATGAAGAGCGTCAATACGCATTTTGAGCGGTACAACTGGTTGCGTATGGTGTCGCAGGATCTGGATTGGGAGCCGATTCGTCGTCAGCATCGCCGGATTCTCGAGTCCATTAAGAGGGGCGATACCGACACGGCGAGCTATCTGGCAGAGACACACCTGCATCTGATGCCCGAGGAACAGGGACCGGTTATCGCCTTGCATCCCGACTATTTTGAGCTGCCTAAAGACTCGGCCATCTAACTCGTTCCCTACATTAGTTGCGGTTAAATAGGGGCTGTTTTGCGGCTTTGGCGGCGTAAGCAGTCCGTGTTTCACCGCAAGTGCGGGGGTGCAATCGGGGCATGAAAAGGCTGCGGCGCCGCTTGGAGGAAAAAACCGGAAGCAAGGGTCCATTCCTCCAGACGGCGCCGCAGCTGTTTTGGTGGCTCGGCTTTTGTCGAAGTGGCTCAGCTGGGCGCGACTGCCAGCCGAGTAGGCAAAGCGGCTCGGGCGCGTGTCGCTTCCGTCACGTTCTATCAGCATACAAGACGGTTTTGGTTCTTGTTCGTGACGGAAACGGCGCGCTTCCGAGCCGCTTTAAAAGAAAGGGGGCGAGGTCTAGGGCACGCCCCCTTTCACGATAGAGAGCTAAACCTAGCCGCGGACCTTCTTGACGACGTCCATGGCCTCGCGGGCAATCTGCTCGACCTTGGAGAAGTCGCCATCGGCGAACAGGGCGGGCTTGACCATCCAGGTGCCACCGCAGGCGATGATGGCGGAGGAGCTCAGGTACTCCTCGACGTTGGCAGTGCTCACGCCGCCGGTGGGCATAAAGCGATGGCCGACAAACGGAGCGGCGAGGGCCTTGATGGTGTTCAGGCCGCCATACTGGGCCGCGGGGAAGAACTTGGTGACCTTGAGGCCGAGGTTCTCGGCGGCGGTGACCTCGGAGGGGGTCACGGTGCCGGGGAGGACGGGCAGGTCGATGTCGATGCAGTGCTTCACGACGTCCTCGTTGTAACCCGGGGAGACGATGAACTTGGCGCCGGCGGCGCGGGCCTGCTCAACCTGCTCGACGGTCAGGACGGTGCCGGCGCCAACGCACATCTCGGGCTCGGCGGCGGCCATAGCGGTGATGCACTCGGCGGCGCAGGCGGTGCGGAAGGTGACCTCGGCGGACTTCATACCAGCTGCCATAAGGGCGTGAGCGAGCGGAGCGGCGTCCTCGACCTTGTCGAGCACGACGACCGGCACGATGCCCAGGGATTCAAGCGTGGTGTAGAACTGATCGAACATGGTGTTCCTTTCGATGTGAGGCGCGCACGGGCGCGTGATTGCCAAAGAAGATTGGCCATGAGCCGGTTCCGGATTGGTTATCGGAGGCACTGCTTGGGGTTCAAGCAATTTCGGAACCGGCTACGAGGCCAGTCGTGAAGGAATGCCAGACAAAACCGGAATGGGACTAAGTGGTTCTACCTGGCCGGAGGAATCGGGGAGCGGGCTGCAGAGGTATGGGTATGGAAAGCTGCAGTCCGCGGAATGGGGAACGAATTAACGGGCGACGCGGGTGCCACCGTCGGCGGCGTTGGCCACAGCGGCGATCTCGTCGGCGGTCACCAGATTGGAATCGCCCTTGATGGTGAGCTTGAGGATCGAGGCCGCGATGGCGTAGTTGACGGCGTCCTGCGGGTCAAAGTCGTTGATGAGGGCATGGACGAGGCCGGCGTTGAAAGCGTCGCCGGCGGCAACGCCCTCGAGCACATGCACGTCGTGAGCAGGGGAGAACCAGTGCTCGCCGCTCTCGGCGTCAAAGAGCATGCCCATCCAGATGGAGCGCTCGACGCAGGAGATGTTGCGGACGACCGAGGCGACCTTCTTGCAACCGTACTCGGCGCAGATCTGACGGGCCATCTCGACGTAGGTGTCGCGCTCCTCGATTCCGTGGGCAAGGGAGCCGGAGACGCAGGTCATACCAAGGCCGGCGGGTGCGTCCTCGTCGTTGGCGATGCAGATGTCGACGAGTGGCAGGAGCTCCTTCATGGTTGCCTGCGACTTCTCGGGCGACCACATCTTGCCGCGATAGTTCACGTCGCACACGGTGGTGATGCCCTTGGCGCGGCAAGCGGTGAGGGCATCCTTGCAGGCAGCGGCCATCTCGTCGGACACGGCGGGAGTCACGCCAGAGAAGTAGAAGACATCGACGCCCTTGAGGATTTCGTCCCAATCAAAGACGTCGCGCTTGGCCATGTTGATGGCGGAATACTTGCGGTCGTAGACGCAGCCGTTGCCGCGCTGCGAGGCGCCAACCTCAAACACATAGGAGCCAAGACGGTCGCCCTGGCGCACGACGCGCGTGGTGTCGACGCCGTAAGCCTTCAGCGAGCGAAGGGCGCACTCGCCCAGGCGGTTGGCCGGAACAACGGAGACGTAAGCGGCCTTGTCGCCCTGATAGGCCAGGGAAAGCGCGGTGTTGGCCTCGGCGCCGCCGTAGCGAACGTCAAACTCGGTGGCCTGTTCAATGCGCAAGTGATCTTTGGGCGAGAGCCTCATCATGATCTCGCCGAAGGTAAGAACCGTTTTACCCATGGTCGCGCAGCTCCTTCTTGCTCGTGCGTACACCTTTGATATGGCGTTGGCACGGAGGTGCCAAGACGGTAGGGTGCATCTTTGCACCTCCGTGCCAACGCTCGCCGAAATCGGTTTACGAAATCGGTTTCGTTTCGAGTTGTAGTATACTCACCTACAGCGTTTTGCAACCGAGATTTTTAAAAAATGCCTAAAATGGCTCAGACCGCCGACAATTGGGAAACGGGGTGCGCTATGGCGCAGATGAGAATCAAGGACATTGCCGCCGCGGCGGGCGTGAGCCCGGCCACGGTCTCGCGCTATCTCAATAACCGCCCCGGGCAGATGACCGAGGAGACCCGCGCCCGCATCGCGGCGGTTATCGAGCGCACCGGTTATCGCCCACGTGCCGCCGCACGCAATCTGCGCAGCTCGCGCACCAACCTCATCGGCGTGATTCTGGCCGACATCGCCAACCCGTTCTCCAGCGCCATGCTCGAAGGGCTTTCCGCCAGCGCCGCCGCGCGCGGCTGCTCGCTCATGACGGCCATTAGCGGCAACGACCCCGCCAAGGAGGCAGAGTCGCTCACCAGACTTATCGATGCCGGCGTGGACGGCCTGGTCGTCAACACCTGTGGCGGCAACGACGAGGCAATCGCCGCGGCCGCGGGACGCCTACCCGTTGTGTTACTCGACCGCGACGTTGCCGATGGTGGCATCGATCTGGTGACCTCCAACAACCGTGAGCTGGTCGCCGGCCTGGTAGACGCCTTGACCGCTGCCGGCAGCGAGCGCCTGTGCCTACTTACCGAGGCAAGCGACGACAGCCCCGTGCGTCGCGAGCGCGCCGAGGCCTTTGCCGACGAGCTCTCGCGCCGCGACCTTGCGGGCGAGGTCGTCACCCTGGCCGACGGCGGCGCCACGGGCGTCGGCCGCCTGGACGAGACTATTCGCGGCAACGCAGGCAAAAAACTCGGCCTTATTGCCGTCAACGGCTTGGTCTTTTTGCGTCTGACCGAGGCGCTGGCGCAGCTTGGCCCCTCGCTGCCGGCGGGTCTCAAGATCGCGACGTTTGACGATTACCCCTGGAACCATGTGCTCTTTGGCGGTGTGACCACGGCCGCGCAGGACACCCTCACCATTGCCGAGCGCGTAGTCGAGCGCCTGTCCGAGCGCATCGACGTCGTTACCACTACGGTGGGCGATGCCGCAAAGCTCGCCCCTAAGCGCATCGAGGTTCCCGGCCACATCGAACACCGCGCTTCGACCTCGCGCTAGTCTGTGTGATAATATATAGACAATGTCATACAGGAGGTATCCATGGCTGCGTCTGTGCTGAGTGTGCGAGTGGACTCGTCAATTAAAGATTCATTTGCCGAGCTGTGCGAAGAACTTGGCATGACTTCGTCTGTTGCAGTCAATATGTTTATGAGACAGATGCTGCGCGAGCGTTCGCTGCCGTTTGTCCCTTCACTCGGTAAAAGCTCTGCGAGCGGAAGCGTCGCGGCGGGCATTTTGGATACCGCTCAGATTGAGTCCGCTGTCCGTGAGGCGGCCAGCCCGATTCCCGCCATCAAAAGCGTGATTCTTTTTGGCTCGTATGCTCGTGGCGACGCGCGTGCCGATAGTGACATTGACTTGCGTCTCGAAATCGATCGCGATCAGGGCTTTGGCCTTTTCGCGTTGTCGGCATTCGGCGAGGCGGTGCGCAAAGAAACTGGGAGGCAGGTTGATCTTGTCTCGAGCGACCATCTTGATGCCGATCTTGCCGCGGTAATCGAGCGCGAAGGAGTGATCCTTTATGATCGCGCGTAAGTCAGACGGCCTGTTCGCGCACGTTTTTTGAGCGCTTGATACGCTTTAACCCTGCGGAAACATTTTTCTGCGATAGTATCTGCGATATAGACCAGTCGAAACCCGCCCGAAAGAAAGGGGAGCGACATGAACCAGCAGAACATCGATTACGTACTCCGCTCCGTAGAGCAGCGTGACATCCGCTTTGTGCGTCTGTGGTTTGTCGACATTCTCGGCCGCCTCAAGAACTTCGCCATTAGCCCCGAGGACCTCGAGGTCGCTTTTGAAGAGGGTATCGGCTTTGACGGCTCCGCCATCGAGGGTTTTGCTACGCCCGAGGAAGCCGACATGCTGGCGTTTCCCGATGCTTCGACCTTCCAGATTTTGCCGTGGCGTCCGAGCCATAACGGCGTTGCCCGCGTGTTCTGCGATGTATGCACTCCCGATCGCAAGCCGTTTGCCGGCGACCCGCGCGATGCCCTGCGCCGCATGTTCCGCAAGGCCGAGAAGGCTGGCTATCTGCTCAACGTGGGTGCCGAGCTGGAGTATTACTACTTCCCCGACGAGCACACTCCCGAGCCGCTCGACAACGTGGGCTACTTCGATCTTTCGGTGAGCGATGCTGCCCGCGACCTGCGTCGCAACACGGTCCTCACGCTCGAGAAGATGTCCGTGCCCGTGGAGTACACCTTCCACGCCGCCGGTCGCTCGCAGCATGGCATGAGCCTGCGTCACGCCGAGGCTCTGAGCATGTCCGACGCTATCACCACGGCCAAACTCATCATTAAGCAGCAGGCCTACGAGAGCGGTTGCCACGCCTCCTTTATGCCCAAGCCGTTGGCGGGCGAGGACGGCAGCGCCATGTTTTTGCATCAGTCGCTGTTCGACCACGACGGCAACAACGTCTTTTGGGGCGAGGACGACGAGAAGTACCACCTCTCCGAAATCGCCAAGCACTACATGGCCGGCATCTTGGCGCACGCGCGCGAGATCAGCGCCATCACCAATCCCACGGTCAACTCGTACAAGCGCATCACCACGGGCGGCGACTCCGTGCCGCAGTACGCCACGTGGGGCCTGCGCAACCGCGCAAGCATGGTTCGCATCCCGGTCTACAAGCCCGGCAAGCAGCTGTCCACGCGCATCGAGCTTCGTAGCCCCGATCCCATGGCCAATCCGTATCTGGTCAACGCCGTCACGCTGGCGGCTGGTCTCGACGGCATCGAGCGCAAGCTGGAGCTCCCGCTCGAGGCCACGGCCGAGACGCTCAAGCTCAACGACCGCCAGATGCTCGAGGCCGGTTATACGCCGCTGCCGCGCTCGCTTAAAGAGGCACTCGACGTCTTTGAGGACTCGCAGTTTATGAAGGATGCCCTCGGCGAGCACATCCATAGCTTCTTCCTCAAAAAGAAGCGCGACGAGTGGCATAAGTTTGAGTCCACGATCACCGAATGGGAGATCAAGCACTACCTGGCGAACTCCTAATCGCGCTGGCTTGTCCCAGTACGATTGAGCTCATTTCTTTGGAGGCCGATATGTCCGAAAAGAGTGCCCTGTTCATGGCGCGCACGACGCGCTTCCACGAGTTTGCCCGCAGCTTGACGACCACCATGGGTGTCGAGGTGAGTCTGGCCACCCCCGATTCGCCAACTGCGGCGCACGACTTTGACCTGCTGATCCTCGATTCCGATGGCATCCGCAGCGACCGCATCGATCAGATTGCCAAGTGGCTTGACGATCGTGGTGGCGTCCCCATGTTGGTGATCGTTGACGACGAGGCGCTCGGTACCCTGCGCCTGCCGAATCACGCGCATGCCGACTTTGTGTGCCCCACGGCGACGCCCAACGAGCTCAAGGCTCGCGCGCAGCGCCTGATGGGCGAGGAGGAGACCGTCACCGCCGACGATGTGCTCAACATCGATAACCTCGAGATTAATCTGGCTACCTACCAGGTGACACTCGATAACGAGCCCATCGACCTGACGCTGATGGAGTACTCGCTGCTGAGCTTTTTGGCGACGCACCCCAACCGCGCCTACAGCCGCGAGGTGCTGCTGCACCGCGTATGGGGCTTTGAGTACTGCGGCGGCACGCGCACCGTCGACGTGCACATCCGACGCATCCGCTCCAAGGTGGGCCCGCAGATCGCGGCGCACATCACCACCGTCCGCGGCGTGGGATATCTGTTTAAGGACTAGCAAGTAAATAGAGGGCAATGTGAGGGTACCGGAGATTTCACCAGTACCCTTTTCTCGTTTAGGGCGAAAAGAAGACCTTTCACCGATTAAAAGTGTGTCAGTAAAAACAATATCAAACGTATAACACTATCTAGTAAATATCATCTAGTTACCGTATCTCCCTACTACACGGATGGAGGAAGAAATGCGTTATTCGAGAAAGGTGATTGTCGGATTCATAGTGTTGCTTGCCGCCCTGATGTCTCCAAGGTTGGTTTTTGGAGACGACGACTTGGTCCGTGTCACACCGCAAATAGCTGTGGAGCAAGCGCAGGCTTTCTTTGATGATGTATCGGATGAGCCGGTGACCGCTTGTGACCCAGTAAAAATGGTGAATTCCGATGGGGAATCAATCGGGTATATCGTTCGTGCGAAGCGGGATGACGTTAACTATGGCTACGTCGTATTTGATTCAGAGCGATCTTGGTGGATCAGCGAATACTGCTTGGCTCCGAACGCTCTTTTACCTATCGAGAGTGCAAGCGAAGAAATTGCACTCCTCGCATCCTCGGATAACGTCGTTGCGTTAAAGATTGACGAGCTAACTGTTGGCGTTGCCGACTTAGATAAAAACATTGTTTTAGACGCAAGTGGAAAAAAAGTACCAAATAAATTGTCCTCGGGAGGCAATCGCAGCGGATCGCCGGAACATTTCGATGACGTTTTTGTATCTGCCAAGGATTTGTATAAACAGGGATATGTTGTTGATGCGAGCAAAACGGTTTCGGGAATAATAACGCCAACGCAAACAGAAGTTATCAAAGAAACGGGGACTTATGCTTGCGCTGTTTCGGCAATGTTTGCAGTTAGCAGTCACTATGTGACTTTGAACCGCCTTAAATTGTCCGATTTATACTCGGAGCTTTGGAGGCTGTCGGGGACATGGGAAGAAGAAGAAAAGAAATATGATCAAGCGACTGGTCTGTACTTTACTCAAGGCAAGACTTCTCCTGACAAACCCGCTCCGGCCTTAAAGGAGTTTTGTGCAAGACGAGGCAAGGAGCTTGAGACGTCATTCGTTTGGTATCCGTCATGGGATTCCTTTAGGGTGAATACCGACTCGGGGAATCTGAGTATTTTCTCTGGAAGGCTCCGGTCAAATGGCAGCGGGCACGCAATGGCAGTTGTGGGCTACGTGGCAATGCATAACACATACTCGAGTGCCAAGAAGTACCTGCTTGTTGTTTGGAATGGATGGACAAACCAGCTACAGTTTCTTCCATATGACGTATCAATTTACACGTCTCACGATGGCACATATTGCAAGGGTTGATTGTACTCGTGAACGGCGACAAGTTCATTCGAAGGGCAATGCTCCTATTGGTGCTTTCCTTTGCTTTGCTCACCGCAGCGAGCTTCTTTCTGTTAAGGGCGACTAATGGGGGAGAAAACGACACGGTTGTTGCAGTCGAGGTGCGCGCTCTATCGGATGTTCATAACGGGCAATTTGAGGCGCTTATGCCAAGTGGTTGCCGTAAGAGAATCGATATGCGCCGTAAGTCAAGTTCCGGATATGTCTCAGGGTTGAAAGCAGGTGATAAATGGATTCTAGTTTTTGTGGAAGATAAGGAACTTGACGGGACTGTTCTGTATCCCCATTCAGCTGAGAAAGTCAAATCAAGTAGACAAGGGGAATGAAGAATGATTGATAGAAAGCAGTTCTTAGGTCTGATGGCGGGGGCTCCTATTTTGATGCGAGCCGGGATGGCAGAAGCCGTGGAGTTGCCGGACGCTCAGAAGCGATTGACGCTCGTGGTCGACACGGTGGTCAGAGATGAAAATGGCAATGAAAAAACGCGAACAAGAAGCAGAGAGACTATTTTCACGCCAGAGAGCAAAACTGTGTCTGCCGACGCTATGGCCGGTGATGTCATAACAATCCAGAGGGAATCAGATGAAACGTTGCCGCTGCTTGCCAAGATTGAGCTCACAGTCGCTTATTATAACGATAAAACAGAAATTGAGATTCGTTCCGGAAAGTACTCGATAGTCCAAATCAATCCGCTTGTGATGTATGCAAACGCTTGGTACGCGCTCATGCAGAAGGATAAATACGTGATGAATAACTTCACGGAAAGCGAAGCATCATATGAAACGGGGTGGGAGCCAACGCCATACGACGCGGAGAAAGATAAGTGGACGTGCGGATCAGGCATGGGCGCGACGATTACGGACTTCATTAACGATTCAACATATAGCTTTGCTATCGACTGTTATATCGAATAGACATGACGGCATAGAACGAATTGGCCTATAAGCATGTCATTACTTAAGCAAAGCTGAAATCTTGGCATCTAGTGCTCGGGACTGCCCAGCTTGGGGTACAACTCAACGTGAACAATGATGGCCCGCCACATGTTTGGCGGGCCTTTGGTTATTTGACGAAAGGACCGCAGCTATGAGCGAGAACGATTCCCAGCGTCCCCAGGATGCGGGCAACGCCGGCGAGACCCAACAGCAGCCGCGTGTGCAGGTAGAGTCGACGCCTGCCGACAGCAACATTCCCTACGTGCAGGCCTACGACACGCAGACCGGAAAGCCGCTGGGCAGCCAGCAGGTTGTAAACAAGCACACAGTGGTCAAGACTAAGACCAAAAAGCTGCCGATCTTTATTACGGCGCTTGCCGGTTGTGCCTGCGGCGCCCTGCTGGTCATTGCGCTCATTATGAGCGGCACGCTCAACATTGGCGGCGGAAAGAATGCCGTGACGGCGGGTGCTTCGGGTTCATCGACGCAAAAGATTACGATTGATTCCGAGGACACCACGCTGGCCGAGGCCGTTTCTGCCAAGGCGTTGCCCTCCGTGGTTTCCATTACCGCCACTTCGAGCGGCAGCCAGAATGGCTCGCTTTCGCAGTCTGCCGACGAGTCGGACAGCTCGGGCAGCGTCGGTTCGGGCGTGGTGCTCGATACCGAGGGCCACATCCTCACCAACAACCACGTGGTCGATGGCTATGACCAGTACGTGGTGACCATGGATGACGGCACCACCTACGAGGCCGAGTTCGTGGGCAACGACGCTTCGAGCGACCTGGCCGTCATCAAGCTCAAGGACGCAGACGCCTCCAAGCTCACGCCGATTGAGATCGGTGATTCCTCCAAGCTCAACGTGGGCGAGTGGGTCATGGCGATCGGCTCGCCGTTCGGCAACGAGCAGTCTGTCTCCACGGGTATCGTCTCGGCGCTCTATCGCTCCACGGCCATGAGCTCTGCCAACGGTAACACCATCTATGCCAACATGATCCAGACCGATGCCGCCATCAACCCGGGCAACTCCGGCGGCGCGCTCGTTAACGATAACGGCGAGCTTGTGGGTATCAACTCGCTCATCGAGAGCTACTCGGGCTCCAGCTCGGGCGTGGGCTTTGCCATTCCGGTCAACTATGCCAAGAACATTGCCGACCAGATTATCGACGGCAAGACGCCGGTGCATCCGTACATGGGCGCTACGCTTTCGAGCGTCAACGCGCTCAACGCCCGCACCAACAAGCTGAGCACCGATAGCGGCGCGTATGTGGCGAGCGTCGTTGAGGATGGTCCTGCTGCCAAGGCCGGCATTCAGGAGGGCGATGTCATCACCAAGCTGGGCGACGACGAGATCACGAGCGCCGATGGCCTGATCATCGCACTGCGCAGCCACGAGGTGGGCGAGAAGGTCGAGATCACGCTCATGCGCGGCAAGGAAGAGAAGAAGGTCACTGTCGAGCTGGGCTCCGACGAGGAGCTGCAGAACCAGCAGCAGGACGACAGCGCGACCGACACCGGCAACGGCGGTATTACCGACGAGCAGCTGCGCCAGTACCTGGAGGAGCTGCTCGGCCAGCAAGGCCAGGGGCAAGGCCACGGCCAGGGCTACTAACGAGCCGTTTCGCACATATCGAGGCCAGGGGGGCTGTCCCATCAACGCGGGGCAGCCCCTCTTTTCGTACTGATCCCTTGGGGACGGAGGAAAACGGATCATTTAGAAACGGCAAGGGCATGGTTTGAACGCGCGATCCACTCCAGTTTGATGGCTGCCGATTCGGTGCGGTTGGAAAGGGCGATTTGGCTCCATCGCGACCGGTGGTACTCTTGTATCCGTTTGAAATCGAGCGAAGGAGTGCCGCTATGGAGCAATCGAGCCTGTTTGGTGACGGCGTGGACATCGATACCGAAACGCCCGCGAGCACGGATACCGCTGCACCGGCCGATGCTCGTGCCCAGGCGGCAGCGCGTGCGGCCGAGCTGCGCCACGAGCTCGATTACCACGCCTATCGCTACTACATGCTCGATGCGCCCGAGATCACGGACGCCGCCTTTGACAAAATGCTCGTTGAGCTGCAGCAGATCGAGGCGACCTACCCCGACCTGGTGACGCCCGACAGCTATACCCAGCGCGTGGGCGGCTACGTGAGCGAGCAGTTTACACCGGTCACACATATGGCGCGCATGTATTCCATGGACGATGCTATGGATCTGGACGAACTTGACGCGTGGCTCCAGCGCGCCGAGGATGCGCTCGGTGCCGGCAGCGTCACCTATACCTGCGAGCTTAAGATCGACGGTCTGGGCGTGGCGCTTACCTATCAAAACGGCACCTTTGTGCGCGCCGCCACGCGCGGCGACGGCACCACGGGCGAGGATGTGTCGCTCAATGTCCGTACCATCAAGGATGTGCCCATGCACCTGTCCGAGCCGGCGCTCGCCCACATGGGCGCCGACCGCGAGCGTACCATTGAGGTACGCGGCGAGGTGTACATGCCCAAGGGCAGCTTTGTGCGTCTGAATGAAGAGGCCGATGCCGAGGGCCGCGACCCCTTTGCCAACCCGCGCAACGCCGCCGCCGGCAGCCTGCGCCAAAAGGACCCCAAGGTCACGGCGCGCCGCGACCTGGCTACCTTTATCTACGCCATTGCCGATACCGATCCGCTGCACGTCCACAGCCAGCGCGAGTTCCTGGACTGGCTGCGTAGCGCCGGCTTTAGCGTCAACCCCAACGTTGCCCGTTGCGCCACACCGGCTGAGGTTCACGAGTTCTGTGCCCAGGCGCTTGAGCATCGCGGCGACCTGGACTACGACATCGACGGCGTGGTCGTAAAGGTCGACAGCTTCCAACAGCAGCTCGACCTGGGCTTTACCGCCCGCGCGCCGCGTTGGGCCATCGCCTTTAAGTTCCCGCCCGAGGAAAAGCAGACCGTCCTGCGCGAGATTCGCATCCAGGTGGGTCGCACCGGCGTGCTCACGCCGGTCGCCGAGTTCGACCCGGTGACGGTCGCCGGCTCCACCATCGCGCGCGCCACGCTGCACAACATCGACGAGATCCGCCGCAAGAACGTGCGCGAGGGCGACACTATCATCGTGCACAAGGCGGGCGACGTAATCCCCGAGGTCGTGGGCCCGGTGCTCGACAAGCGCCCGGCCGATTCGGTCGACTGGCACATGCCCGAGGTTTGCCCCGTGTGCGGCAGCCCCGTGGTTCACGAGGATGGCGAGGTGGCCTACCGCTGCGTGTCCATCGACTGCCCCGCACAGCTCAAGGAGCGCCTGCTCCACTGGGTGAGCCGCGGCTGCATGGACGTCGACGGCCTGGGCGACGAGATCGTCGACAAGATGATCGCCGCTGGCCTGATCCACGATGTCGCGGACTTCTACCAGCTCACGGTCGACGACATCGCCGGCCTGGACACGGGGCGCGTGTACGCCAGCTCCAACAGCATAAAGGGCGTTAAGAAGGGCGATCCCATTCCGGTAGGCCTTAAGACGGCCGAGAAAATCATCGCCGAGCTCAACAAGTCCAAGAGCCAGCCACTCGGGCGTGTGCTGTTTGCCCTGGGCATCCGTCATGTGGGCAAGAGCGTGGGCGAGGTCATCGCCGAGCGGTTTCTGTCGATCGACAAGCTCATCTTGGCGAGCGAAGAGGATATTGCCGAGTGCGAGGGCATCGGTCCCAAGATTGCGGCGAGCGTCAAACAGTTCCTGGCCGTGCCCGAAAACCTCGCCGTGCTGGAGCGCTTGCGCCAGGCTGGTCTGTCGCTCGAGGTCGACTTGGGCGCCGCGCACGCGCAAGCCGCGGCCGACGCTGGCGTGGCGGGCGAGCTCGCCGACGCACAGCCGCTTGCGGGTCTGACCTTCGTGCTCACCGGCACGCTCGTCAACCGCACTCGCGACGAGGCAGGCGCGGCGCTCAAGGTGCTCGGCGCCAAGGTTTCGGGCAGCGTGTCGAAGAAGACGAGCTATCTGGTCGCCGGCCCCAAAGCGGGCTCCAAGCTCACCAAAGCCGAGCAGCTGGGCGTGCCTGTATTGGATGAGGACGCACTCGAGCAGATTTTGGCTACTGGCGAGGTGCCTGAGGCGTAAGGCATCGATAGCCAAATTGAAGAACCGCCCGGAAGCACGATGCCTTCCGGGCGGTTCTTACTTTGCTGGGGCAACCGGCACCGTGATCTGCGTTACGTAGGTTGCCGGGTCGTCGCTGATGATGTCATCGATAAGGGCGATCTCGCGCGAAGGCCCGGTGGGCGCCAGGTTGTGCTCGCGCATATAGCCGAGCAGCTGCTTATAGCGCGGGGCTGCTTGCCCGTGCGTGCCGCGGAAGCTTATGGTCAGGCAGCGCGCGGCAGGTCGCGTCTCAACGTCGCCCAAGTAATCATCGGTGTCATCGAGCAGCAGGAAGACCTCGTCGTAGCCATCAAAGTCGCCGGCGGCGAGGCGTTCGGGCGCGATGCCCACACCCAGATTGCCCAGATAGGCAAAGGTTTCGTGCTGCCCCTGCTGAAGCTGGCGGATATGCCATCCCAGCGAATAGGCGTCGGTGGGATTGACGCGCTCGTGCAGCGTGGCGCAGCGAAGTTCGGGTTCCTCGATTTCGCTAATGGTGTCGAGATCAGCATTCAAAGCGCCATGAAGCAAGGCAAGCCGCTGGTCAATCTTGCGCGACATGCGCTCCAACTCACGCCGCCTGTGCTCAATTAACTCCTGTTGCTTGGTCAGTTGCCGTTGTATCAAATCCATATCGCGCGTAGTGACAAACTCGCGAATCTGCGCCAGCGGCAAGTCGAGAACGCGCAGGTTGCCGATGGTGTTGAGGGTGGAGAGCTGCCGCGATCCGTAGTAGCGGTACCCACTTGCCGGATCGACATATGCCGGCTCCAACAGCCCCATCTGCTCGTAATGACGCAGTGTGCCCACGCTTAAATTGAGCAGGCGCGCCACCTCGCCAATGCGGAGCAGGCCCTCGGTGTGTTCACTTGGCATGTCGGTCACAGGACCGCTCCTTTCGGTAAAAACAGGGGAGAGGCGCTAGGCCTGCGTCGCCCCGCTACGCCACCAGCTTGTCAAAAGCCCCGCGCCGGTTGAGCACGGTAAATGCAATCACGCAGATGCCCGCCGACAGAATCGACCCGCACGGCGAGGCGATGCCCATGGGGAACAGCGTGTCGGAATAGGCGTTCGACAGCAGCCATGCGCCGGGCACGCGAATGAGCACCACGGCCAGCACGTTGTGCGCAAAGCCAATGTAGCTCTTGCCATACGCAGCGAAAAAGCCGCTAAAGCAAATGTGGATGCCGGCAAAGATCGCGTCGAAAATATAGCTGCGCATATAGCCGGTACCGGCGGCGACTACTGCAGCGTCCTTGGCAAAAAAGCCGATAAACGCCGGCGCCACCAGCCACATCAGCACCGTGATCAGGCAGCCGTACACCACCGAGATGGTCATGGCGTCCTTGAGTACCTGACGCGCGCGATCGCCCTTGCCCGCGCCGGCATTTTGCGCCGTGAGCGCGCTGACGGTAGCGCCCATGGAACTCGGCACAATGAACAAAAAGCTGATCATCTTTTCGACCAGGCCCACGGCGGCGGCGTCGACCAGACCGCGGTGGTTGGCGATGACGGTGATAA
Organism: Coriobacteriaceae bacterium; assembly: GCA_902835305.1. Lineage (GTDB taxonomy): Bacteria > Actinomycetota > Coriobacteriia > Coriobacteriales > Coriobacteriaceae > Collinsella. Next base: position 59,877 of record CADFMD010000011.1, read on the forward strand.
ACATAAACGCCACCTGGATGCAGCCGTCCTGCACGGCCACGGGTACGCCGATCTTAAGAATGCTGCCGAGCACCTCGGGCTGGGGGCGCAGGTCGCTGCGCTTAACATGGATGTTTGTGCGACGGCTCTTGAGCCACACGAGCGCGAGGGCAACGCTGGCTGTCTGCGCGGTCACCGTGCCGAGCGCCGCGCCCACGGGGCCGAGCCCCATGTGGCCGATAAACAGAAAGTCGAGCGCGATGTTGATGATGCACGCCACGCCGATCACGTACATGGGCGAGCGCGAATCGCCCAGCCCGCGAAAGATGGCCGAGAGGATGTTGTACGCGGCGATAAAGGGAATGCCGATAAAGCAAATGCGCAGGTAGGCGGCGGTGCCTTCGACCGCCTCGGCCGGCGTGCCAATGAGCGCCACGATCTGCGGGCACAGTGCGAGCAAGGCAGCGGCCAGTACCACCGAGACACCCATAAACAGCGTGATGGTATTGCCGATGGCGGTCTCGGCACGATCGAAGCGGCGCGAGCCCACGGCGTGGCCGACGATGACCGTCGTTCCCATGGCCAGACCCACGAGCGTCACGGTAATGATATAGAGCGTCTGCGCGCCGTTGCCCACAGCGGTGATGCCGGCAGCGCCGCTAAACTGCCCCATCATGTACAGATCGGCCATGCCGTAGAGCATCTGCAAAAAGTAGGAGAGCATATAGGGCAGGGCAAAGACCGCGATGGTCTTGAGGACATTGCCGCGTGTGAGGTCGTGTTCCATGGGCGGGGCACTTTCTGGCTTGGGTCGTTTACGTACCAGTGTAGTGAAAACCCTACAACGATTGTAGAGTCAAGGTTTGTGTCGGCAGTGGGGCGAAAAAGTCACGCTCGCGTTCATTTCTAATTGAATACGGACGTGCGCCCTGTGAGCATGGCGCCTGCACTAGCCTTGCAGAAATCGATTTCGGAACACTTGACACCGCCGCACGGCGCGCCATAATACGTGGGTTTGCGAACAACGTTTGATGGGGGATGAACCTGTGTGCGCAATCTCAAGATTTTGTTTTCCTATCTGGGGGCATACCGCCGCGATGCCATGCTCGGCGTGCTCTTTGTGACTGCCGAGACGGCGCTCGAGCTGTTTATCCCGGTCATCATGGCAAATATCATCGATGTGGGCGTGCCCGCGGGCGACATCAACTACATGCTGTTGCAGGGCACGTATATGCTGGTGTGTGCCGCATGTTCGCTGGTGCTTGGCTTGGGCTATGCGCGCACGTCCGCCCGCGTTGCCTCGGGGCTGGGCGCTAACCTGCGCGAGGCCGAGTATCGTAAGATCCAGACGCTCGCTTTTGGCAATCTGGACAACTACGACGCCAGCTCGCTGGTCACTCGCATGACCACCGACATCACCGTGATTCAAAACGCCGTAGGTAACGGCTTCCGCCCCATGGTGCGCGGGCCGGTAAATCTGGTCATGGGCCTCGTCTACGCTTTTGCGCTCTCGCGCGAGCTCGCGGCGGTCTTTGCCGTCATTCTGCCGATGCTCGCCATCGTGCTCGGTATCATTACCGTGCGCGTGAGCCCGCTCTACCGCCAACTCCAGACCTCGATGGACCACCTTAACGGCGTGGTGCAAGAGGACCTTACCGCCGTGCGCGCCGTGAAGGCTTACGTGCGCGCCGAGCACGAGTGCGACAAGTTCGACACCGTCAATACCGAGCTCGCCGGCACGGCGACCAAGACCTTCGGCACCGCTGTGCTCAACCTGCCGGTGTTCCAACTCTCGATGTACGTGGCTGCGCTCTCGATTCTGTGGATTGGCGGCCGCATGATCATCGAAGGTCGCTTGGGCGTGGGCTCGCTCACGGGCTTTATGAGTTATGTGCTGTTGATCATGAACTCGCTCATGATGATTTCCAACGTGTTTTTGCTGCTCACGCGCGCTCTCACGAGTGTGGGCCGTATCGCAGAGGTGCTCGATGAGGAGCCCTTTATCGCCAACCCTGCGGGAGACCTCGCGACTGCGGCGCCAGCGGACGGCAGTATCGAGTTTCGCGACGTTTCCTTTAAATACCGCGCGGACGCAGCCGAGGATGTGCTCGAGCATATTGACCTTCGCATCGAGAGCGGCTCGACGGTGGGCATCCTCGGCGGCACGGGCTCGGGCAAGAGCTCGCTTGTGCAGCTGATTGCGCGCCTGTACGACGCCACCGAGGGCGCCGTGCTTGTGGGCGGACACGACGTGCGCGACTACGACCTCGCGACCCTACGCGACGCCGTGGGCATTGTGCTGCAAAAGAATGTGCTGTTCACGGGCACCGTGCGTGAGAACCTGCAGTGGGGCAATCCGCAGGCGTCGGACGATGAGCTCCTCGCGGCTTGCCGCGCGGCGTGCGTGGACGAGTTCCTTGATCGCATCGGCGGGCTGGACGGCGAGTTGGGCCAAGGCGGCGCCGGCGTTTCGGGTGGCCAGAAGCAACGCCTGTGCATCGCGCGCACGCTGCTCAAGCATCCGCGCGTGCTCATTTTTGATGACTCCACCAGCGCGGTCGATATGGCGACCGACGCTAAGATTCGCGAGCACATCGCTCGGATTCCCGATACGACCGTGCTCATCATCGCCCAGCGCATCGCGAGCGTCATGGATGCCGATCGCATTGTGGTGTTGGACGACGGTCGTGTCCACGGCGTGGGTACGCACGAGGAACTGCTGGCGGGCGACAACATCTACCAGGAGATTTACGCCTCGCAGATGGAGTTTGCGGGGAACGCGGACGCCGCCGGAGGCAGTGACGATGGCTGCGCGAATGATCCGTTTTCCTCCGTCCCCAGCGGATCGACTTTGGAAGGGGGTGAGCGCCATGCCTAAGACCGCAGCCCAAGCACGCCCGGCCGACCTCAAGCGCACTGTGCTCCGCCTGCTCTCCTACATGGGGCATGCCAAGTTCTCGTTGCTCGCGGTGGGCGTGCTCGCCTCCGTCGCCGCCATCGCGAGCCTCGCCGGCACCTACATGGTGCGCCCCATCGTTAACGGTTTGGCCACGGGCGGGGAGGAACTGCTTGCCAAGCAGGTCATCCTGACGGCGATCATCTACGCCGCGGGCGTGCTCTCGGCCCTGGGCTACTCACAAATCATGGTGCGCGCGGCCCAACGCGTGGTGTCCGATATTCGCCGCGACCTGTTCGCGCACATCCAGACGCTGCCGCTCAGCTATTTTGACGGCACACGCTCGGGCGACATCATGAGCTTTTTCACCAACGACGTCGACACCGTCTCCGAGGCGCTCAACAACAGCTTTGCCAACGTGATTCAGGCCGCCATTCAGGTTGTGGGCACCACGGCCATGCTCATCATCCTCAACTGGCAGCTCACGATTATCACGCTCGTGTGCGATGCGGCCATTGTGCTGTATGCGCGCTACTCGGGCGCGCGCTCTAAGCGCTTCTTTGCCGCCCAACAGGCATCGCTTGGCGACTTGGACGGATATATCGAAGAGATGGTCTCGGGCCAAAAGGTCATCAAGGTCTTTAACCGCGAGGCAGCGAATGTTGCCGGCTTCGCCTGCCGCAACGACGAGCTTCGCCGTACCGGCACCGCCGCCGTGAGCTATGCCAACTCCATGGTGCCCATGACCGTCGTGATTGGCTACGTCAACTATGCCATCGTCGCCGTGGCGGGCGGCATGCTCTGCATCAAGGGACTCGCCGACGTGGGCGCGCTTGCAAGTTACCTGGTCTTTGTACGCCAGGCGGCCATGCCCATCAACCAGTTTACGCAGCTGGGCAACTTTTTGCTCAACGCGCTGGCCGGTGCCGAACGCCTGTTTGCCGCCATGGACCTTAAGCCCGAGGTGGACGAGGGCTGCGTGGAGCTGGTGCAGACGGGCGACGCTGCGTGGGCATGGAAGATTCCCGAGGGCCAGGGCGTGGGCGCGTACGGGCATCTGCATGATGTGGCTGCCGTTAATGAGTCGGGCCGTGCGGTGGCTGCCGACGGTACCGAGCTCACGTGCGGCTTGGTCCCGCTTGCCGGCGACGTGCGCTTCCATGCCGTGGACTTTTCCTACGTGCCGGGCACCCGTGTGCTCACGGACCTCAACCTGTTTGCCAAGCCGGGGCAAAAGATCGCGTTTGTGGGCTCGACGGGCGCCGGAAAGACGACCATCACCAACCTCATCAACCGCTTCTACGAGGTCGATGACGGCGAGATCACGTACGACGGCATCGACGTCAAGCACATTGCCAAGGCCAGCCTGCGCGGGTCGCTCGGCATTGTGCTGCAGGATACGCACCTGTTTAGCGGCACCATTGCGCAGAACATCCGCTTTGGCAAGCTCGACGCGACCGACGAGGAGGTGCGCGCCGCTGCCGAGGCGGCCTGCGCGGATTCGTTTATCCGCCGCCTGCCTAGAGGCTACGACACGCTGGTCACGGCCGACGGCGCCAACCTGTCGCAGGGCCAGCGCCAGCTGCTCGCCATCGCGCGCGTGGCCGTTGCCGACCCGCCGGTGCTCATCCTGGACGAGGCCACTTCGAGCATCGACACGCGCACCGAAAAGCTCATCGAGCGCGGTATGGACCGCATCATGCGCGGACGCACCACGTTTATGATCGCGCACCGCCTGTCCACCGTCCGCGACGCCGACGCCATCATGGTCCTCGAACACGGCCGCATCATCGAGCGCGGCACCCACGAAGAGCTGCTCGCCCAGCACGGCGAGTACTGGCAGCTGGCGCATGGCTTAAAAGAGTTGGATTAACCCGTTCGAGCACGATGCTTCGACCCCTTCGTGCCCCTCACCTCGCCTCAAACCATCACAACATTCGACGTTTTTTGCCGAAATCGGGAAAAGCATCGAATGTTGTGATGGTTTTTCTACCACTCGATCGGGTGGAATCGCTTTCTTGTGCACGAAGGTGTGCGGACCCGTGGGCAGGGGAATAAGGTTGGTTATCCGACTCCATTGGAGGGCTCATGGACCTGCCGATCGTCCTGTCTCATAAGACTGCCTGGCTGTACCACAACGTGGCGCGCCCGTCCGAGCCGCTCTCGCGAGCAAGCAGCCTATACGATGAGGACTCGCTTGCTGGCGAGGCGGAGCTGACCGCGAGCCTGCCCAAATTGGGACTCGATGCCAAGGGGCTGAGGGCTTCAACGGCAGTTGGGATCGTTGCCGACTATCTGGTTTCGCTTGGTGTTCCACGAGAAGAGCTCGACCATATCGATACGCTCGTCAACTTCGATTTTGAGCGCTCGACGCCGGCTGGATTTAGGTGCCGCGTATTTGGAGCGCCGGTACCTCCAGGCCATCTTATCGAGGTGGCAGAGGGCCTTCTGGTGGTTGATGAGGCCATGTGCTTTGTCCAAGCGGGTTCGTGGATGAGTGAGCCCGAGCAGTTGGAATATGGCTACGAAATCTGCGCCCGATACCATTTGAATCATCTGTCGACAGACGATTATGTCGAGATGAGGCAGAGATATACCGTTGCCGACATGATTGCCTATTGCAATGAGAACCGATCTCGTCAGGGGGCTATACGCGCGGCCGCCGTGCTCAAGCGCGTGCACGATGGCGCGCGGTCGCCCATGGAGACGGCCACCGCAATCATGGTCGTAGCAAAACGTTTCCAGGGCGGGCTGGGATACGCCAAAATCGAGCTCAACCATAGGGTCGATGTTCCCAACGAGTTCAAGTGTCTCGCAAAGGCCGGGTATTTCGAGATTGACGTATATGCGCCTGCGAGCGGTACGGGGATTGAATACAACGGCTCGGACCATCTTGATAAACAGCGCAGCGCGTCGGATGCGGAGCGTATGACCGTACTGAGCGCGCTGGGCTTTAGGATGATCGTCCTCACCGGGACTCAGTTTGCCCATCAGCTGCAATTGCACCGGGCGATGAACGCCATTGCGCTCGCTATGGGCCTCAAGTGCGACCGAAGCGAAGCGTTCCAAAAGCGGCAGAACGACCTTCGAGAATTCGTGATTCGCCACTGGGACGGCGGCCTCTAGGGGCGCTTTGGTCTTTCTACGGGGTGCCGTGGGCAGGCAAACCATCACAACATTCGACGTTTTTTGCCAAAAACGGGAAAAGCATCGAATGTTGTGATGGTTTGTATGCTGAGGATGGGCTTGGAAAGTCCGTTTTGCTCGAAGCGACCTGTCCTGTCGTACGGGTGTCGGCATGATTCTCCCGTGGGGTATTATGTTTTCCGAAGAATAAAACGCCGCGTGAGGGGAGGGCTGCGTGGACGGGCACGTGCAACATGACGGCTTTGGCCGCGATATCAACTACCTGCGCATTGCCGTTACCGACAAGTGCAATTTCCGCTGCATTTACTGCATGCCGGCCGATGGCGTGGCACCCCGCGCACACGATGAGCTTCTCAGCGCCGAGGAGATTGCCCGCTTTGTGCGTTTGGTGGCGGGGGAGGGCATTCGCCGCGTGCGCCTGACGGGTGGCGAGCCGCTGGTCAGCCGCCGTATTATCCCGCTCATTCGTGACATCCGCGCGATCCCGCAGATTGAGGACATCTCGCTTACCACCAACGGCGCCCTGTTGCCCAAACTGGCACCGCAGCTCAAAGATGCCGGGCTTAACCGCGTCAACATCTCGCTCGACACGCTCGACCCTACGCTCTTTGGAAAGATCACGCGCCTGGGCCGGCTCGAGCAGACCATGGCAGGCATCGACGCGGCGCTTGCCTGGGGCTTTGAGCCCGTTAAGGTCAACTGCGTTGTAGTGCGCCGACTCAACCAGGATGTGGCGGCCCTCGCGCGGCTGACCGTCGACCGCCCCATCCACCTGCGCTTTATCGAATACATGCCCATTGGCGACGAACACACGAGCTCGCATTGCGCTGTGGACCCTCACGCTCCCGCGCTCAATCCCGAGTTGTGGGACGCGAGCGACACCGTTCCGAGTGACGAGCTGCGGGCGCGCATCAATGCCGGGGCCGCCGCGGCGGGACTGGGCGAGCTCGAGCCGCTCGACATCAACGACGCTCCTGCCGGCGCGGGCCCTGCGCGCTATTGGCACTTTCCGGGCGCGGCGGGAACGGTCGGCTTTATTAGCGCCATGTCCAACCATTTTTGTGCGAATTGCAACCGTCTGCGCCTGACGGCCGATGGCAACGTGCGTCCGTGCCTGTTCAGCGATGCCGAGTATTCGGTGCGTGAGGCGCTGCGCCGTGGTGATGATATGCAGGTACTTTCGATTTGGCGCGATGCCGTGGCCCACAAACCGCAGGAACACGCGATAATTGAGGGCACGCAACGATTTATGTCCCAAATCGGAGGATGATCATATGGCCAAGAGCAGGTACGCCGATGCCACCAAGGCCGCTCGCAGGGCCGCGATGTCTGCCCACAAAGTCACGGCTGCGGCGAATGCTGGCAACGCCGACGCGTCCGCACAGCCGTCTGCCAGCGCTGCAGCCGAGCCCGCCCGTGACGCCCGTCGCGACGAGCTGACGCATGTGGACGCCAAGGGCGAGGTGCGCATGGTCGACGTGTCCGACAAGGCCGAGACCCATCGCATCGCCATCGCCGAGGGCACCATCCTCATGCATCCCGAGACGCAGGCCATGGTACTGCAGGACCGCGCCAAAAAGGGCGACGTGCTTGCCTGCGCGCGTGTGGCGGGCATTATGGCCATCAAACGCACGAGCGACATCATCCCCATGTGCCATCCGCTGCTCATTACCAAGAGCAAGTGCGACATTGCGCCCATCGCTCCGGCGGGGACGCCGGCCGAGGACGTGCCCGAGGGCTGGGCGCCGGCGCGCGTGGACGGGCAGGTTGGCTTTCACGTACTGGTTACGGCGGGCGTGACGGGCAAGACGGGTATCGAGATGGAGGCTCTGACCGGCGCGAGTGCCGCGTGCCTGACCGTCTATGACATGTGCAAGGCGGTCGATCGCGGCATGGAGATCGTCGACGTGCGCCTGCTGCACAAGGAGGGCGGCCGCTCGGGCGTGTGGGATCGTGCAGAGCGTCAGGCCGCTGCTGTTGAGGCCGTGGGAGCCGCGGGCGACGCACCCGCGAGCGCGCCCGTCGCCGTCGCGCCCGCAGCTCCGGCCCCGGCCGTCCCCGCGATCGCGTTTATCGGCTACCAAAACTCGGGCAAGACCACGCTCGTCGAGAAGGTTATCGCCGAGCTCACCCGCCGCGGCCTGCGCGTGGGTTCGCTCAAGCATCATGGGCATCACGGCTTTGATATCGACGTGCCCGCTAAGGACACCTGGCGCCATCACCAAGCCGGATCAAAGCACGTGGGCCTCATCTGCGCCACGCGCTGGGCGGAGTACGCCGACACGCGCGAGGAGGACGAGATGCCCGCGCGCGAGCTGCTGTCGCGTTACAACGATGTCGACGTGGTGATTATCGAGGGCTACAAGACCGAGGGCTTCGACAACATCGTGGTCGCGCGCTCCGGCGTCGACCGTCTGCGCGGCAAGAGCTCGCTTGACCTAGTCGACGGTCGCACGTTGGCCCTTGCCTGCAACGAAGCCCTGGCGCGTCAGGCCTTCGATGCCGGCTTTGCGACCCGAGCCATCAACATCAACGACGCCCGAGCCATCTGCGATCTTATCCAAGATCATCTTTAAGGCTCGACGCTGCGCCGGCCCCAAGCACCCCATCTCGTCCCTCAAGCCGTCGCTCGCGTACCAAAGTACGCGTCGCTCCTCTTTCGGGGCGACCTGGGGCACTTGGAACCGGCTCGCTGCGTTGCCATAACATGCCAAAAAGGGACAGGTTTGTTTTGGCAGGTTTTATCTGGGCAAACGTCATTTCCACCACAAAGGTGCCTGTGAACTGCCTCCCATTTCTTGGACATCGGGAAATGGGAGGTTTTCCATGAGTATAGACCTCAGGGTGAAGCACGACCTGGAGTCCAGGAGGCGGGCCGTCGAGCTCTTCGACGCCGGCGTCGGCTGCAAGCCGGCGGCCGAGGCCCTGTCCGTCCCCCGCGAGACCGTGAGAGAATGGCAGTGGGTATACCGGGCGTTCGGAAGCGAGGCGTGTTAGCGCTAATCTAAAACCAACCACTTTCGCAAACGTATCTCGCCGAATGC
>CADFMD010000012.1 GCA_902835305.1 Coriobacteriaceae bacterium
CGCGCCTCAATCGTAGCCCGAGACGGGCCCGGGCTGACAATTTCGACTGTAATGGACGTTCTTAAACGACTAGTCATTAAAGAACGTCCCCAATGACTATTCTTTTTTGACGGTTTGCTAGAGCATAACTAACGAAATTAGTCAAGTCACGTCTGTTTAAACAAAATATCGAAGAGTAAAGCAGGTTCTTATCCGATTTAAATCGGTATTAATGAATGCTGTGCTTGTATCTGTTTTCTAAGATGGTCAAACTAATTATGTTTAGCGAGGAATAGCTGAAAACCAGCGATGTAACCAATTTGTAACAAAGCAGGACGTTTAAACAAATAATCCAACCGTTCACATTTTTTCCTATAATTTTGCCACGCTTGCGGCTATACTCTTTTTTGTCGTGTAGGAAATACGTAGACAAAAAGGAGGTTATGTGATGGTAAGTATTGTTCTTGCTAGCCATGGTGACTTGGCGGCTGGAATCAAGCAGACGGGCTCGATGGTCTTTGGCGATCAGCCGTCTGTTGCCGTGGTCTCGCTCGAGCCGAGCATGGGCCCCGACGACTTCCGTGCCAAGGTCGAGGAGGCAATCGCTTCCTTCGAGGACCAGGAGCAGGTGCTCTTCCTCGTTGATCTGTGGGGCGGCACGCCGTTCAACCAGATCAGCGGGCTCATCGAGGGCCACGATTCCTGGGCTATCGTCACCGGTGTCAACCTGCCTATGCTCATCGAGGCATATTCGCAGCGCTTTGACGCAAAGAACACTGCACATGCGATCGCAAAACATCTCGTGACTGAGGCTAAGGCCGGCGTGCGCGTCAAGCCCGAGTCTCTGGAGCCCGAGGAGAAGAAGCCGGCTGCGGCCGCCGCTGCTCCTGCGGGTGCCATTCCTCCGGGAACGGTGATCGGCGACGGGCACATCAAGATCGCCCACGTCCGTATCGACACGCGCCTGCTGCATGGTCAGGTGGCCACCACGTGGACCAAGCAGATCAACCCCAACCGCATCATCGTGGTCTCCGACGGCGTTGCTCACGACGAGCTCCGCAAGACCATGATCGAGCAGGCTGCCCCTCCGGGAGTCCACGCCAACGTCGTGCCTATCAAGAAGATGGCCGAGGTCGTCAAGGACACGCGCTTTGGCGACACCAAGGCGATGCTGCTGTTCGAGAACCCGCAGGATCTGCTCAGGGCCATCGAGGCCGGCGTCGACATCAAGGAAGCCAACATCGGTTCCATGGCCCACTCCAAGGGCAAGGTCGTCGTCACTAACGCTGTCGCTATGGGCGATGACGATGTCAAGACCATCGAGGCTCTCAAGGCCAAGGGCGTCAAGTTCGAGGTCCGCAAGGTTCCTTCGGATTCCTCCGAGGATCTCGACGCCATGTTGAAGAAAGCTAAGGCCGAACTGGCCGCTCAAGCATAGTAAAGGAGGGTCCGATACATGTCTGCAATCACTATTCTGCTTGTTGCGATTGTCGCGTTGCTTGCCGGTATGGAAGGCATTCTGGATGAGTTCCAGTTCCATCAGCCGCTCGTGGCATGCACGCTTATCGGTCTCGTAACCGGTCACCTTCAGGAGGGCATCCTCCTGGGCGGTTCGCTCCAGATGATGGCCCTTGGCTGGGCTAACGTCGGCGCCGCCGTCGCGCCTGACGCCGCTCTGGCCTCGGTCGCTTCTTCGATCATCATGGTGCTCGCCCTCAACGGTGGCGCCACCGATTCGGCCAAGGCCGTTACCGCCGCCATCGCCGTCGCCGTCCCGCTGTCGGTCGCTGGTCTGTTCCTGACCATGATCTGCCGTACCCTGGCTACCGCTATGGTTCACGGCATGGACGCCTGCGCCGAGAAGGGCGACTTCGCCGGCATCGAGCGTTGGCAGTACGCCGGCATCCTCATGCAGGGTGTTCGTATCGCCATCCCGGCAGTACTTCTGTGCATCATCCCGGCCGAGGCTGTTACCAACGCGCTTAACGCTATGCCCGATTGGCTGTCCGGCGGCATGGCTGTCGGCGGCGGCATGGTCGCTTCCGTCGGTTACGCCATGGTCATCAACATGATGGCCACCAAGGAGACCTGGCCGTTCTTCATCCTCGGCTTTGTCCTTGCTGCCATCCCTCAGCTCACGCTGATCGCCCTTGGCCTCATCGGCATCTCCCTTGCCCTCATCTACCTTGGCCTTAAGGATCTGGCCAAGCAGGGTGGCGGCATGGGCGGTGGCTCCGGTGACCCGCTCGGCGACATTCTGAACGATTACGAGTAGGAGGGGAGTGATACATATGGCAGAGAACAAGATTCAGCTCACCAAGGCTGACCGTAAGAAGGTTTGCTTCCGTCATCAGTTCCTTCAGGGCTCGTGGAACTACGAGCGTATGCAGAACGGCGGCTGGTGCTTCGCAATGATCCCTGCGATCAAGAAGCTCTACACCAGCAAGGATGACCAGATTGCCGCTCTTAAGCGCCACCTGGAGTTCTATAACACCCACCCCTATGTTTCCGCCCCCGTCATTGGCGTTACCCTCGCCCTCGAGGAGGAGCGCGCCAACGGTGCTCCGATTGACGATGTCGCCATTCAGGGCGTCAAGGTCGGTATGATGGGCCCGCTCGCCGGCGTCGGCGACCCCGCCTTCTGGTTCACCCTTCGCCCGATTCTGGGCGCACTGGGCGCTTCCCTGGCCCTGTCCGGCAGCATCGCCGGTCCGCTGCTGTTCTTCTTCGCGTGGAACATCATCCGTTACGCTTTCCTGTGGTACACGCAGGAGTTTGGCTACAAGGTCGGCTCCTCCATCGCCAAGGACCTCTCCGGCGGTCTGATGGGCAAGGTCACCGAGGGTGCTTCCATCCTGGGTATGTTCATCATCGGCGCCCTGGTCGAGCGCTGGGTGTCCATCTCCTTCACCCCGGTCGTCTCCAAGGTCACGCAGTCTGCTGGCGCCTATATCGACTGGGCCAACCTGCCCGCCGGTTCTGAGGGCATCAAGCAGGCACTGACGATGTACAGCTCTGTCGGTGCCAACGCACTCGACCCGGTGAAGGTCACCACGCTTCAGGCCAACCTCGATCAGCTCATCCCCGGCCTTGCCGCCGTGTGCCTGACCCTTCTGGTCTGCAAGCTCCTCAAGAAGAAGGTCAGCCCGATCGTCATCATCCTGGCTCTCTTCGCCGTCGGCATCATCGGTCGCGTCTGCGGCTTCATGTAAGCACGCTTCGGCTTAAGACCGAGAGTTGCTAGGCAAGGGCTTTTGAGCCATTGAAACGGACCGCACCCGGTGGGTACACTGGATGCGGTCCGATTGTTTTTATTGGAGGGCGAGGCGCGTATGGCGCAATCTCAGAACAGCACGGTCGATTTGGCAACGCCGGCAACCTGCCTGATGGGGCTTACCAGTCACGGTAACGTGATGGTGGGCAATAAGGCGTTTGAGTACTATAACGAGCGTAATCCCGAGGATTATATCCAAATCCCGTGGGACGAGGTCGACTATATTGCCGCCGAGGTTTTGCGCGGCACCAAGAAGATTACGCGTTTTGCCATCTTTACCAAAGAGAATGGCCACTTTACGTTTTCGACGCGCAATGACAAGGAAACGCTTCGCGCGGTGCGTAAGTACATTGACGAGGACAAGCTCGTTCGTTCGCCCGACTTTATCGATGTGACGGCCAAGGGCGCCAAGAGCATCCCCTCCGTCATCAAAAGCCTCTTCCATAAAGGCGACTAGTCGCCTGGGACGTTCTTAAACGACTAGTCATTAAAGAACGTCGCAGACGACTATCTCGAAGAGTGGCTATGCGCTGCATGGTAGTGGCGCAAATCTGCTACACTAGTACAACATGCCTCCGTAGCTCAGGGGATAGAGCACCGCTCTCCTAAAGCGGGTGTCGACGGTTCGAATCCGCCCGGGGGCACCAGAAAAATCGCAGGTCAGGAGTTAATTTTGCTTCTGACCTGTTCTGGTTTTAGGGTTAAGAACTGCTTTTGTTTGTAAATCTGGTAAGTAAATAATTTAACTTACCGAGTTTTCCACTGAAAACAGGAAATCACCATTTTGGGGATAAAAAGTTTTCAACAGCCGTTAGTCGGTTCCATTTTGGTGAAGCGCTTCCTCAATTTGGGTAAAAAATTTCACCATTTTGATGATTCGGCTGCTTTGAGTTTTTGATAAAAACGCCTGTTCAGAAGCTTGCGCAATACCCATTTTGGTGAAACCAATTAATAGAGAAATATACTATAAAGATATAGGGACGGCGATGCCGTCCTCTTCGCTCGCGAAGCTCGCTGCGCGGCCACGTACCGTGTCCTTGCCGCCGACTAAGCCGTCGATAAAGATAGGGACAGCGATGCTGTCCCCCTTCGCTCGCGAAGCTCGCTGCGCGGCCACGTACCGTGTCCTTGCCGCCGGCTACGCCGCCGATTTATTCGCTCACTTCGTTCGCTGATTGATGGACTAATCCGATTTATCGCTGACACCAGTCATAAGTGCAGCAATTGATATGTTGAATCCATTGGCAATTTTAGAGAGGTTAGAAAGACTGACATTTCTTCGTCCGACTTCAATGCTCGCGTAGTAGGAACGATCCATCTCAATCAAATTGGCGAACTGCTCCTGGCTGTACCCGAGTCCAGCGCGGAGCTCTTTGCATCTCATGCCGAATGATTTCTGAAGCGTCTTCGTATCCATGACAAAAAGAGTCATGGATTGTTGTATTTATGCCAACGGACTATATACAACAATCCCTGTTAAGGCGCATAATTACCTTTATTGGAAAGAGTTCTGATGCCCAGTCGGATAGGGCACGGAAAAGGAATGGAACAGCACAATGACTCAGGGAAAGCATTTCGCTGCCGGTGGCGATCACTTCGCCGCACTGCCAAGCAAAAAGATTCACACTCCGAAGGGGATCGCGCGTCTGACCGTCACCGCGGCGACCATGGCCGCCATGACCGGATCGAGCCTCATCTCACCGTTCACGGCATTCGCCCAGACCGGTGACGGGGGCACGCAGCACCCCGCCGTGATGTCGCCGATCGCCGCCCACGCCGGCGCGGCATCCGGTGCCGGCGCGAAATCCGCCGCACAGACCATCGCGGACCTGCAGAAGGCAGTCGACGAGGCGAAGGCGAAGGAGGACGCCGCCAAGGCATCCTACGATGAGGTCGCCGGCCTCTACAACGAGGCGGCTTCCGCCCGCGACCAGGCCAAGGCATCCTACGATTCTGCAGTCAACGCCGGTACGGCAGCCGACCGTGCGGCAATGGACGAGTACGCCCGTCAGGTCGCGGAGGGCAAGGACGCCGCCGATGCCGCCGGCAAGCACCTCGAGCAGGCGAAGGCGGGTCTCGCAGACGCCAAGGCAGATGCATCCGAGAAGGACGAAGCGTACCAGTCCGCCATCAAGGCGGCCCAGAATGCCAAGGATGCCCTCGATAAAGCCAAGGCAGATGCCGTAAGCGCCACCCCGGAGGCAATCAGTGCCGCCGAGCAGGCCGTGCGTGACGCCCAGGCTGCCGTGGACAGGGCACAGGCCGAACTTAACAACGCCAACACGACGCTTGCCGATGCTCAGTCCAAGCTGGTTGCGGCCCAGTCTGCAAAGGATGCCGCCGATTCTGTCCTCGCTGCAGCCAAGCAGAACAAGGACGCGGCGGATGCGAAGGCCGCAGCCGCCAGCGCCGCCTACGAGAAGGCGAAAGCCGACCTCGCTGCAGCGGAGGCAGGTGCCAGCGGTCCGGAGTACGATGCGGCAAAACAGAAGGTCGCGGACGCAGAGGCAGCCCTCGCCGCCGCACGAGCGGCACAGTCCCAGTGCGAGTCCGAGCTCGAGCAGGCACAGTCCGCTGCGGCAACGGCACAGGCCGATCTGAATGATGCCCAGGCGTCCCTCTCCGTAAAGCAGCAGGCCGCGGCCGATGCCGAATCCGGTGTGAACGCCGCCCAGTCCGCACTCGATGCCGCGAACGCCGACCTCGATGCCGCCAAGCAGGCGAACGTCGACGCCATCTCCAAGCTGGATGCCGCGAAGCAGGCTGTCAAGGACGCTGAGTCCGCCAAGGCGGCCGCCGACGTAGAGCTCGCGAACGCCAAGGCGGCGAAGGATACCGCAGACGCTGCCGTGACCGCCGCCCAGCAGAAGGTCGACGAGGCACGGGCGAAACTCGATTCCGCCGACGCGCAGCTCAAGCAGGGAGCCATCGGCTTCTTCCGTGCCATGGGTGCCGATGACGCAGTCAACATCATCCTGAACGCCAAATATGCCGGAAAGACCGAAGTCGGCAACTCCAAGGACGCCACGTCCCTTGATAACATGCTCAATGCGATCAGGTGGATGAAGTCCGTCAACGACTACCGCAAGTCGGTCGGCCTGTCCGAGCTCCATGTCACCTACAAGCTCATCGCCGGTGCCATTGCGGATGCCAACTACAGCGACACCGTGCTCGATCATGCCCGTCAATATGATTTTGCCGAAAATCTGGCATGGAATTACGGAATCGATCCGAGTGGGCAGTGGATCGAGCAGGAGAAGGGCTTTTTCGACAAGGCAACGGAGGCCCTTTATGGAGTCACCGGTCTTGTCGGCAAGGATGCCTATGATTTCTATGCAAAGAACGGCGTCGCAATCAACCATTGGATTGCAGACAACTGCCGCTGGGAGAACGGCAGCAGCGGCACCGTCGGCCATTACATGAACATCATCAATCCCGAACTCGCCGTTATGGGAATGGCAACCTGCACCAAGGGCACCATGTCCGGGCTTCAGACGCAGTGCTACACCGCAGAGATCTCCGGCTGGTCCGGCTCCGGTTGGAACATGAACCCCATCTCCGTCGACGAGTACGAGCAGAAGCTGATCTCCTATATCAACGGTCTCAAGAACGCCAAGAGCGCACTCGACGCAGCCAAGGCCGATCTCGCATCCAAGCAGCAGGCAGCCGCCGGCGCCGCCACAACCGTCCAGCAGAAGCAGGTCGCAGCGGATTCCGCACAGGCAGACGTCGATGCCGCGAAGCAGGACGTCACCGATGCCCAGCGTGCCGTCGATGCCGCAAAGGCCGATCTCGCCGCCAAGCAGCAGGGCGTCACGGATGCCCGAGCTGGGTTGGATGCGGCGAAATCGAGCCTCGATGCCGCCAACGCGGCAGTCGTTACGGCAAAGTCGACCGTCCAGCAGAAGCAGGTCGCCTTTGATGCCGCCAACGCAGCCGTAACGACCGCACAGTCTAAGTTGGATTCCGCCAAGGCGGACACCGCTGCTAAGCAGCAGGGCGTGGACGATGCGAACGCCGACCTCGCGAAGTTCTTCCAGGACGTCGCCGACGCCAAGAAGGCGGTCGATACCGCAAAGAGCGTCCATGACGCGGCGGCAGCCGATCAGGTCGAGAAAGCGACCGTCCTCGCCGCCGCCGAGCAAAAGGCGGACGCCACCGCACGCGCCCTCGCGGATGCCCAGCGTGCCGTCGATGCCGCAAAGACCGACACCGGCGTTGCCGCCGACAGGCTTACCGGCTCCCAGACCGATCTCGAGGACGCACAGTCGAACCTCGACATCCTCACCGGTCTTGCCGCGAAGCTCGCAGAGGCACAGCAGCGCGAGCAGGATGCAGTAAGGGCCGTCAATGACACCAAGGTCGAACTCGATGCCGCGAAGGCAGCCGCCGGCGCCGCCGAGTCCCTGGTCTCCGCCGCCGAACAGGCGAAGGCGCAGGCAGACGCCAAGCTGTCGAAGCTGAACTCCATCGATGCCGGCGCGGCGATCGCTTCCGGCCGTGACGCGAACGCGGATGACGCCCTCAACGCGCTTTTCGCCGCAGCAGTCGAGGCACGTGCCAAGGTCGCGCCCGCCAAGGCCATCCTGGACGAGAAGCAGACCGCGGTGGACGAGCTCCAGCCCGGCTATGATGCGGCACTCGCCGCCTACGAGTTGGCGAAGTCCGACCGCATCGCAGCGGAGCAGAAGCTTTCCGATGAGATCGCACGACAGGAGGCAGAGGAGGTCGCAAAGCAGCAGGCGGCATACAGCCCGAAGCACCTCGCCGGCACGGATACCGCCCAGACCGGCAGCCTCGCCCAGACCGGTGACCGCGCGGGACTCATCGGCGAGACGTTCGTCATCGGCGGTACCGTCCTCGTGGCGACCGGCGTCTTCCTCGACCGGAAGAAGCGCCGCGAGCAGATGTAAAAGCGAGTCGGGCGTTGGATATCGGCTAGTGTCCAACGCCTGGTTTCATGGACAGGGAGATCGGTGTGAGAACAAAGGCTATTATCGTTGCGCTTCTGGTGTGCCTTTCGGCACCTCAACTTGGATGTGCCAGCGTTGCAAAGCAAGGAAGCGGCTCTACGGAAAGGGCCGCCACAGCGGTAAAGAATAAAGACAAAAAGAAGCCAAGCGAAGAAAAGGCGGCGCAAACCTCTGGAACCAAGAACGAGGAGAAGAAAGAATCCGACGACAAGGACCAGAAGTCCGATGACTCCAAGAAGGAGGATAACAAGTCTTCCGATTCCTCGAAGTCGGACAGCAAGGGCGATTCCTCCCAGTCCAAGCAGAATCCCGGCAATTCGCAGAGTTCCGGCAGCAACAATTCCTCTTCCAACGGCGGCAGCCAGAAGAAGTGGGTTGCCGAGCAGGGCCACTGGGAGACAGATTACAGCCAGGTCTGGGTGCCGAATGTGGTTTATACGCGCCATGAACGTTGGATCTGCAGTGCATGCCACGCAGCATTTGGATCTGCAGCCGAAATGGACGCTCACGCTCACGCTACTTTTGGCGATGCGCAGCATCCTAACGGCGGTTCTGCAATCAATGATTCGTATACCACCTCTGAGGACCAAGGACATTATGAACAGCAGGCTACGGGACAACATTGGGTTGTCGACGTCGCCGGTCACTGGGAGTAATGTACATCGTTCCTCTCCTCTTACATTTGGTAAATGTTTATTTGCGGGCGGCCGGTTCGGCCGCCTTTTTTAGACGCCCAGTCTGGGAGCAAACGATAGGAAAGCAATCAAACGAGAGGCCGTTCCAAAAGAATTCGGCGGTGCCGGATGCTTCGGGCAAAACCTTCCGCAAATCGGTAAGGTCTTCCATCAACTTGCTCCAGCCCTCGCCCGGAGTCCGCTACAGCGAATTTCTAACACTCAGCATCCTTCGCGTTAAAAATTCGCTTCCGCTCACGGTCTCCGCTGACACTACGACACCGCGAAGCCTTTCGCTCGAAACGAGGCCTCTCATTTCGTGTCTACGCTACGCTTCGCCCAATCGCCGTCCCGGTGATTGCAAGATTGGTGTTGGGCTAGATAAATGGGGCCATACGCGCCCCCTTTATCTGCCAACACATCTTGTTTAACACCTCACACGGCGATAAAGTTAGAAATGAAGTTCGCCTTCATTTCTCTAAGGGAAGCGACGGCGTCACTTCAAAAATCGGCGCGACGTCAGTCGCTCCTAAAAAGGAAAGCAATCTCATATCGGTTTTGAATCGGTGGCCTCACCGATTCGCTCTGCTTTCCTGGGGGCATGAATGATGAGTTGCAAACGTCCGTACACCGTTAAGGCGACACTCACTTCTGAAGAATACGAAACGCTTTCCGCTTTGGCAGAAAAGGCGGGCATGACGAAAGCCGAATTCATTCGCTATGCACTGATTCATTGGAATGAATCGTTCGATGATCTAGCCATTTCCAAAAATAAGAACGGTGGCCGTAGCAAAAAGCTGCAAACCGTTTCAGAGGATTCGAACGAAAAGCGCTCGGCGGTTATTTACGTCAAAGTCACCGATGGCGAGCACGAGGCGATTCGCAAGCAGGCGGATGCGCTCGGCACGACCGTCAGTGCGTATGCCCGCCGCGTGATGCTGGCCGGGAAAATCGAGATGATCGATTTCGATATGAGCCAGGTCGCAAAAATCTATCACGAGCTGTATCGCGAGGGGACGAACCTCAACCAGCTGATGTACTTCGTGCACGCGCAAGGTCTTCCGGCCTACAACGAGAAGGCAGTTTTCCGAACGCTTGAAAAGGTTTACCAGAACGCCCGCAAAGTCACTCTCTTTATCGAAGAACTCGAACAGCGCTATTTCGTCGGCGGTGATCAAAATGACCGTCGTTAAGCAGAAAGGTGTTTCGTCCGAGCGCTATGCGAAGAACGTGCGCAAGTACATTAACGGAAAGTACGCTTTGGCCCGCGGCGGCTGGAACCTCGCGAACCGAAAGTACTGGTTTTCCGAGATGGCTATGACGCGGAAGATGTTTCATCACGACAGGCCTGCGCGTGCCGGCGCGAAGAACATAACGATGCTTCATCAGGTTCTTGCGTTTCTTCCCGAGGAGTGCAGCTGCAACGGAGGCAAGATGACCCCCGATGCATGTATGGCCTACGCGGAGCAATGGCTTGCGAAACACTACCCGCATCAACAAGTGATTGTCGCCTTGCATGAGGAAAGCGATAAGGCGGGAAAACGTTACGCGGTCCATATGGCGATTAACCGCACGGATCTTTTGACGGGTAAGCGTTGCGAGACGGGTGGGCGTCGCGGAAAGTACGAACGCGCTGCGTGGGTTCGTGAAATGGACAAGGCCTGGAATCTCGCTCAGCTCGAAAAGGGAAAGAAGAACTCGAAGATTCGAGACCGACAGCCGCGCGACACTGAAAAGAAAATTGTCGATCGGGGAGAGTACAGCTATAAAAACAATTTGCGCGAGTTGATCCATATTGCAATCAACGACTATCACCCGAAGACTATGGAGCAGTTCAAAAAGTTACTTGCCTCATGGGGCGTAGAGATTTTCATTAAGAACAACCGAGTCTATGCGACGGATCTCGATATCAAGGAGGCCGGCAATCCGAAATGCACTTTCAACCTGACCCGTCTTGACGGGCGGTTTGCGATCAAGCAGCTTGAGGCGGCCTTTAAAAATAACGTGCTGGAAGCCGAGCGAGCCCTTCCTTATGAGAGGCGTTGCGAGATTTACATTCAACGGCTTAAGAAAGCGTATTCGGCGTGGGTCGAGCAGGCAGAGGCGAGCAAGGGCGTCGCCTACAATCTCTTCCCTAAGTTCATCGCACCGAAGTGCGATGAAGATCTGCTCGAGGATCCGGCGGTTCGTGATGAGCTTCTTGCCCGGCGCGGTTACGCAAGGGAGATTCGAAACCGTTACGCCGGCGCCGTTCCCGATGCTGGCGATGACCGCGTTCGCGCCGCAGGCCGAGCCCATGGTGGCAACATCGACATCTCGCCGCAGGTCGATCGTGCGGTCGACCGAGGCGATTACGCTCGCGGAGACACGCCTCGCTAGTTTTGGAGAGCCTATCGTCGGTGCCCTAGCGTGCTGCCATCCAGTGCCGATTCTTTCATGCTCGCAATTCGGCGAGGGTGAGGAGTATGAATTGATCGGCGGGAGTCAGCCGCTCTGATAGAATCGTCCTTGCTGTCGGTAGCCCTCGTGCCGGGCAGAGCCCTCCATTCGATGGGAGGTGATGCCCATGACCGATTTCACCGAGCTCGTGAAGCTCCTGACCGCTACGGTCTCGCTCCTCACGGCCCTTGTCGGCCTTTCCAAGGCACTCAAGCAGGGCTCGAAGCCCAAAAAGAAAGGCCACCGTCGCTAAGACGATGACCTAACTCTATTAAGCAACGGCTCTGCCCAGCTCACTACAACTTGGGCTGCCGTCGGCACCATTCTACCCTTCTGACGAGGAATTCGTCCATATTTCAAAAATCGAATCCTGTTCGCGCGTGGGCGCGTGGGCGTAAACTTTTAGTTGGGCAAACCCGACAGATTGGAGCTTGAAACATGAGGGATATGCACCTCATGTCGCTCATAAAACGTCTCCTGACCTCGAAGGAGAACGTTTTTTAGCGACAGAAGGAGACATAAATATGATCTGGTTTACCAGCGACACCCACTTCGGGCATGAGAACGTGCTGAAGTTCACCGACCGCCCGTGGGAGACGATTTGGCAGATGAACGACGCCATCGTCGACAGCATCAACGGCAGGGTTGCCGTGGACGACGAGCTCTACATCCTGGGTGATTTCTCATTCAAGATGACCGCCCAGGACGCCTACGGGCTGCGCAAGCGGATCGCCTGCAGGCGCATCCACCTCGTCCCGGGAAACCACGACAAGGACTGGACCCAGCCGGCGGTCGCGGGCGCCTTCACCGTGGAGCCGCCGATCTGCGTGCTCAAGATCGACGGGCAGAAGATCGTCCTGAGCCATTACCCCATGGCCGACTGGCAGGGCATGAGCCATGGATCGTGGCACCTCCACGGGCACATCCACAGCAGCGGCGGCGCGTACAACGAGTTCAACCGCAAGCAGGGCCTTCTGCGCTACGACGTCGGTTGCGATGCCAACGGGCACTCCCCGGTGAGCCTCGACGAGCTGAGGGAGTGGTTCGCCGGAGTCGGCGAGCCGTGCGGCCGGGTGAAATGGCCCTGGTGGGTCAACGAGACCGGCGACAGGCAGGTCGAGCGCGAGCTGGCGGCGTACAAGAGGGAAGAGGTGATTCGATGACGGTCTATGTGACGGGCGACATCCACGGTGGGCTCGACATGCAAAAGCTCCGCGACTGGGAGCTTGGGGATAGCCTTACCGGCGATGACTACCTCATTGTCGCCGGCGACTTTGGCTTTCCGTGGGATTTCTCTGCCGAGGAATGCGCCGATATCGCCTGGCTGGAGTCGCGCCCCTACACGGTGCTGTTCGTCGACGGCAACCACGAGCGCTTCGATCACTGGGCGGAGCGACCCATGGAACTGTGGCACGGTGGGCTGACGCAACGCCTGTCGGATACTTCGTCTATCCGCCGCCTCATGCGCGGGGAGGTCTTCGAGCTCGACGGCTCGACGGTCTTCACCATGGGCGGTGCCACGAGCGTGGACAGGGAATACCGCGTGCCGTATTCCAGCTGGTGGCCTCAGGAGCTTCCGGACGAGCGCGAATTCGATGCCGCGCGGGCCAAGCTCGACGAGGTCGGCTGGAAGGTCGACTGCGTCATCACCCATACCTGCGCCACGCGCATGCTCTCGCCGACGCTCTACCCGGACCCGGGCTGGGAACGCCCTGATGTGGACCGGCTGACCGGATTCCTCGACGAGATCGAGGATCGCCTGGACTATAAGCACTGGTATTACGGTCATTTTCACCGAGACGGCAACCCGGACGAACGGCACACGGTGCTGTATGACCGGATCGTGAGGCTCGGGGACAAACTCCTGCCGTGGGGTGCGTACTGATGACGGTCTATGTGACAGGCGACGTGCACGGCAGGGCCGAGTACGGGTCCAGCCGGTTTGCATTCAAAAATTGGCCGCTGGGCCGGACCCTGACGCGCGATGACGCGGTGATCGTGGCCGGCGACTTCGGCTTTGTCTGGGATGGCTCGAATGCTGAGAGGTATTGGCTCGACTGGTTCGAGTCGAAGCCCTGGACCACGTGTTTCGTAGACGGCAACCATGAGAACCACCACGCCCTGGCCGGGCTGCCGGTGCGGGAGTGGAACGGCGGGCTCGTCCATGAGGCACGACCGCACGTGCTGCACCTGATGCGCGGAGAGGTGTTCGATATCGACGGGCTCACAGTCCTTGCCATGGGCGGCGCCGCGAGCAACGACAGGCAGTATCGCAAGGAGGGGAGGAGCTGGTGGCCCGAGGAGATGCCGAGCGAGAAAGAGACGGAACACTGCCGCTCCTCGCTCGACCGCGTGGGCTGGAAGGTCGACTACGTTGTGACTCACGAGGCTCCTGCTGCCCTGGCTAGAGAGCTGTGTCGCGAACGCGGACGTGAGTACCGCGGGGATCCGCTGCAAACCTTCCTGGGTGAGCTCGACGGACGGCTCGGCTACCGCGTCTGGTTCTTCGGTCACTACCATCGCGATAAATGGTGCGACACCAGGCATCGCCTTATCTATCGAGACATCGTGCCGATCGAAGATGCTGCGCCCGGTTCTAGAAACCTTCTAAAAGCGCTCTAGAAGGTTTCTAGAAATCAGTTACCTGACAGGAAGGGCGCGGGACTACTCGCCCCTCATCTTGGTCATGACCTCGACCTTGGCCTCGGCCACGGTCGCCCGCCGCTCGGAGGCGGCGAGGCGGTCCTTGAGGGCGGCGACTTCGGCCATCAGGTCGCGCTGGGCCAGGAGCGCATCGCTCAGCTCGGCTTGGGCTTTCAACGCGGCGTCACGCTCGACGCGCAGACGCTCGATCTCATCGGACATGGCCTCAGCCTCGGCGTGGAGCTGGACGACCTGCCTGCTGAGCTCCCTGGCATCGGCGAGGTATCTGACGCTCGCGGCATGGAGCTCATTGTTTTCGAGCTCGATGCTCGCGGTGTCGAGCTCGAACTTCTCCTCGATAAAGGCGACCCGCTCATTGCAGTCGGCCTCAAGTCTTTCGTTCCGGTCTCTCGCCTCGACGAGCTTGCGGTTGAATTCGTCGAGCTGGGCCCTGAGTAACGCGTTCTCGGTCTTGAGATCGGCGGTCTCGCGCAGCAGCTTCTCTCGCCAAGCCTTTTCAATCTGCTCGGCGGCCTCATCGAGGACGTCCTTCGCGCCGGGCGTCTCGCTGATTTTTCTGTCGTTCGGGTTGTCTGTCATCGTGCGGCACTCCAATCAACAATGGGCATGGCTCCGCCATGCCGTACGGCTGGGAACAAATACGCGGCCGCTGTTGAGTTGTGTTTGTCCTGCGCTTGGTGAGTTCTAAAAGCGTCTCAAGTCATACGTTCACGCAGGTTTTCGATTGGAGAAATACCGCACGTTTTCATGGTATCACGTGCCTTAAAGAACATGAATGGGCGGTCATATCGATTCGTTGAAAATAGCACCTACGACGTGCTGGTGGCGGGAGAGTGATGGCGTTAAAGATGTCGAGAATGATTATGGGAGTATTTTAGATGCAGGTATGAGAAAGGGTCGAATCGAAGTGTCTGGCCGGACGCCAATTGTCCGGGAACTGTTTCGGTTCGACCCTGCTTCATTTTACATCCGCGGCATGTTTTTGTAGACGCCTGGCGATTACCGACCTTCACGACCTCGATGACGGTTTCCCCGTCCTCGATTCTTGCCAGATTGCGGTAGACATGCTGCGTGAATGGTCGGATATCATTTGAGCCAGAATCATCTTCTATTGAAGCGGATTCTGGCTCAGTGGTTTTTAACTCGGTTGTTTGACAGAAGCCCACGTCGATAGTCGGGCTGTGGACTTAAGATTTCGGGGGCTCCCAAGCGTTTTCGATCGCGGCGCGGTAGATTGCAGCGTAATTAAGCATCCAGCTGCCATCACCAGTTTTTTGAATATACCCCTTATCCTTTAGAGAAGTATAGGCTCGGGATATCGTGTTCTTGCTCAAGTGGTAGTGATCCTCAATCCATTTGCTTCTAGCGCAAAAGCCCATGGGCCGTTTGTTTTTGGAAGGTTTTCCAAACTTCCATACGAGGCCGAGGATGAGACGCTCGGCGGCAACGGTGGTGACGCAGCACGCCCACTCGGGCACTGAAATAAAAATAGCTTTATCCATTTTCTCTATAATCTTTCGTTGCTCGGTAACATCATCGTTGAATATGTCGGAAATTGACGGTAGCTCGCTCATGTTTACCGCCTAGTCAAGGTGGGCGGTACGACCTTCAAGCTGCTTGAAAAGCTCATAGAATGAGCTTTCAAACATGTAATTCGAGCGATGGATTTGGATGAGCTTGCCGGACTCGCGCATAAACTTGCGCGCGGTGTTTTCGCTCCAGCCAGTGAGTTCGCGGATATCGTTAACGCGGAGTAACCGATCGCACTGAGCGGCACCAGTGGGGAAAGTCGGTGTGGACGCCTGAGTGCTAATCTGTGGAGTAGCCATGATGAGCTATCCTTTCAATGAGGGCCCTCCCTGTGCTTGTAAGACTTACCAGGTTCATAAGCACTTGGGGGGCCGGTTTTTATGACTACATGCGTAGCCATCTGACAGCTTTAGAATCTATTAAAACTCATTAGATGTCAATCAAATAAAGCGTCTACCTGCGGAAATAGTAGTATAGTACCGTAATATTATTGATGAAACGATGAATGAATGACATGCTATTTCTCGCTTTTCTGTATATAGGCGTTGATGAAGTCTTCGTAGCCTTTAACTGCTTTTATTTCTGATTGTTGAACGAGGCTTGTATACGTTTTGAGCGTGATATTGGGGTCCGCGTGGCCAAGAATACCTTGCACGCTTCTAACGTCCGATCCGTTCGCCAGCATAAAAGTGCTTACACAATGCCTGAGCTGATGCGGGCAGATGCCCTTATATAGTTTTCCGCCAGTCGAATTGTTCGGCTCATAGATTCCAAGATTACAGCTAACTGCGAAATCGCGAAACCAATGGTTGAAGATGTAGTTTTTCATGTGACAGACAGTAGGGACCCCCTGCTTGACAGCAATATCGCTAATGATGGGAGTGCTGCCAGTCTGGGACAGCCCCAGAGAGGCCAGGAGCTCTTTTTGTATGGCTGACCATGATTGAAGGCGTTCGGCCAAGGTTTCTCCAACGGGGATTTTGCGTTGGCTTTCTTGTGACTTGGGTGCCCTCAGTTCATGGTCGTTGGTGTACTGCCTGTCAATTTTCAAGGTTTTATTGGCAGGGTCCCAATCGCGCCATTCGAGGCCCAGCATCTCGCCTTTCCGCATACCCGTATACACTAGTACTAGCGTACCAACAGCTTCGGCGGTGAGCTCAATGTGTTGAAGATGTGTGCATAGGGTAGCTACTTGGTCGATTGTCAGTGATTCTCTTTTGTTGCGTGGTCTGCGAACATGAACGGTAGCGCAGGGGTTTCGGTCAATTATTCTCTTTGCGACTGCATTCGACAGAATCTGACGCAGTTTTGAATTGATTCGTACAAGCTCTGATGGTTTGTATTTTCCCGTACGACGAGCTTCGGCATATGCTTCTTCGATTAGATCGGGAGTTAGCCCCTCAATTGTCTGAAACGCACCGAATAGGTCTTCGATATGCCTGCAATCGTACGCTTCTCTTTCATAGCTCGTTGGCACAAGCTCGGTGTCCCTATTTTCATGAAAGGCCCAGCAGTAGGACGCAAGCAAAGTGGGCTTTTTAGTTTTAGTGATCGTGCCAGAGGAGTTGATTTCAGCCAGCTTGGCCTGCATTGCAGCCTTAGCTTCTGTTTTAGTCTTGCAACGAACCGTATAAGTTGGGGATCGTTTGTAGCGCCCTGTCTTCGGGTCCTTGACTCCAAGGGAAAAATAATAGCGATAGGTGTTAGGTGATCTCTTGTCTTTCCAACACGTGCCTCTTCCGCTAATGAGTGGCTGTTCTGACATCTTTGCACTCCGTTTCTTTGAATAGTTTTCAACAATTCATTGAGTGCAGTTTAGCTAAAGCCGTTAGTAATATGTTTGTAAAAGCATAGGCGCAGCTACCGGAGGCAAAAGACGCAAACTGCTATGTTTATCTGCGGTTATATGATGTTCAATGATGCTTGATGAATGGTAGGGGGTAGCATTAAATCATATCTCCTAAAGCGGGTGTCGACGGTTCGAATCCGCCCGGGGGCACCAGAGGAATATCGAGCCCGGTACCGCTACGGTGCCGGGCTCTTCTGGTCTAAAGGCAGGATTCGGACCGTCGACACCCGCGTCACTCATTTCCCCGCGGGGGGAGTTTTCGAATCCGCCCGGGGGCACCAGAGGAATATCGAGCCCGGTACCGCTACGGTGCCGGGCTCTTCTGGTCTAAAGGCAGGATTCGGACCGTCGACACCCGCGTCACTCATTTCCCCGCGGGGGGAGTTTTCGAATCCGCCCGGGGGCACCAGAGGAATATCGAGCCCGGTACCGCTACGGTGCCGGGCTCTTCTGATTCATGCCATGTCAAAAATGAAGCGCCCGCTTGCTGGGGGAGCAAGCGGGCGCCTGTGAGCGAATATGTTTGCGGCGAGAGCCGTAATGAGCGGTTGGGTTGCGACTAGTTGGTCGTACCGGAATCGTCGCCCGTGCTCGTGCCTGAACCCGAACCCGAGCCAGAAAGTGCAACCGTCAGCGTAATCGTGCTGTCGGTGGACTGCTTGCCGGTGGGGGAGACGCCCGTGACGGTGGCGTTTTCGTTGCCACTCACGGGGTTGCCGTTCTGATCGCAGAATGCGATGTTGTAGAACCCGGCGTTGTTGAGCGCGGTGACGGCCGCGGAGATGCTCTTGCCGTACAGGTTGCCCGGAACGCTGGCCTTGCCGGACTTCTTGGCAATGACGACGGTAATCGTGGCGCCAGGCTTCTGCTTGCCGCTGGGGTTCCAGCTAATCACGGTGCCCTCGGTAACCGAATCGTTCTCCTGGTAGCTCACGTCGACGCCAAAGCCTGCCATATCGAGGGCGTTGCGCGCCTGGGCCTCGGTCATGTCGGTCAGATCGGGGACGGAGGTGGTGTCAGGACCGCTGGAGACCTTGTACGAGATGGTCGTGCCCTTCTCGACTTCCTTACCGGGTTCGGTGCCCTGCTCAAAGACCTGGCCCTCATCGGCCTCGTTGGCCTCCTCGGAGGCGTTGCCCTTCAGGCCAACGCTTGCCAGCGCGGCTTCTGCCTGGTCCTTGGTCAGGCCGACAAGCCGGGGAACCTCAACCTTCTCGGAGGGCTTGGGGCCCTTGGAGATTACCAGGTTAACCTTGGTGCCCTTGGCCTTCTTGGTTTTGCCGTTGGGCGTCTGCTCGGCGACCTTGCCCTCGTCGATATCGTCGTTGTAGCTTTGGTCGATGGTGCCGACCTCGAGGCCGGCTTCCTTGATCTGCTCGACGGCAGTCTGCTGGTCCTTGCCCAGCACATCGGGCACGGTGACCTGCTCGCCGCCAAAGAGTCCTGTGGCAAAGGCCACCACGATACCGATGACGGCAACGGCTGCCACCACGGCGGCGATGATCTTGTTCTTGTTGGATTTGGGCTTTTCGACCTCGTAGGAGCCGGTGGAGCCCGAAACCGAGCTACGGGCGGTATTCTGGCCGCTCACGCCCGAGACGGGACGTACCATGGCGCGCGTCTGATCGGAAAGCTCGCGAGTCTTGGTGGCGCCCAGTTCACCGGGTGCACCGATGATGCGCGTGGGCTCCGAGATGTTGACGGCACGGCCCGACAGGTAGCTGTTGAGCACCTGACGAAGCTCGTCGGCGGTCTGGAAGCGGTTTGCCGGGTCCTTCTCCATGCACTTGAGGATGATGCGCTCAAGGTCGGCGTCGACACCGGAGTTGATCTGGCTCGGCGGAATAGGCAGCTCGTTGACCTGCTTGAGTGCGACTGAGATGGCGTCATCACCGTCAAAGGGCACGCGGCCGGTGGCGCACTCGTACATCACGACGCCCAGCGAGTAGATATCCGAGGTGGGGCCGAGGTCCTGACCACGGGTCTGCTCGGGACTGACGTAGTGGGCGGTTCCCAGCACGTTGTTGTCTTGCGTGAGGTGGCTGTTCTTGGCGCGCGCGATGCCAAAGTCCATCACCTTGATGTTGCCGTCGGGCAGCACCATGATGTTCTGCGGCTTGATGTCGCGGTGGATGATCTCGTGCTTGTGGGCGACCGAAAGCGCGGAGCTGATCTGCGAGCCGATCTGGGCGACCTTCTTGGGGTCGAGGGCGCCGTGGCTCTTGATGCCGCTCTTAAGGTCGGTGCCGCGCAGGTACTCCATGACGATGTAATAGGTGTCGCCGTCCTTGCCCCAATCGTAGACGCCCACGATATAGGGGGAGGAGAGACCGGCTGCTGCCTGGGCCTCCTGCTTAAAGCGTGCGGCGAAGGTTGCGTCGCCAGCATACTGCGGCAGCATGATCTTGACGGCTACCGTGCGGTCGAGGACCTGGTCCTGCGCACGGAAGACGGTCGCCATGCCGCCTGTCCCCACCTTATCCTTGAGGAGGTATCTTCCCCCGAGGACCCTCTGTTCCATTCCTGCTCCTAACATAACTATTCGCTCAACGATGTGTGTAGTACCTACGATGTGGCCGCTGGGGCCGTGTGGCGCGTTGCCGCTAACTCTTCGGCCGCGGCGCGCCTCGGGTGTCCGATTCAATCATGGGCATCACGCTCCCTGTGCGGCGAGCGCCGCGGTCAGGACGATGCCGGCAATCTTGGCCGCCTTGACGTCGTGTTTGTCGTAATCCTCCAAGGCCACCGAGATGGCGACCGTGGGTGAATCGTAAGGTGCAAAGCCAACGAACATCGAGTTGACGTTGGTGCCGCCGGTCTCGGCCGAGCCGGTCTTGCCGGCGACCTTGACGCCGGGGACCTGGGCATCGGTGCCGGTACCGGACTGGACGACGGCGAGCATGGCCTGCTTGACCTGGTCGGCCGTGGCGGAGCTGACGGCCTGACCCAGCGAGCGGGACTGCGTGGTCTTGACCACAGTTCCGTCCGGGGCGAGTACCTGGGCTACAAAGTACGGGTCCATGACCACGCCACTGTTAGCGATGGCGGCGGCAATCACGGCGTTTTGCATGACGGTGGTCTGCGGGCCGGGCGTGTGGTCCATGCCGACAGGCTGGCCGGCGCCGGCCCAAGCGGTCTCCCACTCGGTCATGAGCGACGGGTCTGCCATGATGGAGGCCGCGGAGGTCAGGTCCTGGCCGAGCTTTTGGCCGTAGCCAAAGGCGTTGGCAAACTGCACGAGCGTGTTTGCGCCAACTTCGTTTGCCACCTGGCCAAAGACGACGTTGGAGGACACGGCAAAGGCCTGCTGCAGGCTGATGGTGCCGTAGCTCTCGTTGGCATAGTTGGTGACCGGCGCGTTGCCGATGTCCATGGAGCCGGGCGCCTGGTAGGTGCTGGTAAGGCTGGCGGTGCCGGTCTCGAGTGCCGCGGAAAGCGTAACGACCTTAAACGTGGAGCCCGGCGTGTACAGCGCGTCCATGGCGCGATTGTACATGGAGCCGTCCTCGCCGCCGCCCGCCTGCAGCAGGGCGTCGATGTTGGTGTTGTCATAGGTGGGCGAGCTGGCGCATGCGAGCACCGCACCGGTACGCGGGTCGATGACCACTACAGCGCCCTTAAAGCCCTTGAGCGCCTGCTCGGCCGCCGTCTGGATACGCGAGTCGATGGTGAGCTTGGCGGTGTTGCCCGGCTGGGTCTGGCCCGCGAGCGACGCGATGGCGTTGTTCCAGCTGGAGTAATCCTTAGAGCCGGTGAGCGTGTCGTTCATGACGCTCTCGATGGCGGTGGTGCCATACTGCTGGCTCACGTAGCCAACCACGTGCGCTGCCAGGTTGCCGTTGGGGTAGGAGCGTACGTAGGTGCCGTCCTCCTGCTGCAGCGACTCGGCCAGCGTCACGCCGTCGGACGTGATGATAGAACCGCGCTGGATGTACTTGGAGCGGGCGATAGTGTGGTTGTTGGTCGGCATATCCTGATAGTCCTTGGCCTTGATGACCTGGACATAGGTGAGGTTGCCGATAAGGATGGCGAACAGCGCCGTAAAGGCGAGCACCGCACGGGTTAGACGGTTGGCGAGCGCAACGCGGCCGAGCACACCGGATTCAGGCGTGTCGAGCAGGCGACGGCGCATGCGCGAGCCGACGGAATGGCTGCCGCTGCCGTAGGAAGACGAGGTGGCAAAGCGCGTGCCCGTCGGGGCGGCGGCGGATGCGACCTGATCATCGGTGATGGCGGTCATGGTGCCGGTGCCAGTAAGCTCGGCCTCGCGTCCGGTCGCTTCGTCACCGGCGCGCAGCAGGAGCGCGACGATGATAAAGCTTGCCAGCAGTGAGGAACCGCCCTGGCTCATAAAGGGCAGGGTGACGCCGGTCAGCGGGATCAGGCGGGTAACGCCGCCCACGATCAAGAAGGCCTGGAAGCTGATGGCGGCCGTAAGGCCCGTGGCGCTAAAGGCGGCGAGGTCGGATTTAGCGCGGGCAGCCGTGGTGAGGCCACGCACGGCAAAGAGCATAAACAGGATGAGCACGGCGCCGCCGCCCAAAAGGCCCATCTCCTCGCCGATGGCAGAGAAGATAAAGTCGGACTCGACGACAGGGATGTTGTTGGCCATGCCGTTGCCGATGCCAACACCGACCAGACCGCCATCGGCAAGCGAGAAGAGCGACTGGACGATCTGGTAGCCCTGGCCCTGGGCGTCCTTAAACGGATCGACCCAAACCTGGAAACGCACCTGAACGTGCGACAGGAACTTGTAGGCGCCCACGGCTCCAACGGCTAAGAGCGCAAGGCCGATAACGACATACGAAAAGCGCCCCGTGGCAACGTAGAGCATCAGCAAGAAGATGGTGTAGAACAGCACGGCCGAACCCAGGTCGCGTTCGAAGACGACGACGAGCAGGCACACACCCCACACGGCAAACAGCGGCAGCAGCAGTCGCAGGCGAGGGATCTTAAAGCCCAGGATCTTGCGGTTGGAGATGGAGAGCAGCTCGCGGTTCTCGGCCAGGTACCCGGCCAGGAACAGCACGATAAAGACTTTGGCGAACTCGCCGGGCTGGATGGTAAAGCCCGCGATGCGAATCCACAGCTTGGAGCCCGAGATCGTGGTGCCGATAAAGATAGGCAGCATCAGCAGAATGATGCCGATAATGCCAAAGGTGTACTTGTAGCGCATGACTACGTCGAGGTTCTTAACCAACGCGAGCGTTCCCACCATCAGGGCCACCGAGACAAACAGGATGATGAGCTGTGAGATCGCGAGAGCGGGTGCGAGACGCGTCACGAACGTGATACCGATGCCCGAAAGCACAAAGACAATGGGCAGGATGGCGGGGTCGGCACCGGGCGCCAAGATGCGCACGGCAATGTGGGCCGCAGCAAAGGCGGCAAAGAGGCCGATCGGTACGGCGAGCGTCTCAAAGGAGATGGCAGCGCCCGCGGTGAGCACGTACATCGCATACAGCAGGATGACGGGGAACGCCGAGGCGATGAGCAAGAGCAGCTCGGTGTTGCGGCGACTCATAAGCGGCACTCCCTTTCTAATTCTTATCGGAGGCTTCGGCCTCGGCGGACTGTTCGGCGGTTTTCTCGGAATCTGATTCGGAGGTCGATCCCTGATTGGTGTTGTCGCGAATCGTTTGCGCGTCGATCACCTGGCGGGTCTGCTCTTCATCGATCTGGTGGCGGTACTTGGATATCGTGTCCTGCGCATCGTCGACACTTGTTTGCGGAATGCCCGCCTTGAGGCGGTTTTGCGTGTCTTCGGGCAGGTCGGACAGCTTAATGCTGGTTTCGCTTTCGAGCCAGTGGAGCTTGAGTCCGAGCGGCTTGCCGGGCAGGCCGCGCCAGACGGCGACATTGCCCTGGTAGGTACCCAGGTAGTACGAGCCGGTGACACCCGTGTAGGCCCAGATGCCAGCTGCCAGCACAAAGACGAGGGCCAGGATGGCGGCGATAGTAATGTTGCGGCGACGCACGCGTTGCGCCTCGCGCATAACGCCATCGTCAACCAGGTCAACGACTACTACGGTCACGTTGTCGTGGCCGCCGGCGGCAAGCGCCGCGTCCACTAGGTTGTCGACGCAGATTTGCGCGGTTGAGGACTGCGTGGCGATGTTCTCGATATCGCTATCAGGAATCATGCTCGAAAGGCCGTCAGAGCAAAGGATCAGGCGGTCGCCTTCCTCGATATGCAGAGTGAAGTGGTCGGCATACATGGCGGGGTCCGAGCCCAGCGCACGGGTGATGACCGAGCGGTTGGGGTGGACGCGAGCCTCGTCTGCCGTAATCTCGCCGGCGTCCACGAGCTCCTCCACGTAGGAGTGGTCGCGGGTCACGCGGATGAGCGTGCCCTCGTGGAGCAGGTAGGCGCGAGAGTCACCCACGTGGGCGATGGCGAGCGTGTCGTTTTCGATATAGGCGCAAGTGGCTGTGCAGCCCATGCCGGGCTTGCCCAGGCCGTTCAGGGCCGCCTCGATTACGGCGGCGTTGGCTGCCTCGACGGCTGCGGCCAGGCGTGCTGCGTCGGCGGACTGCGGGGCCGTCTTGGCAATAGTCTCGACGGCGATGGAAGAGGCTACCTCGCCGGCGGCGTGACCGCCCATGCCGTCGCATACGCAAAAGAGCGGCGACTGCACCAGGTAGGAATCCTCATTGTGCGGGCGTACGCAGCCAACGTCAGAGCGGGCGCCCCACATGAGTTGCGTGGTGGTGCCGGCATCATAGGTCGAGTCGGTCTCGATGCGCTCCTCGGTCAGGGGCTCAAAGCTCATGGTCGAGCCGGGGTCTTTGAGCTTGGCCTCAACGGCGGCAACGTCGATCTCGGCTGTGTCACCGGGAGAGACGGTGTCGGTCTCGGCGTTTGATTCGGAATCGCCGGTGTCCGGGGAGCCGGGCTCTTCGGACGCGCAGGCGGTCGACTCGTCGTCTTGCGGGCTGGCGTCTATAGGCTCGGGCGTCGCAAAGTGCGACGGCGCGGGTGTGCTTTGCGACTGGGCGGCGGGCTCGGCCACGGCATCGGACTCGCTTGCGGGCGCAGGCTGCGGGGCCTTGGGTGCAGGGCCGTCCTCGGGGGATGGCCCCGCCTCGGGCGCCGGCGTAGACGCGGGCGCAACCTCGGATGCCGGGGCTATGGGAAACGCCGGCGCGGCGGGTTCGGGTGCCGCAAACACCGCAGCGCTCTCGTTGATTGCCGCGGCGACGGGCTCTGCAAAGTGAGCCGGCGCCGGGGTTGCTTCGGGCGCTGTGGGCTGTTCCGCAGCATGTGCGCCGATGGGCGCCGCTACGGCATCCTCTTCGTCCTCGTTATCGGCGAGATCCGAAATATCATGCGTTACATGCGAAAGAGGCAGGGAGAACACGGTGTCCTCGGGCTCCACGGGCGCGGAGCCCGCCGGAGCGGCGTGGGCCGGCGCAGCTGTGGCGGCGGCCGGTGCCTCGGTCATAGTTGCGGACTTGTTCTCCTCGTCGATCATCGACGGTTCACCTTCATGACCACGTCGCCAATCTGGACTTCGTCGCCCTCACGCAGCGTCGCGGGCTCCACGAGCTGGCGGCCGTTGACGAGCGTGCCGTTAAGCGAGTTGAGGTCCTCGATGATGAGCGCCGGGCCCTGCAGCGAAAAGCGCGCATGCGAGGCCGAGACGAACGGTTCGTTGATGCAGATGTCCGAAGACGGAGAGCGACCGACGATGACGGGGCCGAGCATGTCTACGTGGATGCCGCGGATACCGCGCGGGCCCTTGTCCACATCGATCGTCCAGATAGCCGAGTCGCGGCGCTGCCCGCGCACGAGTCCCACGCCGGTCTTCATGACGGCGAACAGGAAGATATAGAGCAGGGCGACCAGGACGATGCGGCCTGCAAAAAGGACGATATCGATGTTCATAAGCGACTATCCCCTAAATTCAAAGGTACTCAGGCCAAACGTCAGCAGATCGCCGTTGCGCAGCGGGCAGCGCGTAATGCGGCGGTTGTTGACGAGCGTGCCGTTGGTGGAATTGAGGTCCTCGATCGACCAATCCGAGCCCGTAAAGGTGAGCTGGGCGTGGCGGCGCGACACGTTGGGGTCGCGCAGGGCAATGTCGGAAACTGAGCGCTCGCGACCGATGGTCACCTGTGCGGAGGTGATGCTATGGCTCTCGCCGCTCACGACGTCGACGAGCTGGGCGAGCGGGCGCTGCGGGGCGCGAGTGCTCGCCATGTTGGAGGCGATACCGGCTGCGGCGCCTAGGCCCACGGCGGCACCGG
This sequence comes from Coriobacteriaceae bacterium, assembly GCA_902835305.1. Taxonomy (GTDB): domain Bacteria; phylum Actinomycetota; class Coriobacteriia; order Coriobacteriales; family Coriobacteriaceae; genus Collinsella. The sequence goes on from CADFMD010000012.1 coordinate 25,633, forward strand.
TCGCGGCGGCTCCGCCCATGCCGGCAAGCGCGTCGCGCGAGACGGTCTGCGGCACCGGGATAGGAGCGGCGGGGTCGGGGACGCTAGGCGCGAAGGGATCTGCCACGGCAAGCGGGTCGGGAGCGGCGGCGCGAGGCGTCGGCTGCTGCTGGGGCATGGCGGCGGGGCGCTGCTGCTGCGGGGCAGCAAACTGCTGCTGGCCGGCGCGCGGGGCGCTGGCGGCACGGCTTGCCGCGGAGTTGTTTTGGCCCAGGCCGTTTTGATAGGCGCGCTCTTCTTCGTACAGGCGGCCGAGCGTGGGGGCATCGACGTTCTCGGCAAAGACCGAGAACTTGCCGGCGCGCAGCTGCGGATCGATCATAAAGCGCACGAGGGGCTCGCCGACAAAGACATAGCGGCGCTTTTCGGCCTGCGCCTTCACAAACTCGCGGACCTCGCGCGAAAGCTCGGGGTAGAACGGGGCGAGCATGGGATCGTCGTCGGCGGCGATCAGGATGGTATAGAGTGCCGGCGCCGTGTTGACGCCATTGATCACCAGAGTCTGATCCTCCATGTCGCGAGCGGCCTGCTTGGCAAGCTTCTTAAAGGAGAACGGGGCACGGGTGGCACCGAAGATGCCGGCCACGTGGTCCTCGAAGATGTTCAGGAAGTTCACGAAAGATCACTCTCCGTATAGGTTCTTTGGTATCCGAGCAAATATAGGCATATCCCAACGATTATAGAGGATAGGGTTCCCGCAACTGCCGCCTTGGCGGCGACCGCGGCTGCAAGGCTGGCAATTTCCATATGGTGTGCAAGACAGGATGCCGCTGCGCAGCCGATGCCGGTGACAGCGATGGCGGCGATGGCGGCAAGGTTTGAGCCCTGATCGGCACGCTTGGCATGGGCATTGAGCAGCGCAGATGACGCCGCGGCAGTTGTCGCGACCAGCGCAAAGGCAGCCCAAAGGAGCGGGTCTTCCAGCGCTGCGGCAACGTTGCCGAGCCCCAGCACGCCTCCGGCTGAAAGCGCGACCGTGGCCAGACGGGCAAAAAGCGCGCCCATGCCCGTTGCCGCGGCGGCGCTTGCCGGGCCGAGCCAAAATGACGCGACGCCGGCGGCGACCCCAGCTGCCAGGAAGGTATTGCCGGTCAGACAGCCAAGCGCGAGTGCACAGGTGAGCGTGGCGCTCGCGGCAGCCTCGGTGCGACCCCAGGCGATCCACCAACCGGACATGGCGGCGGCAAAGATCACCGCGACGGGCAGCATCGACAGGATGCCCTGTGCCTGCATGGTGGCGTTGGCCATGAGCACCAAAAAGCCCACAGCCGAGATGGCCGAGCCAATCTGGGGGGCCAGGCCAGCCGCCGCTCCGATCGCGATGGCCGCAATGACCAGGCCGGGAAGCGCCGCGACCCCGGCCGTTTGCATCAGCAAAAAGCTAAAGGTGCCGCACGTTAGCGCCGAGATAGCGCGCATGGTGTAGTCGCGCGCATGGCTCCAGCGCGTGCCCGCCCAGCCGAGTGCGGGGTCGACCTCGATGGCGTCGTCCTCGTAGGTCGATGGCTCGATACCGTCTGCCGCGCGCTCGTCATCCGAAAGCTCGCCCACCATCTGCTCCAGGCTGCGACGGCCCTCGCGCACGCTGCCCAAGCCGGCGAGCAGCTGGTCGCAAAATGCCTCGATGCTGTTGGGGCGGTCTTGCGGCATGGGGGAGAGGGCGCTCATGAGCGTAGCCTCGGCTCCCGGGGGAAAATGCGGGATGAGCTCGCTGGGGTAGGTGGCGCCGCCGATGATGCGGCCGAGCGAGTCGCCGGGCGTGGCGGCCATAAAGGGAGCGCTGCCGCACAGGCCCTCGTAGATCACACAGGCAAGGGCAAAGACATCGGCGCGCTCGTCAACCGTGCCGGTCTCGATGTCGAGCTGCTCGGGTGGCATGTAGCCGATGGTGCCGCCGCGCGAGCCGCCAAAGCCGCCAGCAGACGACAGCCGCGCCATGCCAAAGTCGGTGAGCTTTACATTGCCCGAGTGGTCGATGAGCACGTTGGCGGGCTTGATGTCCAGGTGGAGCACGCCATTACTATGGGCAAAGGTGAGCGCCTGGCCCAGGGCATCGGCAATGGCCGCGGCCTCGTCAAAGGTGAGCGAATGGCCGTCCACGCGATGCAAAAACTCGGCCAGCGACATGCCGTCGACATATTCCATAACCAGGTAGGCATAGGCGGTATCGTGCGTAAAGTCGATGACCTGCACGATATTGGGATGTTGAAGCATGGCGGCAGTGTGCGCCTCGCGCAGGACATCCATGATGTCGCTAGCGGGCATGCCGGCACCGTTGATAAGGGGGATGCGTTTAATGGCGACGCGGCGGCGCAGGTGCGTGTCGCGGCAGATCTCGATGGAGCCAAAACCGCCGGTCGCAAGTGTCTCGAGCGGCTGGTACCGCTTGAGCAGCTCGCGAGAGCTGGTGCCCTCCAAAGGAACGTCCGGCGAGAACCGGGCGGTATGTTGCGAGAAAAGCGGCATGGCCAACCCTCGTGCGTTTAAAGTTCGTTTGCGAGCGGCGGGCGCGGAGCCGAGCCGTTCGCGGTGGCATAGATGCTGTTAGTGTAGCACGCTCGAGCAGATGACGAGGGTAACGGGGAGAGGTGGCCCGATTGATTCGGCCCGTTCGATTCGTCCGGAAAGCGTATCCCAGTTTTCAGCCAAATAATGGGATGCGCTTTCCAAATGGGGTGGGCTGCGGAAACTGCGTCCCAGAATATTGACTCAGAACGGGATGCAGTTTCCAAATCGACGCACAAAAGGAAACCGCATCCTGCTTTGGGGCGGGGGCTGCGGACAAAAGCCGGACCGTGACCTGGCTCGGATTGGAGTTAGCGTGATCGTTAATGTTGGCTGGTGTGGGCATGGAGATAGATGAGCGGATCGAGTGATAAAATGACATGCTATGGAGGCCGTATGCTCTTTTCCCGCCGTTCTGCCACATCTGCCTGCGCCATTGTGCTTATCGTAATGGCGGTCACCCCTTATCACCGGTTTTCATCTTCAATTGGCTTGGCATCAGGTGCAATGACCTGGCTCGTTATCCTGGGCGCATGCCTCGCGGTGTTTGGTCACGGCGTTGCGCTCCGCAAGGGGAGAGAAATAAGGCGGCCGGGGTTCCTTGGCGCCTTCGGTATTTTCCTTGCTACTATTGCGGCGGTTCCCGAGTGGGCCGACTTGGCCTTCTATGCTCGCGGAGATTCTATTCCAATCGCGTTTGCACCAATCTGGCTGTTGCATGGCGTTTCGTGTACCTTGTGCTTCACTGGGTCGCTGCTCCTCTCATATGTAATTTGGGATACGGCGGGCTCTCCTTTGACGCAGGGGGCGACGCGGGCTGACGAAAGAGAAACTCGTCATTCGCAGGACGCGATTTTTACAGAAACAATCGCCGTCATGTCTTGTCTGCTGTTCTGCTGTCGAGTTTCATGGAGAGTCATCCCCGAGCCATGGGGAATATCCTCTGCATCGGCCGCACCAATTGGTCTTGCGCTTTTAATTCCGCTAGCCTATTTCGTATTGGCTGCGGTCCTGCTGTTTTTCTGCCCCTACGCCTTTGGTCGGGGGCAGAGCGACGTGTCTGCCCGTTCTGTGCTCGTGGCAGTTCCTATTGGCCTTGTTCCGGCTGTTGAGGTGGCATACTTCGCAAACGATGCCGCGATCATTGTGTCGCTGACGATGGGGTCCGCTATTGCCGCCTTCGTATGCACGTTGCTCAGGAAGAAGCGGAACAACGATTCGGATATCCCCCGCACGTCCGACCCATTCGATGCGGGGGTGTTTTCCCCTGCCCTGTCGCCTCGAGAAGAGCAGTTTGTTCGATTGTTGCTCAAAGGGAAAACGCCGGCGGAAATTGCCAGGGAGACGGATACGAAGCCATCGACGGTGCGAACAACGCTTCACCGAGCATACGGGAAGGCGTCGGTTGCGGGTTCACGCGAGCTCGTGGCGTTGTTTGCGGGTGAGGGTGATACTGTAGGGCATGAGCTGCCGCAGCGGCATGCTGACGATATGGTGGCATCAGCTCGAACGCGCCGGCTGTTTCGATACCTGCTCACATTATTTTTTATCCTCCTTGCGGCTGGCCCCTTGGTAATGGCGGATAGCGATTGGGGGTCCGGTGTTTCGCGGGCTGTCGCCTTTTCCCTCTTAAGCTACGCATTGGGTCTCGGACTGCTTCTGTCGCTACGCTACGCGGGTGGAAAACCGAATCGTGGCGCTGCGCTGGATAGAGCAGGTGAAGCGATTGGGCTCGGAAGCCCGTGCGTGTGGGTGATACTGTCTGCTGTGGAATGGTCTTTTGTCTATATCGCGGCATGGAGGTGCGTACGCGATCCGTTGATGGCTGTGCCGGTCCTGTTTTGCGGCGTGGCGTCTATGGCTTCGCTTGCCGTTGAGCTGCGTCCGTTTAAGGTGCGTGCTCGTACCCGGGCTATCGTGTCGTTGGTGTCAATGGGCATGGTTGCCTTAATCTATGCGGTCGCTAGGGGGCGAATCCACGGGCTTGCGGTGCTGACGGGGATGTTGCTCACGTATAAGGTGCTGCGAAGCTGTCCTCGGTGCAGAATGCTTGGAATATGGATGCTTTGCTTCGGGGCGATGGCTCCTGTTTGGGTTGCCTTGCTCAATATGGTGCAGGATCTGACGGTTTTCGAGCCGTTGTTCCTCGCGTCGTTGCTGGGGCAAAGTTCGGCTGTCAATGTCGTCGTGGCAACGGTGATCGTCTGCTGGTCTGCGCCCATGTTCGTCACGCACATCGCGCTCACCCGCTCGGTTGAGAACGAGAAGGCCGTCTTGGAGTACCGCGCGAATGGGTCCACCGAAACGGCTCGCGTGCGTCAGCTTGCCCTGCTTGCGTCGCGCTCCCTTTCTGATGTTCAGTCGCAAATTTTGCTGATGACGGCAGAAGGCGCAACGACAAAGACCATTGCGGAGGATGTCGGTTACGCTGCATCTACGGTGCAAGCACTGCGGTCTGCATCTTACCGCCAGTTGAAGATCAAGAATAAAGCGGAGCTTGTTTCATTGTTATCGCAGGTAGATAACGTGTAAACGCCTGAGCGATCAACTCAATAGCGAGTGTTTACAGACATCATTCTCTATTCATGCAAAGGTTGCCGTGCGTCGACGCATCATTAACCGCTTGTGATTAGGGCCGGGCCGAGCGTTACTGCTCGGCCCGGCCAATGGGAGGGTGATGTCGGTTGAATAAAAAACTAATTCGGCACGAGTTGTCCAAGATATCTGGAAACCCAATATTTGCGTTGGCTCTTACTTTGGCGACAGTAATTTCGATGGCAGCTGCCGTCGAGGCGTGGTGGACGCTCGAGACTGAACGCAAACAGCTGCTATCTTTTGGCTACGGCATTGGTCTGCAGTCTCAGACATACCTCGGCCAAACGCGTGAAAGTAGCTTTGGCAACTGGATTGTTGTGAGCGCGAACGCGCCGTTGTTAGCATCAGTGTTTTTCTATGCGCTGCCGTTGCTTGCCATGCTGGCCGGGTCGTGGTCATGCCTGTCCGAGCGTTTGAGCGGTTACGAGGCGCAGATCTGCACACGTGTTTCTAGAAATGCATACGTGAACGTGAAGATGCTGTCTGCTTTCCTCTCTGCGTTTGCGGTCACGGCTATTCCGCTACTCGTGAACTTCCTGATTGTCTCAATGCTGTTTCCCGCGTATCTCCCCCGGGTCGACGAATCGACTTACGTCGGGCTCTATCTGCATAGCTATTTTTCTGGCCTGTTTTATTCCCGGCCTCTGTTGTACGTGCTGGTTTATACACTGTTCGATGCGGTGACGCTGGGGGCTCTATCCATGGCCGTGACCGGTCTGTCGGTTGTGTTTCGCAGCAGAATCAAGGCGATGGTCGTTCCATATCTGATTATGGTTGCATGGCACTTTGTTAACGACTGGATTTTTAGCGTCCTTTCATGCGTCGGCTTTAACTGCAACATTCTTAACAGCATCAGGTCGGAATCACTAAATAACTGGCCCGACATTCGAGCAGGGTTTGCAGAAATCATTTTGCTGTTCGTCTTTTCTTTGATTTTCGCGAGATTCTTAAAAAGACGCGAGGTGGTCTGATGCTGTTTAGGCTGGTCGCCGCGGACCTGAGGACCGTTTTGAAGAAGAACATCCTTACTTTTATTGCGATTGCGGCAGTGACCGTTGCGAACTTGGTGTACGCCTACGGCTTGTCTTCTGTGTATGGGGTTCGGACGAATGCCTTGGGGTTTGCTGATAATCTCGCGCTCGTATTTGCCGGATCCGCTCCGTTTGAGCCTAGGCCCGGGCTCATGTTTGTGCCTCCGTTAGGATGGCTATTTGTCATTCTGCTTATTCTCTATACAACACTCGATTATCCGACCGAATCGTTGCACGGGTTTGGTTTGCAAGCGCTTGTTCGATGCCGGTCAAGAACCCTTTGGTGGGTCTCGCGTTTTATCTTGGTGGCGGCGGTAACGGCATTTTCGCTGCTCGTGGTGGTTTGCTCTGTTGTGATTTGGAGCTTGATGGTGAGCGCCTCGTTCAGCGCGGTCATTCATGGTGAGTCGCTTCAGCTGGCTAATTTGGCGCCGTGGTTTCTCAAAGCTGGCGAGGCGGATGCGCTGCCGTTTTTCACAGGTCTCTTTTTTGCTTTCGAGGCGCTTGCGTTTGCGCAGGCAGTGATTGGCTTTGTACTTGGGCCGTCGGTCTCGTTTGTGGTTTTAATGAGCTACCTGATCTGCTCGGCATATGCACGGCATTGGGCGCTATTGGGTAACGCCTTGATGCTGTTGCGCTGGGGCGGAATTGTCAAAGATGGAATCGCGGCGGGCTCGAGTGGCTTGTTTTCAATTGTGATTATGTCGTTATGCCTATCGTTGGGTGGACTGTGGTTTCTAAGGGCCGACCTTATAGAAAAGGGGGACAAGATATGAGCGTGATCGTTAGGGACGTATCGAAGCGCATGGGCAAAAACGATGTTCTGCGCAACGTGTCCATCGAGGTTGACCCTGGGACTGTGGTCGGTCTTCAGGGGATAAACGGTTCGGGTAAGACCATGCTTATGCGAGCGGTCTGCGGATTGATCAAGCCTACCGAAGGCGAAATCTCTATCGATGGCCAAAGGCTTGGGGCGGACATCTCTTTCCCGCCGAGTCTGGGGATGTTGATCGAGGCGCCTTCCTTTTTGGGCTATCTGTCTGGTTACGACAATCTGGAGCTCATTGCTCAGATCAAGGGCGTTGCAACCCGCGAGGACATTCGCTCTGCCCTGCGGCTCGTGGGGCTCGATGCAGACGAAAAAAAGAAGTTCCGAGCATACTCGCTTGGGATGAAGCAGCGTCTGGGGATAGCTGCGGCAATTATGGAAAAGCCGAAGCTGCTTGTTCTCGATGAGCCGACAAATGCCCTCGACGAAGCGGGCGTGGAAATGCTCAAGCGCGTTGTGGCGATGGCGGCATCAACGGGTCGCGAGGTTATTCTGTCCAGCCATGACGGAGAGGTGCTCGAGGAGCTGGCCGATCGGGTTTACTGCATGCGCGACGGTGCCGTTGTGAAAGTTCGGGAAAGGTCGTGAGCGCGATGAAGAAGACCCTGTGGACAAGAAGGTCGGCGCTTGCGCTTTTCGGCTGTGCTGTTACTGGCCTTGCGGGCATGAGGACGAGCGTCGTTAACGGGAACCGGACGGTCATTCCTGAGAAATATTATGCGGAGGGCGAATGGCTCTCGATGGATGGGGCGTTTCTGGGGTCGAAGGATGTGGCGACTGACGGGTATTCGTTTTGCATAGACGGGGCAGAGCTGCTCACGCCGCGCGAGTATCTCAAGCGTGCGCATGATGATTATTCAAAATATGGCATCGTGGATACGAAAACGAAATTGAAGGACGCCGACATCACGTGTGTTATCGCCGTAAAGATGCGTGTCAGGAATAAGGACAATGTCGAAGGCGGAATCAAAACGTATGTTTGGCATTTGGTGCCGGAGTCTGCGCCAAACTATGATTTTGTAGTCAATACCGATCTGATAACGCAAGCCATGCCGGTCCTTGGCGGCTCTGCTGCGTTTGCCGTGGAGGTTGGGGCAGAAAACGAGTTGCTCGTCCCATTTATGATGCAGAACACCAACGACTATTTCGAAGGTTACGAGACCGTCCGTTTTGAGAAAGCATTTCCCGGGACTTACACGATGAAGATGACCGATCTGCCGGAGCGGAGGCTCTTAAGGTTTGAAGTGAAATAGCTCGAGAGCAAGGCAAAACGGGTCCATTGGCGGTACGCGCGCCCGATTCCAGGCGCCCCGGCCCGGAATCGGGCGCGGGACGAGGCGCCTTCGGTGTCGGCCGGCCTACCGCTTCTTCTTGCTCTTCTTCTGCTTGCGCTGCTTGCCCTTGGTCTCCTGGGGCTTGTCGCCCTGTTTTGCTTCGGCAGCGGCCTTTTCTGCCTTCATCTTCTTGCGTTTGGTCTCGATGCGGAGTTTTTTGTTGATGCGCGCCTTAAGGAAGGGACCGAACTGCTCGGCATCGCCGCGGACAAAGGTGTCCTTAGGGATCGTCACGCCCTGGTCGGCGAACATGGCCACAAAGATGCGCTCGCCGTCGAGCACGTGGTCGAGCTTTTCAAACGGGAAGAACTGCGACTTGCCGCTCGTGCCCCAAACCATCAGGCCGTCCTCGTTGGCGGCGACGCGGCGATAGCGGCCACCCATGGACTCGTCGGCCTCAACGGCGTCGATAAAGTCGCGGGCGAGGGTGTGGTGCAGGTTTTTGCTCCACCAGGCCAAAAAGGCGCCGAATACGATCAAGACGACGCCAAACTTGATCCAGTTGCCGCCGGCCACCAGCATGCCGATGCCGATGAGCGCGGCAATTGCCGCGGCGACATACAGCGAGCCGCGACGCCTGGGCGAGGCGACCAGGCGGGCGAAGTCGGTGACGAGGTCGTTTTCGTATTGGTACTCGTTGAGGTACAGGATGCCGTCGTCGGCTGCGGCCTGCTCCTCGAGCGCGACCTCGACCTGGTCGGCTGCTTCGGAGGGAACGAGGTTGCTCTCTGCGTCTGCCATGCTCTTTGGACTCCTATCGCGGCGGGCTCGCCGTACGGGTTATTATGGAATGCAGTATGCCGTGCGACCGCATGGCCGCCGCGGCAACAAGACTCAGTATACCCGGGGGAGCACCCATGGAATCGTTGTACCGAAAGTATCGCCCGCTCACCTTTGACTCCGTGGTGGGCCAGCAGCATATCGTCTCGACGCTCGAGCACGCCATCACCGAGGGGCGCCTGTCCCACGCCTACCTGTTCTGCGGACCGCGCGGCACGGGCAAGACCACCATGGCGCGCATTCTGGCCAAGGCGCTGCTGTGCCGCAATGCCGAGGCGGCGCGCGCCGAGGGTGCAAGCGGCTGCATGCCCGACGGTACTTGCGAGGAGTGCGAGCTCATTGCCGAGGGCAACCACCCCGATGTCTACGAGCTCGATGCCGCAAGCCGTACCGGCGTGGACAACGTGCGCGAGGAGATCATCAACTCCGTCAACTTTGCCCCGGTGCGCGGCAAGTACAAGATCTATATCATCGACGAGGTCCACATGCTCACGACGGCGGCGTTCAACGCGCTGCTCAAGACGCTTGAGGAGCCGCCGGCACACGTGATCTTTGTGCTGTGCACCACCGACCCGCAAAAGATTCTGGAGACCATCCTCTCACGCTGCCAGCGTTTCGATTTCCATCGCATCGGCAACGAGGATATTGCGCATCGACTGTCCTACGTGTGCGAGCAGGAGGGATTCGATTACGACGACGAGGCGCTGGCCATCGTGGCGCGCCATGCAAAGGGCGGCATGCGCGACGCGTTGTCCACGCTGGAACAGCTGAGCGTTTTTGGCAACGGCGCTGTGCATGCGGACGATGCCCGCTCGCTTTTGGGCGAGGTTTCGGACCAGATTCTGGGCGAGTTTTCCCGCGCCATTGCCGATCGTGATGTTGCCGAGCTCTATGGACTGATCCGTGCGCAGGTCGAGGAAGGAAACGACCTGCTGGAGCTGACGCGCGACCTGGTAGCGCATGTGCGTGACGTGTACGTTGCCTGCGTTGCCGGTGCCCGTGCCGAGCTGTTTGAGGGCGGCTCCGAGCAGGCCGAGGCGCTTGCTGCCGAGGCCGCTGCCTTTGGCGAGCATCCTGCCGACCGCCTGGCCCGCGTGCTGACGGTGCTCGACGATGCCGCACTGGAGATGAGGGGCGCGAGCGACGTGCGCCTGGTGCTCGAGATTGCCTGTACGCGTCTGGCACGTCCCGAGGCTGATTTAACGATTGAGGCATTGGCCGAGCGCGTGGCACGCCTGGAGGCCATGGTTGCCAATGCCGCGGTGCCGGCGAGCGTGGCTGCTGCTCAGGCCGCCGCGCCTGCAGCATCCGTACCCGCTGCTGCCCAACAGCCGACGCTCATTTCGGGCGCTCGTGCTGCCGCTCCGGCGGCATCCGCTGCCCCCGCTGCTACGTCCGCGCGCCAGGGCGGTATGCCTTGGGACCGTGGTGCTGCTGTTCCGGCTGCTCAGCCTGCGCCGACTCCGACGCCTCAGCCCGTTGCGGCCCCCGCGCCTGCCACCGCTCCGGCACCTAAGCCCCAGTCCAACAACGCCGCCCAGGTTGCCGCCGCCGGTGCTGCCGAGACCTCCGCGGTCGAGGACGCCGGAGAGCTGCAGCGCAAATGGGCCGAGGTTGTCGAGCGTGTCAAGGCGCGTCAGGCTTCCTACGCAGGGCTTTTGCTCAACGCCCGCGCCACGGCCGACGACGGCTCCAAGCTCACGGTCTCGTTCCCCGCGGGCTCGACCTTTGCCATCAAGATGCTCGGACGCGCCGATACGCAGTCGGTAGTCCTGCCGACAGTCAGTGCGGTCTTCGGTCGTCGTACCGTCGACTATGTTTTGGATGGGGGTGGCACGCCGGCTCCTCAACATGAGGAGCATTCTCCATCTGCACGGGCTGCGGCATCTGCGGACCCGCAACCCGTGTCCTCGGCGGCCCCTGCATCCTCGAGCGTCAGCGCGACGCAGCCAAAAACAGCACCGGTAACGGCACCGACCCCGTCGGCGCCTAAGCCCGTCGCGGCCAAACCGGCTGCTCCGGTACCGGCACCGGCACCCAAGCCCGCTGCCGCGCCTACGCCCAAGTCATCCGATCTGGGCAAGGCCCCCTGGCTGCGCTCCGACAATCCTGCCGGCGCTCCTGCCACGGGCAAGCTCCCGACCGAGCCTGCGCCCCGCGCGCCCGAGCGCACGTCCTCTCCTAAGGCTCAACCGTCCAGGCCGTCTGCACCGTGGGAATCCGAGCAGGTGCCCTACGACGACGCCATGGTCGCCGGCTTTGCCGCCGATGCGGGCGGAGCTGATCTGCCCCCGTTCGACGTGCTAGCCGCTGCGCCCGCGACCAAGCCCGCCGCTGCGGCTGCAGCTCCCGCGACCCCTGCGCCCGCGACGCCTGCCCCCACCGCCGACGATGCCCCCGCGGCCCCTTGGGAGTCCAGCCCCGGCGCCGGCAGCCCCTTCGGCCACCAGGGTGCAGCCCCGAGCATCCCGCAGACCGAGGACGAGGCCAAAGCCCTCATCCGCAGCGTCTTTGGCCAGTCCACCATCTTCAAACCGGTGGAGTAGCTGTACGGGCGGGTATACTGCTCAAGAAGAGACTTCTTGGAACGGAGCGAGCTTATGATGTGGGAATATGTCCGCCTCGAGGACGATACGCAAGTTTCGTATTCCGAAGTCCGTGAGGACAACACGGTGAAGGTCGTTGTGGAGCGCCCGCGCGATTGGGGCTTTGACACGGCGGAGTGCATCTTGCCGGCATTCAATTGGGTGTCGCACGAGGGCTTTAGCGAAACGGATCTTAAAGAACTCGATGATTTCGTGCGTAACAATGCCCCGCTCATCCTGCGTTTTGCCAACGAAGGCGGACGAGTCTATGCCTAGTCTCTTCCGACTCGGCCATATATCACTTTCTTTTGTCCGGGCGCATCTGTATTTCGGACATGTGTAGTGTGGTGCCGCGTATATCGCATTCGAGCAGACAAGCGCGTGACGGTCGGCCTAGGATGCTGAGGTCGATACGATACGTCGCATGGCCGTCCGTGTACTCGACTTGCTCGGCGTTGACGGTTGCTCCGATTGTAAATAAAGAGCCCAGTTCGGCATCGACAATCTTGGAGTCCTTTATCTTGACCTTGAACTCTTGGTAGAGGGACGGGCTGTTGTAGTAAATGGTTCGGGTTCCGTCGGTGCATTCATCGGTCGTCTCCCATTTGACGACGGGCTGGTCCGAGCTGGCTATCAGCAGTTCTGCTCCAAAAGCTATGGCATGGGTGATGATAACCAGTAATACCCAGACGACAAAGAGATAGAGAACCACATATGCAACGGGGTGTTTTGAGCGGATGTTTTGGAGTACGGCTGGGACATTCACGAGGGCACCTCCAAATCGTCATCTATGACAATCAAATTATACCCAGCCGCCATGCGTGCCGCCTCGAGCAGCGGCTCGGCATTTTGCCATGTAGCCTTGTAGCCCTACGCATAAACTGCCTGGTTCCAGCTCTGCTAGATGTAGCTTGAGATAATTATGCAACCTTGCATAATTCGACCTTGCATAATCTTGGGCGTGCGTCACGCTCAAGGACATGTATATCGACTGAGGTAGCGTGTCCGCCCCGCTTGCTTGCCCCGCGCCGTGGTACGATTTTTGAGTTTGAAAGTCCCGTCGCGCTCCGGCTGCCCTTGCAGCTTGTCGCGCGGCCGCACGTAAAGGAGCCATCATGGCCGGTATGAACATGCAGCAAATGATGAAGCAGGCTCGCAAGATGCAGGAGCAGCTTGCCGCCGCGCAGGAAAACCTTAAGTCCCAGACCGTCGACGCCTCTGCCGGCGGCGGCATGGTCAAGGTGACCGTTAACGGCGAGATGGAGCTCGTCAACCTCACCATCGACCCCGATGCCCTCGATCCCGAGGACGTCGATATGCTGCAGGACATGATCATGGCTGCCGTCAACGAGGCCGTCCGCGGTGTCAACGAGCTCGCCAACAAGCAGATGGGCGCCATCACCGGCGGCCTCAACATCCCGGGCATGCCGTTCTAAGACACGCATATATATGAGTGCCAACCATAGTCTGCAAAAATTGCTCGATGAGCTGGGCCGTCTGCCGGGCATTGGTCCCAAGTCGGCCCAGCGCATCGCCTATTACCTGCTCGAGGCCGATGCCGAGGAGGCGCGCCGCCTGGCCGAGGCTATCCTGGAGGTTAAGCAGGAGGTTCACTTTTGCAGCCGCTGCTTTAACTACGCCACGGCCGACGAGTGCTCCATCTGCCAGGATTCGATGCGCGATACCACTCGCATTTGCGTGGTGGGCGAGCCGCGCGATGTCCAGGCGATTGAGCGCACGGGCAGCTACCACGGTCTCTACCACGTATTGGGCGGCGTGATCAGTCCCATGGACAAGATTGGTCCCGAGCAGTTGCACATTCGTGAGCTGCTGGCACGCTTGGGCCACGAGGACATCCACGAGGTCATCATCGCCACCAACCCCAATATCGAGGGCGAGACCACGGCGAGCTACCTGGCCCGCACTATCAAGCCGCTGGGCGTTGAGGTATCGCGTCTGGCGAGCGGCCTTCCCGTGGGCGGCGACCTGGAGTATGCCGACGAGCTTACGCTTGGGCGCGCCATCGAGGCCCGTCGCACGATTTAGGTGGCGAGCCTGCTCCTGCCGTATGTCTTCATCGCGACGCACGGGGTAGCCATAATTTCCCCGTGCGACTGTAAGTTTGTTGTGCAACAAAGATGCTTTGTATCCGCTTATCGCATGGATGCTTCCACTCGCATCCTTAATTTGCCCATTCGTTGCGCAACCTTTTGGGTTCGCTGATACACTCAAATATGGATTCGAATGAATGCGCCGCTCCCGAGCGGCGTGTTTTTGTTGGAGGAGAACGCATGCGGCCCGGTGGCACTCAGACAAAGCGCGGCGCCGCGGTGCGCATGCGACGCCGACTGGGCTTGGCGCCGCGGGCGTACGCACTGCTGTCTTGCTCGCTGGTGCTGGTCATAGCTGGCGTTTCTGCCTATGGCATGACCGTGCCGTCCATGATGCAGGCACATGCCGCACGCGAACCGCGCGTGGGGCATGAGGTCAAAAGTGACCTGGGGACCACGACTGGATATGCTTGGGCAAGTGTGGTCGCGCATATTGTGTTTGGCACCGGCGACGCGGACGGCGCCGAGGCCCCGGACAACGAAGTCACGCTTGCCAATGGCAAAACCATCGTGCTCACCAACACCAAGATCATCGATCGGTTGTCCAACAATAGCGTGGCGGCAACGGTGAATAAGGTCGAGCAGCAGAAGGAGCAGGACGCCCAGCAGTCCGGAAAGCCCGGTAGCTCGGATACTTCTGGCTCCGGCTCGGATTCGTCGAGTTCGGGCGGTGGCTCTGGGTCGGGTTCCTCTGCCGGAGGGTCTGGAAACGGCGGCTCGACGGGCGGCAACACTGACAACGATGCAAACTCCGGTGGCCTTTCCGCTGCTGAGGAAGAGAGCATTCACAGCTGGCTTGTGACCAAGTACAACATGCTCGACGGCTATGTTTCTCGTGCCAATGACGTGGTCTCGACCTATAACTCTACGGGAGATCCCAGGCCGTGCGACAGCCTGGTCGGGGAGATGTTTGTCATTCGAGCCGAGTTCGGTCGTCAGACATTCTCGCCCCGGTCAAAGTGGTATCAGCAGTATGCCAATCTGTGGGGCTGTTACACCAACCTATGTCAATGGGTCGGCCATTACGGCGATGATGACGTCGCGCTCGGTAACTTCAACAATAACGTGGCGGCGCTTGCCCTATGATGACCGATCTTGCATCCACCACACCACAATCGCTCGGTCGCGATCCCATGGTCGGCCTGCGCCTGGCGCGTGTCGACGGGTTTGAGCCGGCCATTGCGCTCGGTCAGGACGAACTGCCTGCCTATCTGCGTCGTTTTACGATACTGTTTGCCGACGATGCCACCATGCGCCGTGGCGGTATCGGCCGCGTGACGCGTGCCGTCAACGCCCAAGGCGAGGCCGTGGCACTCAAGCAGCTCATCTTGCCAACGTGCGATGAGTTTGACGATGCCGCCGCCCATGAGGCGCTGGTCGCCAAGTTCAAAGCGGCGTTTCGCGAGGAATACGAATGCCATCGCGCCCTTTCGGGCCTTAAGGGCTTTCCCCGCCTCTATGGCTGGGGCGAGGTCGACGGTGTGCCTGCAATTGTCATGGAATGGGTCGAGGGCGAGACGCTCGCCCGCTTGCGCTCGCGCTTTGCCGTGGACGATGCCGGCCGCCTATCGCCGCTTGTGGCGGCGCGTCTGGGTCGCGACCTGTTCGATCTGCTCTGCCGTATGAGCCTGGTGGGCGAGGGCTTTGTCCATCGCGATATCTCGCCCGCTAATATTATGGTGCGTACGGCGCGTCTACCGCTTGACCGGCAGCTTGCCGAGGGCACCTTTGACCTGTGCCTGATCGACTTTGGCTCGTCGCTGGCGCTTGAGCCTGCGTCGGCCGTGGCCGGTACCGGCGGCAAGGCGTCGTTTACGGAGCGCTATGCCACGCTGCGTCGCGCGACGGTTGCCTATGCCCCGCCCGAGATGCTCACCGACGATATTCCCGACCTGCGCGCTTTGCGTATGTCGCCGGCGATCGACGTCTATGCCGCAGCAAGCACGGTTTACGAGCTCATTGCCGGCGCCGCGCCATACGAAGCCGCGCCGAGCACTTCGGGCACCTCGGGTTCGCGCAAAAAGACGCGCGACATCGCCAGCCCCTACCGTCTCAAGATGGACACGCTGCCCGACTATCCCATTGGTGCCCATGCGCCCGGTTGCGATTTGACTCAGCTGCTTCGTCGTGAGCCCGATGTGGCGCTCGCTGCGGCCGAGCAGGCCCAGCAGCTGGGGCTTGAGCCGGATTCCGAGGAGCTACGCGATGCGCTGGCGTTTGTCGATGCCCAGCTGTTCGACGTGGTGATGGCCTGTCTGTCCAGCCATCAAAAAGATCGTCCCGAGCCGGCGGCGGTCGAGGCGGCGCTCTCGGCGTTTTGTGACCACTATGCGCAAAATGTCGGTCGTTCGCTCCGCGGCGAGCCGCTCACGCCGTGCCCCATGGATGCGTCTGGCCGCGCGGTTCGTCGCGCGCTGATGGTCGGCGCGACGGTCGTCTGTGGCGTGGTTTGGGCTGTGGTCGTGGTTTCGGCCGCGCTGCTGGCGTCGGGCGCTCGCGTGACGGCGACTTTGGGATCGCTCGTGTGGTCTGGGTCGCTACCGGGTATTATTGCCGCACTGGCGTTGGCGCTGCCAGGCATAGCCGGCGTTGCCGCGGGGGCACTTGCGCGCGATCGGCGCTCGGGCTTCCTGCAGGGTGTGCTTGCGCTTTCTGCCTGCGAGGTTCCGGTGCTGGTTGTGGCTGCATGTAGCGTATTTTCCCAACGCGCCGTGATGGGCGGCCTTGTTGCCGCTCTGGTTGCAACCTATACGCTTACGTGGTTTTTGCTTGCGATGGGCTTTGCCTTTGAACTTCCCGTTTCGGCACCGCGACGCACAAAAGCCCAGATGGCGACTCCGCTTGCCGGTGGAGCCGCAGCTGTCCGTACTTTTGGCGGACCTGTCGAAGTATCGTCCGATTCTATTTCTACGACCAAGGAGGCCTAGGTCATGGCATCTCAAGTTGAGCTCACCCCATGCGGGGCCATGTTTGACATCTTTAAGCGCGCAGCGCATCTGAGCCATATCGAGCTGTGCGGCTTGGTGCTTTCGTCCCGTCCGCTCGCCGACGGCCGCAGCCCGCAGAGCCGAGCCGCCGATCGCTCTTGGGTTTCCCGCTTTATCGTTCGCGCGCCGGTCGGCACGCTTCAGCAGCGCTACTTTGCCGAATACGGTACCTCGGCTGCGCGTATTATGTCGCAACTGGCCCTGCGCCAGCGCAATCCCATGGACTCCACGGCTGTAATCAATATGGTGTGCGGTCCTGCAGGTGAACCGATGGTACGCGCGCTCGAAGAGTGCCACCAGGACACGAATCTCTATCGCAACGCGCTCGATCGCCTGTCCCAGGCGGCGGAACTCATGCCCGCCGAGCGCGCCGAGGTCGTGCTGGTGCTGTTTGTCGCCGTCGGTTGTTCGGCGGATGTGCGGTCCTCGGTGAACTATGCCATCGACTACGCGAACGCGACCTGCGGCGGAGGCACATCCACGCCGCGTTCGCTTGGCATGTCGCTGACTGCGGGCGAACGCGAACCCGCCCCGGCGCACCCTTTGGGCTTGCTGCGCGTGCAAAACAGTTTTGTCGTGAGCGCCCCGCGCTGGATTCAGCCGAGTGAGCAGGGTGTTGAGATTGGCGCGCTGGCCACTGGTGAGGGCGATATTACCGACGTCGGCGACGATGTCTCGGCCCGCCATGCCCATATCTGGTGCGATGCTCAAAATATCTGGCACGTCGAGGACTTGTCGTCCACCAACGGAACCGTGGTGGTAAACGGGGCCACGCGCGTTTGCATTCAGGTCGAGCCCGGCCGTTCCGCCCAGCTCAATCCCGGCGACGAGCTCAAGCTCGGCGAATCCACTACCTATGCCATCCTCTTCGGTGCCCTCTAGCCGGCAGTTAAGGACGTTCCTTTTATGCCGGCACTCCGGGACACTCCATGGCGCGCCAGGGCCAATCGCCCGGGGACGAAGCGTTCATTTTGGCCCTTGGCGGTCACCCGAGGTAAACCTTTACCGCCCACCTATATTTGTCGAAATTACACTTGGCGGCGGGGTACAATAAACCCGCATGCGGATTTCCGTTGCGGGTGCCTCCCATCGCCGGGGCGTGCCCGGGAGCATCCGGCATGCGGCCTTTGCGGCGCTCGGTCATGTGCAAGACGGGCAGCTGGGCCTGTGGAGTGCGTGCAGCCCTCCTCGCCTCGGCATGCCTTCTCTCCACGCCATGTACCTGCTGCTGAGCCTGCCTGCCAGATGATTGGAAGCAACAGCGAAAATCCCATCACGCCAATATCCCGGCGATCGCCGGGGCCTGTATACCTATATGAGAGGAGAGGGGTATATGGCGCGTAAGTTTAAGTCTATGGACGGCAACGAGGCGGCCGCATATGTTTCGTATGCGTACACCGAGGTAGCGGGAATCTATCCCATTACGCCGTCCAGCCCGATGGCCGACCATGTCGACCAGTGGGCGGCCCAGGGTCGCAAGAATATCTTCGGCACCCCGGTCAAGGTCGTCGAGATGGAGTCCGAGGCAGGTGCAGCCGGTACCGTTCACGGTTCGCTGGGCGCCGGTGCTCTGACCACCACCTACACGGCTTCTCAGGGTCTACTTCTGATGATCCCGAACATGTACAAGATCGCGGGCGAGCAGCTCCCGGGCGTCTTCCACGTCTCCGCGCGTTGCGTCGCTTCCCACGCCCTGAACATTTTTGGCGATCACTCCGACGTCATGGCCTGTCGTCAGACCGGCTTCGCCATGCTCGCCGAGGGCAACGTCCAGGAGGTCATGGACCTCTCGCCGGTGGCTCACCTTGCCGCCATCGAGGGTAAGACCCCGTTCCTTAACTTCTTCGACGGCTTCCGCACCAGCCACGAGATCCAGAAGGTCGCCATGTGGGACTACAAGGATCTGGCCGAGATGTGCGACATGGACGCCGTCCAGGCTTTCCGCGATCACGCGCTCAACCCTGAGCACCCGCACACCCGCGGCAGCCACGAGAACGGCGACATCTTCTTCCAGAACCGCGAGGCCTGCAACAAGGTCTACGACGAGCTCCCTGCCGTCGTCGAGGGCTACATGAAGAAGATCAACGAGAAGCTCGGCACCGATTACGGCCTGTTCAACTACTACGGCGCTCCCGATGCCGATCGCGTCGTCGTGTGCATGGGCTCCTTCTGCGACGTGCTCGAGGAAGTCATCGACTACCTCAACGCTCACGGTGAGAAGGTCGGCCTGGTCAAGGTTCGTCTGTTCCGTCCGTTCTCCATCAAGCACTTCGTCGACGTTCTCCCCGAGACCGTCAAAAAGATCGCCGTCATGGACCGTACCAAGGAGCCGGGTTCCATCGGCGAGCCGCTCTACCAGGACGTCGTCTCCGCTCTCTACGAGGCCGGCAAGACGGGCATCAAGGTCGTCGGCGGCCGTTATGGCCTGGGCAGCAAGGACACGCCTCCCGCGTCCGCGTTCGCTGTCTTCGAGGAGCTCAAGAAGGACGAGCCCAAGCGCGAGTTCACCATTGGCATTGTCGATGACGTGACCAACCTGAGCCTGCCCGAGGCCGAGGATGCGCCCAATACCGCAGCCCCCGGCACCATCGAGTGCAAGTTCTGGGGTCTGGGTGGCGACGGTACCGTCGGCGCCAACAAGAACTCGATCAAGATCATCGGCGACCACACCGACAAGTACGTCCAGGCCTACTTCCAGTACGACTCCAAGAAGACCGGCGGCGTCACCGTCTCGCACCTGCGCTTTGGTGATTCCCCGATCCGTTCGCCGTACTACGTGACCAAGGCCGACTTTGTCGCTTGCCACAACCCCAGCTACATCGTTAAGGGCTTCAAGATGGTCCGCGACGTCAAGCCGGGCGGCACCTTCCTGGTCAACTGCCAGTGGAGCGACGAGGAGTTCGCCGAGCACATGCCCGCCGTGGCCAAGCGCTACATCGCGAACAACAACGTCAACGTCTACCTGATCGACGCTATCGACCTGGCCGCCAAGGTCGGCATGGGCAAGCGCACCAACACGGTGCTCCAGTCCGCCTTCTTCGCGCTGGCCAAGGTCCTGCCCGCCGAGGACGCCCTGCAGTACATGAAGGACGCGGCTACCAAGTCCTACATGAAGAAGGGCCAGGCTATCGTCGACGCCAACCACAAGGCCATCGATGCCGGCGCTACCGCCTTCCGTAAGTTCGAGGTTCCGGCCGACTGGGCTACCGCCGAGGATGCCGCTCCCGTCGAGCTCTCCGAGGAGACCAAGTCCGCTATCGCCCAGCAGGTCAAGAACCTGCTCGAGCCCATCGATCGCATGGACGGCGACAGCCTGCCTGTTTCCGCCTTCGTCGGTTGCGCCGACGGCCAGTTTGAGCTGGGCGCCTCCGCATACGAGAAGCGCGGCGTCGCCGTGGTCGTTCCCCACTGGGACGAGACCAAGTGCATCCAGTGCAACCAGTGCGCCTACGTGTGCCCGCATGCCACCATCCGTCCGTTCGCGATGACCGAGGACGAGGCTGCCGCCGCGCCCGAGGCTACCCGTACGCTCGACGCCATGGGCCCCAAGGCCAAGGGCATGAAGTTCACCATGGCCGTGTCCCCGCTCGACTGCATGGGCTGCACCAACTGCGTCAAGGTCTGCCCCAAGGGTGCCCTCGAGATGGTTCCCACCGAGCAGGAGATGGACCAGCAGCCTGTTTGGGACTACATGGTCGAGAACGTCTCCGAGAAGAAGGAGCTCATCGCGGCCAACGTCAAGGGCAGCCAGTTTAAGCAGCCCTACCTGGAGTTCTCCGGCTCCTGCGCCGGCTGCGCCGAGACCGCCTATGCACGTCTGGTGACCCAGGTCGCCGGCGACCGCATGTTCATTTCCAACGCCACCGGCTGCTCCTCCATTTGGGGCAACCCCGCTGCCACCGCTCCTTACTGCAAGGACAAGGACGGTCACGGCCCGGCGTGGAACAACTCCCTGTTCGAGGACAATGCCGAGCACGGCCTGGGCATGGCCGTTGGCTATGAGGCCGTTCAGCACAAGCTGATCGCCGCTACCCAGGACATCATCGCTGCCGATGGTCCGTCCGATGAGCTCAAGGCCGCCGGCCAGGCTTGGATCGACTCCGTCAACGACGCCGAGGCCTCCAAGACCGCTGCCGCTGCCTACGTTGCCGAGCTCGAGAAGTGCGGCTGCGACGCTTCCAAGGCGATCCTCGCCGACAAGGCTTACCTCACCAAGAAGTCCTTCTGGATCTTCGGCGGCGACGGCTGGGCCTACGACATCGGCTTCGGTGGCCTGGACCACGTCCTGGCTTCCGGCCACAACGTCAACGTCTTCGTCTTCGACACCGAGGTTTACTCCAACACCGGTGGTCAGGCCTCCAAGGCCTCGAACTTGGGCCAGGTCGCTCAGTTCGCCGCCGCCGGTAAGGTGACCAAGAAGAAGTCTCTGGCCGAGATTGCCATGAGCTACGGCTACGTCTACGTGGCACAGGTTGCCATGGGCGCCAACCCGGCTCAGACCCTCAAGGCCATCCACGAGGCCGAGGCCTACGACGGCCCGTCCCTCATCATCGGCTACAGCCCCTGCGAGATGCACTCCATCAAGAAGGGCGGCATGCAGAACTGCCAGGCCGAGATGAAGAAGGCTGTCGAGTGCGGTTACTGGAACCTCTTCCGCTTCAACCCCGAGGCTGCTGCCGGCAAGAAGTTCTCACTCGATTCCAAGGAGCCCGCGGGCGGTTATCAGGAGTTCCTGATGAACGAGGCCCGTTACGCTTCGCTGACGCGTTCCTTCCCCGAGCGCGCCGAGGAGCTCTTCAAGGAGAACGAGCAGGCCGCTATGGACCGCTACGCTCACCTGTTGAAGCTCAAGACGGTGTACAACGAGGCCTAGGTCTCCCACCGCAGGATCTGAGGGCTAACCTTCGCGGACGTCCTCGGACATGAAAGAACCCCCGCTGCGCACTACGTGCGGCGGGGGTTCTTTCGTCCTGCGGAGTGTCCGCGAAGGTTAGCCCTCAGATCCTGCTACGACTACGTCCTCGGATTGTGGGGCTGAATGAAGGACGTGGCTGTGGGGGTGCCTTGTCCCGGTCGCTGTTTCGCGGCGTGGCCGCGAAACCACGCGCCACTTTGGGCATGGAGGGCTAGCTGATTGTGGCCTTCTGCTGCCCCAGTGCTGTTTCGCGCTTTGCGCGAAACATCGCAGCACTTTGGGCATAGTGGGGGAGTTGGTTGTCGCTGCCTTCTATCCCCTTGCTGTTTCGCGCCTTTGGCGCGAAAGGCGCAGTACTTTGGGCGTGGGGGCTGGCTTGCGGACTCAGATGACCTAGAGAGATATGGGTGCAAACGAGAAATCGTTGTTGGGGTCGTCCTTTTCCATAAACTCATCGAGACAGAATGTCATATAGATTGGAACGTAAAGGATCTTGCCCTCTTTGCAAAGGTTTTCGTGGCTCAGCACAACGGCCTCGGGAATTTTGTACTCGCCCACACTCATCAAACGGTCGAGGGCTGCATGTGCTCGAACTTTCTTGCCCGATTTGACTTCGATTGGGACAACATGCCCGCGGGCACCTTCGATTACAAAGTCGACTTCACCGACCTCACGCGTTTGGTGGTACCACGTATCTGCTCCGAGGGCAACGAGTTCCTGTGCGACCACGTTCTCATAGAGGCCGCCGAGGTTGGGGGTTTTCATGTCAAGGTAGACGGCGCGTGCCGTGCTGCCGGGATACCGCGATGCGAGCATACCTGTATCGGACTCGTATAGTTTAAAGGCCGTCGTTTTCTCCGTCCTCTTGAGAGGACTTCGTGCCTCCGTCACCTGGGGGACCATCAATCCAACGCCTGCGTTCACCAGCCATAGGAAATCCTGCTCGTATTTTTGAAGACGAGCTCCCTCGCCTAGAGACGAGACGATAAAGCGATGGGACTCCGCCTCAAGCTGAACGGGAATTTGCTCGAAAATGGAGCGAACGTTAAACGCTCGAGTCGATGCATATTTAGAGATATCGCTTTTGTACTGATCGACTAGCTGAATTTGAAGCTCACGCGTTCTCACGAGCGAATAGCCCGAATCGATATAGTTCTGAACGACCTCCGGCATGCCGCCGCAAACGATATAAGCTCTAAAGTTTTTGAGCATCGCCTCATGAATAAAATTTTCGACGGGACGCCTCTCGACAAGGCAGCTGCGGATGTCTGCAAGCACATTCTCGCTGATGCTGTTTGCCCAACAAAACTCTTCAAAATCCATTGGCCGCATAACAATGTGCTCGACATACCCCACCGGGAAAGAAGAGATCCCCTTAAACTCAGTCCCAAGCATAGACCCCGAGAAGACATAGCTAAAGCGTCCGTCCTCGACCAGCGCCTTCATAAGTGTAACGATCTGCGGATACTCCTGAATCTCATCGACAAAGATAAGCGTATCTCCCTCAACAAGCGGTGCATCCGCAAGAAGGGCCACACGGTTGATGAAGTCAATGGAGTTCTTAGCGCCAACAAGTACGTCTCTTGCCTCGGCATCAAGTAGCAGATTGACCTCATAATACGAAGCGTAGTTGCTCTTTCCAAACGCGCGAATCGCATAGCTCTTGCCAATCTGACGCGCACCGGTAACAAGCAGGGCCTTATGGGAGTTATTCTTCCAGCTCAAAAGCCTATCAGTGACTTTGCGGCGTAGCATTAAAACACCTCATTGACAAAAATTGGCAAATAGATTTGACCCAAATCATACAAAAATTGACAAATAGATTTGACCCAAATCATACAAAAATTGGCAAATAGCAAAGCTCACTTAGGCCTCAAAGCCAGCGAGCCAGCACGGTACTTTGCGAAAAGGCTGGCGGCGCCGTTGTTGAGGGTGGCCAGGTTGACAGTGGCGCCGTTAGCGTTCTCGGCTGCTTGGGCGCGCAGGAGCGAAAGGGCGTCGGTAGCGTTCATGCAGAAGCCGACGGTAAAGTTCCATACTGCGAACTCGCAGTCGCTTGCCGCGGGGTGAAGCGCGATCGGCTATCCCTTATGTTGGATGAAAAGCCCCATGTTTTTGCAGGGGTGCATACTCGTCAAATTAATGTATAGAATCGCGTATAGTGCGAGTAAGATATTTCGCTGTCCGTTTTGTGTTTAGCAAAGATATAGTTTGCATAATCTGGTCTAATCCCTGCTCTATTTAAATAAAGTTGCACGTAAATGGCGTAGATATGCCTGAACTGGGCTTCTTTACGCTGAGCGGGTAAAATCGACCGTTCGCCGCTTAGGTATTTTCAAAATGAATAAAATGAGCGATAAAGAGAATATAAACCTTAATAAACTCGCGTATCGCACGGACGCGGGTTATTAATGGGTTGTAGGCCTTTTACAGAAAGGATTCCAGCAATGTCTAAGCCTCTTGGCAAGCCCGATCGTATTGTCGTCGCCCTCGGCGGCAACGCCCTCGGCAACAACCCCGTCGAGCAGATCGAGGCCGTGAGCAACACCGCCCACGCTCTCCTTGGTCTTATCGAGCAGGGCAACGAGATCATCATCACCCACGGCAACGGCCCGCAGGTCGGCATGATCCAGAACGCCTTCGCCGCTGCCCACGATGCCATCGGTACCCCCGAGATGCCGCTGCCCGAGTGCGGCGCCATGTCCCAGGGCTACATTGGTTATCACCTGCAGCAGGGCATCGGCCGCGAGATGCACAAGCGCTATAAGCGTTGGCACGCCGCCACCGTCGTCACCCAGATCGAGTGCGATCCCGACGATCCCGCGTTCAAGAACCCGACTAAGCCGATCGGTCCCTTCTACACCGAGGAGCAGGCCAAGGAGTTCATGGCCGAGGATCCCTCCAAGGTCTTCGTCGAGGATTCCGGCCGCGGCTGGCGTCGCGTCGTCGCTTCTCCCGATCCCAAGAAGATCGTCGAGGCTGACTCCATCCTCAACCTGCTCGACAACGAGTTCATCGTCATCGCCTGCGGTGGCGGCGGCATCCCCGTCGTCCGCGACTACGAGAACAAGGGCTGCTACAAGGGCGTTCCCGCCGTCATCGACAAGGACCTGGGCGGCGAGCTGCTGGCCGAGGACTGCGACGCCGACGTTCTGTTCCTGCTGACCGCCGTTGAGCATGTCGCCATCAACTTTGGCAAGCCCAACCAGGAGGAGCTCGAGGACCTCACCGCCGACGAGGCCGAGCGTCTGGCCGACGAGGGTCAGTTCGGCAAGGGCTCCATGGAGCCCAAGGTCCGCGCCGCCATCAAGTTCGCCCGCTCCCGCAAGGGCCGCACCTGCATCATCGGCGCCCTGGACAAGGCCGCCGAGACCATGGCCGGCCTCTCCGGTACCCGCATCCACGAGTAGTCTCTACTCTGTTGCCTCTCTCGTGGGCGCCAGGCAAAGCGCCCACAAACTAGCCTCTCTTCATGAGCCCCGCAGTCCGCTCCGACTGCGGGGCTTTTGCTATTGAGGTGGCTGTTCATGGGTAGTGCTGCGGGCCGCGCCAAAATGACGAGAGTGGATAATCTCCCACTTTGAGCCTGCAAACAGGCCAAAAACGGGAGATTATCCACTCTCATTCTGCGGGTACTCATTGGGGACAGACTTAAATGAGTAGCCGTTGGGGACGTTCTTAAACGACTGGTCAAAAATGACTACTCATTTAAGTCTGTCCCCAATGAGTGCCCAATGACTAGTAGTAGGCCCACATGGCTTCGACTTCGTTAAGGACCTCTACGACGCCCCAGCGACGGGCGCTGCGGCTGGCCGAGTTGGGGTCGTAGACGCCAATCTGGTTGGCATCGTCGATGCCGTAGAGCACGATGTAGTGGCCTACGTTGGTAAACGTACCGGGGCGCACTGCGGCGATAACGGGCGCACCCGCGCGAAGTGCTTGGGTAATCGATTCACGATCGTTATAGAGCTGTGTTCCGTTGAGTCCCAGCTGCCACGCACCGCCTGTCATAAACGACCACTCGGTGGCACCAGTGGGGGCGTAGTTGCCGGCTTCGGCCAGTGTGCATATATCGACCGGCGTCTTATCGGTGTGGCCGGTCTTAAAGATATAGACCATGGTGAGGCAAGTGGGGCCGCAAGCGTTTTCGCGAATAGTGCCACCGGCATAGGGCAGCTCCGACCATGCGGGGTCAATTTGGTAGATGTGGGGCATGGTGCCGGCCTGCCATTGCGAGCGTGGGGTCGAGAACGCAAAGGAGTAACCGGGCGCGACGGGAGCTTTAAGCAGCTTGTCCTCGGCAGTGGGCTCAAGACCGGCTGATCCGTGCAAGATACAGGATCCCAAAAACACAAAGACGAGGCAGGCGGCAATGGAGCAAAGCGCAAGGCGTAGGCGGCGGGCCGGAAGTGCGTGGCTTGTGGTGTGCGACGCGGGGCGAGGGGCGGAATTGCCGCGATTGCGTTGAGGTGGCGAAAAGGAGCGCTTAACGTAGTGGTCGGTCGTACGGCAATCGTAGCGGCGCGGCTGCGATGTGTCGATCTGGCGTTGGCGTGCGCTCGTGCTCACGCGGTCTGACTGCTGCACGGTACGGCTTTGTTGCCGCGAAGAAGCCCCGAGTTGCTCTTGGGGGCGCTGCGGGTTGCCGTTGTCGGAGGTGCTTCTGGGCGTTGGCGTGGTGCGGCCGGCAAGGCGCACGCTTTGTGGCCGTTGGTCGCCGTCATTGTATCCGTATGCCATTCGAATCACCTTGCCTCATGTGTAACTTGTCTATCCTACATAAAAAGATGCACGACACATGGGTATGTGCGCCAAAAGCCTGACAAATGGTATGAACGTTGCCGCGCCGCGCGCCAAGCGTCACGGCAACAGGTATTCAAAAGCAGGCAAGATGAAAGCGTCCAAGACGAATGACGTCTCCCGCCGTTCGTCCCAAAAACGGTGCCGCTCGTTTTGCAGTTCTGCCTTCGGTCGAGCTGCGAGCGGCGCTGCTGCGCCAAGGCCGTATTGTAAAGCCACGAAATAAAAGCGCGCGGCAAAACAGACCGTGCAAGGGGTGACGTCAAAGAGGCGTCAATAAGGAAAGGAGGGGAACAATGGCGGACAAGAACGCAGAAGTTGCAGTCGAAGGTAACGGTGGCATGAAGAAAACGCTCTCGCTCTGGAACTTCTTCACCATCGGTTTCGGTGCCATCATCGGTACCGGTTGGGTTCTGCAGGTCGGCGACTGGATGGTCGTGGGCGGCGGTCCCGTTCCCGCTATGATCGCATTCCTCTTGGGTGCAATCTTTCTCGTGCCCGTCGGAGCTGTTTTCGGTGAGCTCACGGCTGCTATCCCCATCTCGGGCGGCATCGTCGAGTATGTCGATCGTAGCTTTGGCCGTACGATGAGCTACATCACCGGCTGGCTCCTGGCCCTGGGCAACGGCATCCTGTGCCCGTGGGAGGCCATCGCCATCTCGACCCTCGTGTCCGAGATGTTCGGCAGCCTGCCCGGCCTTGAGTGGCTGCGCGCCGTCAAGCTCTACACCATCCTGGGCGCCGACGTTTACCTGTTCCCGACGCTGATCGCGCTCGGCTTTGCAACCTACGTCATCTTCCTCAACTTCCGCGGTGCCAGCTCGGCCGCCAAGCTGCAGGCCTTCCTGACCAAGGCCCTGCTCTGCGGCATGCTGCTCGCCATGGGCGTCTCGCTGTTCACCGGCTCGCCTGACAACGCCATGCCCGTGTTCTCCCAGGTCACCGGTGCTGGCGGCGGCAAGCCTGCTACCGAGGGCACCAGCCTGTTCGCCGGTATCGTTTCGGTCCTGGTTCTGACCCCGTTCTTCTACGCCGGCTTCGACACCATTCCTCAGCAGGCTGAGGAAGCAGCCGAGGGCCTCAACTGGAACAAGTTCGGTAAGATCATCTCCCTGGCCCTGCTGGCCGCCGGCGGCTTCTACATGGTCTGCATCTACTCGTTCGGCACCATCCTCGACTGGCATGAGTTTGTTAAGAGCCCGGTTCCCGCGCTTGCCTGCCTCAAGGGCATCAACATGCTCCTGTACCTGGCCATGCTCGTCATCGCCACGCTTGGACCCATGGGCCCGATGAACTCCTTCTACGGTGCCACGAGCCGCATCATGCTCGCCATGGGCCGAAAGGGCCAGCTGCCCGAGAAGTTCGCCGAGGTCGATCCCAAGTCCGGCGCTCCCAAGCTCGCCTGCGTCGTTCTGGGCGTCATCACCGTCGTCGGTCCGTTCCTGGGCAAGAACATGCTCATCCCTCTGACCAACGTGTCGGCTCTCGCCTTCATCTTCTCCTGCGGCATGGTCGCCCTCGCTTGCCTGCGCATGCGCTTCACCGAGCCCGACCTGCCTCGTCCCTACGAGGTGCCCGGCGGCAAGTTTGGCATCAGCCTCGCTACCGTTGCCTGCGGCACCATCATTGGCCTGCTCGTGATCCCGTTCTCTCCCGCCTCCCTCAACATGGTGGAGTGGAGCATCGTGATCGGCTGGCTGGCTGTTGGTCTGGCCCTCATGGCCTTCACCAATTCCCGCAAAAAATAACGCCGAGCCGGGGCGGATCGGGTGCGCGGAGCCCTCTCTTCCGCGCACCGAACCCGGCGCCACTTGGGTAGTTTTGTGAGGCCTTAACCCAACGCGGCCTCGCCCACTATATGGATCCATAAGGAGGAACCATGTCCACTAAGTATGCAATCGTTGGCGGCAAGCTCATCGACGGTACCGGTGCCGAGCCGGTCGAGAACTCCCTCGTTCTCGTCGACGACAATGGCAAGATCGAGTACGCCGGCACTATGCAGGACCTTCCCGAGGGCGTTGAGGTTATCGACGCCGCCGGCAAGACCGTCCTTCCCGGCCTGATCGACACCCACCTGCATTTCTCGGGCAACCTGACCGACGATGACACCGACTGGGTCATGCAGCCGCTCCTCGAGAAGCAGGCCGTCGCCGTCAAGCAGGCCTACGACTGCCTCACCCACGGTCTCACCACCGTCTGCGAGATCGGCCGCTTTGGTATCCAGATCCGCGACTGCATCGACAAGGGCGTCTTCAAGGGCCCGCGCGTTCTGGCCACTGGCCTCGGCTTCTGCCGCGTTGCCGGCCACGGTGACTCCCACCACTGCAGCCAGCAGCTCAACAAGGAATCGCACCCCTGGGGCGACCAGGTCGACGGTCCTTGGGATCTGCGTAAGGCCGTCCGTCGTCGCCTGCGCGAGAACCCCGATGCCATCAAGATCTGGGCTACCGGTGGCGGCATCTGGCGCTGGGATTCCGGTCGCGACCAGCACTATTGCTCCGAGGAGATCCAGGCCGTGGTCGAAGAGGCAAAGATGGTCGGCATCCCCGTGTGGAGTCACTGCTACAACAACCACGCCGCCGCCTACGACTCCGTTCGCTTTGGCTGCGAGCAGCTGATTCACGGCTTCGATATCGATGAGCGCACCATGGACCTCATGGCCGAGCAGGGCACCTTCTTCACCCCGACGATCGCCTTCCTGCCCACCTGGTACGCCACCTATCCGCCCGTCTACGTCCCCGAGCTGCACGACAAGTACGAGGGCACCCTGGTCGAGAAGGAGCTGCAGCGCAACTACGACTGCCTGCGCGAGGCCAAGAAGCGCGGCGTCGTCATGACGATCGGCTCCGACTCCTTCTCCTTCGTCACCCCGTACGGCACCTGCTCCATCGAGGAGATGTACGAGTTCGTCGACAAGATCGGCTTCACTCCGGTCGAGACCATCACCTGCGCCACCCTCAACGGTGCCAAGATGTGCCACATCGAGGACGAGACCGGTTCCATCGAGGCCGGCAAGTGCGCCGACCTGCTGGTTGTCAACGGTGACGTCGCCGCCGACATCCACGTGCTCAACACCGACAACATGGACGTCATCATGAAGGACGGCTGGATTGTCGAGGCTGGCACCTTCGGCGAGGCAAACAAGTACAGCGCCTAAGCTACCGTTCATCGATGGCTTGATGTAAAACACAGTATTTGATTGCATAATGCAATAAAGAGGGTCGCTTGCGGCCCTCTTTATTGCTATGGGGTGCGTCAGTAATAAGGAGATGACGGTGGATCTCAATAGGCTGATTCTGGGCAAGAGCTACAACTCTACCAAGGTCTTTCGTACCGCTCAGCATGTGGTTCAAGCCATCTTGCTCGGTATTGTCGTTCCGCTGCTTATCCTGCTGCTCATCTGGGATCTAACCGATAATCCCAATCCCGTTCCGGCCGTTGTCGTCATTGCCGGCTTGGTCATGCTGTGCTTCTTCTTCTCGTACGTCTTTGTCGTTCCCGACGACCTCACATCGAGCGCTACCGACCGTACGCTCGCCATCGCGTCGAAAATATTCGCCTACACGTCGCGCGGCCTTACGCCCGAAGCTGCCCTGGGCGCCTCTAAGATCATCCTGTCCGAAACCATCGCCTCTGCCATCTGCTTTACCGACGGCAAGCAGGTGTTGGCAAGCTGGGGCGAGGACTCGGCAAAATGCCCCGCGGGCACCCCGGTGGTGCTGCGGACCACGCTCAATGTGATCAACAGCGGTGAGCAAAGCGTGTTCTCGCGCGATGCCTCGACCGAGACGGGTGGCTACTTTCCGCGCCTGCGCGCCGGTATTGTCGCACCGCTTACCGTGCGCGGGCATTGCGTGGGCACGCTCGAGCTGTATTATCCCCGTCTGAGCAGCATCGATATGCGCCAGACGGCGCTTGCCTCGGGCTTTGCCGACCTCATTTCCACGCAGCTTGCGAGCTTTGAGCTCGAGCGTCAGGACGAGCTTACGGCCCGCGTGGAGCTGCGCGCCTTGCAATCGCAGGTCGATCCTCATTTTCTGTTTAACACCATCAGCACCATTGTGTCGCTCGTACGTACCGAGCCGGACAAGGCCAGGTCGCTGCTCATCGACTTTTCCAATTACTACCGTCAGACGCTTTCTGATTCCGATACCCTCACAACGCTCGAGCACGAGGTGGAACAGGGCACTCGCTATATCAATCTTATGCAGGCTCGTTATGGCGACGGCCGTCTGCGCGTCTCGGTCGATATCGACTTTGAGGTGCGCGACAGCCTGGTGCCGCCGTTTATCTTGCAGCCGCTGCTCGAAAACTGCATCAAGCATGCGCAGCGCGAGACCGAGCCGCTTTCTATTCATGTTAGGGCTTTCGAGACCGATGACGGTTTGGAGATCATCGTCGAGGACGACGGCATCGGTATGAGCGAAGAGGTCTGCGCGCATCTGTTTGAGCAACATCGCCGAGAGGAGCCCGAGAGCATTACCGCCGACGGCTCCGTCAAGCGAGGTTGCGGCCTGGCGCTCTTCAACGTGCTTCAGCGCATCCATTTCTTTTACGGAGAAGATTCCGGCATGCGCGTGAAGTCCCAGGAGGGCGTGGGAACGCAGGTCATCGTCGAGCTGAACGGCGAGCCGCATGAGCCCGCGCCGTTGACGGCGTAGCACGCGGTTGGATTGAGAGAAAAAGAGGGGAAGCACATATGTCCGAAGGCTGGAACATCTTGGTGGTTGATGACGAACCTCCCATTAGGGCTGAGCTACGCTATCTGTTGGAAAAGGATACGCGTGTGGGCCAGATTGCCGAGGCGGGCAATGTCACCGAAGCCGTAGAGTCGATTCTGTCGAACAAGCCCGACGTGCTGTTTTTAGACATTACCATGCCCGGTCGCTCGGGAATTGAGCTTGCCGAGACGCTGCAGAACCTAAAGACGCCGCCGGTGGTTGTGTTTGTGACGGCGTTTGCCGAGTATGCGGCTGATGCCTATAACCTCGATGCCGTCGATTATGTCGTCAAGCCGGTCGAGGACGCACGCCTGTCAAAGGCACTCGACAAGATCAAGGCAGCCTTGGGTGTCCGTCGTGTTATCCACGCTCCGCGCCAGCCTTTGCGTCTGACGGTGGACCGCGGGGGCAAAAAGGTGTTCATTCCCGCCGCAGACGTCTGCTACTTTGAGGCGCGCGCCGATTTTTGCAACGCCATCTGCGCCGAGGGAACGTACCTGATCAATGAGTCGATCTCTTCGCTCGAGCGTCGCTTGGACTCCGAGGGCTTTATTCGCGTTCATCGCAGCTACCTGGTCAATTTGGAAGACGTGCACAATGTTGAGATTGGCTCCACGGGGTTGATGGAGCTCAGGCTCGACCGCGTGAACTCGACGGTACCGGTGTCCCGTCGTCGTGCCGCCGAGGTCAAGTCGCACCTGGGGCTTGCGTAAGAGGCTTGCGTGCTGTCGTTTACCATCGCAGGTTTGGCATGGGCGCGCGGTGGGCATAATGGGTGGCATCGAATGAAATCGAAAGGATCATTATGCCCGCGCTTATCACCCATCATCTGTTTGGCGAGGAAAGCATCGACCGTCTTCCGCAGGGCGTCATAACGTCCGATGAAGAGCGCATTGCCTTTATCTTGGGAAACCAAGGCCCCGACCCGTTTTTCTTTCACATTCTGACACCGCGTGTTTCCGACTGCACGCTGCTGGCGCAGGTCATGCATCGGTCGCGCATGTCTCGCCAGTTCGCGTGCCTGCGCGACGGCGTGTCGCATCTGCTGCCGCGTGACGCCAGCTTGGGTCGTGCCTTTGCGCTGGGCCTGCTGTCTCATTACGTGCTCGACCGCAACGCTCACCCCTTTGTCTATGAGCAGCAGTTTGGCATCGTGGAGTCCGATTCAGAGCTTGAGGATTCGAGCAGTCAGGTCCATGCCGTGATCGAGAGCGACCTGGATGTACTGATGCTGCAGCTTAAACGCGATGGCGCTACGGTCGACGATTACCCGCCGGCGGGCGAGATCGTCACCACCGATCGCATCAATCGCGTGGCCGGCGTGCTGATGAGCTATGTTGCCGGACGCGTGTACGGCATTGACATTCCGGCGGGGGAGTACGGTGCTGCCGTTGCCAATATGCAGCGACTTTACCGCGCGATTGAGCCGGCCGGCTCCGCAAAGACGCGCGCGATCTCGCTGGTTGAGGGCTTGGTGCACGACTACTCGCTGCTCGACGGCCTTGCGCACCGCGTGACGACCGAGCTGCCCGAGCGTACCGGCAACCTGGGCCACTTGGCATGGAAGAACCCCTTTACCGATGAAGTCTCGACCGAGAGCTTCCCCGAGGTCTTTGACCGCGCGCTGCTCGATTACGAGTGCACGGTTGCCCGCTTTATCGAGACCGGCGATATGGAAGCCGTGACCAACCATGTCAATTACAGCGGTCGCGTGCTCAATGCCGATGAGGAGTTCGACCGCGAGGAATAGGGCTCATGCGTGCCCCTTTGCCGAATCCTTACCGGTGCTTCTGGACAATTGGGGTACGATGAACTAACTGCATATCGGGTAAATACGAAGGGTCCCTGTCCATGAAATACACCAAGCTCGAGCGTAACTGGGTTAT
Source organism: Coriobacteriaceae bacterium (assembly GCA_902835305.1). GTDB lineage: Bacteria > Actinomycetota > Coriobacteriia > Coriobacteriales > Coriobacteriaceae > Collinsella. Next base: position 58,751 of record CADFMD010000012.1, read on the forward strand.
GTACGATGTGGGCAATTCGGCCCTCGTGCTGCTCAATACCTCGGTGGTGCCCATTTACTTTAACGCCATCAATACCGGCGCTTCCTCGGCCGACCTGGTGGTCGCTTGGGGCAATGCGCAGACGATCGCCTCGCTGGTCATCGCCATGCTCATGCCCATTCTGGGCGCACTTGCCGACTACGCCGGCAACAAGATCAAGTTCTTCTTGGGCTTCTTCCTCACGGGCCTGGTGCTTTGCCTGGCGCAGGCTATCCCAATGTCCGCCATGGCATTTTTGACCGTGTACGTGCTGTGCACCATCGGCCTTAACTCTTCTATGACGTTCTACGACGCCATGCTGCCCGACATTACCACCGACGAGCGCATGGACGCCGTGTCCAGCTCGGGCTATGCCTGGGGCTACATCGGTTCCACCGTGCCGTTCGTCATCTGCCTGGCGCTCATCATGGGTGGCCCCGCCCTTGGCGTCCCTACCATGCTGGCAACGCGTCTGTCGTTTATCATCACTGGTGCCTGGTGGCTCATCTTTACTCTGCCGCTCATTCGCACCTATAAGCAAAAGTACGGTCGCGAGCGCGGTCCCGAGGATACCATCGGCCACATCGTGGGCGGTGTGTTCTCCGAGGTCGGACACACCATGCGCGAGATTGCCCACAATAAGACCGTGCTGGTCTACATGATCGCGTTCTTCTTCTATATCGACGGTGTGCACACGGTCATTTCCATGGCCACCAGTTACGGATCGGCCTTGGGCATCGATTCGACGCAGCTGGTGCTGGCGCTGCTCGTTACGCAGTTCGTGGCCTTTCCGTCCGCCATCATCTACGGCAAGCTCGCCGGACGCGTGGGCACGCTCAACATGATCCTGGTGGCGGTCGCCGCCTACATGGGGATTGTGCTGTTCGCCGCGTTCTTCCTAAAGACCGCCTTTGAATTCTGGGTGCTTGCCATTATGGTCGGCCTGTTCCAGGGCGGTGTGCAGGCGCTCAGCCGTAGCTACTTTGGCCGCATTATCCCCAAGGAAAAGTCCAACGAGTACTACGGCTTCTTTGACATCTTTGGTCGTTATGCAAGCGTTATGGGCACCTTCCTGGTGTCGGTCGTCACCTCGCTGACCGGCAACCCGTCGCTGGGCGTCCTTTCCATTGGTGTGCTGCTGGTCGTTGGCTTTATGCTGCTGGTCCGCTTGTCCCGCATGACTCGGGCGGCAGAGCATGCCGCATAGGAGCGAGCGGCTATTGTGCCTGTCCACGGTACTCTTTTGGGGTTATCCGCAATAAACATTGCGACTTGCGAGCAATGATTTGCCCAAGTGGGTATGATGGAATCAGCTAGGTCGCGGGGCGTCGCCTGTGTTTGGCGGCGTCCCGTTTTTGTGTTGCAGGGAGGGTAAGGCATGAACGCCACGGTCGTGATTCCAACGTATTGGGCGGGTGATGACGCTTGCGCAAACGCCCCTGGCACCTATGATCATTCGACGCGACTCAACGCCGACAATCCCGAACTCGACCGCTGCCTGGTCTCGCTTGAGCAGGTACGTGACATCCCGCGCATCATCCTTTTGGTGGTCTGTCCCGTTTCTGCCACAGCCGATGTGTCGCTGCGCGTGCGCGAGATTGTCGACGCGCATCCCACGCTCAAGGTCACCGTTGTCACCAACACCCAGGCCTCGCGCATCGCAGACCGGGTTGCTCAGATCGCGCCCAAGGGTTCGGGCGAGTGCGTGAGCCTGCGAGGCTACGGTGCCATCCGCAACATGGGGCTAGCCTGTGCCGCTGTGCTGGGGCATGACGCGGTTATCTTTTTGGATGACGATGAGACTGTCATCGACGCCGACTTTATGAAGCGCGCGACCTATGCGTTGGGGCAGCAGACGCGTCAGGGCTTGCCGATCTTGGTCAAGAGCGGCTATTTCTACGATCGCGACGGCTCGCCGCTGGCTCCCACGGACAAGGCGGGCATCTGCCATCGTTGGTGGACCAAGCGCATCGAGTTCAACCGTTGGATGAAAAAGGCGCTCTCGGGCACCCGCATCTCGCGCTCCAACTACGTGTGCGGCGGCCTGATGGCCCTGCACGCCCGCGCCTTTACGCGTGTGGCCTTTGACCCGTTTATCACCCGCGGCGAGGACTTGGATTACCTCTTTAACATGCGCATGTTTGGCTACGACGTGTGGTTCGATAACGAGTGGACCGTGCGCCATCTGCCTCCGGAGTCCGAAAAGCGCTCACCGCGCTTTATGCAGGATGTATACCGTTGGTACTACGAACGGGCCAAGTTGACATTCGCCGCGCATCAAAAGGAGCTCATTCCCGTTACGGCGGCATCACTCATGCCCTACCCGGGCCCGTGGATTTCGCGCGAGCTCGACGACCGCGTGCGCAAGACCGCTATGGTCCGCAGCGTGTTTACCCGCGAGCATGAGGGCTACCTGCGCATTTGGCGCCATGGCATCGACGAGGCAAAGGCCTATGCGCGCCAAAACGCTGCAAGCTACCTGCGTTTCCAGAGCTTTTGGCCCAAGATCATGGACGGGCTTTGGCGTGACGCACAACTGATCAGTATCCTGGAGGGGGCCGAATGATCGACCGCCGCGCCCAGCGCGATAGTTCAATATCAATCTTTCGCATCATTGCCGTTGCCTGCGCCATTTGCGTGCTGGTGTACTTTATTTTTGCCTTGGTGACCGGTATCGAGCCGATCGCCACGGTGATTGCCTGCGCGCTGCTGTGCATCTTTCTGTGCATCTTTATCTTTTTGACGCTCAATCCCGATTCGGTGCGCTCCCAGTACACCGAGGAGACGCTCTCGGTGGCCTCGGCCATGCTCGAGGACATTAAGGGCGGTCTGACGCAGGAGTCGGCGCGTTTGGTGTGCCGGCGCATTTTGCCCGAGACGCGCGCCATGACGGTGGCCATCACCGACGAGGGCAACGTGCTTGCCTGCGCGGGAGAGTTTGAGGAAAAACTACTGCCAGATTCTCCCATCCACACGCTTGCCACACGCTACGTTATCGAACATGGCATCGTGCAGTCGTTCAACCGTATGGTGGATGTCGTGGGCTCGGACGGCTCGCACAACCAAGTTCCCGCCGGCATTATCGCCCCCATCAAGGTGGGCGATCGTACCGTCGGCACGCTCAAGTTCTACTACAAGACCCCGCGCGCCGTCGACCGTACCCAGTACGCGCTTGCCTCGGGCTTTGCCGAGATCTTGTCCACGCAGCTCGCCATCCACGAGCTCGAGGTGCAAAAGGAGCTCACGGCGCGCGCCGAGGTGCGTGCGCTGCAGGCGCAGATTAACCCGCACTTCCTGTTCAACACGCTGAACACCATTGCATCGTTTACGCGCACCGACCCGCTGCGGGCCCGCGAACTGCTTCGTGAGTTCTCATCGTTCTATCGTGCCACACTCGACAACTCGGGATCGCTTATTCCGGTCTCGCGCGAGGTCGCACAGACCAAGCGCTACCTTACCTTTGAGAAGGCCCGCTTTGGCGAGGACCGCGTGCTTGCGACGTTCGATGTGTCCGAGGACGTGGAAGATACGCTGGTGCCGGCGTTCGTGATCCAGCCGATTGTCGAGAACGCCGTACGTCATGGTATGGGCGATGACGACGCCCTGAGGATCGACGTGACCGTTCACCAAGACGGCGAGGATGCAATCTTGATTGCCGTGGCCGATAATGGCGTGGGCATGGATGAGGGTACCGCCGCCAGACTGTTTGACGAGCGCTCTGCCCGTCCCGACGCCAGCTCTCCCCAGGGTGGCGGCGCCGGTGTGGCCATGCACAATATTTCAGAGCGCATCCATCGCTTTTATGGGCCGCACTCCTATACGCGTGTCGAATCGGCGCCGGGCAAGGGCACCAAAGTGCTCCTTCATCTTGATTTGTCAGAGAGCATCTTTGACATTCAAGAGTAAAATAAAAGGCTACGGGCTCAACGTCATGCGACGGATGCCCGGCGTAGTTATTTGACGAAAGGTTTTATCCCTATGCTGCGTGCGATGATTGTGGATGATGAGGCGCCGGCTCGCTCGGAGCTTCGCTTCCTGCTCGAGCAAACGGGCAAGATCGGCACGATTACGGAGGCGTCGAGCGTCCGCTCCGCCATCGAGATGCTTATGGAAAGTCGCGTGGATGTCGTGTTTCTCGATATCTCGATGCCCGGTGCCTCGGGCCTGCAACTTGCCGAGGCGCTGCATAAGCTCAAAAATCCGCCGGCGATCGTGTTTGTGACTGCGTATAGCGACCATGCGGTCGAGGCATTCGACGTGGATGCCGTCGATTATCTGATGAAGCCGGTCGAGGAAGCTCGCTTGGATCGCGCGATCGAGAAGGTCATGCAACGCGCCAAGCCGGTTACGGACAGCAAGGTGACCATCGAGCGTATCCCGGTGGAAAAGGGCGGCCGTAAGGTGCTCATTCCCGTGGACGACATTCGCTTTATCATGGCCAAGGACGATTACTCCTGCATCTATACCGTCGATGATCGCTTTTTGTCGACGACCTCGCTGGCGCAGTTTGAGGCCAAGCTCTGCGATTTTGGCTTCTTCCGTGTTCACCGTCGCTATATCGTCAACCTGGCGTGCGTTACGGACGTCGAGACGGTGCCCTCGGGCGCCATCCAGCTGGGCATTACGGGCGTCGACGAACGCGTGCCGGTTTCGCGCCGCCGCGTCGTGCCGCTCAAGAAGGCCCTGAGTCTCTAGCACACTGGCCCCGCAGCCCTGTAGACCCATCGTCTGCGGAGCCGTGGGGCCCTTTTTGTATGTATCTGCCGAATCGTTTTTTGCGGAAGGGATCCCATGAACAGTGCAAGCGCCAAGCGCATCGACATCATCTCGGACACCCACGGCTATCTTTCGCCTGCGCTCCTGGATGAGCTTGAAGGCGCAGACCTGATTATCCACGCCGGCGACCTCACGTCAGAGATGGACTACGAGCACCTATGTACCATCGCCCCCGTGCGGGCCGTACTGGGCAACAACGATTACTACCGCGACTACGGCCCCGATGTAGACCGTCTTGCGCTCTTTACCTACGAAGGCCTCAAATTCGCCGTAGCCCATTACCGCGAAGACCTTCCGGTGGGATCCGTAGACGTAGCCATCAACGGTCACACCCACGTAACCAAAGAAGCCCAAGTGGGCCGCTGCTTAGTCCTCAACCCGGGCAGCGCCAGCTACCCCAGAGGCACCCGAGGCCCCACCATGGCCAGAATGCTAGTAAAAGACGGCAAGATACTGAGCGCTAAGTTTATTGACCTAGACTAACCGCAACAAAAACGGGGGATGCAGATCGCATCTCCCGTTTTTTATGAGCCAAAGGTCAAAGTTCAACAAGATCCATCAGACCAACCCCGCCGAGGAGCACGCGGGCTAGCCGCGCAGCGGCGCACGCCCGCAAAACTGGTTGAATAATGTGACGGCAGGGAGGGTCTCCGGGGCCGGCGGGCGCGGGTTAAGTTTGTCGCGAGTTCCGCACGCAAAGGAAAGCACTTAATGTGCTTTCCGTC
>CADFMD010000013.1 GCA_902835305.1 Coriobacteriaceae bacterium
TGCTCAGGGACGTCGTCCCAATGGCGCCCAAGAGGACGCTCGTCACCGGCTGCAATGGCCAGCTGGGCCATGCTGTGCGCAGGCTGGCGGAGGAGCGCGGCGTCGCCAAGGACTTCGACTTCTGCGACATCGACACCTTCGATATGTCAGACCCGGACGCCTACACACAGTACGACTGGTCGCTCTACGGCACCGTGATCAACTGCGGCGCCTACACCGCCGTGGATAGGGCGGAGACCGCCGAGGGCCGCGCGACCGCCTGGAAGGCCAACGCGACCGGCCCCGCCCTCCTCGCCCGCACATGCTCTGATCACGGGATCACCCTCGTCCACGTGTCCAGCGACTACGTCTTCGACGGCACCGCCGAGGTGCATGACGAGGACGAGCCCCTCAGCCCGCTGTCCGTCTACGGCCAGACCAAGGCCGCCGGCGACATCGCCGTGGCCGGGTGCCCGCGCCACTACATCATGCGCTCCAGCTGGGTCATCGGCGAGGGCCGCAACTTCGTCAAGACGATGAAGGGCCTGTCCGACCGCGTCGCCGACCCCGAGGACGGGCTCGAGCAGGTCACGGTCGTTGACGACCAGCTGGGCCGCCTGACCTTCACGCGCGACATGGCCGAGGCCATCTTCCACGTGCTGGGGACGCACGCCCCCTACGGCACCTACGACTGCACCGGCTCCGGCACCGTCAAGTCCTGGGCCGATATCGCCCGCGCCGTCTTCGAGGCCGCCAACGGCAACGGGGAGAAAGTGGTCCCGGTCAGCACCGCCGACTACTACGCGAACGCCGCCGGCCCCATCGCCCCGCGCCCGGTCCACTCCGCGCTCGACCTGTCCAGGCTCGAGGCCGCCGGCTTCCACATGCCCGACTGGGAGGAAGAGCTGGGGGAGTACCTCAAGACTTTCGCCATGCAGGATGGTGAAGCCTAATGTTTGGTCAATATGGTCCTTCTGAGACGTTTAAAAATGTGTTGGCGCTACTTCTCACCAAGGTGTTGTTCCCTGGTGCGAGACTTGTCCGCCGCCCCTTTTACCTTCGTGGTGGCAAGTGTCGCTTCGTTTATGGTGAGGGTTTCACCTGTGGTTATTCTTGTCGTTTCGACCTTGCTGGTGACGGCACCCCTCTAATTGTCGGCAAGAACTGCAAGATAAACGATCGAGTTCATATCTCTGCGCATGAGAGTGTCGTTATCGGAGATAACGTGCTCATGGCTTCGAATATTTTTATATCTGATAACAGTCATGGGTCCTATGGCGACGATTCCTCGTTGCCCGATATGGCGCCTGATGATCGAAAGATAGTTACTAAGCCCGTGCGCATTGGCGATAACGTGTGGATAGGCGAAGGTGCAGCGGTGATGCCCGGTGTGACCATTGGCAACGGTGTGATTATCGGTACCAATGCGGTGGTGACTCGCGACGTTCCCGACAACGTGATCGTTGCCGGGGTTCCCGCTAAACCCATTAAGCGATTTGTGGGGGGGGGGTGGCTTCCCAGTGGAAAACGGTAAGACCCCAAAGGTAAGCATCGTCGTCCCCATGTATAACGTGGGCGAATACGCCGCGGCTTGTCTTCGCTCTCTTATGGGCCAGACGTATAAAAACATAGAAATTGTGGTTGTTGATGATGGGGCAACCGATGATACGGCAGATATATGTTCCCGTACCATTGCGGATGATGATCGAGTTAAACTCGTGCACAAGGAGAACGGAGGCCTCTCTTCCGCTCGTAACTTCGGCCTCGCCCGTGCTACTGGCGACTTTGTCACATTTGTGGACGGTGACGATGTCCTGGACAAGTGGGCCGTGGGGCATATGGTTGCCCTTGCCCAGAAGACGGGCGTGCCGCTTGTCACATGTGAATATAAGAAGATTGACTCGACTGACGACTTTGGGTGTCAAGAGATTGGCGAAGGCAAGATCGTTTCCGGCGACGAACTTCTTGGAATGTTGCTTCTGCTTAACGGTGAGTCCGGCTCTGCCTGCGCGAAGCTGTATGCTAGGGAACTATTCCCGCTCCTTGCGTTTCCCGAGGGACAACTGTTCGAGGACTTTGGCGTTGAAGCTACTGTCTTCTCTAGTGTTGATAAGGCTTGTATTTCTGGCGCAGAGCTTTATGGCTATCTTGCCCGCGAGGGTTCCATTACTACGAATAAGAAATACGAAGACAAGCACCTTGAGGGCATGGAAGCGTCTTTGTCAACTGTGAGAGACGTGGTTGATGATAGACCTGAGTTGAAAGATGCGTTTGCTTGCTTTGAGGCTTTTTGCTCTCTTCGCGTTGCGTCGAGGCTGGATTTGAATAAATGCATCGACAGGCGCAAGGCTAAGGCTTATGTCCTTAATGCGAGGAAACGCTGCAGGAAGGTCGCCGGCAACCCTCTTGCGAGCAAGACTTGGCGCTTTCGCTGCGGGCTTTTTGCATCTTCGCCAGCACTTCATAATCTTGTATACAGCCTTTACGGCAACTTGACCGGAAAGGTCGTAGGATGATGGATACACTCGAGCTTGATTTGACAAACTCGCATCGCATTGTTCCTCGCAAATCTGACGCCGGTGCATATAACAACGCCTATTTTCTCCTCGCCCTTCTATCATGCTTTCTCTTTCCTTTTGCTTCGATTTTCTTCATTATTCTTTATATTAGGTCCGAGAAGCATTCGAGTGTGGGCCTGGCGATTCTGGTTGGTCTTTGCTCTGGCGCAATTGCCTATGGGGTTAATACGACATTAATGGCTGACATTGATCGATATACCAACAGTCTGCCTATCTTTCGTGAGACATCATTTTGGGACCTCCTTTCAATCAAGGGTGTCTATTCCTCTGTGGGGTCTCATGGTTACAACCTTTTTGCTTGGATTGTTTCGAGATTTAATGATGACCATCTTCTGCGAAGCGCAGTTACAGCAACTTTTTACTCAGTCTTGGCCTTTATTGTTGACGATTATGCCGTGCTTCAGGGGTGGTCGTTTAGGAGGACTTGTGCCGCCCTTTTGATTTCAGTGGCAATCCCACCGTTTTTCAACGTTCTCTCTTATGCAAAAAGTACCCCGGCTTTTTCGTTGCTTCTGTTGGCACTCTATTTGGACTTTGGGAAGCGTACCGGGCCGGTTGTATTGATTTTGCTTTACGCCTTTGCCGCCTCTACTCATTCATCTGTTTTACCGGTGATAGCTTTAAGAGTTGTGCTGCTTTTCGTAAAAAATGAGATTGCCATTTACGGCATCAGTCTTGCATTACTTCCTTTATCAAATATGCTTTCCGCCGCCTTACCGGCCTCCTTCAGGACGATACCTGTTCTTTCTCTATTTATGAGCGCTTTGGATAAGTTTTCTGTATATAGCGAGTTCAGCGATTGGGGATGGGCCGCGGCATCTCAACATAGTGTGTTGCTTATGGGGTACCGATATTATTTTGAAGCTATCGCTGTTTTCTGCATCCTTTTGGTGTTTAGGCGTTACGACGTTTCTAAATCCGGTTTGCTTGTTTTTTCAGGCATTTGGTCTGCCCTATGCATTGCAGTTTCAGTATTTTTTGCCGCAGATGTTTTCTTTCGGTATGCGATGCCTTGCTCAACGTTGTTTGTCTTAGCTTCTTTGAGTCATAAGGATGATGCCGTAAATCTATTTATAGATATCGCACTTGCGATTATTGCGGTTATCGGTTTTGTCGTTCAGTGGGCTTATCTCGCAAGCGTCGCCGATATGTCCTGCTTTATTCTTCATGGTTTGTTCGGAGTTTAGTTTTGAGTTCTCAACACAAACATTTCTACAGCAATGTCGTTTGGCAGTACGGACTGCAGATTGTTAAGTATATTTTTCCCCTCATTACGCTGCCTTATCTGACACGCGTGCTTCTGCCGGAGGGTTACGCGATCTACGCGTATGTTGTGTCGTTCATGACTTTCGCCCAGACTTTCGTCGATTTTGGCTTCAACCTTTCCGGTACTAAACGCATAGCAAAATCCGAGACTGTCGAAGAGGAGAACCGGGCTATCGGCGCTGTGACAGAGGCTCGCCTGTTGCTTGGTGTAGCGACCGGCGCTGTCGTTGTTGTTGTGGCCTGGTTCATCCCCATTACTCATTCGAACATGCTATATACCATGCTTGCATTTGTTGCTGTATTCGGTAAGGCAGTTGCTCCGGACTTTCTTTTCCAGGGACATGAAAACATGGGCCCATTGACGACTCGCTATTTTGTCTCGAAGGGTGTCTCTACTGCCTTGACGTTCGTCGTTGTCCATTCTATCGATGACATTCTGTGGATTCCTATTCTCGACATCCTTTCGAGCGTTATTGCCCTTGCCTGGTCTTTCATTTCCGCCAAGCGAATGTTCGGTACCACCATTACGTTCGTCCCCCTATGCGAGGCGCTTTCAGAGCTGAAGGTTTCCGCGCTCTATTGTTTCTCGAACATGGCCTCCGTCGTTTTTTCCGGTTTCACTACGCTTTTGATTGGTATCGTGATTACCAACAAGGCGATGATTTCCTACTGGTCCCTTGCTGTGACTGCAATTAATGCTATCCAGTCCCTTTATTCGCCAATTGTGAACAGTCTGTACCCCCATATGGTCAAGGGGGGTGACTACGGTTTTGCAAGGAAGTTGCTCCTTGTCTCTATACCCGTTCTGCTCATTGGCACCATCGCTTTCGCAGCGCTTTCCGATGTAGTTATGCTCGTGCTCGGTGGCAAGGACTATCTATCAGGTTCCTGGGTTATCGCCTGGGCTTCACCCGTACTCCTGTTTTCCTTCTATGCAACGATGGTCGGCTGGCCGATTCTTGGCGCCTCTGGCAAAGTCACTGAGGTTACCTTCACCACAGTTGGATCTGCTGTATTTTGCATTGTTTCGCTTTTGACCGTGTCTGCAATAGGAGTCGCGAGTTTGCAGGTCATTTGCATCATCCGTTGCCTTACTGAGGCAATTATGTGCGTGAGTCGCATTTGGCTCGCGCGCGGATACTTGTTTCCGTCTCGAAGTGTTACCGCCGATTGCGAAAGGTAGGGAATAAGAAATGAAAAAGTGCGTCGGTATATTGTCACGCCATGCGGTGCCGAACTACGGTTCCATTCTGCAAGCATATGCCCTTCAGGATGCGTTCGCCTCAATGGGTATCAATGCTGAGTATGTTGACTACCGCATCCCCCGGGACTTTCCTTTAGCAGATGCCATGAGGACCTCTGGCGCGCTCGGTCCGATTCGTGCGATTCCAAAAGCGATTGGTGCCCGTAAGTTCGAGGCGATGAGGAGTGATTTGTTGAAGCAGAGCCGTAGGGTTACCGACTCAGAAGAGCTCGGTAAGCTTCTTGCGGAGTACCCTGTCCTTTGTGTGGGAGGCGACCAAGTGTGGAACATCATGTCTGATGGAAACATCGAGGGCGCCTACCTTTTGGAGGGCGCATCAGACGATGCCTACAAGTTCTCCTTCTCTTCCTCCTTTGGTAAAAATGGCCTCGATCCACGCGAACGCGAACGTGCCGCCAAAGCGTTTGCGCGCTTTGATAGGCTTTCAGTGCGCGAGGAAAGTGGGCAGAAAACTCTTGAGGAAATGGGACTTGAGGCGCAAACCGTTGTCGACCCCGTGCACCTGCTCTCAAAAGAGGCCTGGTTTGATCGTATTGAGCCTCGTGCTCCCCGCGGGGTGAATGGGAAGTACTGCCTGATCTACAACCTGCATCCAAGCGATGCATTCGACCGCTATTCTGCTGCCGCATGCAAGTCACTCGGCCTCGAGGTCGTTAGCATTCGTCCGTCGCTTCGTAAGACGATGGGGAAGAATTTGTTCTACCCGTCGCTTCATGAATTCCTTTGGCTGTTTGACAATGCTACCTGCGTGCTCACGGATTCATTCCACGGGACTGCTTTTTCGTTGCTGTTCAATACGCCCTTTGTCGATATTCTGCCTGAGCAGTATGCGGAGCGTAACAAAGCAATTCTTTCTCGCTACGGGTTGGATTCCCGCATAAGCACGGAGCTTCAGCCAGAAGAGCTTTGCCTCAACGATTTTGATTGGGCGGGCGTCAATGAGTCGCTTGCCGTCAACCGTGAGTCCTCCTTGGAGTTCCTTTGTGACACCGTTGGCGAGTTCTCCGCCCGTCTTGCTCGCTAGAATAATGAATGGAAGGTCGTATTTTGAGTCAGCCATCTGTTTCCATCATCGTCGCTGTTTACAAATCTGAACAATTTCTGCCGAAGCTTCTTCATTCCTTTGAGGTTCAAACCCATAAGAATCTCCAGATTATTCTCGTTGACGATGGTTCTCCCGATGACAGCGGTCGCATCTGTGATGACTATGCTACACGTGACCCTAGGGCTATTGTTATTCACAAGCCTAATGGCGGCACTTGCTCCGCTAGGAATGCGGGACTTGGTGTCGCGACGGGTGACTATCTCATGATTGTGGACGGTGACGACTGGCTGGAGCCCGATTGTGTCGAATATTTGGTCGACTTGGCAGAGAGCACCGGCTCCGACATGTCCTACTCGGTGAATCTCTTTACAACGCGCGATAGGGAGCAGATTGTTGAGGATGTCCGAGAGACCTGGTCGGCAGAGCGCGCTACCTCTGCCATCATCTATCCCTTTATGCGACTAGGGCCTTGGAATAAGTTGTACAAACGTTCCGTAGTTGTCGACAACAATATTTCGTTTTCCGTTCCTTGGTTCGGCGAGGGTCTGTACTTTGCTACCGAGGTTGCACAGCACTCTAATCATGTGGGCGTCGGTAGACGTAAGGTCTACAACTACCGTCTGAATAACATGGGTAGCGGTCTTACCAACTACAACGTTCAAAATGGCAAGAACGCCCTTGGAAATATTAAATTCATTAAAGAGAACTTGACTCTGGACACTCCGATGGTTCGCCACGCATGCGATTGGCATATCTGGCGAAACTACGAGTTCCTACTCACTCAGATAATAGGTGCGGATGAAATGGACTCCGAAGGTGAACTCGTGAAAGAATGTACGGCGTACGTTAGGAAGAACTGGCTGTCCGTGTTCAAGAACAGCGAGGTCGGCCGTTCCGAGAAAGTAAAGATTGCATGCTGCGGCATGGCTCCCGTGCTTTACGCGAAGCTGGTCATAGATCGAAATCGGAAGGGGCTCGAGGCCGATAAAGGCAAGTTCATGGATGTCGAGGAGTAGGTGCATGGCGAATTTAAAGCACGCAATCAAGCAGGGTATCGTCGCTCTTAAAGCCAAGAATATACAGCCTGTGATGCAGACCGTCGGCGATGAATGCTTGCTCAAGGGGAAGACCGCCCTCGTAGTGGGAGGCTCAGGCGGAATCGGCAAGGCGGTCGCCAAGGCGTTCCTGAAGAACGGCGCGAATGTTGTCATCGCCGGCACTAGGCGCGCGAAGGTCGACAAGGTGGTGTTAGAGCTTGGCGGGAATTGCGCCGGGGTTGTTGTCGACCTTGCCGAGCCAGAGACCTTTTCGAAAGTCATCGACGAGGCGGTGGCATTCTACGGCCCCATCAATATCCTAGTCAATTCTGCCGGCGTTCACACCGAGGACGTCTCCATGGGCGGGTTTCTCGATTTTTCAGTTGAGGAATACGATCGTATCTTGGACATCAACCTGCGCGGCGTCTACTTCATGGTGCAGTCTGTTGCAAAGCGCATGATTTCCGATAAGGTCAGCAATGGGCATATCCTTATCGTCTCATCCTCGGCCGGCAACGAGCCCGCATGGTCTCCCTACCGCGTGTCGAAGTGGGGTCTGAAGGGCATCACTGAGGGCATGGCATCCGCCCTGGTTCCTCATGGCATTGTAGTCAACGCGATTGCGCCCGGCAGTACGGCGACTCCTCTTCTTGGCGTCGAGAAGGGCGACAGCATCTCCGCTGAGGACAACAGGCTTGGCAGGTTCGCCATGCCCGAGGAGATCGCAGAGTTCGCCGTGATGTTGGCCAGCCCCATGGGCGACATGGTCGTTGGCGATACTTTGTACGTCTCCGGTGGCCGTGGGGTCTGTGATATCCGGTAGCGGCTTTGCGGGCGCTTCAAAGTATGAGATCTCCTTTACCGTAGAAGCAGCCTGGCTGCCTCGGAAGCTTGCGTCGAACCGTCTTCGAGGGAGACTAAGCATCGAAACAGCCTCTTTGCCAAGCCTTCGGTTGCAATGAAACTTATGGTGCAACTTTTCGAGGTGACACCTCCGATTGCGGTGTTGTACCAGGTCCTGCCTCCGTTGTCAGAACATTGCCATTGATATGCGGCCGCGTGCTCAGCGTCGATTGAGAACGAGGCCTCAATTCCTGCGCTCGTTGCGCAATCTTTCGGCTGCGTGGTGATCCTCTCTTTATTCGACAATAACGAGAGTTTGGCGTTTTGAGTCGCAGCTGTTGTTCCATCCTGGAAGGTGACAACGCACCTGTAGAGACGTTTCGCAAGTGCGGCACTGGCGGTGAACCGCAGCGTAGGCAGCTTTGAGGCGGCATTGCCAATCCCGGTGTCGTACCAGCCCTTCCCATCATTGTCGGAACATTGCCACTGGTACGAGATGGCACCTAGGGCTCGCACGGAGAAAGACACTTCGGATCCAGTCGAGGCGGCCGTGTCTCGCGGTTGCCCGGTTATTTGGTTAGCGCTTAGTTTTAGTTGCGCAGTGTTTGAAGCCGAGCTAGTCCCATCAGGGAAGAATGCCAAGCATCTATAGCGGCGTTTTGACAATCCCGTACTTGCAGTGAACTCGATTCTCGCCTGCGTGGAAGTCTCACCTCCGATCCCCGTGTTGTACCATGATCTGCCCTCATTGTCGGAGCATTGCCACTGGAACGAAGTAGCCCGCTCTGCTTCGATGGCGAAGAACGCTGTTGACCCTGCGGCAGTTGTGCAGTCTTCGGGCTGGGAGCTGATGGCGTATCGGGCGACAAGGACGAGGCGTGCGGGCTCGCTTGCGAGGGTGCTGCTGTTCGGGAACGAGACTAGGCAGCGGTAGAGCCTCTTCGCGAGCTGGGCATTGGATGCAAACCTCAGGGTTTTCTGCCTGGAAGTTTCGCCGCCTACACCCGTGTTGTACCAACTTGAACCTCCGTTGTCGGAGCATTGCCATTGGAACGATGTCGCGCTTGGTGCCGTTACGGTGAATTCGGCTTGGGCTCCGTTGTATACTTCACAGTCCTTCGGCATGGTTGTTATGGCGTACGTGGTCTCATAGCTTGCTGTGAGGTCGTACTTGGCGCTCCATTTGCTGTTCGATTCTTTTGTGACGCTAGATGCCGCAGTAAGCTCAACCTTGGCGCCATCAGTCTTCCACTCTCTCTGATTCATAGCATAAGCAACAATCCCATTCTGAATCCCCGAGATGCTCGGCGGGAAGGACTGGTCGTCGGCATCGATGGAAAAGCTCTCTTCCTTGGCATCCAGGTGCTGCTGAATGCGGTCGGCATATTTCTCGGCCCATTCATCGGCCTTGCCGTTTCGCACAAAGTAATTGTTGGATAGGTCGGTCGAGCGGTAAGCGTAGTCGGCCTTTTGGTAGTTTGCTGTGTGATCGGAGTGGGCTATTGCCATGAGCTCGTCGGTCAGGCCAAAGTACAGATGTCGCTGGTCCAGGTCCCCGTACCAGTTGTCGCTGGTGTCGTCCCAGGTTAGGTCCATCTGGCACCATTTGCCGTCGATCTTTACGGCGTTCCAGGTGTGGCCGTTGCCGGTGATGCGGCCGTTGGCGATGCCCGCGGCGTCAAGGAGCTTGGAGTAGATGCGCTGGTAGCTCTCGCAGGTGCCCTGGTGGCGCGTGAGGCCGCTTTCGGCCGAGCACCAGTTGAGGCTGTGGTCGTACTCCAGCTGGTCGAGCGTCCAGTCGTGGAGCCACAGCGCCATGTCGTATTCCGAGCCGTTTGTTTCTTGCCTGCACTGGGCCACGGCGTTGTTGACGATTTGTGTGACGCTTGGGCGGGTGGCGTCGTTTACGGTCACCTCCGCCGTGGCGCGCAGGTAGTAGATTCCCTTGTCGTTTTGGGGGTCGTTTCTGTCGTTGTCCATAAAGTAGAAGTAGATGCGGTACGTGCCCGATGCCGTGAAGTCAAAGGTAAAGTCGTGGCCCGCGGTGCCCAGGCTGTAGTAGCTGGCCCATGCCGGGCGCGACGGGTCGCAGACGCTTTCCTGGCTGCCGCCGTCCCAATAGGTGGGCACGTCCATGCGCGCTTTGGCCTGGGACGAGCCGTTGGCCTGGGTTACGTGGAAGGTCGTCGCGGTGCCCGCGGGGGCGTCGTTCCACGAGACGGTGAAGGTGACGCCGTTTTGGGTTGCGGTGGCGGAGTGGGCGTAGCCGGTTTGTGCCGTGGCGGAGATGGCCTCGGGCGTGGGGGTGACCTGGGCTCGGAGGGATGGGGTGGGGACTGTGGTGGCCGTGCCGATTGCGGCGGCGGTGCCGGGGGTAGCGGCGGTGCCGTCGGCGCTTTCCGTGTTGACGGCGCTGGTGCCGGTGGACGTTGTGGTGCCGTTCTCTACGGTATCTGCTGCCGCATTTGTGTTGCTGTCGTCTTCAGCTTTGGCTGTGTCGCTGTTCGTGGCGTCGGCTTGCGTCTGCTGCTCGGCTGTTGTTCGAGGCTGGATGGCTTCCGCGATGGCTGCCACGGGCATCGTCGCGCTGGCCATGGACGTGCACGCGATCGCGCAGAGCAGGTAGTAAAGGGGTCGTTTCATAGCGGAGCCTCTCGGTGAGCAGCCAATAGGGTCCGAAGGCAGCTCCAGGCCAGCACTCCGCACATATTTTGTTGGGTTTATTTTACGGGAACCCCAGTCAACATCAGGGAACTTTCTGGGGAATGTTGGGGAGGGGGAGGAGTTGGTCCTCTGCCTCGCTGTGCGCTGATGTCTTCGCCCTCGGCGATGCGCCCGTCGGCGAGGAGTGCGAAGCGGCCATGCCGAACAATGCCACTCCACCTGTCTGTGCATCCAAACCTCTAGATTATGCATATCGGGATTTTCACGGTGTTGTCGGCGATTTTGTCTCGCGGACCGTGTGCATGCATTAGATGAGGAGGCGCTTGTATCCGTAGAGACGCATCGGCATTTTCGATGCGACCGCCGTCAAGACAATTGGGTGTGCATCAAGGCGCTGTTAACTGCATGAGCCGATTTCTTATATCCTGTTTAAGCAAAGCAAGAATGGGGAATAAAGCTTGGTGCCCATCGCGAACTGGCGATGGGGTACGCTACTGCCGTCAATATCGCAAACGACGAAATTCCGACGTTCGCAACATTGACACCAGCGTTGCCTGCTGCTAGCTGGATAAGAGCCTCGATGGTCATAAGTACCAATTCCTCGCTTTCGTCTAGTATCGCATAGGCAAGCATTGTTTTAGGTGGCCGCGAAAGCGTTGGTTGCACTTGCTGCGCCTTTGATTAGCCTGTCCGGGGAGGGTTAGCCGCCGCTCGTTGATCCGGACAGGTTGATTTATTTGGGGGTATTTTGGTCGAGTTCGATATCACTCGTATTCCTCGATATAGTTCCAAAAGTTCATATGCCCATTTCGATCATAGGGTCTCTTTTGCCGAAGTTCAGGCCAAGATTTTAGATTCAGAGTACGTTTCCAATCACGCGTTCTACCCTTTAATTTCCAACGAGATCATTACTGTTCGGTATCGTGGAGGCAAGCGAAGCTGCAAGGTTCGTAATATCGCTTATGCCTCGCATTTCGATCACCGCGTCTTCCAGTACTACTCTTATCTGTGGTCGGACTTATATAACAAGAAGGCTATTGCCGAAGAGTTTGATGAGGTTGCCGTAGCGTACCGCTCTTCGCTTTCATCAGACGGCGCCGTAACTGCTGGTAGCAATATTTCCTCAGCTAAAAAGGCATTCGACTACATGCGTGTGCAAGATTCGGCTTTTGTGCTTACGGGTGATTTCGAGAGCTTCTTCGACAACTTAAACCATGTCCATCTAATGGCGTCGTTGCGTTCGTTGTTTCCCAGTGGACGCTTGCCGGACGATCACTATCAAGTCATTAAAAATATCCTCCGCTATTCGTGCTGGCCTATTGGTGATTTGGCTGCTCGACATGAATTGCCATGGCCAGTAATCGATCCTGCTCGGGAGAAAACGATTAGTGATGCGGCTATCGATCTTCGGTTCAAGTCTATTCGCGAACTTAACAAGCTGGATGTTATCTTGCCAAAGTCTGAGTTTCTTGCAAACAAAAGTAAAGTCATCACCAGGCCGTGGCGGCGAACGGGTATTGATCTCGGCATTCCTCAGGGTCTTGCTGCAAGTGGAGTGCTCGCTAACATCTATATGGCCGATATCGATATGAAAGTCAGGCTTGCCGTTGAACGGGTTGGTGGCTTGTATCTTCGTTATTGCGATGACTTTATTGTTGCCGTTCCAAAATCTGGCTTTGATGCACTTGTAGAGGCAATCAATCTAATGACCGATGTTGATTCCGTTAAACTGCAGCCTGAGAAAACCAAAGCGTTCCGGGTTGATAGCAGCGGGGTTGCTCAGCTTGATTTTGAAAGCGTTCGTACGGGTAAGGTCCTTTCGTACTCCGGTGCACATCCGGCACAGAAAGTTAGCTTCTTGGGGTTTGACTTCGACGGGCGCGTTGTAAGACTTCGACAGTCTACGGTTGGAAGGTACCATAAGCGTCTCCGTGAGGCAGCCAGTGCGATTGCGCGTTCTAATCAGGGGGAGGGAAGGCACGCATCAAAAAAGCGCGTCTCCGCTCTGTATCAACATTATTCGCCGCTTGGTATTAAGGGGAGAGGGTTGTGCCCATCGGCTGGCTCCGACTCTTCTGCATTTTTCCGCTACGGGAACTTTCTTTCCTACGTAGCGAGAGCCCAAAAGGCGTTTCCCAATGATCCGATTGCCCCCGATGAGTCTAAGATTTACAGGAAGATTAAACGCTTGAGTGCTCGGTAGACGATAGTTTTAACGCCAGATCATTCATAGCCATAAATACTTAATCGATATCGGCCAATTCCGATCACTAGGTAATAATTGATGTGCCCTCACGCGGTCGCGGAACGATGCCTCTGAAACTCGAGCCGAACATCAGAATGATATGACAAGAACGGTAGTGTCGCGAAAGTTGGTGTAATGGACTCCTTGGGCCCTGTGTCCAGGATCCGGAATCTATCGATATCCTAGGCCGACTCCACTCTGTCGGCAAGCTCAAGGCTGGATTCGACCATCTTCCCGGCAGTCTTTTCCAGCTCGGCCCAGTCATGACAGCACGATGCTCCCCTTCGCAGCGCCGCGTCGTGCAACTCGGCCATCTTCCTCTCCGAGAAGTAGCGCGAGGTTGCCATGGAAACGGCCAGGATAACCCCGAAAGCGGCCTGAACGCGCCATGGTGCGCGTATTCTAGGCGAAGGCACGGACCCTTCCGAGCCAGGACGGGCCGCTCGCTCGGCCAACTTTGGCGTACCCTGCTGGAACGGCTTCCGTCAACATCCGTAAAACTACCGCAAAGAGGAGGCCACAGTGATAGATAAGAGGCTTATTGAAGCCGTTCCCGGAGCCGAGAGACTTAAATCCGCAATGATTACCCCAGAATTGTTTGTTAAGGACCTCATGCAAGACTATTCTGGGCGTCCGTTATATACATACGAGGAATGGACGCGCGAGCTCATCAACCACTCTGACGCTTTCAAGGAACTGACCAGAGGTGCGGAGTTTCATGCGCCCGTATCCGAGGCAAATGGGGAGTGTGATGCGGTATCAGACGCGTATCAGTTAGATTTCAAGCTCATCTTCGGAAAATCCATGATGCGCGCCGTAAGTCTCACTTCGTCAAGGCGAGTTTCAGACCGCGGAATAACTTTAGAACAACTTTGCAGAAGTCATGTAAAAGAACAGAGAGGCTTACGCCTGCATGCAATTCTCAGGGATTACAGCCTCGCCAAGCTTGACGAGCTTCTAAAAACTGAGAGTAATAAACAATTGAGCGAAGAAGACCGTGAGGCCCGAGAACTTCTTCGCTCAATCAGTCATTCGAAAAACTTGCTGCTAATTTATCCTTGCCGCTTTGAAGGCATCGACAGACTGCCTGAACTTGAGGAAACCGCCAACGCCGCACTTTACTATGACTTCCGGAACGTGCTCGACGTCCGACGGATACACCATCCCGGCAAGGACACCTTCCTTTCATATTTTTGCGACGACCGCATGGTTGTCACAAGAGCGAGCGGGCACGGCCTATCCAAGTTCGACGATATCATGGTCGCAAAAAGCAGAACATACATGGATATTATGCGTATGCGTGATCCCGGAGAGTATCAAAGGCTGTTGAAACTTGTTTAACCGACCGCAAGGGCTAGTTTTGTGGACATCAACCCAAGATGGGACCTGCCAAGAGGACCGGACGCCGCTGCGTTCGGACTCGTTTTTCTGCATTCAAAAGCAACGCTGAGCTCGACCTCACGGCTTGCGCCTGCTGCTCGGCGGCCTTCTGAGGCTGAACCCCCTCTGCAATGGCTGCCATAGGCATCGTCGCGTTGACCATGGACGTGCACGCGGTCGCACAGAGCGGGTGGTAAAGGGGGCGTTTCATAGCGGAGCCTCTCGGCGTGCAGCCAATAGGGTCCGAAGGCAGTTTCAGGCCGGCACTCCGCACATTTTTTGTTGGGGTTTTACGGGAACCCCAGTCAACATCAGCGACCTTTCTGGGGTATGTTGGTTGATCCGGGGTGCGCAAAACAACAGTTTCAAATATTGTTGCTTCCTGTTCAATTCTGTCTATCTACAATTAATCGCAAGCGTATGACCTGAGGAGATTGTTTACAGGTGGAATCGGTCACTATTCATTGGATTGTCTTTTATGTCTTTATCGGTTTGTCGAGCGTTCAGCTTGTCCGCTTTGCTGGGCCCTTGGCGATCGGAGGGCAATACACCGTCGAAGAACTGTATCCCTCCGATGAGTCGGGCAGGCTGAACGTTGCCTACCGAATTCTCGCTCCAACAATTTGTTGCCAGCTCCCGGTGTTTATTATGGCTGCGATTTGCGATGCGTTTTCAGTTCCAGGTCCTTCGCTGCGATACATGCCTACCCTTTTCTATTGGTTGTTTCTTGGGGTAATCAAGCATGCAAGGGGTAAATTGCGGTACCGGACTCTTCCTTTCTCATTCGAGGCGTTCATGTCTCTTTTGCTGTCCGTCGCATTCGATCACTTTGTTATCGATGGCTATCTCGGAGGCCAGGGGCTAGATGTGCTTGATACTTCGAGTATTGCCTTTGAGTTTGAGCTGGCATTATTTGGTGTTGTGACCTTTTGGATTTCAACCTTTTTTAAGCGTTATCAAATTAAGTTTAGCCGTGTGTACTCAAATGCCGCTCCATCATATGTCGTTCCTTCGGACTCCGTATTTGGTTACTCTTCAATCGATACGGGTGAGGCCAGGCTCTTCTCATACGAGCGCGAATATGGCGATCTCTTACCTCAGCGATTTTCAAGTGATCTTCTGTTGAGAAGTGTTTTCTTTGCAATTATGGCGATTGAGGACGGGAATCGGCCCGAGTTTATCCGAACGATCGAGCGCATGGCAGCTCATTTCCATTTGGCAAAAACCACTGGAATAATGCAGCAGACGAGCGATGCTCCTTTGTCTGATATGGATAGCGTTAAACTCGCAATTCCCTATATTGAGCGCATGTGGGACCAGTTTCTTGTTGAATTCGCCCGTTCTGCCGAAGGGGCAGGGGGAGACGCCCTACGAATCTTCAAGTGTTACTACACCTACGATTACTGTATGTTGTCGCGGACTATCCGCAATCATTTTGCGCCGTTTTACGGGGACTATTGTGGAACGAGATTACTTAATGCTAATCGCGTATTTTGCGATGTTCTTGAATTTGAGGAAAGGCAGCGCTACGGATTGCTTCCAAAGACGGTTTCTGCGACTGGATCGATATGCGCCACTGAGCTTGGATGGCTTTCTGGGGAGTACTGTTATTGGGCCGATTACAATACGGTTGTATCCTGCCTGAATGAAAATGATGGCAATGGCGTTAAACTGGTCAGCAAAAATGATGTGAATAAAACCCAGATAACCGAGACGACCTTAAGGCTTAAGGAGCAAGGTGTTTCCGTTCTTGAGGCCAAGTATGTGCCCGGCGCTTCGGCGACCATCGTGTGCATCGGCGATTCCTCGAAGATTTCGAGTACTGTCGGTAGTGACTGGATGGTTGTTAGCTAGGTGAATCATCTTTGCCTTTCCGCATATTGATTGCGCATTCTCGTGCACGGACGCGAAAATGCTTCGCATTAGTTTCAACGCGAAGAGTATTTGCTACATGATTAACTTTTTTGGATGCGCAATTACTGCGCATCTAGGTTAACATCCAGTTAGTGATGCAGTTGTCGTGGGCTCTACGTGAGGCGATGACAAAGGAGGGTCGTTGTTTGGTTGTTATCGGCAACGGCCCTTTGATTTTAGGAGTTACTTTGGCGATGGAATTTTAGACTTTCGCTCAACTTATCGAACTCCTAGAGAGTCATGGCGTTCTAACTGATGCCGCTGCGCTAGATTGCCTGAGGCGCGAAATGAATATTTGCTCGTCGGAACACTGCTGAATATTGGGTCACCTGTGCGGTTCGAATTTTCAATTGTCGAGCAGCTTTGTCTCCGATGAAGTCTTGCAATTCTAGTAAAATCCAAACATATGTTCTATACTTATGGAAGTAGCTTGTTTGGAGGCGCTAGATGGAAGTCGGAAGAGATGACATTGTAGAAAGCGTTGTACGTTTGATAAATGGGGTGGGGCGTAGCCCATATTTATTCGTCGGCTCGGGCTTTTCCCGTAGATACATGGGTACCGACGATTGGGTTGGTTTGTTAAGGCACCTCTGTTCCCGTCTTTCCGATGATCCCTTTCGGCTTGACTCGTACCTGGCACGTTGTCCAGATGAGTCTGACAATAGCGCATTGCCCTCTGCCGCGACGATGCTTGATAAGGATATGCGCATAGCTGTTCTTGAGGACCCTCGCTTCGCTTCTTTTAGAAACGATCATGTAGAGGACATTCGTCAGCGTAAATCTATTTTAAAGATCATGGCGGCCGAGAGGTTATCCTCGTTCAAACCTGAATATATGACGCATGAGCTTGATATCTTGAGAGAGGTTGGCAGGCGGCGTATCTCTGGAGTTATAACAACCAACTATGACTGTCTCCTGGAGTCGCTATTTCCCGAGTTTAAAGTTTTTGTTGGCCAAGACGATCTCGTCTTTCACAGAACTTTTGAAATGGGTGAAATCTATAAGATCCACGGTTCTATGGATAATCCTGAATCTATGGTTCTTGAGGAGGCAGATTACGCAAAACTCGCCGAAACACAGGATTACTTGGCTGCCAAGTTGTTAACTATTTTTATGGAATACCCAATTATTTTTATCGGTTATTCCCTTAACGACCCCGATATCCAAGCTATCCTCATGTCGATTTCGCGCTGCCTCGGTTCTAACAATCTTGCGTTGCTTAGAAAGCGCTTTATCTTCCTTACTAGGGGAGAAAACGCAACCTCAACTCATTCGTTTACCTTTCCAGGTATTGGCGAGATAAGCATGACCGAGATTAGGACGAACGATTTTGGTGCAGTGTATGAAGCAATTGGACAATCCAAATGCTCCTTCTCGCCCAGGATCATTCGTGAGCTTCGCAGGAGCATCTACGCCTTGGCTGATGAGGGCGATCCGAATGACTCTCTGGTAGTTGAAGCGAGTTTTAGCGACCTCGAGAGACTTCCGGAGGGACAGCATCTTGTGCTGGGTATCGGTGTTGCGAATGCTTCTTTAGGGCACGGGCATATGGTCAAAGCCGAACTTCTATATCGTGATGTTGTGTTTGATGACGAACATGTTGCTCCTAAGCTTGCCGTCGAGGAATACCTTCCTTCGCTGCTTGCTTCTAACTCGGGTGGTTTGCCCATGTATAAGTATTTAAGCGCGTATTCAGGGGAAGTTCTTAATCCAAGGATGCTAAAGGAAATAGATGAGAAGAAGGATTTAGATGCTTTTCTAAACAACAGCCTACGAAAGGCAAAAGGTAGCTATCATCATTCGGGAATTAGACACTCGGTTCAGTCTGTTATAGCTAACGAAGGCTTTGAGGAAGCATTTAAAAAGCTTGTGCTACTTGAAGAAGATGAGATCGATCTAAATAAGTTGCTTGAATATCTGAGGGCGCTCATCATGGACGATCGCAAGATAATCCACGGTAATAGCGAGCTGAAACGGCTTATTAGAATGTATGATTTCCTTAAGTACAAGAAGGCCTTCGACATATCGGCTACTAGTGAGTAATCCCACCTAGCGTCTATGAAGAAGGCCATCTTTGTAAACTATGGCATCTGAGCGTATAGTGCGAACACCACGTGCAAATGCATACTTAATATAACGCTTTCTGCTTGAAATCACAATGGTGTCTGTTTCGACCCGCCAATCAAGGGAAGATAGTGTAGAGTATCTTCCTGCAATACAAAAGCTCTTTGGGAGCTTTAAGGGTGACGCTTTCAAATTGAGAGTGTTGCCCTTTTTTCATGTATGCAATGTGTGACGTACTAGCCAAGCACCATCCCGGCAATGGAATGATCGAGCATGGGCGGCTTCTACTGGTTGACGTGATCGTGGTCAAACAAGTGATATCGATTAGAATTAAATCAATTGCGCTGGAAGCCTTCGGGCGACACCTGAAGAGGGTTGATGCGTCGGTCCTCTTTTTTTGTTTGGATGTAAGATTCGGCCAGGCAAAACAAGGATCTCATTTGGGGAGAACAAATATCCGGCGGTTTTCCGCTTCGGGACGCGCGGTTTAAGGGTGCTTTTCGGAAGTGCGGGGAAAAATCGGAAACCTCCGAGCATAAACCGAATTTCGGCAACAAAACCGCAGGTCGCGGAAGGCTAAAACAGGGGTCTGGTCTGTCGATCTCGGTTTTTCACCGCACTTCCGGAAACGCCCGACGGAAGCATGCGGCAAATTTTGGAACCCTCGAGCACATCGTCCTTTTCATGAAAAGAACCCGCAGGTAGAAGCGTTGCCACTATCCAGTGTGGTTGACGTGTCTAGAATATGCCGCACACTTCCGGATTTTGCATAAGCTCGACTGGTTTGTTTATCGATTGGGGCAGAGGAATCTTGTCTGGACCTCGTTATATGTATTTAAATGGATGAACTTAACCTATAAGTTAAGTTCATCTAGAAATGGGAGGTGCCCTTTGGCAGAAGGATATGATCTTGTCGAATATAGAGACCTCAAGGGTCGACCGTTTTGGGAATTGACGGCTTCTCCCGACAACTCTCAATTCCAGAAAATGTTGTCAGACCCTAAGCGGAAATTAACCGCTCGAACAATGATCGGCCAGAATAGCACGTCAACTTCTGGAATCTGAGCCTTGACTTTTATACTTGGCTTTCGAAACGGAGAACACAATGAATAAAGTAGATTTATCTGATTTTTACGCCGATACAGAAACCAGCGAAACACGCGCTTATGAACACGCGCTAGATATCGAGTTTATTGTTCATCGCGAGATGAAGCGTCTGGGTTTAAGCAAAAGCGATTTGGCAAAGCGTATGGGCGTGAGCCTTCAGTCGCTTTCGAAGCTGTTGAATTCTCAGCCCAATATGACGCTGAAGACGATCGCTAGGTTCGAGCTTGCTTTGGGTATCAATATCGTTCCTAAGGTTACCGTTAGCTATTCTAAAGAGCTACCGTTTCTTTCATCCAACAATTTCGTGCGAGAGCAATGGTCTTTTAGGAACGAGCGTCCGTCCTCGCATGTGAATCTTGAGATGATTTCCGGAGGTTTGGCAGCATGAGTGGGGATTTTATTGCTCCGATTCAAGTCGTTCATTTGTTCGTCGTTGACTCCGATTTCCATATCGAGGATTCGCCCTCGGATAACATGGAATTAAAAGTTGACGTTAGCTACCAAGATGTCCATCTTTCGAAAAAAGGTAATGATGCACGCGCAAGTCTAAAGATGTGCGTAATTGGCAGCCTCCTTGACAGAGACGAAGGTGCACAGGAGAAGATGCACGCTGGCGTTACAGTATCCATCTCGGTTTCAGCGCAAATGCCAATGAACTCTCCCGATGACGAGGCGCGTCGCTACCTTCTTTCAAATGCTATTTCGATGGCATATGCCCATGCAAAGAGCTATTTGATGGTTGTTACTGGACTTTCACCCATGGGAGCGCTTACATTGCCTGCCATTCTCCCTGCAGAGCTGTCAGCAGATTGCGATGTGCCTTTTCAGAGCGAATAGCATTTCCTCGATGAATCTAAGTCGAATGAGTTGCCGCTCTCACATCCTCTAAAAAGTTCTTAAAACAGCCTTAAAGGCGCCTTGGCTCGCTTTTACAGCGTACAATACGCATGTTTGACTATGGCAAAAGTAGATTTTTGGGGAGGGGGAACGCCGTGGAAGTGCTGGTTGTTGGCAACACCGCATATGTTGACGATGACTTTTGCTCCAAGGCGTTCCCCGGCGACCATGTGTAGGTCGTAGCCGCGCAGGACGCGCGCCGCGATGAGTCGTCGCCCCATGCTTCGTGGAAAGAGCTCCTCCAGCACCTGGACCAGGCCTACGAGTTTGAGCGCGTGGTCTACCTTTCTACCTACCTCACCCCGCATGCCGTGACTTTTGGCGACATTGGGCTGCTGCGCTCGGTGTTTCGTGCCTGTATGGGACGCAATGTGCAGCTGCTGTTTATTGCGGGGCCCGCGGGTGCAGAGGGCACCACTGGCGGATGTGACGACGACGCCACGGCCGCCAGTGGGGCCCAGACGGGCAAGGGCATTATCGCCCGCGCTGCCAACGACCTGTGCCGTTACTATGCATCGCGCGACGGCATCCAAGCCAAAGTCCTGCGCGTGCCGTATCTGTATACCGCATCGCCGGCATTAACCGACCCATTTTTGATGCCGTTGTTCGAGGCATGCTCGGGCGGGTCGGTCGCGCTTCAGGGTGCGGCAGATGCGCCGTTTCCCCTGCTGTGTGCCGAGGAACTCGCGGTGTTGGTGCATCGTATCTTTGACAGCTGGGATGCCAACTTTGAGATGCTCGACGTTGCAGACGCTTTTGGCCACCCGAGGCCTATGGCGTGACCGTTGACGCTCCGGGTGCGAGCGTGACCTATCACACGCTCAGCATCTAGGCGTTTCGTCGCCTATCGGCGCTATACTGCAGCCGTTGCCCACGATGCGGGGAACACCCGCATCGTGGGTTTTTTGCTTATGAAGGGACGGTGCCGCGTGGACGTACAGCAGCTAGAAGAGGCCTGGGCTGCAAGGGCCGGCGCGCGTGAGGCGCGTCTTGCTGCAGCGCCGCATGTGCCGGCGGCGCTGTCTCTGTTGGGGATTGTACGTCCCGGCGATCGCCTGGTTGCGTTTGCCGATGACTTTGCCGATGCGTTTGCGCGCGGCTTTGAGTGCTGCGACGTGGCTATGGTGGAGGAGCCGTCGGTTGCGGCGTTTACTGCTGCGTCCGAGGGCTTTGATGCTTCGTTTGAGGTCGAGGGGCCGCACCTGTGGTGGTTCGTCAACTCTATTGGCGGGTTTGGATTGCGCGTGCCCGATCTGCGCGCGTTAGGACGTGCCGCGCGTGAGGCTCATGCGCTGCTCGTGGTGGATAACACCGTGGCTGGTGTCTTTGGGTGCGATCCGTTGCGCTTGGGTGCCGTGCTGTCGCTCGAGGCACTTGACCGCGTGTGCGCCGGTGAGGCTCCGCACAAGTTGGTTGCCATATCGGTCGCGCGCTCGCAGCTCAAGCGCCATCGTGTGGATGCTGCTGCCGAGTGCGCGCATGCTCTGCTTGAGGGCTGTGGCTTGGTCAAACTTGATTTGCCTGCTGATGAGGCCGGTGTGCTGGAGCGCGGGCTGGACTCGCTCGATGCCCGCATGCAGGCACATTTCGACCGCGCACGTGCGCTGGCCGAGTACTTGGCTGCCAATGAGATGGTGCACGCCGTGCGCTATCCTGGACTGAGCTCGCATCCCGACCATGCGGTTGCAACTGGAATCCTCGAGCACGGCTTTGGTCCGGCAGTTGAGTTTGACCTTATCGAGCGCAGTGCGGGCGATTTGTTCGATGCTTTGCCGGGGGAGTTTCGCACATCGCCCGCCGGCGGCGCAACGACGCGACTCTCTGCTCCGCGCGGCAAGCAGGGGAGCACCATTCGCCTCTTCGCCGGTACCGACGACCCCCTGGTTGTAGCGTCCACCCTGGACAACGCGCTCCGAAAGTAACTAATCGGGGTGTGTGTCACGAAAACGGCCTATTTACTACGTTTAAGCCATAGGGGTCGACCATACCCGCCTATTTCGAAAATTGCCAAGCTGTCTACCAGCGGTTTTATTTTCATAATGTCCGGTATGGTCGAGGGTATTCAGCTAAACGTAGTAGATGGGCCCGTTTTGTGGCACGAGCCTCAATCCGAGGGCACGGTGGACAACAATTCAGTCCCAAAAGGACTACTCTGCATTGATGCTGGCGATGAGGTCGTTGGCTTTGGTGGCGATGACGTTGTTGATGTCGGCCTGCAGCTCCTCGTAGGCCGCTATGGCGCGCTCGCCGGCGGGGGTGAGCGATGATCCGCGGGCTCCGTCGCGCTCGATGAGCTTGCAGCCCAGCTGGCCTTCGGCCTCGTTTACGATGCGCCAGGCCTTGGAATACGCCATGCCCATGCTCTTGGCGGCACGGTTGAGCGAGTGTTCGTGGGCAATACCCTGCAGCAGCAAGACGCAGCCGTGGCCGAACACGCCCGGTAGGTCTTTGTCGCACGCTTGAATGACCAACTTTGCCGTCGTCTTGTACTTCATACGCTCCACGTCTCCCCGCTAAAGTGTTTGCTGGGCAAACGCAAAGCCTGCGTCAAACCCTCGTGTGCTCTTCTTAAATCATGCATTGTAGCAGTCAAAGTGCGTTAAGATACTTCCCCAGTATTGGGCGCCCAAGGTTGGGCTGGGTCCTACGAGGCCTGCAGCCGACCGGTCGCATGGAAAAAGGAGAAACATGGCTACGTTCTTTCCCGGTGAGTCCCACACGTTTTCGGAGTATCTGCTGGTTCCTGGTTACTCGTCCTCGCAGTGCATCCCCAACAACGTCTCTCTTAAGACGCCGCTAACCCGCTTCAAGCGCGGTGAGAAGCCGGCAATCACCCTGAACATCCCCATGGTTTCCGCCATCATGCAGTCCGTCTCGGGCGTCGACATGGGCGTCGCGCTCGCTACCGAGGGTGGCCTGTCCTTCATTTACGGTTCTCAGACCCCCGAGTCCGAGGCTGCTATGGTTAAGGCCGTTAAGGATCACAAGGCTGGTTTCGTTCAGTCCGATTCCACGCTGACCCCCGACATGACCATGGAGCAGGTCATCGAGCTCAAGGAGAAGACCGGCCACTCCACCATGCCGGTCACCGACGATGGCACTCCCAAGGGCAAGCTCCTGGGCATCGTCACCAGCCGTGACTATCGCCCCAGCCGCGATGACCACCAGAAGAAGGTCTCCGAGTTCATGACCCCGCGCGAGCAGCTCATCGTGGGCGACAAGAACATCAGCCTCAAGGTTGCCAACGACGTCATCTGGGACAACAAGCTCAACGCTCTGCCCATTGTCGACGACAACGATCACCTCATGGGCATCGTCTTCCGCAAGGATTACGACAGCCACAAGACCAACCCCAACGAGCTGCTCGACGGCGATAAGCGCTACATGGTCGGCGCCGGTATCAACACCCGCGACTATGCCGAGCGCGTGCCGCTGCTTATCGAGGCCGGTGCCGACGTCCTGTGCATTGACTCTTCCGAGGGCTTCAGCGAGTGGCAGAAGCGCACCATCGAGTGGATCCGCGCTAACTACGGCGAGGACGTCAAGGTCGGTGCCGGTAACGTCGTCGACGCCGAGGGCTTCCGCTTTTTGGCCGACTGCGGTGCCGACTTCATCAAGGTCGGTATCGGCGGCGGCTCCATCTGCATTACCCGCGAGACCAAGGGTATCGGCCGTGGTCAGGCCACCGCGCTGATCGATGTCTGCCGCGCTCGCGACGAGTACTACGAGGAGACCGGCGTCTACGTGCCCGTGTGCTCCGACGGCGGTATCGTCTACGACTACCACATGACGCTCGCCCTTGCCATGGGTGCCGACTTTATGATGCTGGGCCGCTACTTCGCCCGCTTTGACGAGAGCCCGACCGAGCGCGTCAACGTTAATGGCCAGTACATGAAGGAGTACTGGGGCGAGGGCTCTGCGCGCGCCCGCAACTGGCAGCGCTACGACCTGGGCGGCGCCGCGAAGCTCAGCTTCGTCGAGGGCGTCGACTCCTACGTCCCGTACGCCGGCTCCCTCAAGGACGGCGTGGGCGGCACACTCTACAAGGTCAAGTCCACGATGTGCAACTGCGGCGCCCTCTCGATCCCCGAGCTCCAGGAAAAGGCGCGCCTGACCCTGGTCAGCTCCACCTCCATCGTCGAAGGCGGAGCCCACGACGTCGTAGTCAAGGACTCCCAACAGAGCGTAACGTATCGATAAGATAAGACCTGCACATAAAGGTTGAGCCTCAACCACGTTATTTAGATAAAGCGAGATGCCTGCAAGTCGCAAGCATCTCGCTTGTTGTATTTGCTATCATCAGTCGAGTTAACGATGTGGCGGGGCGTTCTTACCTTTGCTCGCTGCAAGTTCCGCACGAGCCGAAGAGCACTTAATGTGCTCTTCGTGCGAGCAGGACTGTCCGCAGCAGCGAGTAAAGGTAAGAACGCCCCGCCCCAACCCAGCTAACAAAGGAGCTGATATGTGCGATTGCACAGATCATAAGGATGAGATCCCTGCCTACGACGCGCAGGCCATTGAGTCCCGGTGGATGAAGGCCTGGGAGGACTCCAACCTCTTTGCCGTCGACACCGACGACAGCAAGCCCAAGAAGTATGTGCTCGAGATGTTCCCGTATCCGTCGGGCGACCTGCACATGGGCCACGCGCGCAACTACACCATCGGCGATGCCATGGCCCGTCAGGCCCGCATGCGCGGCTACGACGTGCTGCACCCCATCGGCTTCGATGCCTTTGGTCTGCCCGCCGAGAATGCCGCCATCAAGCACAACACACAGGCTGCCGCCTGGACGTATAAGAACATGGACCAGGCGCTCGCCACGATGAGGCGCATGGGCTTCTCCTACGATCTGGATCGTACCGTTAAGACCTGTAGCCCCGACTACTATCGCTGGGGTCAGTGGATCTTTGAAAAGATGTGGGAAAAGGGTCTGGTCTACCGCAAGAAGAACCCGGTCAACTGGTGCCCCACCTGCAAGACCGTTTTGGCCAACGAGCAGGTGACCGAGGGCAAGTGCTGGCGTTGCGGCACCGAGCCTGAGAAGCGTGACCTTGAGCAGTGGTACTACAAGATCACCGACTACTCCCAGGAGCTGCTCGATGACCTGGAGAAGCTCCCCGGCTGGCCCGAGCGCGTCAAGCAGATGCAGGCCAACTGGATCGGCCGCTCCGAGGGCGCCGAGGTCGACTTTACCCTGTGCGACACCGATGGCGAGCCCATCGAGGGCGACGAGGGTAAGATCACCGTCTTCACCACGCGCGCCGACACGCTCTTTGGCGTTTCCTTCTTTGTCCTGTCTCCCGAGTACGTGCGCCTGCACGAGCTCGTCGAGGGCACTCAGTACGAGGAGGCCGTCACCAAGATCGTCGAGGACTCCAAGCATATCTCTGCCGTCGAGCGCGCCCAGGGCACCCTCGAGAAGCACGGCGCCTTTACGGGCCGCTACGTGGTAAACCCTGTCAACGGCGAGAAGATCCCCGTGTGGGTTGCTGACTATGTCGTTGCCGACTACGGCACCGGTGCCGTCATGGCCGTTCCCTGCGGCGACCAGCGCGACTTTGAGTTCGCCCGCAAGTACGACCTGCCTATCGTGCCGATCATCCTGGACGATGAGGATCGCGCTGCCGTCGAGGCTAGCGGCGAGACCATCGACACCTTCCATGCCGAGAACGTCGACTGGGATTGCGCCCACGCTGCCGAGGGCACGCTCGTCCAGTCGGGCAAGTACACCGGCATGCGCGGCGGCAAGCACTCTGAGGGCGAGGCTGCCATCGTGGCCGACCTCGAGGCCATGGGCTGCGGCCGTCGCAAGGTCGAGTTCCGCCTGCGCGACTGGCTCATCAGCCGTCAGCGTTACTGGGGCAACCCCATCCCGGCCATCCACTGCGAGCACTGCGGCATCGTGCCCGTGCCCGAGGACCAGCTGCCGGTGACGCTGCCCGAGAACCTGGACCTGGGTGCCGGCGAGACCCTCGCCGAGTGCAAGGAGTTCTACGAGACCACCTGCCCGGTCTGTGGTCGCCCGGCCAAGCGCGAGACCGATACCATGGACACCTTCACCTGCTCCAGCTGGTATTACCTGCGCTATACCGACCCGCACAACACCGAGCTGCCCTTCTCCCGTGAGGCCGCCGATCGTTGGATGCCCGTCGATAACTACATCGGCGGCATCGAGCACGCCATTTTGCACCTGCTCTACAGTCGCTTCTTTACCAAGGCGCTGCGCGACCTGGGCCTGCTGAGCGTTGACGAACCCTTTACCAACCTGCTGTGCCAGGGCATGGTCAAGGACGAGAACGGCGATACCATGTCCAAGTCCAAGGGCAACGTCGTGCCCCCGAGTTCAGTCATTGAGCCCTACGGTGCCGACACCATGCGTCTGGCGATCCTGTTTATCGCCCCGCCCGAGAAGGACTTCGACTGGGATCCCAAGGCCGTCGAGGGCGCTAACCGCTTCATTAAGCGCGCCTGGCGTATCGTGTGGCAGCTCGTCCAGTCCGGCGACGCCAACGTGGCCTTTGACAAGTCCGCGCTCGACGAGACAGCGATGAAGCTCTACCGCGAGCGCCATCGCACCATCGCCAAGTGCACCGAGGACTTCGATCGTGGCCAGTTCAACACCGCCATCTCGGCCGTCATGGAGCTCGTCAACGCGGCGAGCGCCTACCTCAACGCCACCGAGGGTGCCGCCCGCGACAAGGCGCTGTGCTACGGCGTGGCTAAGGATATCGTGAGCGTCCTTGCCCCCATCTGCCCGTTCTGGGCCGACGAATTGTGGCACGAGGCCCTCGGCTGCGAGGGCAACGCCTACACCGCCGCCTGGCCCGAGTTCGACCTGGCCGAGTCCATCGAGGATACGGTGCAGATCGTCGTCCAGGTGCTCGGCAAGGTCCGTGGCCGCATCGACGTCGCCCGCGACGCCTCCAACGAGGAGATGCAAGCTGCCGCTGAGGAAGCCGTTGCCAAGTGGCTTGAGGGCAAGACGGTCGTCAAGGCCATCTGCGTGCCCGGCAAGCTGGTCAACCTGGTGGTCAAGTAAGCGCTGCGCGTAAAGCTGACATGCAATAAACGAGGGACGGTCCGGTTGGGTCGTCCCTCGTTTTGTGTTGTCTGCCCTGCTTAGTCAGTGCGTCGCACCGTCTTCTACGGGATGTGTACCAGGTCCCTAAAGTAAACGTTGCCCGTTGCCTCTTCGAACATCCAAATGTTGAGGTAGATGTCGTTGAGGTCGTTGCTCACATCAAAGTCCGGGTCGTCGAAGGTGCCTACAAAGGCGAGCATGGCGCGCGTTTCCTCGCCCGCTGCGACCTGCTGGCGCATGTGCACATCGCGGACCACGCCTTTGACGTAGGCATAGGAGTCCACATCGCCAAACATCATATCGACATCGGTATTGTTGGTCACCGTAAAGACGAGCGCCGCGTCTCCGTAGCCGTCGGTGTCCTTGCCCACGCAGGTAACATGGACGTTTTCGTCTGCCTCAAGGTCGATGGGGAACTGTTCTTGGGAATCGGGACCCAAGCTCTGGGGATCGACGATGTCCTCGTCTATTTTGTCGAAGCTCGCCGGGGGTTCGGTTTTCTCGATGGCTTTGGTGCTGCCGAGATCCGGTTCGCATGGTCCGGTTTTGCCATCGATGTTGTTGCAGGCCGTCAGAGCGAACGAACAGGCAGCTACGACGAGCGCGGTCGCGCAGAGGGTGCCTAGGCGTTCCATGGATCCTCCTTGCCGTGGAGATACTGGAAGGTTGTGTGGTCAATGCGTGCGGCAGGCTTTCTCGCTACAGAATGCCTCTCAGCTTTAGTCTGGCCGATGTGCGACCAGGGATGGAATGCCCATAGGGCCCGATTCGGTCGGCGCTCTGGGACGCATGGCCCGTTTTGGGGCTGTTGAGGGTGCGCCGCATGGGGCTCCTCGGTCAATTGTCCTATTCTTGTGGAGAACCTGTGCGCACGCTGACCTGCAGATTCGTACTGTGCTTGCGCGTTTCCGCAGCTATTGGTATAGTTTGCTTGCAAATGAAGTTGTAATTGAAAGAAGTGGGGTTTCGGCCCCGCTTCTTTTTTGTATGGATGGAGGTGCCGCAATGGTCAAGACCAAGACCGAGCAGGCGATCATCGACGCGCTCGAGGCCGTCGCTCCCCAGCACGATGTCGACATCGTCGACGTCGAGCTCGTGGGCGCCACCAAGGCCCCCTGCGTGCGCGTGCGTATCGAGGGTGCCGAGGGTCAGAGCCTGTCGCTCAACGACGTCACGGCCAACACCAAGTGGGTCGGCGATGTGATTGAGGAGCTCGACCCTATCTCTTCGAGCTATACGCTCGAGGTGTCGAGCCCGGGTATGGCGCGCCCGCTGCGCCGCCCGAGTGACTTTGCCCGCTTTGTGGGCGAGAACTGTGAGCTCACCTCCACCGCTACCGAGGGCCGTCGCAAGTACGCCGGCAAGATTGCCGCTGCGACCGAGACCGACGTGACCCTCGAGCTCGAGGACGGCGAGTCCGTCACCCTCGATTTCTCTGATGTAAAAAAGTGCAAGTTGAAGCCCACCTACGACTTCAAGCCCGCGAAGGAAGGAAAGTAAGATGGCAGCATCCGACATGATGTCCGCCCTGATGGAGCTTTGCCAGGAGAAGCACATCGACCAGCTCTACCTGATCGACCGCCTGGAGCAGTCGCTCGCCAAGAGCTATGCCGAGATCCTGCATCTTGAGTGGGGCGCCAAGGTGACCATCGACCGCACCACCGGCAAGATCTACGTCTACCGCCTGGAGCCGATCGACGATTCCATGGACGAGGAGGGCAACTTCACCGAGTTCGAGGAGATCGACGTCACCCCCAAGAACACGAGCCGCATCGCTGCCCAGCACGCCAAGGCCGAGATCAACGCCATCGTGCGCAACTCCGCCCGCGAGCAGATCTATGAGGAGTTCTCCGGCCGCATCGGTGACCTCATCAGTGGTATCGTGCTGCAGTCCACACCCGACTTCACGATCGTCAAAATTCGCGAAGGCGTCGAGGCCGAGCTTCCGCACTTTGATCAGCGCCGTTACGAGAACGAGCGCAACGAGCGTCCGATGGGCGAGCGCTACCTGCACAACCAGCATATCAAGGCCGTGATCATCGACGTTCGCGACCCCAACTCCAACCTGCAGCCGGTTCGTGGCGAGCACAGCCGTCCGCCGATTGTCATCTCCCGTACCCACCCCGAGCTCATGCGTCGTCTGTTTGAGCAGGAGGTGCCCGAGATCTATGAGGGCACCGTCCAGATCAAGTCGATCGCCCGCGAGCCCGGCCAGCGTTCCAAGGTTGCCGTCCACTCGCTCGACGACCGCCTGGATCCCGTGGGCGCCTGCGTCGGCCCCAAGGGCAGCCGTGTTCGCGCTGTCGTGGGCGAGCTCCGTGGCGAGCGCGTCGACGTCATCCTGTGGGATGCCGATCCTGCCGTCTACGTCGCCAACGCCCTGTCGCCCGCTAAGGTCACCCGCGTCCTCATTGACGAGGAGAAGGCCTACGCCGGCGTCATCGTCCCCGACGACCAGCTGTCCCTCGCCATCGGCAAGGAGGGCCAGAACGCCCGCCTCGCCGCGCGCCTGACCGGCTGGCACATCGACATCAAGTCCGAGACGCTTGCCGCCGACATCCTCAAGAACGTTCCCGTTCACGAGGAGCCCGCCGCCGACCTGATCGGTGACGAGGAGGACGAGGACGTCCGTCGCTGCGAGTTCGTGTCCGAGGACGGCATCCAGTGCCGCAACCAGGCCCGTCCCGGCTCCCGTTTCTGCGGTGTCCACGACACCGACGCCTTCGATGATGCGGAGGACCTGATCTAGCGCGCGGTCGCGCCGGGCAGGTCCCAGCGCATACCCCACGCTCGTTCAGTCTCTAGGCACCCAAGGTGCCAGAAAGGGTAGGTGAAGTCATATGGCAAAAGTCCGTGTGTCCACCCTGGCCAAAGAGTTCGGCATGACCTCTAAGGAACTGATGGGTCATCTCGCCGAAATGAAGATTCCCGCTAAGTCCGCTTCCTCCGCCCTGGAGGACGCTTACGTCGCCATGGTCCGCAAGCAGCTCGCCTCGGTGATCGAGGCCCGCGCCCAGGAAGTCGAGGCCGCCAAGCAGGCCGAGGAGCAGGCCGCTGCCGCCGAGGAGGCAGCACGCGCTGCCGAGGCCGAGCGCGAGCGCATCGCCGCCGAGAAGGCACGCGAGGAGGAGCGCCGTCAGTTCGCCGCCGCCCAGGCTGCCGAGGAGGCCGCCCGTGCCGAGGCCGAGGCCAAGAAGAAGGCCGAGCAGGAGCGTCTTGCTCGCGAGAAGGAGGAGGCTGCCCGCGAGGCCCAGCGCCGCGCCGTTCCCGCTTCCGACTCCGGTTCGCGTTTCCGCTCTCTGCTTGACCAGATCGCCGCACAGGAGACCGTGCTCAAGGAGAAGAAGGACGCCGAGCAGAAGGCCAAGGCCGAGCGCGCTGCCGAGCGCGGCAACCGTCGTGGCGGCAACAACGACCGTCGCGGTGGCCGTCGTAACGATCGCAACGCCTCCGATAACAACTCCGAGCGCAATGCCTCCGAGAACCGCCCGCACAGCCATCGCACCAATGCCAGCAACAACGTCGCTGCCGGTATGGACTTCCCCAACCCCGACAAGCAGGGCAAGGGCAAGAAGCGCAAGGGCGGTCACAACAACGAAGAGGACCACTACAGCCGCATGGCTCGCGAGGCCGAGGAGTACAGCCGCGAGAAGGTGCTCGAGGAGGCTCGAGCTGCCGTCGAGGAGGCCTCTCGCGAGTCCACCGGTCGCCGCAAGAAGCGCAAGGAGAAGCGCGAGCGCGAGGCTGCCAAGGCTCAGGAGGAGCGCAAGATAGAGGAGGCGCTGGCCCAGGGCGTGAACCCCGAGGAGCTCGACGCCATCAAGGTCTCCCAAGGCGTTACCGTCCAGGAGCTCGCCGAGGCGCTTGACGTTCCGGCCAACGACATCATCAAGCGCCTGTTCCTGCTGGGCACGCCGCTCACCATGACGCAGTCCATGTCCGACGACCTCATCGAGCTCGTTGCCGACGACCTGGGCCGTCAGATCAAGATCATCACCCCCGAGGAGGAGAACACCTTCTCGTTCTACGACGATCCCGCCGACCTTAAGCCGCGCGCCCCGGTCGTCACCGTCATGGGCCACGTCGACCACGGCAAGACGAGCCTCCTCGACGCCATCCGTCACACCGGTGTCGCTGCCGGCGAGGCGGGCGGCATTACCCAGGCAATCGGCGCTTCGCAGGTTATGATCAACGACCGCAAGATCACCTTCATCGATACCCCGGGTCACGCCACCTTTACGGCCATGCGTGCCCGTGGTGCCAAGGTGACCGATATCGTCATTCTAATCGTGGCTGCCGACGACGGCGTCATGCCCCAGACCGTCGAGTCGATCAACCACGCCAAGGCCGCCGGCGTACCCATCGTCGTCGCCGTCAACAAGATCGATAAGCCGGGTGCCAACCCTGACCGCGTGCGCCAGGAGCTCACCGAGTACGGTGTCATCCCCGAGGAGTGGGGCGGACAGAACATGTTCGTCAACATCTCGGCCAAGCAGAAGATCGGTATCGACGACCTTCTGGAGACCGTGCTGCTCCAGGCCGACGTGCTCGAGCTCAAGGCCAACCCGGACACCTTTGCCTCCGGCAACGTCCTCGAGGCCAAGCTCGACAAGGGCCGCGGCTCGGTCGCTACCGTGCTCGTGACCCGCGGTACCCTGCACGTGGGCGATACGCTTGTCGCCGGCCTCACCTACGGCCGCGTCCGAGCCATGCTCGACCCCAAGGGCCGCGCCGTCACCGAGGCCGGTCCCTCCGACGCCGTCGAGATCCTGGGCCTGCAGTCCGTGCCCAACGCCGGTGACGAGTTCCGCGTGTTCGAGGACGAGCGCGAGGCTCGTGCCCTTGCCGACGAGCGTTCGCTCAAGGCCCGTATCGAGGAGCAGAGCCGCGTCAAGCACGTCACGCTCGAGAACCTCTTCGAGACCATTGCCGACGCCGAGGTCAAGGAGCTCAACCTGATCATAAAGGCCGACGTCCAGGGTTCCATCGAGGCCCTTCAGGATTCGCTCGACAAGATGGATCAGTCCGAGGTTCGCATCAACACGATCCACTCCGCCGTTGGTGCCATCAACGAGACCGACGTCGTCCTGGCCGACGCCTCCAACGCCATCATCATCGGCTTTGGCGTCCGTCCCGACGGTAAGGCCCGCTCCGCCGCCGAGCGTGAGGGCGTCGAGATCCGTTGCTACGACGTCATCTACAAGTGCCTCGAGGAACTCGACGCTGCCCGTATCGGCATGCTTAAGCCCACCGAGGTCGAGGTCTCCACGGGTACCGCGACCGTCCTGGACACCTTCAAGGTGCCCAAAGTCGGTATCGCCGCCGGTGTCCGTGTCGAAGAGGGCGAGATCGCCGCGACCGATTCCGTGCGTCTGGTGCGCGACGGCATCGTGGTCTTCAACGGCAAGATCGCCTCGATGCGCCACTACAAGGACGAGGCCAAGAGCCTCAAGAGCGGTTCCGAGGGCGGCATTGGCCTGGAGAACTTCCAGGACATCAAGCCCGGCGACCAGATCGAGGGTTACCGCATCGACCAGGTTGCCCGTACCGAGTAGGGGGTAGCGCTATGAAGCAAACGCAGGCAACCCGCCGTTTGGGCGAGCAGCTTCGCGAGAAGCTCGGTTATATCCTGCTCTTTGAGGTTTCCGATCCGCGTCTCGACCTGGTTACTTTGACCGCGGTCGAGGTCGCGGTGGACCGTTCGTTCGCGCGTGTGTTCGTGTCGTGCGATGCGAGCCGCTACGGCGAGGTCATGGAGGCGCTCGCAAGCGCTAAGGGCCGTATTCGCAGCCTGTTGGCTCGCTCGCTCGATTGGCGTGTTACGCCCGAGCTCGATTTTCGCATCGATCGCTCGACCGATGAGGCCGAGCGCATCACGCGTGCGCTGGAAAACGTTCCCGCCACGCTTGCGATCGAAAAGGACGAGGACGGCTATCCGATAGCGGATGCCGCCCAGGAGGCAGCTTTAGATGACTAATTCCGCCGACCTCGCCTCGTGCGAGTCTGCAGATATTCAGCGACGCATCCTCGAGCTCATCGAGGGTGCGTCCTTCATTGCGATTTCGGGACACACTTCTCCCGATGGCGATGCCTTGGGCTCCGTGTTGGGTCTGGGCCTCTCGCTTATGAAGTTTTTCCCTAACAAGGACATTGCCCTGCTGCTGGCAGACGATGATCCGGTTCCGCGCATCTACCGCTTTATGGAAGGCTCCGATCGCCTGGTACCGGCATCTGCGTATACCGGCAATCCGGACCTGTTCATCTCGGTGGACGTGCCGGTCGTCGAGCGTCTCAATAATTCCGCCGAGGTGCTTCGTCGCTCCAAGCATGTGGTGTGCTTCGATCACCATCCGGCGCGCGAGGAGTTTGCCGAGCTCAGCCTGAGGCGCGTCGAAGCTGCAGCCTGCGCCATGATCATCGACCGCTTCTTGGACAATTGCGGCATTGTCGCACGTGATAGCGTTGCAACCTGCCTGCTGTGTGGCTTGGTTACCGATACCGGCCGTTTTCAGTACCAAAACGCCGACGCCGCCGCGTTCCATGCAGCCTCGCGTCTGGTTGCCCACGGTGCCGATCCGGCGCGTGTGGCACTCGAGGTCTACCAGAGCATGCGCGTTGAGTTTTTGCATCTCAAGTCCATCGTTATGGGCCGCATTAAGACGGTGGCCCACGGGCGCGTCGCGTATAGCTACGCGTACCAGAGTGACCTTGAGGCGTGCGGTGTCACCTCGGATGAGTGCGACGGTCTGGTTGACGTGGTGCGCTCGGTGATGGGCGTCGAGGTCTGTCTGTTCC
The DNA here is from genome assembly GCA_902835305.1 of Coriobacteriaceae bacterium. Taxonomy (GTDB): domain Bacteria; phylum Actinomycetota; class Coriobacteriia; order Coriobacteriales; family Coriobacteriaceae; genus Collinsella. Next base: position 34,161 of record CADFMD010000013.1, read on the forward strand.
TGAAGGGCATTGAGGGCGATAACAAGGTGCGCGGCAACCTGCGCTCCAAGGGCGACCTCAACGTGTCCGAGATCGCTGCTGCCTTTGGCGGAGGCGGACATCCCGCTGCCGCCGGTTTCTCCAACAACGGAACGATTCTCGAGACGCTTACCGTGGCACTTCCCATGCTGGCCGAGCTGGTGGGGGAGGATCCCGCTTCGGTGACCGTCGAGCTTTAACTTTTTGGATGGTACATGGCTCGTCGTACGCCTTCTCAACTGAATATGCTGCTCGCCGTCGATAAGCCGGTGGGCTGCACGTCCCACGATGTGGTTTCGAAATGCCGGCGCGCCCTCCATGAGCGGCGCGTCGGCCATGCCGGCACGCTCGACCCCATGGCATCGGGTGTCATGGTGGTGGGTGTTGGCCAGGCTACTCGTTTGCTGGGCATGCTAACCCTCGATACCAAAAGCTATGTCGCCGACATTTCGTTTGGCGCCGAGACCAATACCGATGATGCGGAGGGCGAGGCGGTCCGCACGGTGGCTGTTGCCAACGAGCTCCGCGATCCTGCCTATGCCCGTGAGCGCTTGGCCGCTATGCTGGGTCCGCAGATGCAGGTGCCGCCGGCGTTTTCGGCTATCTCGGTCAATGGCGTTCGCGCCTACAAGTCTGCTCGCGAGGGCAATGCGGTGGACCTACCTCCGCGCCCCGTCGAGGTCTATGCCGCCGACCTGATCGCCGTGGGAGGCGAAGGTGATACGTGTGTGTGGACCGTGGCGTTCTCAGTGAGCAAGGGCACCTATATCCGTGCGCTCGCTCGCGACTTGGGCCGCGCCTGTGAGAGCGCCGCGCACATTTCTGCGTTGCGCCGCACGGCCTCCGGTGTTGTTTCCATTGGCGCTTGTCATGCGGTCGAGGAACTATCCCCCGAGTCCGCGGCTGGCTTTGCCCTGGATCCCATTGCGGCCCTGGGCGCCACGCGTGTTGACTTGCCTGGCAATCTTGCCGATGACCTGCTCTGCGGCCGACGCATTTCCGTTGAGCGTGCGCTTGCCGATTTCGATGCCTCGAAGGCGCCGTTTGCGCTGGTGCTCGATGGGGGACTCAAGGCGCTCGCCCGCATTGAAAGTGGCCGCTTTGTCATGGAACACGTGTTTCCGCAGGCTATCGGCGGTGTTCGATGATGCTGGCCGCTCGCGAGCTCGCGCGTATCTTTTTCGCGGGCGAGTCGGAAGAGGCTCGCATCGTTACTGCCGATGCGTTTGATAAGTGTGAGCACCTGGGTGCTGCCTCGATCGCCATTGGCGTGTTCGATGGCGTGCACCGTGGACACCAGGAGCTCATTGCGGCGCTCGTCCGTGATGCCCGCGCCCATGGCTGCAAGGCGGTCGTAGTTACCTTCGATCCCGACCCGGACGTTGTCGTGAGCCCTTCACCCGCTCAAAAATTGATGACGACGGCCGACCGTCTGCATGCCCTGGCTCAAACCGGGGTCGATGCAGTGGTGGCCGTTCCCTTTACGCCAGAGGTTGCGGCACTCGACCATGTTGGTTTTCTCGCACTGTTGTCGCGCGTGGTCGACATTCGTTCGATTCGCGTTGGCAGTGACTTTAGACTAGGTCGCGGCGGTGCTTCTGGTGTTGCCGAGATGCGCGCCTGGGGTTCCGAGCGCGGCGCTGACGTGTATGGTCACGACCTGCTTTGCGAGGGTGGTGAGGCCATTTGCGCCACCCGCATTCGTCACGAGCTGGGACAGGGCCATGTGGAGCTTGCTGCTGAGTTACTCGGCCGCCCGTATATGGTGCGCGGCGGTGTTATTCGCGGCCGTCACGAGGGTTCTGGCATGGGCTTTCCCACGGCAAACCTACATGTTCCCGGCGGCATTCAGGTGCCTGCCGATGGCGTTTATGAGGGTCTGGTGCTGGTCGATGACACCGTGTGGCCCGCTGCTGTCAACGTCGGCCTGCCGCCAACGTATGCCGACGATGCGGCATCTGCGCATCTCGAAGCCAACTTAATTGGGTATACGGGCGACCTGTACGGCGCTTCCGTTTCGCTGGCGTTTACGCGCTGGCTGCGTCCGTCACGCGTGTTCGATTCCCTGGACGAGTTGATCGCGACCGTCGAGGGAAATATCGATGATATCCGTCATAACTTGGGTGAGCAGGGGGTGAGTATCCGTGATTAGCGATGAGGAAAAAGACCAGGTCCGCGCTGCGTCCGACCTAGTTGCCATCGTGCAGGAAACGGTTGAGCTCAAGCCCCGCGGCCATGAGTTTTGGGGCTGCTGCCCCTTTCATGGCGAAAAGACCCCGTCGTTTCACATTATCCCAGCCACGCAGGTGTGGCATTGCTTTGGCTGCGGCGAGGGTGGCGATGTCTTCACCTATATCATGAAGCGCGAGAACCTGAGCTTTCCCGAGTCAATCCGTTATTTAGCCGATCGCGCGGGTATCGAGCTGCACGACACCGGAGACCGCCGCGAGCGCGGTACTAAGCGTGCCCGAATCTACGATCTGTGCGCCGAGACCGCCCAGTTCTACCACACCATGCTTATGCGCGGTAAGGATGGCCGTCCACGTGAGTACTTTGCCAGCCGCGCCATGGGTGGCGACGTCTGCCGCCGCTACTGCCTGGGCTTTGCACCGGGTCGTAACATGCTGGTGGCTCATCTGTCGCAGGCGGGCTTTACTCCGCAGGAGATGATCGACGCCAACGTGGCTGTGAGTCGCGGGCGCGGGCAGCTTGCCGACCGCTTCTACGACCGCGTGATGTTTCCCATCTTTGATGAGCAGGGTCACAACATCGCCTTTGGCGGTCGCATCATGGGAGACGGCCAACCCAAGTACCTCAACACCGCCGAGACGAGCGTGTTTCATAAAAAGCGAAACCTCTACGGCTTTAATTGGGCCAAGGAGTTTATCGTTGCGCAGGATACCGCCATCGTGGTAGAGGGCTATACCGACTGCATCGCCTGTTGGGAGGCGGGGATTAAAAACGTCGTCGCTACGCTGGGCACGGCGCTCACGGAGCATCACGTCAAGACGCTCACCCGCTTTGCCAAGCGCATCGTGTATATGTTTGACGGCGATGCCGCGGGCCAGAAGGCCGCCCGTCGCGCTATTCAGTTTATCGAGCAGGATTCGATGGACCTGCGCTGCGTGGTACTGCCCGACGGCAACGATCCCATGGAGTTCATCACGGCGCACGGCGGAGAGGAGCTGCAGAAACGCATTGACGCCGCCGAGCCGCTCATGGACTTCGTGTACCATTCGCTGCAGGAGTCGAGCGATATCACCACGCCTGGCGGTCGCGCCAAGGCGCTGGAGGATGCGCTGACGCTCATCTATCCGCTGCGCGATAGCTATATGATCGACACGTACTTTATCCAGATTGCCGATCTGCTGGGTTTGGATTTGGAGACGGTGCGCTCGAGCTCGGGCCGTGTGTTTCGCGATGTCGCTAAACGCGAGGATGCGGAGCGTCGCCGTGAGCAGAACTATGAACGCCAGCGGGCGCAAGCCGAGCGATCTGGTAGCGCGGGCGGTCGGTCATCTGGTTCGCAGGGGGCATCTCGTGGTGCTTGGGCATCGGGCGCGACGCCGCCGGTGTCCGCGCCGGTCGAGGAGGAGCCGTACGACCATGTCCCGCTCGATGCCTACGGCGCCGCGCCCGTGGAGCTCGTCGACGATCTGCCGCCGATCGATGTGCCTGATGATATGGGTGCTGTGCCTGTGACTGATGGTTCGGGCGCTCCGGCTGCGGCGGCGCCGATGGTTCTTACTGATCTTGAGCGCAAGTCCTTGGCAGGGGAGCGCGAGCTGTTGACGATGCTCACGAGCTACCCCGACCTGTTCCGCACGTATGCCGACCGCATCTGCTCTATCGAGTGGGTTGACCCACGTCACGAGTCCATCGCATGGGCCGTTCTGGCAACGCCGCCGGGAACCGATCCTGCAGCCTGCATGGATGCGGCGCGCTCGGTGTGTCCCGAGGCGGCAACGCTTGTGAGTGCCGGGCGCATCTCGGCGACGAGCAAGCACCCCACCGAGACGAACATCGTGTTTATGCTTGATACGCTCGAGCTCTACACCATCAAGCGCCGCATGCGTGCCGCACAGGCCAAGCTGCGCCAGGACCGTTCGCTCGATGATGAAGCCCGTCGAGCGCTGACCGTGCAGGCCGCGCAGGATTCGCAGCGTCAACGCGAGCTGCAAAAGTCGATCGGCGGCGTGGCGGACCCGTTCCGTTTGATCGGTCTGGAGGCCGCAGGCACCGAACAGGCCTAGATGTTGTGGTCAACCAGCGTATTCTCGCCTATATCCAGTCCTCTTTTTGGGTATAGACGTCTATGTGTGTGCTAAAGTATTGAGTCCTGTGGACTATGAAGGGAGAATCTGTGCCAAAAAAGACTGAGAGCACGGGTACTGGGCTGGAATCCTACGTTGCAAAGCTCATGGGCAACGGCTCAAACAGGACTTCGGTAACCGAGGACGAGATTCAGGTCGCCCTGAAGGATATCGATGTTTCTGACGAGCAGCTCACCGCGGTGTATTCCGCGCTGCGCAACAGCGGCATCCAGATTATCTCCGCGAGCGGTAACGACGACGCCCCCATGGACGTCGACGATGACGATAACGATACCGATACTGACGATTTCGATGACGACGACGAGCACGATTCCGGCTCGCTCGACGATCACGAGCTCAAGATGGCCCGTCAGGCCGACGCCGAGATGGGTTCTTCCAAGAGCAAGAAGAAGCGCACCGTGCGCACGTCCCGTTCACGCTCCCGCGTGCGTGGCATCGATGCCTCCACGGTGATGCTGACCGGCGATCCGGTTCGTATGTACCTCAAGGAGATCGGCAAGGTCGACCTGCTGACCGCCTCCGAAGAGGTCGATTTGGCCATGAAGATCGAGGCCGGTCTCGAGGCCACCGAGAAGCTCGAGGCTGCCGATGCCGGCGAGCTCGAGCTCACGCGTGCCGAGATGCGTCGTCTTACGCGCATTGAGAACGTGGGCCTCGAAGCCAAGCAGGCACTCATCAGCGCAAACCTGCGTCTGGTCGTCTCCATCGCCAAACGCTATGTCGGCCGCGGCATGCTGTTCCTTGACCTGATCCAGGAGGGCAACCTCGGTCTGATCCGCGCCGTCGAGAAGTTCGACTACCAGAAGGGCTTTAAGTTCTCCACGTACGCCACGTGGTGGATCCGTCAGGCCATTACGCGCGCCATTGCCGATCAGGCCCGTACCATCCGTATTCCCGTGCATATGGTCGAGACCATCAACAAGCTCGTCCGCGTGCAGCGCCAGCTCCTTCAGGACCTGGGTCGCGACCCGACCCCTGAGGAGATCGGTGCCGAGATGGACATGAGCGCCGACCGCGTCCGCGAGATCCAGAAGATTTCGCAGGAGCCCGTGTCGCTCGAGACCCCCATCGGCGAGGAAGAGGATTCCCAGCTGGGCGACTTCATCGAGGACTCCCAGGCTATCGTTCCGCCCGATGCCGCCAGCTTCTCCATGCTGCAGGAGCAGCTCACCCAGGTGCTCGACTCGCTTGCCGATCGTGAGCGCAAGGTTATCGAGCTGCGCTTTGGCCTTGTCGACGGGCATCCCCGCACGCTCGAGGAAGTCGGCCGCGAGTTTGGCGTCACGCGCGAGCGTATCCGCCAGATCGAGTCCAAGACCTTGGCCAAGCTCCGCCACCCGAGTCGCAGCAGCAAGCTCAAAGACTATATCGAGTCTTAGGGTTACGGCGTTCTACCGAACGCCGTAACTGGCCGACGCTGCAAACCCGCCAGAGCGGCAATCTGCCTTTCAACTTCGGCGGCATGACCAAAAGGTCAATGCCGCCTTATTTCAAGGCACCTTGCTCGCTCTGGCGGGTTTTCGCTGTCCGTCCTCTTTCTGCGGCGTTGCTATGGCTGTCAGTTGTGCGACAGTTTGGGGGTGGTTATTTGGGACAGACTTAAATGAGTAGTCGTTGGGGACGTTCTTGAATGACTAGTCGTTTAAGATCGTCCCCAACGACTAGGCGGAGAAAAATTCTTAAAAAAGTTCTTGCCCTGAGCTGATTCGTCCGTATAATAAACTTCGTTGCTTGAGAGCACGCACCTATTCCTCGGTAGCTCAATGGTAGAGCACGCGGCTGTTAACCGCGCTGTTGTAGGTTCGAGTCCTACCCGGGGAGCCAGAATTTCTCAGCCCAATCCGCTGGGCTTTTAAATTCCTCGGTAGCTCAATGGTAGAGCACGCGGCTGTTAACCGCGCTGTTGTAGGTTCGAGTCCTACCCGGGGAGCCAGGTTGTAAAACCCGTCGCTTATACGGCGGGTTTTTTCATGCCGCGACCACTTGACTCAAACGTTGCCATATCAACATTTCGTGTCGAGGATGTAATCCCGCGACCCATCACCTCAACATGGCGCGGTCGTTGTAGAATATTGCAATGATTGCTCCCACGACATGGTGCCGTGAGCACCAGATAAGGAGATTCTTGTGTCTGAGACCATTAACGGCAGCCTGAGCGTCTCGAACGACGTTATTGCCGATATTGCCGGTTATGCCGCGATGACGTGCTATGGCGTCGTCGGTATGGCTGAGCAGCTCCAAGGCGCCGAGAGCGTGCGCCTGCTTGCCGGTCAGCGCCTCCGCAAGGGCGTGCTTGTCTCCGCCGACGAGAACGGCCTTACGGTCGATCTTCACGTCGTGCTCGAGAACGGCGTCAACATGAAGTCCGTCTGCCACAATCTTTCGAGCTCCGTTGCCTTCACCCTGCAGGAGATCGCTCAGATCGATCCCGCCAGCCTTAAGATCGGCATCCATATCGACGCGCTCAAGAGCCGTCTGAACTAGCATCCGAAAACGGAGATTCAAATACCCATGATTGCAAAGACCATTCGCACCTGTTTTCCGATCGCTGCGGCTGCCGTTTCCGACAAGGCCGAGGAGATCAACAAGCTCAACGTCTTCCCCGTGCCCGACGGCGACACCGGCACCAACATGTCGCTCACGCTCGCCTCGGTGACCAAGGAGCTCTCCGCCCTTCCCGCCGATGCCGACATGGAGGCCATTGCCGGCGCCATCACCCACGGCTCCCTGATGGGCGCCCGCGGTAACTCCGGCGTCATTACCTCGCAGATCCTGCGCGGCGTGGCCGAGGGCCTTGTCTCCGCCGACGAGCCCATTACGTCCGCCAACATCGCCTTCGCTTTCCGTCGTGCCGTCAAGGTTGCCTTCCAGGCCGTCCGTAAGCCCATCGAGGGTACGATCCTCACGGTGCTGCGCGATGTCTCAACCAAGGCCGACGAGTGCGAAAAGAAGAAGTTCTCGGCTGAGGACGCGCTCGACGCCATCGTCGTCGAGGCCTACCAGTCCGTCGCCCGCACGCCCGACCTGCTGCCCGTTCTGAAGGAGAACGGCGTGGTCGACTCCGGCGCCTTCGGCTTTGCTATTTTCCTTGAGAACTTTGTTGCCGCCGCTCTTGGCCGCAGCACCGTGGTCGAGGATTTCTCCGCCACGTTTGATTCCGCCGGCTCTGCCCGCGACGCGGCCCTTGGTCGTGTTGAGATCGAGGCCAACGACGACTGGGAGGGCTCGGAGTTCCGCTACTGCAACGAGTTCCTCTTTAAGGCCGACGCTCCCTTTGACGAGGACGAGTGCCTCAGGTTCCTGGGCTCCATGGGCGACTGCGAGCTGCTTGTGGGCGCTTACCCCGATTACAAGATCCACGTGCACTCCAACACCCCCAACCTGGTGCTCGAGCACATGCTGCAGCTTGGTCAGATCTACGAAGTCTTTATCCACAACATGGAGATGGAGGCCCACGACCGTACCGCCAAGATCCACGAGGACCAGGAAAAGGCCGCCGAGCCCGCCAAGGCCCTGGGCTTTGTCGCCGTTGCCGCTGGTTCCGGCGAGGCCGACATCCTCAAGTCCCTCGGCGTCGACGTGATCGTGTCCGGTGGTCAGACCATGAACCCCTCGACTGCAGACCTGCTGGGCGCCGTCGACCAGGTCAACGCGACCTCGGTCATCATCCTGCCCAACAACGGCAACATCCGCATGGCTGCCGAGGCCGCTGCCTCAGCCTGCACCGACAAGAAGGTAGCCGTCGTTCCCACCAAGACCGTCCCGCAGGCCTTCTCCGCGCTGTTCGCGGTCCTGCCCGATTCCGAGCTCGAGGATGCCGTCGCCGCTATGGTCGACGCCATCAGCGAGGTTCGCGATGGCGAGGTCACCCGTGCCGTGCGCGATTCCAGCGCCTCCGACGGCTCGCCGATTCACTCCGGTGACGTCATGGGTATCATCGCCGGCTCCATCGACGTGGTCGGCTCCGACGTGAAGCAGGTCACGCTCGATTGCATCAACCGTATGCAGGAGGAAGAGGAGGGCGACGCGCTGACGATTCTGGCCGGCGAGGAACTGTCCGATGAGGCCTTCCAGGAGATCGTAGACGCCATTGAGGAGGCTCAGCCCGATTTGGAGATCGACGCCCATCGTGGCGAGCAGCCGCTCTATCCCGTGATCTTCTCGATCGAGTAGGCTCTGCCCATGTCCGAGCTGTGCTCCGTGCCGCGCGTCTCGGAGCGCTTTGCCCAGAGCAATGCGCTCGACGAAGATATCGCGCGACTCAAATATGTTTCAGGTAAACGTGAGGAGGCCCTTCGCCGTCTGGGAATTCGGACGGTGGGGGACCTCCTTCTCCATATCCCTCATCGTTACCTCGACTTTACTCGTTCGTGGTCCATCGAGATGGCGCCCATCGGTACCGTGTGCACTATCATCGCCACGGTCGACCGCATCGTCCAAAAGCAGCCGCGTCCGCGCATGCAGGTGACCGAGGTCTCACTCGTTGACGAGACGGGCGTGCTACAGGTCGCCTTTTTCCGCCAGCCCTGGATTGCCCAGCAGCTTAAGCAGGGCGACCGCCTGGCCGTGATGGGCAAGGTTGAGTTTGCCTACGGTTTTAAGCAGATGGCCTCGCCGCACTTTGAAAAGCTCGAGGAAGGGCGTGCCGCAGGCACTATCCTGCCGGTCCATTACGTCAGTGATGGCGTGAGCCAGGCGTGGATGCGCCGCATCGTAAGCGGCGCGCTCGAGGTCGTCGGCAATCCCTTTGATCCCATTCCGGCACGCTTACGCGTTAAGCGTCGCCTGATGAGCAATGCTCGTGCGCTTCGATCGATCCACTTTCCCTCGAGCATGGCTGAGCGCGACATCGCTCGCCGGCGTCTTGCCTACGAGGAGTGTCTCTACCTGCAGCTGGCGCTGCGTCTGCGCAACGACGGCGGCCTGGTCGATGTGGTGCCCTATGCCCACACCGCGGGCGAGCACCTGGTCGCGCTCAAGCAGGCCCTGCCGTTTTCGCTGAGCGACGAGCAGGAGGCCGCGTTCCAGGATATCCTGCGCGATATGTGCGATGGCGGGCGCGTGATGAACCGCCTGCTGCTGGGCGATGTCGGTACCGGTAAGACCGCCGTTGCCGCCTGCGCGCTGGCTGTGGCTGCCGATGGCGGTACGCAGGCCTGCGTTATGGCGCCCACGGGCGTGCTGGCGCGCCAATATGCCGATAAGACCGGCCCTCTGCTCTCGCAGGCCGGCATGTCCTGGGCACTTCTGACGGGTGCCACGCCGGCCGCAGAGCGCGAGCGCATCCATGCGCAGCTGGAATCGGGCGAGCTTGACGTGCTCTTTGGCACCCATGCGGTGCTTTCGGATAACGTTGCGTTCAAGCATCTGTCGCTTGTCGTCATCGACGAGCAGCACCGGTTTGGCGTCGGCCAACGCAACGCCCTACGCGCGAAGGGCCCCGGTGCGGACCTGCTCGTTATGACGGCCACGCCTATCCCGCGCACGTTGGCGCTCTCGGTCTATGGCGACCTGGATACGAGCATCATCCGCCATCGTCCAATTCCGGGTGCCGGCGTGACGACGCGCGTCCTCACCGAGTCGAGTCGCGACCTGGCCTATGGCGCCATCCGTGAGGCGCATGAAAAGGGTCAGCAGGCCTACGTGATTTGCCCGCTCGTGGAGCCGAGTGACTCGGCCGATGAGCTGGAAGACGTGCCCGGTATTGCCCGCGACGATGAGGGCCGCGTGACGGTTCCCGTGCCGCTGCACGATACGGCGACCGAGCTCGATCGCCTGCGTCTGGCGTTGCCGGGCCTTGCCATCGAGCGCCTTCACGGCCGTATGCCAGCGGGGGAGAAGGACCAGGTTATTGATGCCTTTAAGCGTGGCGAGATTGACGTGCTCGTCTCGACTACGGTGGTCGAGGTGGGCGTCGACGTGCCTAACGCCACCGTCATGGTCATCGAGAACGGCGAGCGCTTTGGTTTGGCTGCCCTGCACCAGCTGCGCGGTCGCGTGGGCCGCGGCAGTGTGTCGGGCACGTGCCTGGTCATGACGCACTCCAAGGGCAACGGCGGCGCGTCGGCAGCACAAGATCGCCTGCAATCGCTCGAAAAAACTTCGGATGGTTTTACGCTTGCCCAGATGGACCTGCGTCTGCGTCACGAGGGCGAAATCCTGGGTTACCGTCAGCACGGCGGCGTGACCTTGCGCTTTGTGGACCTGGACGCCGATGAGGACCTTATCGAATGGGCCCATTTGGACGCGGTCGAGCTCTTGCGGTATGCTTGCACCCTTGACTCCGTGGCGACGCGCCCCCTGCGCGATGCGGTCGCCATGCGATATCGACACATTTTTAAGGAGGTCAGCGGAGGATGAGAATCATCGGCGGTGAATGGCGCGGTCGCAAAATCGAAGAGCCGCGCGGTCGCGATGTTACGCGTCCGACGACCGACCGCGTGCGCGAAGCGTGCGCATCCATGGTCCTATCGGCCTTTGACTTTGATTTGGACGAGGTCCGCGTACTGGATGCCTTTGGCGGCTCCGGTGCCCTAGGCATTGAGATGCTCTCGCGGGGAGCCCGTTCGCTCACGACGTTCGAGATCGATCGCAATGCCGCGAGGCTCATTACCAAGAATATCGAGTCGCTCTGCCGCGATCGCGCGCGTTGGCGTGTGGTGACGGGCGATGTCCTTGCGAGCGCTTCGCGCGGCCGCGTGCCGGGCGGCCCCTTTGATCTGGTCTTGCTCGACCCGCCCTATGCTTTTGGCGCCGAGCCGGTCGAGGAGCTGCTGTGCAATCTTGCCCAGCAGGGCTTGCTGGCGCCGGGGGCCTACGCGCTGTTTGAGCATGCCGCGGCCGACGCGGGTGCTCACCCGGCTGGCTTTGAGACCGTGCGGGAGAAGCGCTACGGCATAACCTCGGTTGACTTGCTGCGCTGGGTTGCCGCGGACGAGAACAACGATGCCGACGACAGCAATAATGACGAGGACGTGCCTTCGGAGGATGCCCATGAATGACACCATCAACCGCGTGATCGTCCCGGGCACCTTCGACCCCATCACGTTTGGCCATATCGATGTGATCCGCCGCGCCCGCCGCATCTTTCCCAGCGTGATCGTCGCCGTTGCCGAGTCGCAGGGTAAAAACGGTGTGGGCACCACGTTTATGCTCGATGAGCGCGTGGCGCTGGCCCGCGAGGCGCTCGGCGATATTGACGGCGTCGAGGTCCTGCCCTTCACCGGCCTCTTGGTCGACTTCGCTCGTGAGCAGGGGGCGGGGGCCGTGGTCAAGGGCCTGCGCGCCATGACCGACTTTGAGTACGAGCTACAGCAGGCCGACCTCAACTATCGCTTGGATAACGAGCTGGAGTCCATCTTTGTCATGAGTGCTCCGCAGTACGGCTACATCTCGAGTTCGGTGGTGCGCCAGATTGCTTCGCTCGGTAGCGATGTATCGACCTTTGTCCCGCCCAACGTGGTCGAAGCGCTCAGACATCGCTTTTCATGACGTTTCTTATTGCCTGGTGGCATGTGGTAAACTAGCACGATGATATGTTACCTATGAAAGGAGACTGGATGCCGGGCGAGAATTTTCCTGGCGATAGGATCGTCAGCTTGGTCGATGAGCTCGAAGGGCTGATCGAGGAAGCCAAGCCGCCTTTCGGCAAGAACGCTCAGTTCAAGGTCATCGACGCCGACGTGTTCTTCAACATCCTCGACGAGATCCGCATGAGCTATCCCGAGGAGTGGCAGAAGTCCCGTCGTATCCTTAAGGAGCGCGAGGAGCTTATGGCTTCCGCCGCCGCTCAGGCCGATTCCATCATCGCCGACGCTCAGCAGCAGGCCCTCACCATTGCCGGTGAGCAGGAGATCGTTCGCTTAGCGCAGCAGCAGGCCGACGACATCCGTGATCGTGCCCAGCAGTACGAGCGCGAGACGCGTTATGCTGCCGAGGACTACGCAGAGCAGGTCTTTACGCACCTGGAGGAGAATCTCAAGAGCCTGACCGGCACCGTTACCCGTTGCCGTCAGCAGCTTAACGAGGGTGCCGCCCAACAGAATGGTCAGTGGTAATGGCTGAGTTCCCGAGCGTTACCGTCGATCTATCTGAGCAGCTCGAGTTTCCTGGAGATTCGTATCCGCTGACCGGTAAGGTCGATGTTGCCACCTACACGGTGGGCGAGAAGGAGTACCAGCTACAGGACGGCATCGACTACGACGTTGTCTTTACCAATGCCGGTACCGGTGTCTTGCTCACGGGCATGGTCCGCGCGCACGCCACCGGCGAGTGCGACCGTTGCCTGGAGCCCGCTTCGTTCGATATCGCCGGCGAGATCGAGGAGTTTTACCTCTTTGAGGAGCCCGAGGATCCCGAGGCCTACGAGGACGGCTACGAGCTCCTGGGTGAGGACCGCATCGTCGATCTGGGTGAGCCCATCAACGACGCGGTCGTCATGGACACGCCGTTTGTGGTGCTCTGCAAGCCTGATTGCCGCGGTCTGTGTCCCACTTGCGGTTGCAATCTCAACGTCGAGCAATGCGATTGTGCCGCTCAGGCAGAGGCAGAATGGGCCGCTGCCACGGAAAATCCATTTGCAGCATTGAAGAATCTCAAGCTCGATGAGTAAAACTGTGGTAGTATCGCTACTTGCGCGTAATCGCCACACTGGATAGTTCATAAGGAAGGTCACTATGCCCGTACCTAAACAAAAGCAGGGTCGTATCCGCACTCACACCCGTCGTTCCGCCAACATGAAGATTTCGGCTGCGGCTCAGTCCACGTGCCCCCGTTGCGGCGCTGTCAAGCTTCCGCACAACGTGTGCCCCAGCTGCGGTTTCTACAAGGACCGCGAGGTTATCGTTACCGAGTAACGCTATACTCTGGATGCGATGCCGTTCCAAATGGAACCACAATGGCCGGCTCAATGAGTCGGCCATTTTTGTATAAGGAGCATGTATATGAGTAACGTTCGCGTTTGTGTAGACGTTGTGGGCGGAGACGAGAAACCTCAGGTTGTTCTCGATGGTATCGAGGCTGCGCTTGCCGCCGATCCCGATATCGAGGTCTTGGCAGCTGGCCCCGCTGAAATCGTCAATCCCTTTGCTGTTTCCCATGCACGTGTTGAGGCTCTTGAGGCACCCGACGTTATCGCCATGGATGACGATCCCATTCGCGCCGTGATGACCAAGCGCAAGTCCTCGATCGTGCTTGCCTGCCGCGCCATCAAAAAGGGCAACGCGGACGCGTTTTTCTCCGCCGGCTCCACCGGCGCCATGACCGCTGCCGCGACCGCCTACGTCACACCGTTTAGATATATGGCCGAAGGCAAGAAGCAGCCGGTGCGCCCCTGTTTGACCAATGCGCTGCCCAATCGTGCCGGCGGCCTGACGGTGCTGTGCGACATGGGCGCCAACCCCGATGTCGAGGTGGACGACATGGTGCGTTTTGCCCAGATGGGTAGCGCTTATGCCCGCGTTGTCCTGGGCATCGAGCATCCTCGCGTGGGCTTGCTTGCCAATGGCACCGAGGACGAGAAGGGCTCCAACTTTACCAAGGCCTGCTTCCCGGCCATGAAAGCCGCCGTTCCCGGCTTTGTGGGTAACTGCGAAGGCACCGATCTTACGTCGGGCAATTTTGACGTCGTGGTCGCCGACGGCATGTCGGGCAACATTGCGCTCAAGGCCACCGAGGGCGCTGCCAAGTTTTTGTTGCAGGAGCTCAAGGGCGTCTTTGTGTCTTCGCTTGGCACCAAGATCGCCGCGCTGCTCATTAAAAAGCAGATGCGTGAGATAAAGGCCAAGCTCTCTGGCGACGCCAAGGGCGGCGCGATTCTTTTGGGCCTGCGCGGCGTGGTTCTGATCGGCCATGGCGCCACCTCGGTCGAAGCTGTTAAAAACGGTACGCTTGCGGCGGCCGAAGCCGTGCGCGCCGGGCTGGTCGAGAATGTCGCCAACTCCATGGACGGCATCGTTTTGTAAGAGCGAGTTAGAGCGCTGTTATGTGCCTCGCGGCCTGCTTCGTGGGGTAGAATCAGAACCGTGTCTTGGTACCGCCCGGGCGGTACCATTCTTTTGATATTCATGCACTATGAGAGGAAGCGCTATGGACCGCTCCGAAATCTTCGACAAGATCGCCGAGGTCGCTGCTGACGTTCTGGGCGTCGATGTTGCCGAAATTAGCGATGAGACCACCTTTGACGATCTCGATGCCAGCTCGCTCGAGCGCCTGCAGCTGGTTACGGCTATCGAGGACGAGTTCAACCTCGAGATCGATGACGAGACTCTGCTCTCGCTCAACTCTGTCGCCGACGCCGTCGACGCGATTGAAAACGCCAGGGAGGCCTAGGTCTTGGCTTTGTCTGAACGACTTACGCGTGCCCAGGAAATTCTGGGCCACGAGTTCAATAATAAGGTGCTTCTGCGCGCGGCGCTTACGCATCCCTCGGCAGTCGAGGGCCAGCCGGTTTCTGCCAGCTATGAGCGCCTTGAGTTCTTGGGCGATTCCATTTTGGGCGCCGTCGTCGCCCGTTCGCTCTTTGAGTCCTATCCCGAGTTTGACGAGGGCAAGCTCACGCGCCTGAAGGTGTCGCTTGTCTCGGGCGCTACGCTATCCGAGGTGTCGCATGAGCTGGGCATCGACGACATCATCATCTTTGGTGCCTCCGAGACCGGTACCGGCGCGCGCGGCCTGCACTCGGCGCTCGAGAACGTCTACGAGTCGCTCGTGGGTGCGCTGTACCTGGATGCCGGCTGGGATGTTGCGGCGGACTTTATCCATCGTACGCTCAAACCGCACCTGGCCTCCGAGCGTGCCGAGCACCCCGCGAACCCCAAATCGTTCTTGCAGGAGTGCGTGCAAGCCGACGGTCACGAACCCCCGGCGTATAAGCTCGTTGGCTCCGAGGGCCCGGCGCATGCGCCCACCTTTACCGCCGTGGTGTTGATCGATGGTATTCGCCAGGGTCGCGGCTCCGGCTCCTCAAAGAAGGAAGCCGAGGGAGCCGCTGCACTTGAGGCACTTGACCGCATGGGCTACACCACCAACGGCGTGATTCTCAACAAGAAGCCTGTTTAAGCGAGGAACCGTGTATCTCAAGTCCCTCACGCTCAAAGGGTTCAAGTCGTTTGCCGACCGCGCCCATATGACGTTTGAGCCGGGCCTGACCGTCATCGTCGGTCCCAACGGCTCGGGAAAATCGAACATCTCTGACTCGATTCTGTGGGTCCTGGGCGAGCAGAGCGCCAAGCAGCTGCGCGGCCAGGCCATGGAGGATGTCATCTTCTCGGGCTCGTCAGCGCGCAAGCCGGTGGGTGTCGCCGAGGTCACGCTGGTGCTCGATAACTCGGACCATATGCTGCCCGTCGACTTTGACGAGGTCGCCATCACCCGTCGTATGTATCGCTCGGGCGAAAGCGAGTACCTCATCAACTCGAGTCCGTGCCGCCTGATGGACATTCAGGACATCCTGCACGATTCGGGCTTGGGCAAGGATACGCATTCCATCATCAGCCAGGGCAAGCTCGACGCCATTTTGCAGAGCCGCCCCGAGGAGCGCCGCGCCCTCATCGAGGAGGCCGCCGGCATCTCCAAGCACAAGCGCCGCAAGGAGCGTGCGCTCAAAAAGATTAAGTCGATGGACGAGCACCTGACGCGTGCCCGCGACATCAATAAGGAAATTGCCCGTCAGCTGCGACCGCTGGAGCGTCAGGTCGATCGTGCGCGCAAGTACAAAGAGCTGTCCTCGCGCGCGAACGAGCTTACGCAGATGCTAGCCGTCGACGAGCTGCGTTCGCTGCAGTCGCAGTGGAACGACCTGGAGAGCCGCTCCAAGGAAGGCGCCGCCGAGCTGGAGCTTGCGCAGTACCGCATGGGCGAAAAGGAGCGCGAGCTCGAGAAGCTCCAGGTCATGCTCGAGGAAAAGGGCCTGTTTGTGGGCGATCTGGGCGAGCAGCGCCGCCATATGCAAGATGTGGTCGGTCGCATTAACTCCGATATGCGTCTGCTCGAGGAAAAGGGCCACAACATGGTGTCGCGCCTGTCCGACATGCGCGGGCAGATTTCGAGCTCCGAGCATCAGCGTCGTCGCGTGGTAGAGGAGCTCGAGGATGCACGTGCGCAGCTTGAGGAAGTGACCGGCGCGCACATGCAGGCCCAGGAGGACGTTGACGCCGCCGGACCTGCCGCCGCCGAGCTCCACGAGCGTCGCGTTGCGCTCGACAATCAGATTTCGCAGCTTACGCGTGAGCAACGCGATGTGCAGCGTGTGGCCGATAACGCGGCGCTCGAACTCGCCAAGGTGAAGGACTCGCTGAGCAACGCCGAGGTCGAGGACAACATGTACGCCTCACGCCTGGAGCAGATCGACGAGCAGCTCGAGGAAGTCACGGCCTCACTCGAGAGCCGTCGCGACCGCGCCGAGGAGCTCGACAGTGCACTTGATCAGGCCCGTCAAGCTCAGTTTGATGCTCGTGAGGCTACCGAGGTCGCCCGTGCAGCCCTTAAGGACCTGCGTGCCCGCGAGAGCGAGGCGCGCAACAAACTGTCCGAGGTGCGCTCGGAGCTTGCCAGCCAAAAGAAGCTCGATGCCCGCATGGCAGACAGCTCGCCGCTCGTAAGCCGTCTGGTGGGCGCGCTGGGCGACGATGTTTCGGGCCGTCTGGGTGATGTGCTCGAGGCACCGCGTGAGCTTGAGGGCCTGGTTGAGCAGCTGCTCGCCGGCGATATCGATGCCCTGTTGTTCGATAACGCTGCCGCACTCGAGCGCGCCGGTCGCGCTGCCCTGGACCAGAAGAAGGCCTCGGGCGAGGCGCTGCTGATGGCGCGCGGCGTGAGCGGCTCTGCTGCCGCCGAGAGCGCTGCCGGTTCGCGTCTGGTCGATCGCCTGTCCGTGCGCGCCGGTTATGGTCCGGTTGTCGAGGCACTGCTCGGCGGCTATTACGTGGTCGATGATTTGGCTGCCGCACTGGCCGCGCCCGTCGTTGACGGTGTGACCTACGTGACGCCCGATGGCGCCCGCGTGAGCTGTGGTGGCCTGGTGCGTGTGGGGCTCGATGCCGGCGAGGCTTCGGGCGTTTTGGAGCGCAAACGTCTTATCCGCGAGCTGGAGGGCCTGGAGCCCGATCTGGCTGCCGTGTTTGAGCATGTGTCGGACCAAGTCGTTGAGGCCAACGTCGCCGTCGAGGAGGCCCGTGCCGCCGAGGGCGATGCCGCTGGCGAGATCGCCCGTCTTGAGGGCGAGCGCCGCTCGCTGCTCTCCGAGATCGGCCGCCTGGAGCAAAGCGCCAACAATGCCGAGGTCGAGCGGGTGCGGATTTCCAAGCGTCGCGAGCAGGCCGCTGAGGCCGTTCGCGCCGCGCGTCCGCGCGTGGACGAACTTACCCGTTCGCGTGACGAGGCCCGTGCGCAGGCGAGCGACTTAGGCTTGCAGATTGCCGAGGCCAACGACGAGCTCGATCGCGTGCGCCGCGACGATTCCGAGGCAGCCGGCAAACTCGCCGACGCCAAGGTTCGCCTGGCCCAGACCAGCGAGCGCCTTCGTTCGCTGAAGGGCCGCGTGCCCGATCTGGAGCATCGCCTGGAGGGCATCGACCGCCGTATCCGCGGAACGCGCCAGGCCTCGCGCTCGCTCGAGCTCCTGCGCCTGCGTGTCGACCCCATGCACGAGCGCTATTCGGCCCTGCTGGAGCGCGCGTCGGATTGGGCAGCGCGTCTGCGTGACCAGGCCTCTCTGGAGGAGGCGGACTCGGCCTCGCTCAAGAAGACCATCGAGGATGCCAAGGCCGGGATCTCCCGTGCCAAGGAGCGGGTTGATGCCGCCACGGCGACGCAAAATGAGTTCAAGGTTGCGCGCGGCAAGCTCGAGGTGCAGGTAGAGGCGGCCATCAAGGTTATTACCGCCGACGGTACCACCGTGCTCGAGGAAGCGCTCATGCTGCCGGCGCCCACCGATCGCGATGCCGCCGAGCGCGAGCTCAACCAGCTTGTGCGCCAGATCAACAATCTGGGCCCCGTGAACCAGGTTGCCATGGAGGAGTACGAGCAGCTCAAGCGCCGCGCCGACTACATCGAGGAGCAGCTGGCTGATCTGGAGAGCGCGCGCAAGGCGCTCACCAAGATCACGGTGGCCATTGATCGCAAGATGCGCAAGGCGTTTCTGGTGACGTTTGAGAAGGTCGACACGAACTTCCGCGAGATCTTCGCCATGCTGTTCCCGGGTGGCCAGGCTCATCTTGAGATGACCGATCCCGAGCATCCTGCCGAGACGGGCATTGAGGTTGTGGCGCAGCCGCGCGGCAAGCGCATTACCAAGATGATGCTCATGTCGGGTGGCGAGAAGAGTCTGACGGCGCTCGCCCTGCTCTTTGCCGTGTACCGCACGCGCACGGTGCCGTTCTATGTGCTGGACGAGGTCGAGGCGGCGCTTGATGACGCCAACCTGTCCAAGCTCATCGGAGCCCTCGATGTGCTGCGTTCCGATACACAGCTCTTGGTCATTTCGCATCAGCGCCGTACTATGGAGGACGCTGACGTTCTCTATGGCGTCTCGATGCAAGCCGACGGCGTCAGCCGCGTCGTCTCGCAAAAACTCGATCGCGAAACCGGAAAGGTCGTGAATGCATAATGGGATTCTTTGACGCTCTCTCGCGCGGACTTGAGCGCAGCCGCGAGGCCCTCAACGAGGTCTTCTACTTTGGCGGCGAGGTCGACGAGGACTTTTGGGAGGACCTTGAGGACACCCTCGTTATGGGTGACATGGGTGCCGAGGTCGCTATTCAGGTCTCCGATGACCTGCGCGATGCCGCAGCCAAGAAGAACCTCAAGACCGCACCGCAGCTTCGTCGCGCTCTGGCCGAGCAGCTTGAGCAGCACTTTGTGCCCATCGAGCGCGATCCGTTCTCCGATACGCCGAGCTGCGTGCTGTTTGTGGGCATCAACGGTGCCGGCAAGACCACGACGGTCGGCAAGATTGCGAGCGCCATGGCTTCCCGCGGCAAGAATGTCGTGATCGGTTCGGCCGATACCTTCCGTGCCGCCGCCATCGAGCAGCTCGATGTGTGGGGTCAGCGCGCCGGTGTTCCCGTCATCAAGCGCGACCGCGGCTCCGACCCGGCGAGCGTTTGTTACGACGTGCTCGACGAGGCCGACAGGCGCGGCAGCGACCTGGTGCTTATCGACACCGCCGGTCGTCTGCATACGAGCCCCGAGCTCATGCGCGAGCTCGCCAAGGTGGTCAACGTGACGCGTAAGCGCGCCGCCAATATGGCCGCCGGCCCCATGCCGGTTTCGGTCGTGCTTGTGATCGATGCCGCCACTGGTCAGAACGGTCTGAACCAGGCGCTCGAGTTTAACGAGGCGCTGGGCCTGGACGGTATTATCATGACTAAGCTCGACGGCACGGCTAAGGGCGGTATCGCCATGGCCGTGGCCGAGAAGCTCAAGCTCCCGATCCTGCGCATCGGCGTGGGCGAGCAGGTCGATGACCTGCAGGAGTTTAACGCCAAAGATTTCTGCCGCGCCCTGGTGGGCGAGTCCAATTAAGGAGTGACTAGTGTTTGATTCTCTGAGCGATCGCCTCAACGACACATTTGACCGCCTGCGCGGCAAGGGTAAGCTGACCGAGGCCGATATCACCTCGGCCATGCGCGACATTCGCATGGCGCTGCTCGAGGCCGACGTTAACTTTAAGGTCGTTAAGGAGTTCGTTGCTAAGACCAAGGAGCGCTGCATGACCGCCGAGGTCATGGAGTCGCTGTCGCCGGCGCAAAACGTCGTCAAGATTGTGCTCGACGAGCTCACCGAGATGCTCGGCT
The DNA here is from genome assembly GCA_902835305.1 of Coriobacteriaceae bacterium. Classification (GTDB taxonomy): domain Bacteria; phylum Actinomycetota; class Coriobacteriia; order Coriobacteriales; family Coriobacteriaceae; genus Collinsella. The sequence continues at coordinate 54,307 of CADFMD010000013.1, forward strand.
CCACCGAGAGCAAGCTCGTTTTTAGTAACCGCATTCCTAATGTCATCATGCTCGTGGGCCTGCAGGGCTCCGGTAAGACCACGGCTGCCGTAAAGCTTGCCTACCTGCTCAAGAAGCAGGGCCGCTCGCCGCTGCTCGCCGCGTGCGACGTCTACCGTCCTGCTGCTGCCGATCAGCTTGCCACGCTCGGTGGCGAGATCGGCGTGCCGGTCTTCCGCGGCGACGGTGCGCACCCGGTCGACATCGCCAAGGGCGCCATCCAGGAGGCCGTCGACCACCTTCGTGACGTGGTGATCGTCGATACCGCCGGTCGTCTTCAGATCGACGAGCAGATGATGCAGGAGGCCGTCGACATCAAGAAGGCCGTCAAGCCCGATCAGGTGCTGATGGTCGTCGATGCCATGACCGGCCAGGATATCGTCAACGTCGTCTCGACCTTCGCCGAGCGCACTGACTTTGACGGCGTGATCATCTCCAAGCTCGACGGTGACGCCCGTGGCGGCGGCGCACTTTCGGTGCGTCAGGTGACCGGCAAGCCCATCAAGTTTGTGAGCATGGGCGAGAAGCCCGACTCGCTGGAGCCGTTTTACCCGGACCGCATGGCCAAGCGCATCTTGGGCATGGGCGACGTCGTCGGCATCATCGAGAAGGCCCAGGAGGCGGCTGACGCTGAGCAGCTCGAGGCTGCCGAGCGTATGCTGCGCGAGGGCTTTACCATGAACGACATGCTCGACCAGATGAAAGCCGTCAAAAAGATGGGCGGCATGAAGGGCATCCTGGGTATGCTCCCCGGCGGCCAGCGCGCGCTCAACCAGATGGGCGGCAACCTGGACGAGGGCATCTTCGACAAGAACGAGGCCATCATCATGTCGATGACCAAGGAGGAGCGCCTGCGTCCCTCCATCATCAACGGTCAGCGCCGTGCCCGCATTGCCAAGGGTGCCGGTGTGACCCCCACCGAGGTCAACAGCCTTATGAAGCAGTGGGGCGAGATGAACAAGATGATGGGCCGCATGCGCACGATGGCCAATCAGGCGCAGGCCGGCGGCAAGAAGGGCAAAAAGGGTAAGAAGGGCAAGAAGATGCGCATGCCCAATATTCCCGGTCTGGATGCCATGGGTCTGGGCGGCATGGGCGGCCTGGGTACGGGCGGCCCCAAGTCCGATATGGAGCTGCTGCGCCAGATGGAAGCGCAGATGCGCAATAAGAAATAGGGCTGTAATTCCAGCTTGATATGGCAAAGGCCACTCGGAAGCTACCGGGTGGCCTTTGTTGTTGGCTTTGATTGTTGGGTTGCGTTCGGCTTCGCGTCCCGAGCTCGCGGTGCCGTGCCGTTAGTGGCAGCCGCAGCCCTCGTGCTCGTGATGGCCGTGGCAGCTGCAGGACTCGCCATGTTCGTGGGCGTGGTCGTGGTCATGGCCGTGGCAGCCGCACGTGGCCTCGCCGTTCTGTGCGAGCGTTCCGGCGATAAGGGCCTCGACACAAGCGTCGCAGCTGCCCTGAGCTCCTGCGTACACCGTGATGCCGGCTTGGGCAAGCGCGTTGATGGCGCCACCGCCGATGCCGCCGCAGATGAGCGTGTCCACGCCACCGTTGGCGAGCAGGCCCGCAAGGGCACCGTGGCCGGTGCCGCCGGTGCCCACGACCTGCTCGTTGAGTACCTTGCCGTCCTGAATGTCGTAGATCTTGAACTGCTCGCTGCGGCCAAAGTGCATAAAGATGTTGCCGTTGTCGTACGTGGTTGCCACCCTCATGGTGTCGATCTCCTTTGCTGGCCATACGGCCGTTGCCGTGGTAATGGGGGAGTACGCGATATTGCCGCCTTCGATGATGAGCGCCCGACCATTGACCAACGCGTTTGCCACCTTGCGATGCGCGCGGCTGCAAATAGCCGCCACCGTGGCGCGCGCGATACCCATCTGCTTTGCGACTGCCTCTTGGTTAAGGCCTTCCAGGTCGCACAGGCGCAGCGCCTCGAGTTCGTCGACCGTCATGTCGATGGCGTCTCCGCTGGCTAGGCCGTCAGGGGTAAAGCCGCGGTATTCGGGGATGATCCCGACGCGGCGCAGTTTCTCGCGTCTTCCTGCCATACGTGCTCCTTATCTGACATATGTCAACAATAGAATAGCGAACGCGCAGATTTACGCAAGGAATTTCTGGCATATGCCAGAAAATGAAGGCATATGTTTGGGCTGTGGGGCCGCATGTGCCTGGGATACAATGAATCTCGCTTTTAGGCGACTGACAGGAGGGTCAATGAGCAAGGCTGATCAACAGTTTGTAACCATGTGCCGCGATATTCTGGACCATGGCACCACCACCGAGGGCCAAAAGGTCCGCCCGGTGTGGGAGGATGGCACCCCTGCCTATACCATTAAAAACTTTGGTGTCACGGCACGCTATGACCTGCGCGAGGAGTTTCCGGCGCTTACCTTGCGTCGTACGGCCCTCAAATCTGCCATGGATGAGATCCTATGGATCTATCAAAAGAAGTCCAATAACGTGCATGACCTCAACAGCCATATTTGGGACGAGTGGGCCGACGAGACTGGCTCCATCGGCAAGGCCTACGGGTATCAGATTGGGCAGAAGAGCCATTATGCCGAGGGCGACTTTGACCAGATGGATCGCGTGCTGTACGACCTTAAGAACACGCCGTACAGCCGCCGCATTATGACGAACACCTATGTGTTTAGCGACCTGTCCGAGATGCACCTGTATCCGTGTGCCTACAGCGTGACGTATAACGTGACGCAGCGTCCGCAGGATGATAAACCGACGCTCAACATGATTCTCAACCAGCGCAGCCAGGATATTTTGGCTGCGAACAACTGGAATGTGTGCCAGTACGCCATTTTGCTGATGATGGTCGCGCAGTCGGTCGATATGATCGCTGGCGAGCTGCTGCATGTGATTGCCGATGCCCACATTTACGACCGTCATGTCGATATCGTTCGCGAGCTTATTGAGCGTCCGCAGTTTGCTGCGCCCAAGGTAACGCTCAACCCCGATGTGCATGACTTCTATGCGTTTACGACCGATGATCTGATCGTCGAGGGCTATGAGCACGGCCCTCAGGTCAAGAACATCCCCATTGCGGTGTAGGTGACGCGCGTGAGGTGTAAGCTTTCTGCCATTGTTGCCGTGTGTGACGATTGGGGCATTGGGTGCGAGGGTGACATGGTCGTGTCCAATCGCGCCGACATGCGCCATTTTGTGGCGTGTACCAAAGGTTGCCCGGTCATTATGGGACGCAAGACGCTGCTGAGTTTTCCCGGCGGACGTCCGCTCAAGAACCGCCGCAATATCGTGCTCACGCGCGATGAGGACTTTGCTCCCGAGGGCGTCGACGTGGTGCATAGTATCGACGAGGCGCTTGCCGCGGTTGCCGATGAACCCGTTGCCTGGGTGATCGGCGGCGGCGATGTCTATCGGCAGTTTTTGCCGTACTGCGTGGAGGCCGAGGTCACGCATAACCACTGCGTTCATCCCGTGGACACGTACTTTCCCGACTTGGACGCCGATCCCGCGTGGGAAGTTGCGCGGCGCGAAGGGGTTGCCACGATTGCCGCGGGCGAGGGTGACGAAGGCCTCGATTATGAGTTCGTGACGTATCGTCGCGTTGAGGCGTAAATCTCCTATTTGCCCACGGTATTATCGGGTTGGAATGATTGAGGGGCGGCGCTTGGCGTCGCCTCGTTTGATATAGATGCTGCTGTAAGAAGGGTGCGGGCTGGCTACTATGACTGATGCCGTTGAGGTGCTGCGAATCGATTCGCTCGAGGACGAGCGGCTCGATGCCTATGTGCGACTGACCGAGCGTGAGCTGCGCTGCGTACTGGAGCCGCAGAAGGGCATCTTTATCGCCGAGAGCGCCAAGGTCATCGAGCGTGCGGTGCGTGCCGGATACGAGCCGGTGAGCTTTCTTTTGGGTGAACGCTGGCTCGACCAGATGATGCCGCTGTTTGAGCGCTTGGTTGTGCGCGAGGGAGCGGGTCCGGTCCCGGTGTTCGTGGCCTCGATGGAGCTCATGGAGCAGTTGACGGGCTTTAACGTGACGCGCGGTGCGCTCGCGGCGTTTCGTCGCCCGCGTCAGATTCCGGTCGATGAGTTCTTGGGTGGCGTTGTCGAGGCGGCGGGGGAGCGCCCTGTGCGCGTGTGCGTGCTCGAGGGCATTGTCGACCACACGAACGTGGGCGCGATTTTCCGCTCGGCTGCCGCGCTCAATGTCGACGGCATTCTGGTGAGCCCTACGTGCTGCGACCCGCTGTATCGTCGCTCGGCCCGCGTGAGCATGGGCACCGTGTTTCAAGTGCCGTGGACGCGTATTGGCAGTGAGGCTCGCGTGTGGCCACATGATGGCCTGGCCGCGCTTCATGATGCCGGTTTTTCGTGTGCCGCTATGGCGTTGACGGATGATTCCGTTTCGCTGGACGATCCTGTGCTGCAGAAGATTGATCGCTTGGCGATTTTTATGGGTACCGAGGGTGCCGGCTTGGGCGCCAAGACCATTGCCGGCTGCGACCGAGCCGTGCGCATTCCGATGGCGCACGGGGTCGATTCGCTCAACGTGGCCGCGGCGAGCGCCGTCGCCTTTTGGCAGCTGTGCCCGCACGTGAGCAACGATTACCACTACCAGCCGGGTTTGTATCACTAGGCAGATATTCCGCACCGCGCTCTGATTCGGGGTGTTTCGGTCGCCGCCAGTCGGTGCTAAGCTGGTTTTGGCTTTGGTTTTAAATTGCTGTTTTGTCGGTTGACGTGCGCTTTTGGGGAGGGCGTGTGGCTAAGAAATCTACGTCTATCGATGTAACGCAAGGTGTCATTTGGCAGCAATTGCTGTCGCTGTGCGTTCCCATCTTTTTTAGTTCGTTTTTTCAGCAGGCTTACACGCTTATCGGCACCTATATCGTCGGTCAGTTTGGCGGCAAGCTTGCGCTTGGCGGCATTCAAGCCACGATGGTGCTCACCGAGCTCTGCATTGGTTTTTGCGTTGGCGTTGGCGCCGGTTGTGCCGTTATCACGGGTCAGTTTTTTGGCCAGCACGATAGCGAGCGTCTGAGCCGTTCGGTCCATACAGCCATGACGCTTGCTTTGGTGGGCGGCATCGTCGTTTCCATTCTTGGCATGGTTTTTGTCGAGCCCATGCTGGTGTTGATGAATACGCCGCACGAGCTACTTGCCGAGGGCGTTGCCTATGCTCGCTGTTATTTTGCCGCGATGGTTGCGGCACTGCTGCTTAATATGGGAACCGCACTGCTGCGTGCCGTGGGGGATACGCGCGGTCCCGCTGTGATCATTGCCTCTGGCTGCCTTGTTAACGTGGTGCTGGATATCATCTTTGTTGCTGTGTTGCATATGGAGGCGCTGGGCTGCGGCATCGCGGTAGCGCTGACCATTTGCTCCAATGCAACGATGATCGTGTTGCGCATGATGCGCGCTCCGGGTGCATGGCGTCTTTCGCTGTCTAAGCTCGGCATCGATCGCGGTATTTGTAAGAGTATGATCTCGTGCGGTCTGCCACTCGGTTTTCAATCGGCTGCCTATTCGATCTCGAACGTGCTGATCCAGATGTCGGTCAACTCGTTTGGTGCCGATGTCACCACGGCATGGGGTCTATCTGGGCGCCTGGATGGCATTATCTGGATGGTGACCGAGGCGCTCGGCGTATCGATCACTACGTTCTCGGCGCAGAACTTTGGCGCGCGTAATTACGAGCGCATGCGCAAGGGCTACCACACGTCGCTCGTGCTTTCGTTTGCGCTGATCGGTGGCCTCTCTGCCGTGCTGATGGTGTTCTCGGGCCCGTTGTCGCGTCTGTTTGTCGACGATGCTTCGATTTCGGCGTACACCACGACGATTCTTCATTTCATCGCGCCGTTCTACGCGATCTTCTCGATTATCGAAAATGCGTCGGGCTCCATTCGCGGCGCCGGCGTGAGCTTGCAGCCCATGCTGCTCACGATATTCGGCACGGTCGTGCTCCGCGTGGCGTGGGTGTTTGCGATTATGCCGTTCGATCCGTCGCTTGAGCACCTGCTGCTGGTTTACCCCGTAACCTGGCTCATCACGGCCACGATGTTTACCATCTACCACCACAGCGGCAACTGGCTCGGCCGCGCCATCGCCTAATGATCCGTTTTCCTCCGTCCCCTTCGGATCAATTAGTATTCGATGCCTTGGCGGGCTAGGAGGCCTTCGTCGAAGTAGTGTTTGACGGGGCGCATTTCGGTAACTAGGTCGGCAAGGTCGGCGAGGGGCAGCAGGCCGCGGACGGTGAGCACGAGCTCCGTGGTGGTTGGTTTCATCGCGATCAACGCTTCGACATCTTCGCGCGTCACAAAGCCCCGTCGCATGGCCTCGCCGAGTTCATCCAAAATCAGAACGTCGACCTGTGATATCTGCTCGCGCGCCAGCTCCATGATCTGTGCGGCACAGGCTTCGGGCGTGTCGCGGTCGGCTTGTACGATGCGCAGACCTAAACGGGGCGCCGCATCATGCTCGGCGCAGTGCAGCTTCTTGGCAAACTGCAGCATAAGCACGTTAAGTCCATAGCCCCTGGCGCGCAGTGCAAGCCCCAGCGCAGCCGTCGTCTTGCCCTTGCCGTCGCCCGTGTAGATCTGAACCTTGCCGACTTCCAGTGATGCCATCTCTGTCCTTTCGTGCCCGGCGTCGGTTTATCGTCGCTCGGGTTGGGTATTCTAGAAAGCATTATCAACCCCAGTAGATGGAGTTCAAGCAGATGGAGATGGATGACAATAAACGTAGACGGAATATGATCCTCTACGTGCTCATCGCCTTCGTCGTCTACCTCGTGCTCTCGACCGTTCTGTTCCCCAACATCGGTCACACGCAGCAGATTACGAAGACCGATTACTCGACCTTTGTCAAAGCGCTCGATAAGAAGAGTGTCGACAAGGTCGAATACAATACGGACGATTACACGATTTATTACACCAAGAAGGGCGAGGACGAGAACATCGCCTACAAGACGACCGGTGTGCCAAACGATGCGGGCTTTACCGATCGCGTGCTTGAATCCGGCGCCTCGCTGGAATCTGTTGTCCCCGATAAGAACTCGGGTCTGATGACTTACTACCTGCTTACGCTCATTCTTCCCATGGCTATCTTCTTCCTCATCGGTTGGTGGCTCAATCGTCGCATGAAGAAGGCCATGGGCGATGACGGCCCGTCGATGAACTTTGGCGGCGGTGGTTTTGGCGGCGGCGGACTGGGCAAGTCCGGTGCTCGCGTTATCGCTTCCAAGGATGTGGGCGTGACCTTTAAGGACGTTGCTGGCCAGGAAGAGGCCAAGGAATCCCTTAAGGAGGTCGTCGACTTTCTGGAGAAGCCGCAGCGCTACGAGGAGATCGGCGCCAAGCTGCCGCGCGGTGCTCTTCTTGTCGGCCCTCCGGGTACCGGTAAGACCCTGCTTGCCAAGGCTGTGGCCGGCGAGGCCGGTGTTCCGTTCTTTAGCATTTCGGGCTCGGAGTTTGTTGAGATGTTTGTCGGTCGCGGCGCTGCTAAGGTGCGTGACCTGTTTAAGCAGGCCAAGGAAAAGGCCCCGTGCATCGTTTTTATCGATGAGATCGATACCATCGGCAAAAAGCGTGACGGCGGCGGCTTTAGCGGCAACGACGAGCGCGAACAGACGCTCAACCAGCTGTTGACCGAGATGGACGGCTTCGATAACCACAAGGGTATCGTCGTTCTTGCTGCTACCAACCGTCCCGACAGCCTTGACCCGGCCCTGCTGCGCCCCGGTCGTTTTGACCGTCGCATCCCCGTTGAGCTGCCCGACCTGACCGGACGTAAGAACATCCTCGAGCTGCATGCAAAGAGCGTGAAGACGGAGCCGCCGATCGACCTGACCGCGATTGCCCGCGCCACGCCCGGTGCCTCGGGCGCCGACCTGGCCAACATCATCAACGAGGGCGCGCTGCGTGCCGTCCGCGAGGGTCGCAAGCGCGCGACTCAGGATGACTTTGAGGAGTCGGTGGAGGTCGTCATCGCCGGCCAGCAGCGTAAGTCCACGGTTCTGTCCGACCACGAGAAACAGGTCGTGTCCTATCACGAGATCGGCCATGCCATCGTTGCCGCCCGCCAGAAGGGTTCTGCGCCGGTTACGAAGATCACCATCGTGCCGCGTACGAGCGGTGCTCTGGGCTACACCATGCAGGTCGAGGAGGACGAGCGCTTCTTGACCACGCGCCAGGAGGTGCTCGACAAGCTCGCTGTCTACTGCGGCGGACGTGCTGCCGAGGAGCTCATCTTTGGTGAGATGACGACTGGCGCGGCCAATGATATCGAGCAGGCCACCAAGCTCGCCCGCAACATGGTGACGCGCTTTGGTATGTCGGAAGAGTTTGGCATGATGGCGCTCGGTACCGTTCAGAATGCCTACCTCAACCAGGACACGTCGCTCACCTGTGCCCCCGGTACGGTCGAGCGCGTCGACGCGATCGTCGCCAAGCTGATCGAGGACGCACATGACCGCGCCCTGCAGATCCTCAAGGAGAACAAGTTTAAGCTCCATGAGCTGGCTCGTTATCTGTACAAGAAGGAGACGATCACGGGCGAGGAGTTCATGAATCTCCTCACGCGCGAGAATCCGCTGATGCCAAAGCAGCAGTAAGGCTGGTTGCACAACGTCGAACGCCCCATTTGAGTTTCTATCTCAAATGGGGCGTTTTGTTTGGGAGGGATATGTATGAAGATCGTGGTGAGTGCCTGCTTGATGGGAGAGAGCTGCAAATATAACGGGCTCGACAATTACCATCGCGCGTTGGTCGAGGCCTGCGAACGCACAGGGACCGAGGTCCTGTTGGTGTGCCCCGAGGTTTTTGGCGGCTTGCCCACACCGCGCAAGCCGTCCGAGATTGTGAATGGCGAGGTTTGTACCTGCGAGGGCATCTCGGTCGATCGCGAGTTTCGCCAGGGTGCTCAGCGCGCGCTCGATATGTGCGAGCAGGCGGGCGGCCCGTCCGAGATCGTTGCGTGCATTTTGCAGGACCGCAGCCCCTCGTGCGGTACGGGTCACGTCTACGATGGCACCTTTAGCGGTACGCTCACCGCGGGCAATGGTGTTTTTGTCGATCTGCTGCTGCGTCACGGGTACCGTGTGATTCCGGCTAGCGAGTTCGATCCCAGCATACTGGAACATTGTCCACAGCACTCGAACCCAACACTTCCTCACGGGTGACCGTTTTGGCATCATCCGTGAAGTTGATATTGAGTACGACCCGGTCATCAAAGACGTAGACCGAGTTGACAGGCGCCGTACCCATGCAGCCCCTCCCCACGGCCCTCGCGCAGGAACGCGCACACGGCCTTCCCGTCTCTTGCGCCTCTCCCGGAACTGTCCACATCAGCGTAGCCAATCCAGTCCGCCAAGGGCTGCAGCCCGGACAACGCGGCGATGGAGGGCTTCTTCGGCCTGCTCAAGAAGGAGTTCTGGCACGGCAGGGACTGGTCGGACTGGACCCCCGCCCGCTTCATCGAGGAACTCGGGGGCTGGATCGGCCGATACAATACGGAGAGGCGCAGCGATGCGCTCGGTGGCCGCACCCCGGCCGAGTTCCGCTCCGCGCTGGGAAGGGCCGCGTAACGGTCCAAGAAATCGTCCGCAGTCCCCATTCTTGCCCCTTTGGGACGGCTTCTTGTTGGGGCGTGCCTGCCCCAAACCCTGCTAGGAACGAGTGCAGCAAACTGGAATTTTAAATTAGTCTTTGCAAATAACCTTTGAACCTTCACCATCAATTACAATTCCCTGA
>CADFMD010000014.1 GCA_902835305.1 Coriobacteriaceae bacterium
ACGCAGCTAAATAGCCATTTAGCTTAGAGTTTGCTTGCTGCCTTGCATATATCGCGTCAAGTATTGAAACAATTTGATGCTGAACCTCAGTTTGCGGTAAATCGATTTCGATTCGTGCCACGTCTTTGGGATGGACACGGAATACCTTCATACCTCTCGTGTACTGCCGGAGCTCTCTGATAAAGCGCGGAGAGCTCATAAGATAGTTGAGGTAAGCCGGCACGACGAGGTCTCGGCGATTGACGCGCACGATGGTTGTTTCGGTGCCTGAAATGGTAGGCTTTTCCTTTGGATTGTTAAACAAATAGGCATGACCAAGGTCATCGACTGTCTCTGAGGTCAGCACATATACGATGTCTTGGTCTCTGAGACGCTGACTGTCTTTTATCTTTTCGTTGTTAAGAATGTATGGGATGGGTTTTGCGGGGTCTTCAACGTCGATGTGTAGGTCGAAACCTTTGTAAAGATCTCCATAGTGAATGTAAAGATAGGCACCCCTATCGTACATGCGGGTACGGGGGACGCTGGCGCCGCGGTAGAAGCTACAAACGTCACCAAGTGCGACTCTATATCCCATAACCAATCGCCTCCAGATTCTTCTTAATCTGCTCCTGCAAGCGGTTGGACTCTTCAAAGCACTTCGAAATCTCGCTAGTCAGGCGTGCCATCTTCTCATCAAACGGCTCACCGTCGTCTTCTACCTCGGCAATGCCTACGTAGCGACCGGGTGTCAGGATGAAATCTTGCTTGGCGATTTCATCCAAATCCGCTATGACGCTGAACCCCTTCACGGGCTCGAACTCGCCCTTGCGGAAGGAGTCGAATGCAGACGCGACTTTGTTGATGTCCTCTTCGGTAAACTCGCGTAGTTTGCGAGAGACCATGGTGCCCATTTCGCGGGCATCGATGAATAGCGTCTTGCCGGACTGAGCCTTCTTCTTGTTCAGGATCCACAGACACACGGGAATTTGGGTGCTGTAGAACAGCTGTCCCGGCATGGCTACAATGCCCTCGACCAAATCGTCCTCTACGATAGCGCGTCGAATATCGCCCTCGCCGCTCGTCTGGCTCGAGAGCGACCCGTTTGCCAATACGAGGCCAATCTTGCCCGTGCCGTTAAGATGCCAAATCATATGCTGCATCCAAGCGAAGTTTGCGTTGCCCGCGGGCGGCATGCCGTACTTCCAACGTACGTCTTCCTGCAGCGCTTCGCCGCCCCAGTTCTTGAGGTTGAAGGGTGGGTTTGCCAACACATAGTCAAACTTTTCATTCTTGTGCTGGTCGGCGCTGAAGGTGTCTGCATAGTTGCCCAAATCGGCCTCGATGCCGCGAATACCTAGGTTCATCTTTGCGAGCTTCCACGTGGTAGGGTTGCTCTCCTGGCCAAAGATGGTGATGTCCTGTACCACGTTGCCGCCATGGTGCTCGACGAAGGCGGCGGACTGCACGAACATGCCTCCGCTGCCGCAGCAGGGGTCGTACACGCGACCGTGGAAAGGCTGGAGGATTTCCACCAGCGTGCGCACGATGCACGACGGTGTATAGAACTCGCCGGCGTTTTTGCCCTCCATGGATGCGAATTTCTGCAGGCAATATTCGTATGCGCGCCCTAACAGGTCTTTCTCGCTCTCGTTATCGGTCATTTGTACGTTTGTGAATAAGTCAACGACGTCGCCCAAGCGCCTCTTGTCTAGTTCGGGACGAGCGAAGTTCTTGGGCAGCACATCTTTGAGCTTGTCGTTCTCGCGCTCGATGGCGCGCATGGCATTGTCAATGATCTGGCCAATTTCGGGCGTATGCGCCGCCTGTGAGATGTTCGCCCAACGTGCTTCTTCGGGAACGAAGAAGACATTTTGCTCCATGTAGCAGTCACGATCTTCCTCGTCGCCGTAACCCTCTGCGACGAGCTCTAGGTAGCGTTCGTCGAAACGGTCCGAGAGGTACTTCAGGAAAATAAGGCCTAACACGACGTTTTTGTACTCGGCAGCGTCCAAGTTGCCACGCAGCACATCTGCAGCGTTCCACAGTTGATCCTCAAAGCCAACGTCGGCCGTGTTCTTTTTCGTGTCCTTAGCTTTGCTTTTAGCCATGTTGTCTTAACTCCCTATGCTGCATTGTCGGCCCAGAGTTCGCACTGATCCATCACGGTGGCCAGTGCCGACTCCATGCCCTCCGGCGGGTACTTATGATGTTTGAGCAGACGCTTAATTGCAACACGCATAGCAGCGCGTGCGCTTTGCTTCTTCTGCCAATCGACCGTGCGCATTTCGCGCATCTTCGCAGCGAGCTCTTGCGTGATGGCGACCAGCTCGTCATTTCTTTCGCGATAATAATCAGCGACTGCTTGCGGTTGTGTTAGCGCCTCGTAAAACGCAAACTCCTCTTCGCTAAGCCCAAGCTCCTTTGCCTTTTGGTTTTCGGAAAGCATCTCTTTCGCCATCTTGAGCATTTCTTCGAATACCTCAGCGTTTGTGAGCTGTCCATTTAGATAGCTATTTACCATGCTTTGCATGAGTTCTGAGTACTTCTTTGCCTGCGTTACGCTCTTCTTGCGGTAGCCCTTGATCTGGTCGTCGATGAGTTTTCTCAACAACTCGTAAGCCAAGTTCCTCTCTTTCATACGCGAGAGGCTCGACAGAAACTTGGGATCAAAAATCGAAACTGTTTCGTCTTCCACCTTAAACAGGTCTATTACGCCGTCGGTATGGACGATATTCTGTTCGAGCAGTGCATTGATGCGCTCATTTACCTGCTTAAGGGTAAGTTTGCCTCCGTTTTTGCTGCGGGTGCCGCCCTGCTCGGTGAGCTGAAGGATGAGCTCTCGAACAACCTGGAAATAGCCAGCCTCGATGCGCTGCATGTCTGTTGCGCGACTTTTGGCGAGTCCATAGGCTTTGAGCATGACTCCTGCCTGCTCAACAAAGTCTTGGGTGGTATCTTCGTCGCCGGGTGCAAGGATATGATTTACTCCACCCGTTATAAGTTCGCTTCGACGTGCGGCGGACTCGGTGCTCATGAATTCCGAATAATCGTAACCAAACATTTTGTCGCGACAGACCGCCAGTTTTTCCAAGAACTTAGGATAGGCGGTTTTCCCGATATCCATGTCGCCGTATTTCTTTTGGTCGCGCTTGGTGTAGTCCTTCATGGCGCGTTTAAGGGCGTTGGCTATGCCTACGTAGTCAACGACCAGTCCGCCAACCTTGTCTTTATACACTCGGTTTACGCGTGCGATTGCCTGCATCAGGTTATACCCGCGCATGGGTTTATACACATACATGGTGGCAAGGCTCGGCACGTCAAAACCGGTGAGCCACATGTCTACGACGATTACGATTTTAAGCGGGTCGGCATCATCCTTAAAGCGCTTTGCCATCTCCTTAACATGGGCCTTATTGCCTACGACGTCGAACCACCACTCGGGGTCTTGATTGCCCATGGTCATGACAACGCCGATCTTGCCCTCGTCCTTCCAAGAGGGTCGCAGCTCGCATATACGTTGATATATAGCCATGGCAGCGGGGCGCGAATACGCAACGATCATTGCCTTGCCGGTGAGTTCGTGCGCACGGTTGGTCTCATAGTGCTCTACGATGTCCTGACATAGGGCATCGATGACTTCGGGTGCACCTAGAACGGCGTCCAGATTTGCAAAGTTGCGCTTGCTTGCGTCAATGGTTTCGGCGTTAGCCTGCTCGGTGAGTTTTTCGTACTCATCATCAACTTTTGCAAGGATGCCCTGATCCAGCTTGAGTGCGACGACGCGGCTCTCGTAGAACACGGGTCGAGTTGCGTCGTCCTCTACTGCCTGAGTCATGTCGTAGACGTCAATATAATCGCCGAAAACCTCGCGAGTCGATCGGTCTTCGACAGAAATAGGGGTACCGGTAAAGCCGATGAAAGTCGCATTCGGAAGGGCGCGGCGGATGAGCAACGCGGTGCCCGTGTGCTTCTTGCCGTCACGGTCGTATTTCTCCTCGAACCCGTACTGCCCGCGGTGCGCTTCATCCACCATCACGACGACGTTCTTGCGCTCGGAGAGGGTGATGGCCTCCTCCTCGAATTTCTGCATGGTGGTGAAAATGATGCCGTTGGCGCGGCGGCTCGAGATCTGCTGCGCAAGATCGGCACGGCTCTGCGCCTGAACGGGCGTCTGGCGCAGGAAATCTGAGCATCTGGAGAACTGTGCGAACAGCTGCGAGTCGAGGTCGTTGCGGTCGGTAATCACCACGATGGTCGGGCTGTCGAGTTTCTCTTCGAGCAGATGGGCAAGGAAAACCATCGAAAGCGACTTGCCCGAGCCCTGCGTGTGCCAGAAAACGCCGCCCTTGCCGTCGCCGCCGATGGCCTCATGCACGCTCTCGAGTGCTTTGTTCACCGCGAAGTACTGATGGTATCCCGCGAGGATTTTCGCGTCCTCGGAGAACAGAATGAAGTTCTTCAGGATGTCGATGAACCGCTCTTTGGGGAACATGCCGTCCAGAGGGGTTTTCCAATCGGCGTACTGGGTGGCCTCGTAGCTTCCATCGACGCTCTTCCACTCAACGAAGCGTGACTCGTTGGCGGTGATTGTGCCAACCTTGGTGTGAAGCATGTCACTGGTGACGCAGAAAGCGTTGTACACGAAAAGCGATGGAATCTGTCGTTTGTAGTTTTGAATCTGTTGGTAGGCGTCTTCGCTGTCAGCGTCGGCTCGAGCGGGCGACTTCAATTCAAAGAGAACGAGCGGAAGACCGTTAACGAATACGATGACATCTGGACGTTTGTTGGTGCCGCGTTCGATGTAGGTCCACTGGTTAACAACGTGGAAGCTGTTCTTTTCGGGATTGCCGTAATCGACCAAGCGCACGATGTCTGTATGCTCTTCTTTGCCGTCAAACCAGCTTGCCTCCACACCGTTCTGGAGCATGTCCATAAAGATGCTGTTCTTGGCGATGAGGTCGCTGCCCTCGATTTCCTTTAGTTTGGTAATTGAGGCATCAATCGCCCGCCGATTGAGCGTGGGGTTAATGCTCTCAAGAGCGGGTCCAATGACGTCAGGTAGGAAGGCGTCGTCAAACGCGTCGGAGGAACGAGCGACATCGGGTCCATAGAGGTGCTCGTACCCCAGGCTCGTTTGCAAGTGGTCAATGATGCCTTGTTCGAAAGCATCCTCATTAAATGACGTTGAGGAGCTGTAGTCGACAGCAATCATGCGCACTCCTTACCTTATGCTTCTTCGACGCTGGTGAGCCTGTCCACCATTGCATTCTAGCAGTTAATCTTGCGTATATTGGTATATCTGACACCCGTTAGTTGCCATTTGACCCATTGGCCGATCGTACCCGAATGGCAATTGGTGGCAAGGCTCTCTTACTTATTAAACTGGCTCCTATTTACAGGCGCTCGTGTTGTGACAGTTGCCCAAGCGCTTGCTTGAAGCTGTTGTTGGTGATCTTGAGATCGTTTCCCGCTTGCATTTTGATGAGTGTCGGGCCGGAGGCGATGGCGGATGTGGTGCGATGGTGCCAAGAAAAGCGCCTAGACCTGGGTGAGGAACCGAGACCGTGGGCGCTTTTCTATTTCTTTGTCGCATGGATTGTCTGTTCTGTTGGCCGCGCCGGCGTTATTTCTTTGCTCTCGTTCGCGCGGTATCCGCCTGTGGTGCCAGATGTAAATAAACGGTGGAACGGCTGTAAAAGAGCCTTGCCACTGGGTAAAATCAGGTTGTGCCGCGGAACCCGCTCCTCAGTCGGTCAACTTTGGAAGCGCGGGCAACGCAGGTGCTATCGTCTTAAAGGGTCGGCTGCAACCGACCCTTTTCTATGACTCCCTTCGCTATCCGTTACTGCTTATATTCCCGCCAGATCGAGTAGAGGTTCCGGGCAATGCCGGTCACGTACATCGAGAGGCGCAGGATTTCAAGAAACAAGTTCATAGGCTTCACCCCAATCGGAGATCGGAGCGTTGCCCGCAGGCGGATTCCGCGGCGGTCAAGATTTTACCTCATAGGTCGCGGCGGGGGATGTCCGGCCCCTTTTTGGAATGGTGTCGATCTAACGGGCAAGCAAGCCTCTAGCTCTCTTTGAATTAAGCAAGCATCTGCCCGAAGGCGCTGAGTTCGAACGGTTCATAAATGAGCGAACCGCCGTCCGCGGTCCTGTAGAGCCCGCAGGGGAGGTAGCGCCCGTCGGGGAGAACATAGAGGTTGGCTTCTTCCTTCAGTCCTGCTGGAAATAGCGGAATCCCGTTTTCGTCCACTTGGAACTCGTCTATATTTGCGACCTTCCTCTCCATGATGCCTCCTGCCTTATTTCTTGAATGGCGCCCTAAAACAGGCAGCTCTCAATCAGCTCTTTTCCGCGCAGGGTATCGACCCACTCCTGCGGGATGGCCTCGATGCCGTATGCCGTGCCGGCGAGCGCGCCTGCGACGGCTGCGGTGGTGTCGGTGTCGTCGCCCAAGTTGACGGTGGCGAGCACGCAGGCTTCGTAGCTGTTGGTGTTCACAAAGCACCAGGTAGCGGCTTTAAGCGTGTCGCGCACGAAGCCGCCGGACCTGATTTCCTGCTCAGGCACACCTTTCAGATGAAGCGCCCACGAGGGAAGCGTGCCGTTCATCACGCCCCTCATCAGCTCGACAAATATGACGCATGCATCGGTCGACGTTCTGTGGGCGTGCGTTATCGCGGAGACCTCGCAGATCTCGTCGTCAGTCGCGTCGACAAACGCCAGGGGCGCGATGCGCATGAGCGATCCGTTGCCGTTGTCGCGCTCGCCGGAGCCTCCTTTGCCGGTGCGCAAGGCGCGAGCGGTCGTGCCGCCATAATCGAAAACGCCGTCGATCGTATACTCGCCACGGGCAATCCAGCTTACGAACTTGTCGCGCATGTCTGCGGTGTCGATATGCCCGAGCTCCCTAATCGAGTCGCAGGTGGCAAGCGTCATAGATGTGTCGTCGCTCCAGGTGCCGGCGGGCTGCCCATGCGTGCCGTAGCCAATCATGTCCGTGCATTCGAACGTGCCGCGGGGCCTGAACTCGTAGGGAACGCCCAGCGCGTCGCCAACGGCAAGCCCATAGATGCAATCGCGCAGCGTTGTTTTCGGTCTGTCTATCATGGGAAACACCTCTTGTACTTTGGATTGAGGATGCGCGGCTACCTGCGGTAATGTGTCCAGCCCAATTCGGGACGCATTGAGTCCCGAATTGGGAGAGCTTGTCAGCTAATCTGACAAATGAAAAAACCAGCAACGCTATTGATTTATACAGCAATAGGGACCTCTTTTGGGCGTCCTGCCTTCGGTGCGTCGGCGAGTCGTGCCTCGATGGAAGCTTTGGACACCATGCGCTTGGCGCCATCCTTCCATGAATCCAACAGTCCTGCATTTATCAGTTGCGATACCCGTGCTGAGCTAACACCGAGCATACGCGCGGCATCCGCTGCGGTGACGGCGGGGATGTCGCCGAGTTCGCGACTGACGGCCACGGCGATAATCTTGCCACCGTGCTGCGGCTCGTGGCCAAAGTCCGGCGCAGGCAGGTCGACGCCGCCCATTAGGTGGTCATCGACCATGCATGCGAGAAAATCAGCGGCGCTTTCGACAGCGTCGTTTAGGTCGGATCCGAACGTTCCACCTCCGCCCAGCGAGCCACATGGCACAGCGTCGACAACGCCGTCCGAATCAAAGAACTCGAATTCCCATACGTAAACCATGTAAGACCTCCTTTAAAAAGTGATGCGAAATGTGATGAGGATGAGCTATCGAAGCCCTGCCTGCCTTAGGATTCTTTTGGCAATTTGATCCTCGATCTCTCGGTGGCGTTTTACGAGCACGAGCTTGTCGCCTTTGACGAACTTCTCGTGATTAGTGCCTCCTTTCGAGATGAAGCCGGCTTCTTCGAGGATACGGATCAGTTCGCGTCTCTGCATCTCAGCCTCTTTCAATAACTATATATTAGCACTTCCTAAGGGTTTTAGGCTTAAATCTTAGCTATTGCTAATCCTTTGTTTTGCGGCGCCATCCTTGGATAACGGCTTATAAACCTTGTCGTATTAGTCTATTTGCTCGTGCGGACACGATTTTGGTGCTCTGCGCACGACTGCGAAAAGGGTTTGCGGTGGCTAAAATGTGACCTTAAGACAGTTTTAGCGAACCCCACGGAGCGACGGGCATGGACAACAACACCTTGCTGTTTCAGGACAAGGGTTCGGGTAGGTTTAAAGACGTTAAGGTCTACCCCAACCGTATTGAGGTGCTCAAGAAGGGCGCTTTTGGTGGCAAGCACACCGAGATTGTCTATCTTAAGGACATCACGGGGGTCAACAGGATCAAGGGCCGCGACGTTTTCCTACGTAACAGGCTGTTGACTGCTTGTGTTTTTAGCCTGAGCAGCCGTGCGAGGGCCCAGGAGTTTATTAACGCGCTGAACATGGTGATGTAGCCTATGGCGGCGTTCGGGCCACGGTAAAAATCGGGGGCGCAGAACGGTATCCTGCGCCCCCGATTGAGTCGATGTGTCTAAAAGGCGGGCTTGCCTATTCGCTACCGTCCCCAGCGTTTTCGCGGTCACTGGCAAGCATTGCCGCGCCGGCGACCGTTGTCGCCACGGCGGCAGCGGCGAGCCCGGCGGCGATACCAGAGCCGTCGCCCGTGTCGGCGAGTTTTCCGCCCGAGTTCTTGCCCTTGTTGCCCTTACCGTTCTTATCAGTGCTGCCTGCGTTGGAACCCGTGCCACCGTCGGTGCCGGTGCCGGTGCCGCCTGCACCGTCCGAGGCCGCTACGGTAAAGCTTGCGGCTCCGTCGCTGGCGAGCGTGTAGTTCTGCGCCGCGTCGCCCAAGAGGCCGTTCACGCGCACCCAGTACGTTCCTGCGGCAAATGTTTCGCCCTCGACCATTGCCGTGCCCGGAGCGCCGTCCGCGTCGTGCACAAACTCGAGCTGGGCCGTGCAGGCATCGGTTTCGAGCTTGCCCTCGAGTGATGCCGCAATCTTGGCGCGCACGTCTTCGCCGGCCTTAAGGCCTTCAAGTCCCTCAAAATGGGGCGTCAGCGCGCGCGGGTCGATATCGATGGGCACATGACCCCGCAGCTCCGTAACGGTCTCGTTGCCTAGGGCGTCGACATCAACGTATTCGATGGCAAATGCACGGCCCGAGGCTGCTACGTTGAGTACGTTGCTGCTGTCGACGAGGCGGAAATGACCCTCGCCAACGGTCTTGCCATCCTGGAGTGAGGCATCGCTCAGCGAGTCGCCGTACGTCATGCGCATGCGGGTCGGGAGGCAGCACGAAGCCGACTGCGCGTGCTTCGTATCGTAATTGTAATTGCGCTGGTAGATGCTCCGGGCCAGCGCCGCATCAACAAAGTCGGATGCGATGATGCCAATGTGCTTGAGGTAATCTGACTTTGTATCCTCGATGCCGCTGGGATTGATGTACGGGCTCTTGTACAGATGCTCGTTGACGACTCGCGCTGCGGTAAATGGGTTGCTTCCTTGCTTGTGATTCGTGCAGCTGGTGTAGTTGATAGACCAGCAGCGCTCCAGGACTTGCTCCTTGGCCCCGTTATCGTCCTCGACATCTACCTCGTTGCGGGTGAGCTTAGCCGTCTCCTGCAGGGCCATATCGACCCAGCTGATCTTGTCGGTTCCGGTGCATTCGTAATGGTCCTGGGCATATACCTTG
Organism: Coriobacteriaceae bacterium; assembly: GCA_902835305.1. GTDB lineage: Bacteria > Actinomycetota > Coriobacteriia > Coriobacteriales > Coriobacteriaceae > Collinsella. The sequence goes on from CADFMD010000014.1 coordinate 9,663, forward strand.
GTGCAATAGGCTTTTTTGTCGCCTGTTTCCCCTGCGGCTTCAAAGCCTTGCGCGTTTTGGACGAGACACATAGAGGAGCTGCTGGGGTGTGTTGCGATTTTGTTGTCCCATTCGGTTAGGTCGAGGCCCCACGTGTGGCCGCTTACGCTGTCGCCGGCGAGTCCAAATCGGCGCAGCAGGACGATCTTTCCGCGCACCTCGTTCAGTGTGGGAACGCGGCTCGACGTATAGAACAGTTTGGGGTTGTCGTCCAAAACCTTGGCGAAAGCCGTCGTAAGGCTCTCGTCAGTAGCCTCGTTGTTGCCTCGGGATACAAGCATGATGAGCGCTTCTGACGGATTTTCGTTCAAAAACTTTTTGAAGTAGCCAACGACATCGGAGAGATGCATGAAGTGCCCGTCTTTTTTGAGCAGGTAGCAACTTCCATGGTCGATGCCGGGGTCGTTGCCTTTTCCGAGTCGGATATCATAATAGCGAATGCCTTCGAGCAACTGCGTGGGGATGTAGTCCTGCTGGCACTTTGCTTGCGAGGATTGGGGTTCGGTGTCGTTGTCCACGCTGCAAGTTCCCGAATCGTGCGTGCCCGGGATGCTCAGCTCGTCGAGGTACTTGTTGCCTTCGACGTGGCTCATCCAACATGGTCCGTCGACGTAGCTGCTATACGTGGTCCAGTCGATGCTGCTAACTGTGGCATTGGTCTTGTCCATGCTGTAGCCGACAAGCTCGAGCTCCCACGGAATGGAATATTTCTTTTGGCAAATCTTGTTGTTGTCTTGGTCTTTGCCTTTCGATTCTATGGCCAGGTAGTTAATACCGTTTTTCGTGTATATGCGGTCTCGAATAATATAAGTTCCGTCGAACTGGCGGTCGAACGTATAGGCGCGGCTGTCCTTATGGTCGTACTCGCCACTCCATACGTGGATGACCTTTCCATCTTTGTCCGAGTCGCCATCGACCGACCAAATGCTGTAGCCCGTCTTCTTGTGCTCTTCGAAATTGAGCAGGGTGCGGATGGCATACCAGTTTGTGCCGTCCGCATCGGTCCCTACGTGCTCAAGGATGAGCTTGCTGGACGTGCCGTCATTAAACAGGTGGCAGACGTTGCCGATGACGTTGCCGTCTTCGTTGACGCTCGCGGTGCGAAAATAGCCCGCGGGGCGAAGGCGAATGACGAAATTGTCGAGGGTGGCCGCTGACTCGGCCGTGCCGTCCGCAAAGGCTGTCCGCGGGCTAATGCCCAGCGTGGCGGTTTCGGGCAGGCTTGCAAGTGGCGACAACGCCGCGAGTCCAAGGCCCAGCGTAAACGCTCGGCGACTGATGGCATGATGTTCGGTCATAACTCCTCCATTCGCAGGGTGCGGTTATGCACTTATTTTGGTCACTTTACTGCCCGGATGTTTAAAGGTGTCGGCTCAATTGTCTGCGCGGCGCTATAAATCGGCGAGCGGACGTGCTGGGGTGCTTGTTCATGTTGTGCCGTTACCGCGCTGGGGGGGGCGGTTTTGCCGCCCGGCATCTTCGCGTTCGTCGGCTGCCGGCATAAGAAAGGGAGGGTCGGTTTACCGGCCCTCCCTTAGTACGAAGCGCTGGGGTACCGTCGCTTGTTTGCGCTGCGCTCGTGTTTCCCGCTGCGCTCGCCAGTCGCTTAGCGCTTGATCTCGATATCCTCGAGCTTGACGTCCATGGCCTCGGTCTTGGCCTTGGCGATATCATCGGCAAATTCCAGGGACTTCATCATGGTCTCGACGGCGTCCTTGTGCTCCTCGACGTTGTCGATGCGCACGTAAACGCTGCCGCCTTCAACGTCGGTAAAGTACTCGGTCGTTACGCCGCCCGAGTGCGTAAAGTAAGCACTGCGCCAGGTCTTGCCGTTGTATTTAACGGGGTCGCTCTCGGTCCATCCGGAGTTGGCCTTCCACTTTGCCTCGTAGTCGAACAGTTCGTCGGCGTTCTTATCGGGGTCGAAGATGGGTATGAAGCGGTCGCTCGCATGCTCGCTCTCGGTGAACTTAAACTGGGCCCTGTCGGCGGTGTCGCCGGCAACGTCGGTGATCTCGACGCCCTCGGGAACCTCGACCTTAAACCAAATGAAGTCGGTCCTCATATCCACGGCTGGCTTTTCTGCTCCGCCGCCACCGCCACTGCCGGTAGCGCCACCGCTGCCACCGCAGCCCACCAGGGCAACTGCGGCAAAGAGACTGATGCAGAGGGTGAGAATCGCAAAGGCCTTCTTTTTCATGGTCGTGTCCTCCTCGATCTGTAATCGCCCATGGATTACCTGCCTTTACTGTACGCGTGGACGGCTCGCTAGGGTGGGCCATGTGTCCCATTCTGGGGGCCGGATTTGCGCCGGCAAGTGGCAATGTTTTGCTGAACAAAAAGAGGGGAGGGCCGATGTTGTCGGCCCTCCCCGGGGTTGGGTGCCCGTTGTTTTAATGGGGCGCGCGTACGTGGGTGTGTGCGGGGCCCCGTTACTTGATCTCGATGCTCGAAATCTCGACTTCGCGTGCCTCGGAAACTGCCTCTGCCATGTCATCGGGGAACTCGATGGAGTTGAGGAGCGCCTCGGCTTCTTTCTTGTGCTGGTCGAAGTTCGAGATGAGGACGTAGACGCTTCCCGGCTCAACGTCGGTAAAGAGGAGGGTTGTGATGCCACTGTTGTCCTCGTACGTTCCGACGAGCCACGTCCTGCCGTTATACTCGACGGACCCGCCATCCTTCCACTGGAACGTATCCCCCTTCTTTTCCGCCTGGTCGGCGTGGGATTCCTCGGCAGTCAGCGCTTTTTTCCAAACGGGGATAAAACGATCGGCCGAGGCGTTCTCGTCTTCGGGGAAGGTGAGCTGGACCCTGTCGGCATTCTTGCCGGCGGAGTCGCTTACGCCGACGCCCTCGGGCATCTCGACCTTAAACCAGATAAAGTCGGTCTTCTTGGCGACGGGGGTCTTTTCCTTGCTCTCGCTCTTGGAGGCGCTGCTGCCGCCCGATGCGCTCCCGCCGCAGCCGACAAGGGCAAACGCGGCAAAGAGGGCGATGCAAAGGGAAAGGATCGATAGGGTCTTTTTCTTCATGGTGGCGTCCTCCTTGTCTGCCAGGGACATCGTGTGCCGCGGATCGCTGGGGCGGCGGTTGCGCGTGCACATGATGACTTTGTTTGCTGTGCGGTGATTCCTCCATTCGTCGTCCGGTGCCGTGATGAGCGTTGCCCCAACATGGGGCTCCTTACCTATATGTATGCCCCAGTTGCCGCTGCCCGGAAGTCTCGAAAGGTGGGCCATGTGTCCCATGCTTGCGTTGACATGGCCTATCGTTCGTCATAGAAATCCGCGATGGCCAGTTGCGCTGACGCTTATGTACTTATGGGCTAGACTAAGCACCATTATGTGTTTGACGCGGTTGGTCGGCGGTTGCCACCCGACCGATGTATACGACTTGAGGGTGCATGCGCATGAGCCAAGAGATGATGGACAAGACCTGCCGCGGGTTTGCCGAGGCGCTGGCCGCGCGCGAGCCGGTTCCCGGCGGCGGTAGCGCGAGCGCCTTTGTGGGCGCACTGGGAGCCTCACTTTGCGGAATGGTTGCGCGCTACGGTGCGACCAATCCCGCGCTTGCTGATCGTGCGGATGACCTGACGCGCGCGTTTGCCCAGGCTGATGAGCTGGCCCAGGAGCTTGTCGAGTTGGTTTCCGAGGACGTTCGTGCCTACAGGCGGGTGTCCGCGGCGTACGGTATTCCGCGTGACGATCCGGCTCGAGCGACCGCGATTCAGGATGCGCTGCATGTGGCCGCTATGCCGCCGTATCGCATTATGGATGCCTGCGGGCGCGCACTGGCGCTGCTCGAGGACATGGCCGACAAGGGTTCGCGTCAGCTGCTGTCCGATGTGGCGTGCGGCGCTGTGTTCTGCCGTGCCGCCATGCAGGGCGCGAGCTTGACGCTCTTTGCGAACACCACGTCTATGAAGGATCGTGCACGCGCCGAGGAGCTCGAGACCGCGTGCGATGAGCTGCTGGACACGTGGTTGCCGCGCGCCGATGCGCTGGCGCTCCGCGCCTCCGACGCTGCAAGGAAGAGAGGATAGCCATGGCTGAGCTACTGAAGGGTGCTCCCGTTGCTCGCGCGCTGACCGAGGAACTTGCTGTTCGCTGTGCCGCTTTGCGTGAGCGGGGCGTTGTTCCGATGTTGGCTATCGTGCGTGTAGGTGAACGCGAGGACGACCTATCCTACGAGCGCGGTGCCCTCAAGCGCTGCGAGAAGGTTGGCATTGAGGCTCGCCGCATTTTGCTTCCCGCCGATGTTTCGCAGGACGAGCTGTTGACGGCCATCGAGGACATCAATACCGATTCGGCTGTCCATGGCTGTCTGATGTTCCGCCCGCTGCCCGCCGGCCTTGACGAGAACACCGTCGCCACAGCGCTCGATCCCGCCAAGGACGTTGACTCCATGACGCCCGCTTCGCTGCTCACCACGCTTTCGGGGCGCGGCGAGGGTTTTGCTCCTTGCACGGCTGAGGCCGTGTTGGCGCTACTGGATCATTACGGCGTTGAGCTGGATGGGGCCAAGGTTGCGGTCGTTGGTCGGTCGCTGGTGATCGGGCGTCCTGTTGCCGCCATGCTTACGGCGCGCAATGCGACCGTGACGACGTGTCATACGCATACGCGCGACCTTGCTGCCGAGTGCCGTGCGGCTGATATTGTGGTTGCGGCCGTTGGACGCGCGCGCACGATTGGCGCGGATGCGGTTCGCGAGGGCCAGACGATCATCGATGTGGGCATTAACTGGGACGAGGCCGCCGGCAAGCTGGTCGGCGACGTCGATTTTGATGCTGCAGAGCCGATCGTTGGCTCAATTACTCCCGTGCCGGGTGGCGTGGGCGCTGTAACGACGGCGATTCTCGCCAAACACGTGATCGAGGCGGCGGAGCGCGCATCGAAATAGGCGTTTTGGGCTGTTTGAGGGGTTAGACATATACCACGTGGCCAAAAAACGCCAAATATGAGTACTGTTGCCAAGATAGTCACATATGCTTTAGGTCATTTTGGCTCTCAATCGGTATTAATTATCGATAGAGAACCTATTTTATTGGACTTATGAGGAATTACATTGTCAAGCTTTTGAACAAATGTAGATTATCGACACCTGCATTCGGTTAAATTGCTGCTACTAAATTTGTGACAGTACTCATATTTGGCATTTTTTGACCACAGGGATCTCGAGGGGGCTGCCGGGGCGGCGGTTTCGCCCTTTTTGCGCCGAAGCGATACACTGTTACCGTTTGATTTCTTCGCTCAAGGAGGATGCGCATGCCGTGCACAACGATTTTGGTTGGTAAGAACGCGAGCTACGACGGGTCGACCCTGGTCGCGCGTAACGAGGACTCGTCCAACGGGGTGTTTGAGCCCAAGCGTATGCGCGTGGTGCATCCCGACGAACAGCCGCGCGTCTACACGAGCGTCCTGAGTCACCTGACCGTTGAACTGCCCGATAACCCCATGCGCTACACGAGCGTCCCCGATGTTGTCCCGGGCCACGGCATCTGGGCCGAGGCCGGCTTCAACGAGCTCAATGTGGGCATGTCCGCAACCGAGACGCTCACCACCAACGAGCGCGTTCGCGGCGCCGATCCGCTTGTGGACTACGTGCCCGCCAAGGGCAACGATGGTGAGGACGGCTATGTGCCGGCGCAGCCCGGTGGCTTGGGCGAGGAGGACATGGTGACCCTGGTCCTGCCGTATGCCAAGTCCGCCCGCGACGGCGTGCGCATCCTGGGCGACCTGCTCGAGCGCTACGGTACTTACGAGAACAACGGCATCGCCTTTAGTGACGTGGACGAGATTTGGTGGCTCGAGACCATCGGCGGTCACCACTGGATCGCCAAGCGCGTGCCTGACGATGCCTATGTGTCCATGCCCAACCAGCTGGGTATCGACAGCTTTGACCTGGATGACGCCGAGGGCGCCCAGGCCGACCACATGTGCTCCGCCGACCTGCGCGCCTGGATGGCCGAGTGGCATCTGGACCTGACGCTGGGTGTCGAGGGCGACGGCCCGGCGACGGTCTTCAACCCGCGCGAGGCCTTTGGCTCGCACAGCGATAGCGATCATGTCTACAACACGCCGCGCGCCTGGTACATGCAGCGCTGCCTCAACCCCAGCGACGTGTGGGATGGCCCCGACGCCGACTACACGCCCGAGAGCGACGACATCCCCTGGAGCCGTGTGCCCGAGCGCAAGGTGACCATCGAGGACATTAAGTACGTACTCTCGAGCCACTACCAGGGCACGGAGTACGACTGCTACGGCAGCAAGGGCACGCCCGCTACGCGTGGCGCCTATCGCCCCATCGGCATCAACCGCAACAGCCAGCTCGCCGTGTTGCAGCTGCGCCCCTATGCGCAGCCGGCCTACCGCGCCGTGCAGTGGATGGCCTTTGGCTCCAACTCGTTTAACGCGCTGGTTCCGCTGTACGCCAACGTCGAGACCATGCCCGAGTACTATGCCGACACGCAGGCTCGCGTGACGTCCGAAAACTTCTACTGGGCCAACCGCCTGATCGGCGCGCTGGCTGACGTTCGCTTCCATGAGTGCGGCCGCGCCGTGGAGGACTATCAGGAGAAGGTCGGTGGCATGGGCCACAAACAGATCCATGACGTCGACACCGCCGTAGCTACCCTGCCCGAGGCCGAGGTGCCTGCCGAGCTCGCCCGCGCCAACGAGGAGTTTGCCGAGCGTGTTCGCGTAGAAACCGATGCCCTGTTGGGCAAGGTGCTCTACACCACGAGCTGCGCCATGAAGAACTCTTTCGCGATGAACGACAACGTGAGGTAGGGATTTCCCATCGATCGAATAGCGCTAAAACGCTTTGTCGCTTTCACTCGATCTTGGGTACAAGAACGCCAATGCAGTTGTTTATGATTGGAGACAACCATGGTTATGAAACTCGATCAGCTTGTTAACGGCGCCATCAACGTTGGCTTTGGCGCTGCCGCCGTTGCCGTCGAAGGCGGCAAAAAGGTCCTCGACGACCTTAATACCAAGGGCGAACAGGTCCGCAAGGACACCGCCACCCCCGATATCGCCCGCAGTGTGTCCGACATGTTTGAGCAGGCCGGTGGCACCATCTCCGATCTGACCGAGCGCTTAGGCATGCAGGGCGAGACCGCGGCCCAGCGCGTGCTCGACGAGCTCATCCTCGCCCGCGTCCGCGTTATGACCGCCCCCGAGCGCACGGCCTTCCTGGCCCATGTGCGCGACATCGTCGATTCAGTCGAGGACAACGTGACCTCGGTGCCCGTCGAGTCCGTTGAGCCCGACGATGCGAAGGATACCGAAGAGGCCGAGTAGCAGCGCAGATGGCAGATTCCACCACCGATTACAACAATCTAGATCCTCTGGGTGACGAGGCGGCGGTTGTCGATGAGGTCGATGCCGCCGTCTCGGGCGCTCGCAAGAAGCCGCGTGCTGTCGATATGGTGCCCGAGGAGCCCGACGCGATGGCGCCGGACGAGGAATACCAGCTCACGCCGGCGGGTCGTCGCGAACGCATCGGGCAGATTGTTCGTCTGGTCAAAAAGTACCGCGTGTGGGATAACCTCACGCCGGTTCGTTTGCGCCGCCTGCTCGAGGAACTCGGCCCCATGTTCGTCAAGATGGGGCAGATTCTGGCCAACCGGTCCGAGATTCTGCCGCAACGCTTTTGCGACGAGCTGCGTCGTCTGCGCTCCGACGTGGAGCCTGTGCCGTACGAGGTCGTACTCAGTTGTCTGGAAGAAGAATACGGCCTGCGCCTGGGGGAGATGTTCGATGCGATCGACCCCAATCCGCTTGGTAGCGCATCGCTCGCGCAGGTGCACCGCGCTCGTCTGGTGACGGGCGAGGACGTGGCCGTCAAGGTGCAGCGCCCCGGTGCGCAGCAGGTTATGGCACAGGACATCGATATCATCCGCTCGGTGGTGCGTATCGTTTCCAAGTTCGTCAACACCGATCAATTCGTTGACCTGCACGGCGTAGTCGAGGAGTTGTGGACCTCGTTTCGCGAGGAGACCAACTTTTTGGCCGAGGCCAAAAACCTCAACGACTTCTACGAGTTCCATAAGAGCGTTCATGGCGTGACGTGCCCTAAGTCCTATCTGGACCTGTGCACCGAGCACGTGGTGGTCATGGACTATGTCGACGGCATTTCGATCGCCGATCCTGAACGCTTGGTGGCCGAGGGCTATGACTTGGAAAAGATCGGTGCCGCTATCGTCGAGGACTACTCGACGCAGGTGCTCGATGACGGCTTTTTCCATGCCGACCCGCATGCGGGAAACATCATTCTCAAGGACGGCATCGTTTACTTTATCGACTTGGGCATGGTCGGACGCATGTCGAGCCACGATCGTGGCATCGTCAAGGACATGATTTTCGCCGTGGCCGAGGGTGACGTGCCCAAGCTCAAGGATTCGCTCATGCGCTTCGCCGTGACGCGTGGCGACTCGGCCGAGCTCGATCATTCAGCGTTTTTGTCCGATTTGGATTTTATCGTGGCTGACTTTGCGGGCCTTGACCTGAAGGATCTGGATATCGGCGAGTTTTTGACCTCGCTGCTAAACCTGGCGCGCAAAAACGATGTTGAGCTGCCGAGCGTGGTAACGATGTTCGCGCGCGGCATGGTGACGCTCGAGGGTTTGCTGACCGAGTATATGCCCAACGTCAACATGATCCAGATCATCCAGACGCACATCAAAAACGAGAAGAGCACCTATGCGCGTGTGCGTGATATGGGACGCGATCTGGCCGCGAGCAGCTATCGCGCGGCAAAAGGCTCGCTCGAGGCGGCCGAGTATTTGGGCTTGGCTTCGCGTATGCTCACGCGCGGCCAGCTTAAGGTGAACACGCAGATCATGAGCAGCGATAAGGCGCTGCGACAGCTGGGCGGAATTATCGACCGCATGTCGATGGCTATCGTGATCGCCGGTCTGTTTATCGGTTCGTCGGTGGTGTACTACGCACGCATCGAGCCGGTTGTGTTTGGTATCCCGGTCATTGGCTTTATGGGCTACGTGAGCGCGCTGGTGCTGGCGCTTATGCTGGGCCGCAATATCTGGCTCAACAGCCACGGCGGCAAGCACTAGAGGCTGCGGCCGTCACCGCATTTTCCTATCGCAAACAATAGCTTTTACCTTGGGCTTCGCCTGCGTGCGAGGCCCTTTTGCGTGATACCATTTTGACGGTAATAATCGATGGCCTAGATGGTGGTGCGGAGACGCACGAATGCGCGGTTTTCCTGCGCGTTTGGGAGAATCGGGGTGCAAGTCCCCGGCTGTACCAGTAACCGTAATTCCTCTTGGCTCGGGATGTTCGCGTCGCAGATCGGACGGCGCGCCCGAGTCGTTAAGGTTAAGTCGGATCGCCTCCCATCTTGCGTGCGGCTGCGGCGTATGCCGCCGGTGTGCATAGGGCTCTGGAGGGAAGGAGGACCCCGATGGGGGAACTCGAGCGCAACATGCGCGATGACGTGGGGCAGCCTCAAGGCAACGCTCCAAGTACAGACAATGGGGGACAAATGGATATGTTTGAGGACGAGCGTGTGTGCGCCTCGTTGCATCGCCGTGGCGCGATTGCACGCGGTATAGCCAAGCGCGGCCTGGTGGCATTCCTGGCCTTCGCGATGGCCTTTGGCACCACGCCGGCTCAGTTGTGGGCCGAGGGCGCCGAGGGCATTGCCGAGGCTGTGGCTCAGGCTGCGACGTCGGGCGAGGGCACGGGTGCCGCGGACGGTGCTGCCGACGGTGTCGTTTCTGAAACCGGCTCTAACGCGAGCGATGCGTCGGCCAACGATGGCACATCGACGAATGCCGCAGATAGCAACGGCGTAGCGTCGGACGATTCTGCCGCAGTCGCGGCTTCTACTACTTCGCCGGATTCATCCGAACAGAACGTCAAAAGCGTTGCAGCCGCTTCCGATGAGGCTGAATCTCAGCCTACCGAAGCCGCAAGCCAAGAAGTCTCTGCCACGTGCTCCGTCGTCGGCACCGACGCCAAGGGCGCCCAGCAGACCTGGGCCGCCGCGCAGCGGATCACGCTGAAGGAGGGCTCGACCGCTGCCGACCTCTCCGAGCAGCTCTTCAAGCAGGCCGGCCTCAAGGCCGACTACGACCCCAACGGCACCTGGGGCTGGGCGCTCAACACGATCACGTCGCCCTTCGATAAGGGCCGCAAGCTCGGCTACGACTCGACGACCGGCGCGTACTGGCAGCTGTTCGTCAACGGCAGCGCCTCCGACGCCGGCGCGGGCGGCTACACGCTCAAGGACGGCGACTCCGTCGTCTGGTGCTACTCGAAGTACGGTGACCCCGCGCCCGCCAATCAGATTTCCGTTAGCTGCACCGTTGTCGGCCAGGACGCCTCGGGCGCTCAGCAGACATGGGCGCAGCCCACGACGGCTTTGGTGGAAGAGGGCGCGACCGCTGCTGATCTTTCCGAGCAGGCCTTTAAAAAGGCCGGCATTGGCGCCAAAACGGGGAAAGGCACGTACGGCTGGTATCTCGAGTCGCTGACTTCACCGTTCAACAAGACCGTGACGCTTTCGAGCGAGAAAGTTAACGAAAACACTTGGAAATTCTGGCAGTTCTTCGTTAACGGTCAGGCGGCCAATGTCGGCGCGGGCAATTACACACTCAAGGCCGGGGACAAGGTTACCTGGGTCTATGGCTTTGATGGAACCATGCCCGGCCAGGTTTCCGTTTCAATGGAGATCATCGGTAAGAAGGATGAGAAGGCGCAGCGCTGGACCGATCCTTCGACGCAGGTGTTTGTCGAGGGCACGACGATCAAGGACGCTTCCGCTGCCTACTTCGATGCCATTGGCATTGAGTCCAAGATGTACGACCAATTTGGTTATTGGGGTGTTCATAGTCTTGTCTCCCCGTTTGATGGCACCGAGCTGTCGGGTGCATGGTCGTTCTTTGTCAACGGCGTTCCCGGGCCTCAGCTCGATAGCGATTACGTGCTCAAGTCGGGCGACAAAATCGTCTGGGCTTACGCCCCTGGCGACACCGTTCCTAATCCCGATGAAGTCGTAGTCGATCCGAGCGCTTCGCGCCCGACCGATTGGAAAGCCGACTGGAGTGGCAATTCCAATGCGGTGGTCAAGAACGTGTCCACGCCTACGGGCGCACTGGCAAGCTCTTGGACGTTCGATTGGAGGGCCTACTCGGGTGCCGCGTATCCCAATGCGAGCGAGCCTATTGTCGTGAACGGCAACGTTTACCTTGCCGTGAACAAGCGTTTGCTTAAGATCGACGCCGAGTCGGGCAAGGTGCTTGCTGAGTCGAACCTTCAGACTGCGATTGGCTACACCACGCGTCCGATTTATACGAAAGGCTTGGTCATCGTCCCGCTCGACGGCGGTGCGGTCCAGGCTCTGACGGCCGATACGCTGACGACGGTTTGGGTCACTGACTCTGTGAGCAAATCTGCCCAGTCAAATTCCCAGTTGACGGTCGATGGCAACTATCTCTACGTTGGCACCGTTGATGTCGACTATGGAACGAGTACGTACAATAACGGTCATCTGACGCGTATTAATATACTGACCGGCGCTGTTTCTTGGCAGCATGTTAATGCTGATGAGGGCTACTACTGGACGAGCGCTACAGTGGGCGACGGCTATATTCTGGTTCCGACGAGTGCAGGTACCGTTGAGATGCTGAGCAAGTCGACGGGTGATGTGCTCGGCAGCGTTTCGGTTGGTGCCATCGTCAACTCCGGCTGTGTACTGTCCAAAGACGGCAAGCATGCCTATGTGATCTCGCGTGACGGCAAGCTCCACGTGCTGGCACTGTCGGACGCAAACGCAAGGGCCTCTTCGCGCATTTCCGAAGAACGCGTCATCGATCTTGGTCTTACGGGTTGTGCCTGCATGCCCACGCTGTATGGCAATAAGCTGATTGTCGGTGGCGAGGTTTCTGGCGGTTCGGCGCTGGCGATTGTCGACCTTGATAATGACTTTGCTACGACGTTGGTTTCGTCTGCCGATGGCTCCGTGCTTCCTGCCGGTGGCATTAAGGGCGCACCGCTCGTGAGTGTCCAGGCGGATGACACGTACGTTTATTTCACTGTCAACTATGGTGCGACTTCCGACTATGTGAACTACACCTCGGGCGGTGGCGTGTATCGCTACAAGATGGGTGACGCACAGGCGACCGGTGCGTTTAGCGCGGCGGGACACAACAATTACTGTGACTCGCCGATTGCCTGCGATGCCAAGGGTAACCTCTACTACATCAACGATTCCGGCACGCTTTTCAAGCTGAGTGGTGGCGTTAAGGTCTCGTTTGAGACTGGCGAGGGTTCTAAGGTCGACTTCCAGACTACGGCCGATGGCAAGCTGGTCAAGCCAGCCGATCCGACGCGCGATGGCTATACTTTCGGCGGTTGGTATACCGATGAGGCTTGCACGCAGGCGTATGACTTTAGCGCGCCGGTGACGGCCGATCTGACGCTGTATGCCAAGTGGACCAAGAATGCTGTTAACCCTGGCGGCAATGGCGGCTCTGGCTCCAATGGCGGCAATGGTGGCGCTGGTAACGGTTCCGGTGCTGGTGCCGGCACTGGCACGGGTTCTGGCTCCGGCACGAAGGGCCAGCAGGCCGGCGGCGCTATCGCCCCGGGTCATAAGCCGACGACCAAGACGACGGTGTCGACCAAGACCGAGACCAAGGACAACAAGCCCGACAAGAAGGACACCGATAAGTCCGATAAGAAGGACGAGAAGAAGTCTGACAAGAAGTCTGACAAGAAGGACAACAAGTCCGACAAGAAGTCCGATTCCAAGTCCGATACGGGTGCTGCTTCCACGACCACTGCTAAGAAGTCCTCTAGTGCCTCCGAGCAGGAGACTGGCACCAACCCGCTCGCCATTGTTGGCGTTGCCGCCGGCGTCATCGGTCTCGCCATCGTCGGCGTGTTCGTGTTCACCAAACGTCGGTAGGTGAGGGCTGTGTCCAATAAATCCAAGGACGCTGACCCCAAGCAACCAGATTCCTCGTTCATTCAGTTCGACGATGCAAAGCAACAGGGCGCCGCTTCGGCGGCGTCCGCCCCTCGTCGCAAGGCGCTCCTCGGCGTCCTGACTGCCGCGTGCACCATTCTGATCGTCGTCTCGCTGGGTTTCGTCCATCCTTCCGAGAGCGGTGCCTGGTCCATCGACTGGATCATTCAGACCGTGACGGGGGAGAGCGTCGTAACCAAGGACACCAAGGTGTCTGGCTCGACTACGACTTCGGGCGAGGCCAGTTCCAAGGATTCCAAGTCATCGAATGACGCAAAAGATGAGTCCAAGCATTCTGATGAGTCCAAGTCCAAGGACGATTCCGAGTCTTCAAACAAGGAATCGGATAAAAGCTCGGATAGCAAGAAGTCCGATGGTCAGGACGGCAAGAAGTCTGGCGATAAATCCGCTGCCCAAAATACGGGAGTCGGTGATACTTCCAATGCGTCTGGCGGTGGCCAGTCGTCCGATGGAGCCTCATCCTCTAATGGTGGAAACGCCTCCTCGGGCGGCCAGAGCGGCTCGCAGGAGTCCAGCTACATAACAGTGACGGTTTCGGTCACATCGAGCGCTGTGGGCAATCCTGTGTCTTCTGGTGGCACCTTTACCTTTAACGAAGGCGCTACCGTCTACGATGCCCTGTGTGCGCTGGGCCTTTCTGTCAACGCACATGGCTCGTCGTACGGCACGTATGTCTCCGCGATTGGTGGTTTGGCCGAGAAACAGTACGGCGGCACGAGCGGCTGGATGTACTCCGTCAACGGCACAACGCCCATGACGGCCTGCAGCAACTACGTTCTCTCCAACGGCGACAACGTGGTCTGGTATTACGTTACAGGCTAGAGGCTTCGACATAGCGCGCCAGACGGGCGGTTCGGACAGACATCCGGGCCGTCCGTTTTTCATGCGAATGGGATTGGGTCGCCGGGTCTCTCGGCAAACAAAAAACCGGTTGGAATGGGAATTCCAACCGGTTATACATTCAAGCAAATAGTGAATCGACTACGACCGTGCGCCCTCAAGGAAGAAGCGGCGGCTGAAGTAGTTGTACCAGGTGACGAGGAACGTGGCGATGGCCTTCATGGCTTGGTAGCCGATGCTCAAGAACGTGACGCCCACAAACATGTACAGGTCGTTGAGACCCAAACCGATCACCGACAGGATGGTGAAGATCGTGAACTCGCGCTTGCGGCTCATGCCCTCGCGATGGTCGAACACGTACTTCATGCTGAGCCAGTAGTTGACCACGACGGACGTGATGAACGAGACCGTGGTGCTCATCAAAAAGTCGAGGTGGAACAGCTCGACGAGCGCAATGAGCATACCCCAGTCGATGCCAAAGGAGATAAGGCCCACGACAGCGAACTTGAGGAACTGCTTAGTATGAGGTTGTGCCAGTGCCTTGCGCACGTAATCACATCCAATGCGTTGATGAATCGAGCAGAGGATACTTTAGAGCTTTTGCAAGGGAAACGTAAGGTCTTTGCCAAGAACTATACGAACTCGCCAAATTATCAAGTGCTAATCCGCAAACGTTGAAAATTTGCCCGTAAACGAGCGGCACCCACGGACGATACTGCGCTGAGCGCGCGTCGTCCGTGGGCGCCGTAATGCTGCAGGGGTGTCGAGCTATTTGGTCTCGTCGCCCTCCAGGAAGATCTTTCGGGTCACAAAGTTGTAGACCATGACAAGCGCGGTGGCGCAGATCTTGGCGATATTGGCCTCGAGCCCCAGACCGGCGTTGAGTGTCAGCACGATACCGTCGTTGAGTGCCAGGCCGATCACGGACAGCACGACAAAGATAATGAACTCGTGGCGGCGGCTCATGCCCTCCTTGTGCGCAAACACGTACTTCATGCTTGCGAGGTAGTTAAAGATGAGTGAGATGATAAAGCCGCTGGTGTTGGCGATTAGGATGTTGAGGCCCAGACCGTAGTGGAGCAGATTCATAATGCCAAAGTCGATAACCGTGGCAATGACACCGACGACGCCAAATTTCATGATCTGCGCAAGGAGCTTTTGCATGGTACCTGCCTTAAGCTGGCGCCGAAGCGCCGCGGGGATGACAAACTCAGCAAGTTTAGCCAATCCCCGCGGGTGGTGCTAGGCGCGCTCCTCGATAGCACCGTTTCTATATGCATCGAGCAGCTGGCGCAGGTCCTGGATCTGGCCGCGGATCTTGGCTCCCGAATCGGTGTCGCTCACCATGCGGCGACGGTCTGCTTGGTCAAAACGGTTGGTCTCGCTTTCGATGTCCACGTTGCGCGTGAGTGCCTCGGCAACCGTCGTAAAGGCCCGGTGCGACTTGAGGCGGCAGCCGCGTGAGCTCGAGATGAGCGTATAGCCGGCGATACCCGTCTTGGGATGGTAAGCGCGGCAGAAGCCGCCGTCGATGACCAGCAGCTTGCCCTCGGCGCGGATGGGCTGCTCGCCCTTGGTGGTTTTAACGGGCGTGTGGCCGTTGATGATGTGGCCGGTCGGCGAACATGCCATGGGCGCGACGCCAAACTCGCGCATGATGTCGTCGCAGACCGAGGGCGACTTGGTAAGCGTAAAGTACGGGTCCATCGGCTCGACCCAGGTGCTCTTATCGGCGATATAGGCGCGCTCAAAGGTGCGCACCAGGCGTCCGCTGGCGGGTGAGTTAAAGCCAATCCACAGGTACCACATCCAGTCGAGAGCGTCGCGGTCGCCCACGCGCCAGGCGCGGCGGGCGATGTGGTCGCAAAAATCGAGATAATCGCGGCCAGCGTGCCAGGTGCCCAGGCAGTTCATGCTGCTAAAGGTGCCGTCTTCGTTGAGCGGCACGCAGCCGTGGAACAGCAGGTTGCCGTTGGCGACCTTGTACATCGAGCCGTGGGAATAGAGGAAATCGATATGGCGATGCAGGTGATCGGCGGTGACAAACTCGGACACGAGCTTGTCGATGATGTGCTGCTCCTGAGACGTGAGCGTATAGGGGTTCGCCGGGTCGACGGTGGGGAAATCGTTGGTCGTGAGCGGCCACACGCTGCCGTCGGCGAGCGTGACCGTGCCGGTGTCGTGGTCGATCTTGTCGAGTAGCAGGCGGTCGGTCATATCGAACTCGGGGTGACGCTGGATAATCTGGCCCTCGAGCTTAAAGAGCAGCACGTTGATGGCCTTGATCAGCGGGGTGATGGACTCACTGGCGGTGTAGGTGGCATCGGCAAAGGCGACAAGCTCACGCAGCGAGATACCGTAGTCGTTCTCCAGGATCTCGTAGTTGTCGTAGCGTAGGTTGTTGCGCAGCACCGTGGCGATGCAGGCGGGCTCACCGGCCGCAGCGCCCATCCACAGCAGGTCGTGGTTGCCCCACTGGATGTCGAGTGAATGGTAGGTGAGCAGGCGGTCCATAATCTTGGCCGCGCCGCCGCCGCGGTCGAAGATGTCGCCCACCAGGTGCAGGTGGTCGACGGCCAGGCGCTTGATGAGCGAGGCAAGCGACTCGATAAAGTCGTCGGCGCTGGCGGTCTCCAGAATGGACTCCACGATGCGCTCGTGATAGCGCACGCGATAGTTGTTCTCGTCCGGATGCGTGTGTAGCAGCTCGTCGATGATGTAGGCGTAATCGCGTGGGATGGCCTTACGCACCTTGGAGCGCGTATAGCGGCTGGAAAGCGAGCGGGCGACCATGATGAGCTGGTCAAGCATCGTCTTGTACCAGGTGGGCGAGTCCTCGCGCTGGCTGCGGACCAGCTCGATCTTCTCGCGCGGGTAGTAGATGAGCGTGCATAGCTCGCCCTTCTCGTCAAAGGAGAGCGTTTCGCCAAAGATTTCGTCGACATGCTCGCGCACGACGCCCGAGCAGTTGTTGAGGATGTGCATAAAGGCTTCGTACTCGCCATGCACGTCGCTCATAAAATGCTCAGTGCCTTTGGGCAGGTTGAGGATGGCCGAGAGGTTGATGATCTCGGTAAACGCGGATTGCTCGGTGGGAAACTGTCTCGACAGCAGGCGCAGATACTTGAAGTCTTGCGGATTGCGATCGAATGCGACCATGAAACACCTTCCGATAGGGCTGGTAAAACTGATAAACAGCGTCAAACGTTTATCAGTATGCGCCGCTTTTGTTTCGATTGGGGATGGGCGGCCGAATTGTTAGCCGAACGGTTTGGTAAATCGATTTAGTGGAGGTAGATATGGCGGTTGAGTGGAGACGATAGAGGGTGTTTTCTCAGATATTTATGCGTGGGGTCGGTGGAAACGATGGTGGTAAAGATGTTCGCTATTTTTGGTTCGATTTGGTAAATAGTGGACATATGTACCGTATGTAGGCTCACTGTGCGATAATTTGCGCAGCAATGAGTAAGGAGCCTCATATGAGTGATTTTGTCCTGACCTGTGAATCCGCCGCCGATCGAACTCGGGAGTTCTTTGAATCGCGCAATATCCCTGTCGTGTGTTTTCATTACGAGATCGACGATGTTGTCTATACGGACGATCTGTATCAGTCGATTACGCCGGACGAGTTTTTTGCCCAGATTGCCGCAGGCGCCATGCCCAAGACGTCTCAGGTGAGCGTGGGTGAGTACGAGGAGTTTTGGGAGCCGCTTGTTGCCGAGGGTAAAGACGTGCTGCACCTGACGTTGTCGTCGGGTATTTCGGGTACGTATGGCTCGGCTTGCGTTGCGGCGCAGATGCTCGCGGATCGCTATCCCCAGGGCGGCAAGGTGCGCGTCATCGATTCGCTGGCGGCGTCTTCGGGCTTTGGCCTGCTGGCGGAATGTGCCGCCGACGTGCGCGATAGCGGGGCTTCACTCGACGAGACGGCTGTCTGGATCGAGGAGCACAAGCTCAACCTGCACCACTGGTTCTTCTCGACCGATCTGTCGAGCTACCTGCGCGGCGGTCGCATTTCGGCTGCGAGCGCGATCATCGGCACGGCGCTTAAGATTTGCCCGCTTATGACGGTCGATTGCGAAGGTGGGCTGTCGCCACGTGAGAAGATTCGCACTAAGAAGCGCGCGATTTCCGAGATGGCTAAGACCATGATGGCACACGTGCAGGACGGTGCGGATTATTCGGGTAAGTGCGTCATGTCGCACTCGGCGTGCCGCGAGGATGCCGAGGCAGTTGCGGCGCTGATCGAGGAACAGATTCCGCAGCTTAAAGGCAAGATTGAGATCAATAACATCGGTACTCTGATTGGCTCGCATACCGGACCTGGTACGGTGGCGCTCTTCTTTATGGGCGACAAGCGCGTGGATTAGTTTGCCCCATCACATCGCTGCATGATTGCTCAAACGAAAACGGCCCGCCTCACGTTTGTGGGGCGGGCCTTGCTGTTGGGGTTAGCGTTTCTTTCCGCGGAAGAAGAAGCCGTGCAGTGACGGCTTGAGGCCGCGGTTGGCGCGATGCTCCTCGACGCGCTCGTGGATCGAAGCGACGCGCTCGATGACTTCGTCGGGAATCGGCACGTCGGGATTCATGTTCTCGACCTGGCTGACCTCGGCGGCGGAGACCTGGTCGATAATGGGCACATCGTCGTGCGAGATGACAGGTGTGGCGTCTTCCTTCATCTTGCGATAACGCTGCATCATGTCGGTCTGTAGCTGCTGGGCCGAAGGCGGCGTCCAGATGATGGCGTTGGCGCCGGCGGCGATGGTTTCACGGATGCTCTCGGGCGTCTTGCCGCCCGGCGCGATGAGCGGCAGGTTGGGATAGTGCTTGCGCAGCTCACGTAGGACCTGGGGCGTGTTCTTGCCGGCGGCGATGTTGAGAATCTTGGCTCCAGCGCGCACCTTGGCGTGGGCATCGTCGTCGCAGCGAACGACCGTAGCGATGACGGGGATGTCGGCGATGTTGGTGATGTGCTCGACCATCTCGGCGGTGGCGGGGGAGTTGACCACACAGCCCGCCGCGCCCTGCATCTCGGAGACGGCTGCCATCTGAACGGAGCGCTTGCCGGTGGTGGTGCCACCGCCCACGCCTACGAAGACCGGGCACTCGGCGACGGTCAGCAGCGCCTGCGTAATGGCGGGCTGCGGCGTGAAGGGGTAAACGGCAAAGACGGCATCGGCGTTGGAGTTGCGGATGACCGCGACGTCGGTGGTGTAGATGAGCGATTTGATACGACGGCCGAAGAGCGTGAAGCCGCTGGCCTCCTCAATCTCGTCAGGCATGCGAAGGGCCGCCTTGCGCAGGCGCCCGTCGATGGGCAGCGGCTCCATGGGAAGCAGTCCGTTGGGGGTCACGGCTACCTGGGGTTCGGTGAACTCGTCTGCGAGCTCGACCTCGGAGAAATCGACCGAGGCGACGATGTCCTCGTGAACCTCGGCGGGCACATCGATGGGGGCTTGGTCGTTTGCCGCGGCAGGCGTGTCGAAGGAGCTGGTGCCGACGAAGGCGTCGACGCGCTCATTTAGATCGTTGAGGGTATCCATGGAAGCTCGATTCTATGTGATGACGGCCGGCGCGATGCAGCCGGAATTGCGAATGCTAAATCGTTTGACGAGTTGATTTTTCCCCGCCGCGCCATCCGTTAGACCGAAGGGCCGGCGAACGTGAAGGAGCTGTGGTGGCGGGTATTGAGGTGCTATCTTGAATGTCCCGTTTAAAAGAGAGGTGACGCGGTATGGAATTGACAACAATGTTTGGCTCGATTGGCCTGTGTGTGGGCGCAATCGTTGCCGCCGCGGTCATCTACTTTGTGGTCACGGCCATTAAGGGCAAAAGGGCCGAACGCAAGGAGCGCGCGATGCTTAAACAGCATCGCGACCAGCAGGGCAAACGCGCACGGAGATAGCTTGTTGAGTTTTGGATCCGTGCGCTAGCTGCGTTTTCGGATCAGGGCAATGTAGAAGCCCTCAAATTCGCGGCTGGGCGGAATGGTGAGCGTGCCGGGCAGGCCGTTGGCGATGGCCGATACCTGACCCGCGGCAATGGCCTCGGTCAGGGCGTTGGACTCGATGCGCGGCTCCTCACCAGCTTCCTGGGCGCGGCGTGCCTCACTTTCGCTTGGCGTGCCGTCGAGGGGGATGAGCTCGCAGTCCATATGCTTGTCGAGGGCCTCTTGCAGGGCGTCCTCGTTTTCCTGCGGCAAGATCGAACAAGTCGAATAGACGAGCGTGCCGCCCGGTTTGAGGGCTCCCATGGCGCGGTCCAGAAGCGCACGCTGCGAGCGGGCGCATTTGACGAGCAGCTGCTCGGTCAGGCCACGCAGGCTTTTCTCGTTGCCGCTGATGACGGTGCCCGTGCCGGTGCAGGGAGCATCGAGCAGGATGCGGTCAAAGCGGAAGAACTCGTCGAGCTCGCGTGCGTCGGTGCGCAAGACGGGCACGTTTTTTGCGCCTTGGCGGTGGAGGTTGGCTTCGAGCTTCTCGGCGCGGGGAATGCTCATCTCGCAGGCGGTAAGGTGCGCCTGCCCCTGCGTGAGGGCGGCGATCTGCGTCGTCTTGCCGCCAGGGGCTGCGCACATGTCCAGGATGTCCTCGCCTGCCTGAGCGCCCAGGACCAGCGGCGGCATCATGGACGACAGGCTCTGCAGGTAGATCTTGCCGTCGCGGTAGATGTCGAGATCCCACAGGTCGGAAACCTGGGCCTCGGGCAGGATGAAGGCGTCTGGGTACCAGGTGACGGGGTTGTGGGCGATGCCGGCGGCATCGAGCGCCGCAGCGATGTCCTCGGCGGTTGCCTTGAGCGTGTTGGCGCGCAGCGTGACCGGGCGTGTGGCCGCGGCGCCGAAGCCCTCGATCATGAGCTCGGCATCGGCGGGCACATAGGCGCCGGCAACCGTGTCGACCATAAAGCGCGGCAGGTCGGCGGCGGAGTGTTGGGCGGCAAGCTGGTCGGAAAGCTCGGTGGCGGCAAACTGCCTGAGCTTGAGCTCGGGCTTAACCTGCTTTTTCTGCTTACGACGACGCGGCTTGGACATCCGTCTTTCCTTCCCATTCCATTACATGTCGAGTGTTTAGTACTGGCTCTCGTGCTTGCTAAAGAAGTCGAAGCGCGGGGGCAGCGGCTTCACGCGGTGCTCGCCGGGCTTCTCGCCCAGGATCTCCACGAACTCGTCCGTGGAGGCAAAGATGTTATCCCAGCTAAAGAAAGCGACCGGGTCGACGTCGAAGTACTCGCAGATGAGCTCGCAGCCGGCCGGCACAATACCGTGCATCAGGACGGTCGCCACGCGCAGCTCGGTAAAGGCGTCGACAAGGGCCTGCGTCATCGCGGCATTGGCCGGTTCGCCCTCGAGCTTGTTGGCGGCCTTGGAGGCGTCGCTCCAGCGCTTGTTGGCGGCGCGCAGGTAGTCGTCGCACACGGCAAGCGCGCGGTGCGTCTCGAACTTGTACATGGCCTGCTCAAAGGCGAGGGCTGCCTGCTGGGCGGCTTCGACCACGGTGTCAGAAGCGGCACCGGCGGGGATGCAGCCGTTGCGGTAGGGGCTCTCGTCGCCCTCCTTGACGGCGACGCCGTAGAAGCAGCTGCGGGCCAGACGGTTGAACACGCCGGTCAAAAGGGCGCTCTCCTTAAGGGCTGGGTCGATAACGCGCTTGTCGTCGCAGGCCCGCACCTCGTTGCCGTCCTTGTCCTTGCCGGTTACGCGCGTGTCGTATGCCTTGGGGCTAAAGCTCACTGGCTTTTCGGACAGGCCGAGCGACAGCCAGTGCGCGCGCATCTGCTCGCAGGTGTAGTGGTTGAGCAGGTCGTCTGCCGGCGGGGGAGGCGTCTGCGAGGACGAGCTGGCCTTTTTGCCCATGTAGAGCAGGTGGTAGCAGGCGCTGACGGTGCTCTGCGTGAGGTCCCAGCCCAGGGCCTCCCACATGGCGGTCTGCGCGATGCAGTAGAAGTAGATGTTGTCCTGACCGATAAACTGGTAGATCTGTGCGTCGTCCGAGCACCACCAGTCGCGCCAGTCGAGCGAGCTGTGCTGGTAGGTGGGCGCGGGCACCTGCGTGGAGTCGGCAGCGGGCTCACCCATGAGGGCGGCGTCCTGGGCGGCGACGCCCTCGGTCACGCCGGCGGCCTTAGCATCGCGCGCGAGCACGGTACGCGTATAGCTGATGGGCGCCCACAGGCTCTCGGGCCAGCACCAGCAGGTGACGTCCGAGACGCCATCGACCTCGGGCACCGGAACGCCCCAGTCGATGTTGCCGGTGATGCGGAAGGGCACGAGCGCCTTGCCGCTGCGGAAGCGCACGCCGCCGTTGGCGAGCACCGCGTGGGCGTCGTCGCGCTCCCTCCAGCTGGGGAAGGTGACGGTAAAGCTGCTCTTGTTGCCCTCGGGCTCCAGCACGGTGTGCTCGGGGAGCTGGTCCTCGACGGTATCGAAGGCCTCGCGGAACTTGTTCTGGATGTAGAGCTGAGCCGGCAGCAGCCACTCCTCCATGGTCTTGGAGACCACGGAGCGAACCTGCGGGTTCTGGGCGAGCTTGGCGGTGTAGGTTTTCATAAAGTCGAGGTAGGCCGGCAGGTCAAAGTAGAGATTGTCGACCGGACGCAACTCGGGCACCTCGCCGGTGAGCTGGCTCTTGGGCGCGATGAGCTCCTCGGGCTCAAACTGGTGGCCCAGATCGCACTCGTCGGCATAAGCCTTCTCGGACTTGCAGCCCTGGATGGGGCAGCGGCCGATGACCTGGCGGCCGTTGAGGAACGTGCCGGCCTTGGCATCGTAGAACTGCAGCGTGGAGCGCTTGGAGATGGTGCCCTGCTCGTGCAGGCGCTTGATAATCTCGGCGGTTACCTCGTTGTGAATCTGCGCAGCCGGCTCAAGGCCCGAGCCGCCGTAGATATCGCAGCTGATGTTGTAGTTGTTGAGGGTCGCGGCCTGGCGGGAGTGATTGGACTCGACATACTCGCCGATGGACTTATCGTAGCCTTCGTTCTCCTTGAGCTTGCGGTAGCTCTCCATGATGGGCGAGCCGTAGCAGTCAGTGCCCGAGGTGAAGATGACGTTCTCGCGGCCCAGGCGGTCGCGAAGGAAGCGGGCGAAGAAGTCGGCCGGGACAAAGACGCCGCCGACGTGGCCAAAGTGAAGGCCCTTGTTGCCGTAGGGCTCGCCGGCGGTAACGATGGCGCGGCGAGGCCAGCTGGGACGGTCGTTCATGGAGTATTTGGATGCCATGGGACTCCTTCGCATATGGTGAGAGCGCGGCCGGGCGCAAGGCCTGGCGACGCGGTGGTCAATTCGTGCATATCGTTCGACATTATCGCACATGCGGACGGGTACGTGGCAGGGGCGCTATCCTAAGATGCTATGAATGAGATTTCCAACATACATGCGTTTGAGGACGAGGATTTTCTACACGCCTGCTTTGTGTGGGGGATGGCCGTGATCGCGGTGTTTGCCGTGTGCCTGGTGCCGATGTTTATGCTGCTGGGCGGGCCTGCGGACTTGGACGCGGCTGAGGCGGGCGGCTGGATGGCTGTCGTGGGCTGGATAGTCGGCTTGACTGCGGTCTCAATGGCGTCGTTTGCCGTGCACGAGCTGGTACATGCGGTGTTTTTTAAGCTGCTGGCTCCTGCGGGCGCGCGCGTGACCTTTGGGGCGAACCTCGAGACGGCGATGATCTATGCCTGCGCCGAGGGCGTTGTGTATTCGCGCCGGCGGTACATGGCGGTTTGCCTGGCGCCGACGGTTGTTGTGACGACAGCATTTGCCCTGGGGTTTGCGTTCTCGGACTATCCGCTGCTGTGCTACCTGGCGGCTGGTCAGCACTTGTCGGGCTGCGTGGGCGATTGGTATTACGTGCGGACCATCCTGCGCGACCGCCGCATTGTCGCCTGCGAGGATACGTCCTTTGGCGTGCGCTTTTTTGGGTGAGGAGATGTCGATGAAGTCGTTGTTGCTGCATGCGTGCTGCGCACCATGCTCGCTTGAGCCGGTTCGCCTGCTGCGCGAGGAGGGGTTTGAGCCCACGATTTGCTGGACCAACCCTAATATTCAACCTCACGATGAATGGCAGCGGCGTTTGGACGAGCTGCGCCGGTGGTGTGCCGATGGCGACATCGAGCTCATCGAGGCCGGGGAGGACCGCGAACGCTGGGAGGCCGGCGTGGCCCCGCTGGGTGCCGATCGTCCCCGTCGCTGTCGCGCGTGCTATGCCTTGCGCTTGGCCGAGGCATGCCGCGTTGCCCAGGAGCGCGGGTTTGAATACGTGGGCACGACGCTCGCCGTCTCGCCGTATCAGCTGTTCGAGACCTGTAATGACGTGCTTGAGCGCTTGGCAGCGGCACATGGGCTCACTCCGGTGATTCGCGATTTTCGCCCGTATTATCCCGAGGCCACGCGCCGTTCGCGCGAACTGGGCATGTATCGACAGAACTACTGCGGCTGCCGCTTTTCTGCTGTCGAGGCGGCCATGGACCGCGCCCGCATCCGCGACGAGCGCAAGGCTGCCAAAAAGTAGTTCATTTGGGCTGGGACTTTGAACTGTCTGTGCGGTACGGTCGTTTTTGGGAAAGTCGATTTAATTAAGCGTGTGATCGTGGCTCGCTTGATACCAAACGACGACTCCTATGATTCTAATCCTCCGTTTGTTAAACATCAGATCCGGACTTGCTGTTGCATATGAATGGGACGACAGCACAATCATGTCGTTTCCTTCTGCAAATCGCCTAATTACCGGTGTTTTACCGTCTGCGAGCGCCAATACAGCGCAGCCGTTCCAAGGCTTTGCGGTGGTATCGACAAGTAGTAAGCTGCCGGGAGGGTAAATGCGGGACATTTCGTCGCCTTTGATTTTAACGAAAACGCTATGTGGGTGACGTTCGGCTACGTCTACAGGCGCGCAAGCATTTTGTTGGCCGTGCGTGATGCGGCGCTTTTGCGATTCGATATCGATGACGGGAAATGCGCCCTCCATTTCGTGGATAGCAGGGTCTTCGTCGGTGACGATTCTTTTATTTGCGAGCTTTACGGCCAAACCGTTTTCCTCGCCAACAAGTTCATCGCGGGTGCAACCGAAGAGCGCTTGTAACTTTTCAATATAGCGCTCACGGGGGGCATACCGACTTTTTTCCCAACGACAAACGGTCTCTTTAGATACCCCCAACATCTCTGCAAGTTGCGCCTGACCAAGATGCTCCATGGTGCGGAGTTTACGAATATTTGCCCCGAAGCCCATGGCTATAGATCCTCTCGCCACAGAGGGAGGCATAGACAGTTTGTGCCACCATAGCCTTTGGTGAGCTCGTCAATGGATAGCGGGAATAATTCCATTCCTGCTTTCTCAAGCGCTTCGTTGGTCCAAGCGTTTTCTTCATATACGCATAGTTTTCCTGGCGAGAGCGCAAGGATAGACGTTGCGTTGTTCCGGCGTTCTCTTTCGTAGGCGGTTTGATTCCCGCCTCCGCAGTCAATCACTTTTATTGGTTCGCAACAGGCTGCAGAGAGTATTTCCGGAATCGTGCGATCGATAGGAGTGATCGTAAGGCCCCTTCCGGATCGTTTTAGTTGAATGCTGTATGCATCAACGGCATTGCATATCTCACGATCGATGAGGAACGCGTCGTGATCAATTCTACTTATGAACGTATCGAGGTGGATACGCAGCCCGTCAGAGGGGACTCGAATCGCAATTAGCTCGGTGGTCTGGAATTTATTTGAGGTCAGGAGCTCTTTGGCAAGTGACTCGACGGCGGCGGGTTCAGTTCGGTCAGAGATTCCAACTAATATTGTCTTAGCACTGATAACAATAATGTCTCCGCCTTCTATATGGTAGCTACTCCTGTTCAAATCACATATTGGAGTTTCTCCCATGATCTTGTGGTGGGTGAATATCTGCCGGTATAAGGCGACCTCACGATCACGCTCAGGCCAATACATATGATTTAGGATGATGCCGTCTCCGACTACCACAGCAGGATCACGAGTGAAAAAAAGCGTGTTGAGGGGATTGACCAAGAGCGAGGCGGGATCAAATTGCTCGTGCACGAGCGCCCGTAGTGTTTCCGACTGGTTTGAACATAGCTCAGTGTCTCCAAAGCGAATGCCGTTAAGTACTATATTCACCAATTCCTGGGTGTTCTTAGCGTTCTCAAACAGCTGGGTTATTGTCTCGAGGAACTCTCTGCCTGTTGCCCCGCTGCAACGGAGGTAGTCATCAATAAAATATTTAAGTGATTGGGGCTCAGTTTCAAGTGAGTCTTCGAGAAGGTCCCTAATTTCAATGGTTTCTACGCCATGCTTCTCAAGCAATTGAACCATGGAATCGTGCTCATACATTGCTTTGTCGAGGTCAAAACGACCGCTCCATTTTCGCAGGGAGAAAACTTGGCTGAAGTCGGCATCAGGGTAGTTTTGTGTTTCAGCTCCTGGTCGATGGACAAGTACGGCTTTTAAATGACCGATTTCATTTGTTATGTGTATGCCTTGCATGTCTGTCTCCTGTCCTGCTGGTTTTTATATAAGGCTAAGGCAGGTTCCTTGTTGTGTTGCGGAAAAGTTAAAAGACGTATGTAATTGACAAATAACATCAATTTAAAATATCAGATTGATTAATAACGTCACTTTAGCTGCCGTTCATAGGTGAAAAACGACACGATAGCGATGGTTGGCCGACCACCGCTGAGCAACCTCATACATTTATGGTGCCAGCTGGATAGATGGGAAAAGGAATGAAGGAGGAGATATGGCAGCGGAAAGTTCGAAAGGCATCAAGCAGTTCAAGGTCCCGCACGTATATGCGATCATCTTTGCACTTATGGTCATCTTCGCTGTTCTCACGTGGATTGTTCCCTCTGGGTCCTATCAGCGTCAGGAGGTGAACGGTCGTGAAGTCACCGTCGCAGGTACGTATGAGCAGAGTGAAAAGACATATATTGACGAGGAAACCGGGGATGAAGTAGATCTCAGACAAGGTGTCTTCGATGTTCTTCAGGCTCCAACGCGCGGTATACAAGAGGCAATTGAGGTCGTTGCATTCATCTTGATTGTGGGCGGTTCGTTTCAGGTTATTACTAAAACGGGCGCTATCACGAGCGGAATGGGTCGTGTCGTTCGCCGCTTTAAGAACAAAGACATTCTAATTATTCCTATTGCGATGGTTCTCTTTGCATTGGGCGGAACGAGCTTTGGCATGGCGGAAGAAACTCTCCCATTCTTTGCGATCTTCATGCCAATTATGATGGCTATGGGCTTCGACTCGATGACGGCGTTCATGGTCGTGTTCGTTGGAGCGCGCACGGGTTACATCGCCTCAACGATTAATCCGTTTAATGTTCTCATTGCGCAAGGTATTCTTGGTATTCAGGGCAACCCCCAGCTGTGGCTGCGTATGATTGCCTGGGTTGTTTTGACCGCCGTTGCAATTACTTGGGTTGTCCTCTATGCACGAAGGGTAAAGAAGAATCCTGAGTCATCGATCACATTTGAGGATGATATCGCCAAGAAAGTCGAGTTCGCTGCCGATGAATCTGCCCTTGATGCGGAATTTACGGGTCGTCAAAAAGGCGTGCTTGCGGTATTTATCGCTGGAATGTGCCTTATCATCTGGGGACTTGTGACCCAGGGCTGGTATATGAACGAGATTTCTGCGGTCTTTTTGGCCATGGGCCTGTTGGCTGGTGTTATTGCGGGCTTTAGTCAGGACGTCATCGCTCAGGAATTTGTTGCGGGTATCGCTGACTTTGCTTTCTCGGCAATTGTCGTTGGACTTGCGCGTGGCATCCTTGTCATTGCCTCTGACGGCATGATCATCGATACCATCCTCAATGCGCTCGCCACTGGTCTGGGCGGCATCCCGGCGGTTCTCTTTACTACGCTTCTTTATGCGGTTGAGAACCTCCTGGCGATCCTGGTTCCCAGCTCATCTGGCCTTGCAGCACTGACCGCTCCCATTTTTGGACCTTTGACCGAACTCATGGGCCTTAATCCCGAGGCTGCCGTGTGGGCTCTCTCCATGGGTAGCGCGACGATGTCTTTGATCTGTCCTACTAGCGCCATTCTTGTAGCGGGTTTGGGCGTGTGCAAGATCAAGCTTGGCCAGTGGTGGAAGACCGTTTGGAAATTCTTCTTGGTCGTGTCGCTCATCAATATCGTATTCGTAGCAATCTCGGGACTTATTGCCCTGTAGGTTTCATGGTTGAAATGGAGTAACAGGAATGTCTAAAGGACTGAATGTACACAGCGAGATTGGTAAGCTCAAGAAAGTTGTGCTTCACCGCCCCGGTCGTGACCTTGTGAACGTAAAGGCAGAAGAGTTCGAGGATGTCTGGATTCACGACTGTTTCTATCTTGATGTGGCTCAAAAGGAGCATGATGCCTTTGCGGATCTTCTGAGGAGCGAAGGTGTTGAGGTTCTCTATATGGAGAAACTCGTTGCTGAAGCGCTGGATGCATGCCCCTCGGCTCGCGCTGAGTTTACCGATACATTTATGGCTGAGAGCGGAATTGTCAATCCTATGCTTGAGCAGGCTGTTCGTGAAAAGCTCGACGCTATTTCAGATTCGTATCAGTTTGTACTTGAGGCTATGGGGGGGTATCGTTATCGTGACCTTGAGCTGCCTCGCGTCTCGACTACGCTTAGCATGATGGATAATGAGGATGCGAAGCCCGATGATTTGGTGTTGAAGCCTCTTCCGAGTTCATATTTCTCTCGCGACCCTCTTGCTTCCGTGGGCAAAGGCGTTCTGCTTCACCATATGTATTGGAAACAGCGAGATCGTGAAGTGCCCTTCTATGAAGCGATTTTCAAATACCATCCCGATTATGCAGGGACTCCGATTTGGTACGACCATAAGAATCCCTGGCATATCGAGGGCGGTGATGTGCTTAACATTAACGCTCATACCTTGGCTATTGGAATTAGCCAGCGAACTGAGGCGGCTGCGATTGAGGAGCTTGCAAAGAATTTGTTCTGGGGATCTGGGAATTCTGAGATCGATACCGTTTACGCTATTAAAATCCCCAACGGCTATGCTTACATGCATCTTGACACCGTTTGCACCATGGTGGATTTCGATAAGTTTACAGTTTATCCCGGTATTTTTGAGACCCTTCGTGTTTATCGTCTGACTCGTGGTGACTCTGAGGGAATGGTCGCTGTTCAAGAGATTGATGACACGCTTGAGCATATTCTTGAAATGGCTACTGGCGTGGAGAAGGTGCAGCTTATTGAGTGCGGTGCCGGCGATATGGTTGAGGCGTCTCGCGAGCAGTGGAACGACGGGTCGAACACTCTTGCCGTTGCTCCTGGTAAAGTCTGTGTTTACGAGCGCAATGTTGTCACAAATGATGAGCTCTACAAGAACGGTTTGGAACTTTTGGTCGTTCCCTCCGAGGAACTGTCCCGCGGTCGTGGCGGCCCGCGCTGCATGAGCATGCCCTTCTGGCGCGAAGATATTTAGTTGCAAATCCACTGTGATAGGAGATGGCGAATATGGGTGTTAATATCGCTGGTCGCAGTTTTCTGAAGCTGCTTGATTACACGACGGAAGAGATTGAGTATCTGCTTGAGCTTTCTGCTAACTTCAAAAGCATGAAGCGTGCCGGTGTTCCGCATAAATACCTTGAAGGCAAGAATATTGTTTTGCTATTTGAGAAGACTTCCACGCGTACTCGCTGCGCCTTCGAAGTTGGTGCACTTGACCTTGGCATGGGTGTAACTTATTTGGATCCGGGCTCGTCCCAGATGGGCAAAAAGGAGTCGATTGAGGACACGGCTCGCGTCCTTGGCCGCATGTATGACGGAATTGAATACCGCGGCTTTGAACAGGCGAAAGTTGAGGAGCTTGCTGCAAAAGCTGGGGTTCCCGTTTGGAATGGGCTGACTACTGAATTCCACCCGACTCAAGTGCTTGCCGATATTCTGACCATACGTGAAGAGTTTGGAGAGATTAAGGGCAGGAAACTTACATTTTTTGGTAAGGCGGCCGGAAACGTCGCCGATTCGCTCATGGTCATTTGCGCTAAGCTCGGCATTAACTACTGTTCTTGCGGCCCAATCGGGGGAAATTCGGAGGGGGCTACATCCTATGATCCTGAACTCCTTGCAGAATGTAGTCGTATTGCGGCCGAGCATGGATCGACGATTACCATTACAGAGGATATTGAGGAAGGCGCTCGTGATGCCGATGTAATTTACACGGATGTTTGGGTTGGCATGGGTCAGCCCGCAGAGCTGTGGGAAAGCCGCATTAAGCTCATGTCGCCGTATCGTGTGACCGCTGAGGTGATGTCTATGGCAAAGCCCGAGGCAATTTTCCTTCACTGCCTTCCGAGCTTTCACGATACTAATACTACTGTTGGTGCCGAAATTGCTGAGAAGTTTGGAGTCACCGAAATGGAAGTCACGGACGAGGTTTTTGAGTCCGATAAGTCTCGTGTTTTCCAAGAAGCGGAGAATCGCATGCATACGATTAAGGCGGTGATGTACGCAACGCTTAAGTAGCGGGGCGTTGAGAAAACAGTCGCAAATCTGTTTGCCATACTATATTTCTCTCAACAAGCTGATAGGATACAGGGGAGAATGATGCGCGCGTCAGTCGATTTTTTCGACTGACGCGCTTTGTGAAAGAGGCAAAGATGCGTACCGATGATTTTGACTACAACCTTCCTGAGGAACTGATTGCCCAGGCTCCTGCCGAGCCGCGCGACTCCTGCCGCCTGCTGGTGCTGGATCGCAAAGGCTCCCAGGCGGGGAAGCCGCTGGAGCACGGCGGTACTGTTGAGCACCGCATCTTCCGCGACATCATCGACTATATCGAGCCGGGCGACGTGCTCGTCATCAACCAGACGCGCGTGATGCCGGCCCGCCTGATCGGTCGCAAAGCCGGCTCGGGTGGCGTGGTCGAGACGCTGCTGCTCAAGCGCCGTGAGGATGTGGATCCGCTCGGCCATGTGTGGGAGTGCCTGGTCAAGCCGGGCAAGCGCCTGAAGCCCGGTGCTCAGATTGAGTATCGCGCCGGTGGCGCCCATGCGCCCGAGGGGGCTCCCGTGGTGCTGACGGCCGAGGTCGTCGACTTTGTCACCGATAGCCGCGGTGGCCGTCTGGTGCGCTTTGAGCCGGCCGGTTGCAATGCCGCCGGCGACCCGCGCACGCTCGACGAGGCCATCCATGCTGCCGGCCACGTGCCGCTGCCGCCCTACATTACCGATTACGAGGGCGATCCCGAGAAGTACCAGACCGTCTACGCCATGAAGGAGGAACACTCGGCTGCCGCTCCCACGGCGGGTCTGCACTTTACGCCCGAGCTCATGGCTGCCATCGAGGCCAAGGGTGCCAAGTTTGCCGCCGTCGAGCTCGAGGTGGGCATCGACACCTTCCGTCTGGTGGAGGAAGACGACCCCACGCAGCACGTCATGCACACCGAGCGCTACCACGTATCGCAGGAGGTTGTCGACGCCGTGCATAAGGCGAAGGCCGAGGGTCATCGTGTGATCGCTGTCGGCACCACCGCGGTGCGCTCGCTCGAGAGCGCGTTTGACGCGGACGCACCGGTGTCCGATCCGGCCGTGACGGCGCGCTATTTTGAGGGTCGCGAGGACGGGGCCGATACGCTTGGCCGCGGTGACATTGTGGTGCGCGAGAACGCCACGACGCAGCTCTACCTCATGCCCGGCTCGACCTATCACGTGGTCGACGCGCTGATCACGAACTTCCACGTGCCGCGCTCCACGCTCATGATGCTCGTCAGCGCGCTTGCCACCCGCGACCAGATCATGGATGCCTACGCCGCCGCTATCGAAGAACGTTACCGCTTCTTCAGCTTTGGCGACGCGATGCTCATTTGTTAGTTACGCGGTTCTACGAACCGCGTAACGGCTCGACGCTGCGCGGGCCGCATTTGGACAATCTGACGTTCAACTTCAAGGGCGCGACCAGAAGGTCAGCGCCCTTTCGTTTCACGTCACCTTGTCTCAAATGCGGCCCGCTCGCTGACTCTGCCATAACATTGGCGTTTGCGTTGCTGGCGAAAGGTGGTCATTGGGGACGTTCTTAAACGACTACTTGCTTGCGAACAGCCAGACTAGGATGATCACCAGGATTGCGGCGACGATGCAGACGATGGCGCCGGTGAATTTGATGCGTGAGTCGCGGGTGCGCTCTCGTACGTCGTCTTCGGTGGCCTCCAGCTGGACGACTTCTCGCTCGGTCTCGGCGTGTTCGGCTTTGTCTCGGGCCAGGGATCCTGCAAGCGACTCAGTGATCTCTGGGTGGTCGTGTACTTCGGTCGCCTGTTCGATGATCGACTGCGCATGTGCGGCATCTGCTTGGGCGTTGGCGATGGTCTGCTCCTGGTCGCGGCGTGCCTTGTCCTCGGCAGTGATCTTCTCGCGCAGTTCGCGCTGACGAGTCGCGGCGGCAGTCTTCGCCGTCTGCAACTCGTCGCGCGCGGCATCGGCTTCGGTCGTCACGGCTTGGTGCGCGCGTTTTGCGTCGGCGATAGGGGCTTGAGCTTGCTCGACGGCCTGCTCGGCTGCGGCAAGTGAATGCTCAAGGTCGGCGGTGATGTGCGGGACATCTTCTTCGGCTTTACGCAGGGCATCTGCCGTGTCGGAAATCTGCATCGAGAGCTCGCTGGTGCGAACCGTATAGTTGGCGGGATTTGCCGAGGGATTGCGTTGCAGCTCGGCATACTCATGACGCAGCGTCTCGAGCTGGGCGCGCGTGGCGTCGACGGTTTGTTGTGCGGCGGCAATGCCGGCGTCTCGCTCTGCCTTCACCTTGTCGCGGATGCGCTTGGAATCCTCAAGACGTCGAACGAGGCGGTTGCCGGTCTCGCGCGAGCTCGCCTCGCGGGCCTCCACGGCATCGAGCGCGGCCTTCAGACGGAGCTCAGTCGCGTCATCCTCTGTCTTCATTTGTTCGAGCTGACCCTTGAGCTCTGTCGCTTTGGAGGCGTGGGCATCACGGTCAATCTCGGCGGCCGCTGCAGTTTTTTGGGCCGTGGCAATCGCCTGGCGCTGGTCGGCGACAATCTGGTCGTAGCGGCCTGCGATATCCTGGCGCGTCTCGAGTTCCTCGGTCTGGTCAGCAATGCGCTGCTCAAGTTCGGCCAGGTGGGCACGGGCATCGGCAAGTGCCTTTTTCGCGGCGTTCATCTCGCGCATGGCCGAGGCGCCCTGGGCGATAAAGGTGCCCACGGCGTTCGCGGTGTTCGAGACGGCGGTCCCCAGATCGCGGCTCGCGGCGGGGGAGTGCGGGGCGGTCGGGCGAGCGGTGTCGGCGGCGTCCGCATCGGTAGCCTGCGGCGCGGCGATATTGCCGGTGCCGCCCTCGACCACAGAAAAGCCTGCTGCGTGCGGGTCGACCGCATCGGCGCCAATCGTGGGATGCTCGAGCTGCAGAAACGAGGGCATGGTGCTGCCCTGGTCGGCAACCGGAGTCTCGCCGGGTACGAAGGTCGAGGCTGCCTCGGCGGCCTCCTCTTCCTCGGCGTCAACGTCAGCGTCGGCCACGGCGTCTTTCATCGCTTTGACGGCATCCATCATGGAGTCCATGACGGCGTCGAGCTCTTCTTCCGAAGAAACCTCGATAGGGCCCGTAGCTTGCGGAGCGGCATCCTGTACGGGGTGGTCGTCCTGAGCGGGCGCATCGTCGTTTTGCTCGCCGGCATCTTCGGCGCCGGGGGTTTCCGCCGTAGCGCTTTCGTCCAAGATGGGGTCGTCGAGGTCAATATCATCGCAGGTCACAGCGTCAGCATCTGCGGTGACGTCTGCGGAATCATCAATATGCTGTTGAGTCTGGGGGTCCAGCTCGTCTGTCATAGGCATGTGCTCCTCATCGTTGTTTGTCACCCTATGATAAAGTCTCGCGTCGACATCCCGCGCGCTGCAGCAAAGTTTCAAAACGTGTTCGATGGCTCGCGTCGATAGCAAAAGCTCGGCCACTTTATCCAGTTCGTGCTTGACATTCCCTTCGCCGAAAGACGTTGCGCCGTTCGCCTGCCATGGGCTTTATTTTTCACTTGAACCCGCTAAAGTTGCATTTCAGCTTTTGGCGCGTGAAGTTGGATGCGCGCAGTCGACGGGCGGGCCCGTCGCGATTTGAAAGGACTTTGTATGGGACTTTTCACTGGTAAGACCGTGATCGTTACCGGCGGCGGCAAGGCCACGCTCAAGGACGGCTCCGCTGGCTCCATCGGTTACGGCATCGATATCGCTTTTGCCAAGGAGGGCGCAAACCTCGTCATTACCGGCCGTAACGTTGCCAAGCTCGAGGCTGCCAAGGAATCCCTCGAGGCCGAGTACGGCGTCAAGGTTCTGCCTGTTCAGGCCGATGTCTCGGCTGGTCAGGACAACGAGGCCGTCGTCCAGAACGTCATCGACAAGGCCATTGAGGAGTTCGGCCGCATCGACGCCGTCGTCAACAATGCTCAGGCCAGCGCTTCGGGCGTGACGATCGCCGATCACACCATGGACCAGTTCAACCTCGCCATTTACTCCGGTCTGTATGCCACCTACCTGTACATGCAGAAGGCCTACCCGCACCTGAAGGAGACCAAGGGCTCCGTGGTCAACTTTGCTTCGGGCGCCGGCCTGTTTGGCAACTATGGCCAGTGCAGCTACGCCGCTGCCAAGGAGGGCATCCGCGGTCTGACCCGCGTCGCTGCCAACGAGTGGGGCAAGGACGGCATCAACGTCAATATCGTTTGCCCGCTTGCTTGGACCGCCGCGCTCGAGAACTTCCAGGATGCCTATCCCGAGGCGTTCAAGGCCAACGTCCACATGCCGCCGGCGGGTCACTACGGCGACGTCGAGAAGGAAATCGGCCGCGTTGTCGTTCAGCTCTGCGGTCCCGACTTTAAGTATATGAACGGCGAGACCGTCACCCTCGAGGGTGGCATGGGCCAGCGTCCGTAGGGGTTACGCGGTTCTACGAACCGCGTAACCAGTTGACGCTGCAAACCCGCCAGAGCGGCAATCTGCCTTTCAACTTCGGCGGCATGATCAAAAGATCAATGCCGCCTCGTTTCAAGGCACCTTGCTCGCTCTGGCGGGTTTTCGCTGTCGGTGCCAAAACATCGGCGTTTCCGTGGTTGGGCTAGTCATTGGGGACGTTCTTGTTTGACTAGTCGTTTAAGAACGTCCCCAATGACTAGCCGTAAAATGAGCGTGGATAATCTCCCGTTTTTGGTCTGTGTTTTGGGCAAAAGTGGAAGATTATCCACGCTCATTCGGTAAGCGTCCAAAAATCCACGCTCATTTGCCGTGTCCCTGCCGCGCCACCTCTTGCACCAGTTTCTGTCGAGTCGGTGCTTCTTGCGGGTTGCCCGTATAATGGTCTGCGTATGAACCGCAACCAAGGAGTTCCAGTTTATGGACCAGAACCTTTTTAAATTCGACCTGATCGCCGAGGACCCGACGACGCACGCGCGTGCCGGCGTACTGCACACCCCGCACGGCGACATCGAGACGCCGATTTTTATGCCCGTGGGCACCAAGGCAAACGTCAAGGGCATTCCTACCGAGACTGTCAAGAAGCTCGGCGCCCAGATCGTGCTCGCCAATACCTATCATCTGTCCATGCGTCCCGGCGAGGACACCATCGCCGAGCTGGGCGGCCTGCACAAGTTCATGAACTGGCACGGCCCCATCCTCACCGACTCGGGCGGTTTCCAGGTCTTCAGCCACAACGATGCCGTCAAGCTCACCGATGAGGGCGTGCGCTTTATCGTCAACGATTACGACGGCCGCCACGTGTTTTGGACGCCCGAGGACAACATGGAAATCGCCATGAAACTCGGCTCCGATATCTGCATGCAGCTCGACCAGTGCCCGGGCTATCCCGCCACGCGCGCCTACGTTGAGCGCGCCGTTGAGCTGTCGAGCATGTGGGCCGAGCGCTGCTATAAGGCGCATACCCGCGATGACCAGGCGCTCTTTGGCATCGTTCAGGGCGGCATGCACCTGGATCTGCGCCTGCGTTCGCTGCGCCATCTGGAGGAGTGCGGCGACTTCCCGGGCTATGGTATCGGTGGCTATTCGGTGGGCGAGGATCACGAGACCATGTTCGAGACCCTGGCGCCGCTCGTGAGCGAGTACATGCCCAAGCATAAGCCGCGCTACCTGATGGGTGTCGGCAACCCCACCACGCTCGTGCGCGGCGTGGGCGTGGGCATCGACATGTTCGACTGTGTGCTGCCGACGCGCACCGGTCGCATGGGTACGGCGTTCTCCAGTGAAGGTCGCCTTAACTTCCGTAACGCGCGCTTTGCGCACGACGACAGCCCCATCGACCCCACCTGCACCTGCCCGGTGTGCACAGGCGGCTACAGCCGCGCGCTCATCCGTCACATGGTCACGCAAAAGGAGATGCTCGGCGGCATTCTGCTGTCGATGCACAACATCTACTATCTGCTCAACCTGATGCAGCGCGCCCGCCAGGCCATTATCGAGGGTCGTTACGGCGCGTTCGTGAGTGACTGGATGAACAGCCCTGCGGCGGTGGATTACTAAGGGCGACAGACACGCTTGCAGAGCGTGGACACGGCAATGGTCGAGCGCCAGCCGGTCGTCACATTCGCTGACACCGGTTGCGCGACCGCTGACCGATAGCTTGCAAGTGCTTGATGCATCGTGGGTACCATACCGAATAGTTGGTGTTCGGGCGGGTGTTTGACGCATGGCGTCGACCCCGCCCGCTTTTCTTTTTCTCGATAGGAGTACCCATGATTAAGAATGAGAACGTCGAGGGCGAGCCTGCCTACGACGAGACGTACCGCCGCGGCCCCGTGGTCATGCGCGGCCCCATGATTCCTAAGGACAACACCTACGCCAACCTGCTGGCGCCCGAGGAGTCGACTGACTGGCTGCACGCCGACCCCTGGCGCGTGCTGCGAATTCAGGCAGAGTTTGTCGATGGCTTTGGCGCACTTGCCGAGCTTGGACCTGCGGTGACCATCTTCGGTAGCGCCCGCACGCCCAAGACCGATCCGCTCTACAAGGCGGCGCGTACCGTCGGGCGCAAAATCGCCCAGCGCGGCGTGGCGGTTATCACCGGCGGCGGTCCCGGCGTCATGGAGGCAGCCAACAGGGGAGCGGCGAGCGCCAACGGCAAGTCGGTCGGCCTGGGTATCGAGCTTCCGCACGAGCAGGGGCTCAATAAATACGTGAACCTCGGCATGGACTTCCGCTACTTTTTTGTGCGCAAAACCATGTTCGTTAAGTACAGCTCGGGCGCCATCGTATTTCCCGGCGGCTTTGGTACGCTCGACGAGATGTTCGAGGTTCTCACGCTGGTGCAGACGCACAAGGTCAAGCGTATGCCGCTCGTGCTGGTGGGCAGCGAGTACTGGCAGGGCCTGTTCGACTGGCTCAACGGCCCGGTGATGAATGCCGGTATGATCAGCCCGCTCGATCCGGAGCTGGTGCACATTACCGACGACCTCAACGAGGCCGTCGACATCGCCCTGAGCGGGCTGATGTAGAGTAGCTAAAATGAGACGGGGCTAAAAAGACCGGTGCGTAACGTTACATGCCAGTCTTTTTAGCCCCGTCCCAAATGAACTGCTTCTAAGTTGCGGTGGAATAGGGATTGATTGACGGCTAATAAGCCAAAAACAGCCCCTATTTCTCCGCAACTGATGTGGGCGTCCCTAGCGAGTTGGCTGGTAGCGGGGGCAGTAGCTGATGGCGATGGCATCGACGCCTACGTGGGTGGCGATGGTGCAGCCGATGGGGCCGGTGCCGGCGTCCACGTAGTCCTGGCCTGCGAGCGCTTGGCTGACGAGCTCCTGCTCCTCGGCGGCGCCGGTCGTGAGCACGCGCACGCTGGAGCCTGGATGTTCGGCCAAAAATGCGAGGCAATCGGCCATGGTGTTGGCGACGATGCGTTTGGCACCGCGGCCCTTTTTGATGGCCTTGATCTCGCCCGATTTCCACTCCGGCGAAACGGCCAGGCGAATGTTGAGCATTTGGGTGAGCTGGCCGGCGAGTTTAGGTGCGCGGCCGTTCTTGACCAGGTTCTCGAGCGTGCGGGGAATCAGCAGCAGGTGGGCGTCGGGCAGCGTCGCGCGGATCTGCGCCTCGGTCTCGTCCAGACTGCGGCCGTCCTCGCGCATGGCCAGCGCGTACTCCACCAGTAGGCCTTCGGCACCCGAACCGGTGCGCGAATCGATGCAGCGCACGTCGAGCTCGTGCGTTTCGGCCACCAGGCTGGCGTTGGCATAGCAGGCAGACCACTCGCTGCACAGCGAGATAAAGATCGCGCTATCGTGGCCGTCGGCGAGCACGCGGTCAAAGAGTGCCTTGAACTCGCCGGCGCTCGGCTGCGAGGTGTGCGGCAGCTGCTCGGAGCCGGCCATGCGGGCGACGTACTCCTCGGCGGTAATCTGCACCTGGTCGAGCAGGTCCTCACCCTCGATAATCACATGCAGCGGGATCACGTAAATGCCGAGTTCTTGGGCGCGGGCGGGGGAGATGTCCGACGTGGAGTCGGTTATGATGGCAAAAGACATAATTGCACCTTTCGTTGGGGCGCTTGCACGCCGCCTTCTGAGAGCAAAGTGCGACAAGTATAGTAGAGTCGTTCCACATTACTAGGTTCAATTGTTGAATAGTCAACAGTTTGAAGTGTCGGTGTGGAAATCGTCAACTGGGGAAGAGGGATGCCGATGGAGGCACTGGAGATATGCAGTCGGCCGGTCGTGCTGTTCGATTTTGACGGCACGGTGGCCGATACGGGCCGGGCGGTGATGACCTCGACGCGCAAGACGCTGGCTGCGCGCGGGTTTTCGGAAGCGCAGATGGGTGACCTGCGTCGCATGATCGGGCCTCCGCTGTGGAAGAGCTTCCACGACTTTTACGGCTTTACGCGCGAGGAGTCGCTCGTGGTGGCCGACGAGTACCGTGCCTTTTTTGATGAGCTGGGACCGGAGGAGTACCCCGTGTTCGACGGAATCCCCGAGCTGCTCGATGGCCTGGCGGCGCAGGGTCATCGCATGGCCGTGGCGACGTCTCGCATGGAGGCAAAGTGTATCGACATGGTGCATGAGCTGGGGCTTTCTCAGTTTGAGGCGGTGGTTGGCATGAATCCGCCGCAGGGACGCGAGACCAAGGCCGATTCGGTCCGCGACGCGTTGGCGGCTTTGGGTGCGGCCGCGGACGAGGCCGTGATGATCGGCGACCGCTTTAACGACGTCGAGGGCGCGCACGCGATGGGCGTGCCGTGCATCGGCATCTATTCGGGCGCGGCGGCGCCGGGTGAACATGAAGCGGCGGGTGCCGATGCGGTGGTGCACTCGGTGGCCGAGCTTGCTAAACTTTTCGCTATCTAATAGACATAATGTGAGGGGCGGGCGTACCCGTCGCTCATTGGTAAGGAGGCAGTCCATGAATCAGGTGGAGCAGAGCGTTACCGAGTATGTCGACGAGGTCTGGGAGGATGTCGTCGCCGATATCGAGCAGCTGGTGAGCTATCCGTCCGTGGCCGTTGCTGCCAATGCAGAGCCCGGTTCGCCGTTTGGCCGCCCGGTTCGTGATGCGCTCGATTGCGCGCTCGGCATTGCGCAAAAGCTCGGCTACCAGACGAGCGACGACGAGGGCTATGTGGGCATTGCCGATATCCCGGGTCGCGGCGACAAGCAGCTCGCGACCATCTGCCACGTGGACGTGGTGCCCGCCGGCCCCGGCTGGAACACCGATCCGTTTGCGATGGAGCGTCGCGAGGGCTGGCTGCTCGGCCGTGGCGTGATTGATGACAAGGGTCCGGCGGTGCTGTCGCTCTACGCCGGTGCCTACCTGCTCAAGCACGGCATTGTGCCGCGCTATACCTTCCGCGCGCTGCTGGGCTGCGATGAGGAAGTGGGCATGTCCGACGTTCACCATTATCTGGAGAACCACGCAGACCCCGACTTTCTGTTTACGCCCGATGCCGAGTTCCCGGTCTGCAATGCCGAGAAGGGCCAGTTTGGGGCGACGTTCGTGAGCCCCAAGATCGACGGCGGGCGCATTGTGTCCTGGAGCGGCGCCGAGGCGAGCAATGCCATTCCGTCGCAGTCCATCTGCGAACTTGCGATTGCCGCCGATGAACTGCCGGCGCCGGTCGAGAACGTCGACCGCCTGGAGATCACGGCGCTCGATAACGGGCATGCGCAGATTTTCGCCCACGGTATTGGCGGCCACGCTTCGATGCCTGAGGGCACCATCAACGCCGTCGGCCTGATCGTGTCGTATCTGCGCGAGGCCGAGGACGCGTTTGGTGCACGCGACGAGCGCCTGCTAACGCCTGCCGAGCACGAGTTCGTCAAGTTCCTGGCCTTTGTGCACGCGGATGCCTATGGCCGCGGCCTGGGTATCGATGCGACGAGTCCGGCGTTTGGCCCGCTTACCTGCAACGCTGGCGTCATCCGCGTGGCGGATGGCCATATTGAGCAGGTCATCGACGTGCGCTTCCCCGACAGCACGAGCGCCGATACCATTTGCGAGCAGCTCGAGCCGCTCGTCGGCCGTTTTGGCGTGACGTGCCAGCTGGGTCGCGCAAAGGTGCCGTTCTCGGTATCTGCCGACGATCCGGCCGTGAAGGCGCTTATCGATACCTATAACGAGTTTACGGGTAAGCATGCTGAGCCCTTCGCCATGGGCGGTGGCACGTACGCACGCAACTTTGCCCGCGCCGTGTCGTTTGGCCCCGAGGAGACCGGTCTTGAGCTGCCCGCGTGGGGCGGCCAGATGCACGGCCCCAACGAGTGCGCAAACGAAGAGCAGCTCAAGCAAGCGCTCAAGATCTACATCGTGGCGATCCTGCGCTTGAATGAGCTTGAGCTTTAAGGCTGCGGCGTTTTAACAACTTAGCACCCCTTTCGTCCGGGCTTTTTAAGTTGCGGTGGAATAGTTCCTAAAAGAGGCTGCCTGATGGCCAAACAGGAACTATTTCACCGCAACTTCGTTTTCATTGGTGTAAAAGGTGCGCCATGTTCGGCGCTGGATTGTTATCCGTTTGTAAAGGCTGGGTAGAGCTTGCGGTAAGGGTCTATCAATAGCCCGTAAGAAACCGCAGTTGGCGCGGGCGCAGCCCGGTCGGGGCCGTATCTTTCCAAACAGCAAAGCGGGCAGGGTGCCCGCGAGTCGCATGTATGAAAGGAAGATCATGCTCGATCAGGCTTATTCTCGTCGTCAGTTCCTCGGCCTCGCTGGTGGTCTTGCCAGCATCGTCGGTCTCGGTCTCGTTGGTTGCGGTGGCTCCGGCGCATCCGACGCCGCCGACAAGGGTGGCGCCGCTGCTGCCGAGTCCGTCTCCGGTGAGGTGACCTATGATGGCGCCTCCTCGTTCCAGGCTCTCGTCGAGGCTGCTGCCGAGAAGTTTATGGATGCTAACCCCGACGTCTCCGTCTCCGGTTCGGGCAACGGTTCGGGCAAGGGCCTGACCGCTGTTGCCGCCGGCACCGTCACCATCGGTAACTCCGACGTCTTCGCCGAGACCAAGCTCGAGGCCGATCAGGTCAAGAACCTCGTCGATCACGAGGTCGCTGTCGTGGGTATGGGCCCCGTCGTCTCCAAGAACGTCAAGGTCGACGACCTGTCCCTCGAGCAGCTCAAGGGCATCTTCTCCGGCCAGATCACCAACTGGAAGGAGGTCGGCGGCGACGACGCTGCCATCGTCGTCCTCAATCGCAAGGCCGGTTCCGGTACCCGCGCCACCTTCGAGGCCGCCGTCTTTGGCGACGAGGCCGTCGACTTTAAGGGCGACGCCGAGCTCGATAAGTCCGGCGACGTCCAGACTCAGATGGGCAGCACCGACAATGCCATCTCCTACCTCGACTTCTCGCACTTCGACGACTCCAAGTTCAACGCCATCAAGGTCGAGGGCGTGGAGCCCAAGAGCTCAAACGTCACCGACGACTCCTTCAAGATCTGGGCTACCGAGCACATGTACTGCGCGAAGGACGCCGACGAGGCCACCAAGGCCTTCCTGGAGTTCATGCTTT
The DNA here is from genome assembly GCA_902835305.1 of Coriobacteriaceae bacterium. Lineage (GTDB taxonomy): Bacteria > Actinomycetota > Coriobacteriia > Coriobacteriales > Coriobacteriaceae > Collinsella. The sequence goes on from CADFMD010000014.1 coordinate 51,525, forward strand.
CCGACGACGTCCAGGGCAAGCTCGTCGAGGAGCAGGGCTTTATCCCCGTCTCTGCCATGAAGGTCGTCAAGGACGCCAGCGGCAAGGTATCCGCTAAATAAGTAATCGCCCCGGAAAGGTTTGCAATGGCAAAACAGCTGCCAAAGCGCGACCTTGAGAACGTGGGCCTGGGCGTCACGGGCGCGTGCGTAGCGCTCGTGACGCTTGTCGTTGCCGCGCTCATCTTTATGGTCGCCCAAAAGGGCCTCTCGGCTTTTCTCAAGGACGGCGTCTCGGTCGTAGAGTTCTTCGCCGGCACCAAGTGGGACCTGGCCAACACGGCCGAAAACGGCCTGCCCTACACCGGCGCCCTGCCCCTGATTGTCACCTCATTTGCGGTCATGGTGCTTTCCACGCTCATCGCGCTGCCCATCGCCATCGGCTCTGCCATCTTTGCGGTCGAGATCCAGCCTAAGTTCGGTTCCAAGGTCTTTCAGCCGCTTATTGAGCTTTTGACCGGCATTCCCTCGGTCGTCTTTGGCCTGATCGGTTTTCACGTGGTCGTCGGCCTTATGAAGAGCGTTTTCCACGTGAGCACAGGCCTGGGCATCTTGCCCGGCGCCATCGTGCTGGCCGTCATGATTCTGCCGACGATGACCACGCTTTCGGTCGATGGCCTGCGCGCCGTGCCCGACAGCTACCGCCAGGGCTCGCTCGCGCTGGGCTACACCCGCTGGCAGACCATCTGGCACGTGGTGCTCAAGTCCGCCATGCCGTCGCTCATGACCGCAGTCATCCTTGGCATGACGCGCGCCTTTGGCGAGACGCTTGCCGTGCGCATGGTTATCGGCGGTATCGAGGCCATGCCGACGTCGCTGCTGTCGCCGGCCTCCACCATCACCACCACGCTCACCACATCTATGGCGGTCTATGCCGAGGGCTCGGCCCAGGACGATGTCCTGTGGGCGCTCGGTCTGCTGCTGATGGGCATGAGCCTCATCTTCATCCTGACTATCCACCTTATCGGCCGCAAGGGGGCGAAGGCTCGTGGCTAGCACGTGCATCCATATCGACGAGGCGAGACTCGGGCGTGTCCAAAAGCAGGACCGCATCGCCACGGGCGTGCTGACGGTGATTGTCGCCATCGTCATGCTCATCGTCGTTTCCATGGTGGCTTACATCCTGTTCGAGGGCATCTCGACGCTGTTCCAGCCGGGCTTTCTCACGCAGCCGTCGCGCGCCAACGGAACCCAGGGCGGCGTGCTCTATCAGCTGTTCGACTCGTTCTATCTGCTGCTGATCACCCTGATCATCTCGGTGCCCATCAGCCTGGGTGGTGCGGTCTTCCTGGTCGAGTACGCACCCGACGGCCCTATCCGCGACATCGCCTCCACCGCCATCGAGACGCTGTCCTCGCTGCCTTCCATCGTCGTCGGCATGTTCGGCTTCCTGGTGTTCTCGGTGCAGCTGGGCTGGAAGTACTCCATTATCTCCGGCGCCGTCGCGCTCACCATGTTCAACATTCCCATCCTGGTGCGCGTGATTCAGCAGGCGCTCGAGGACGTGCCGCAGGCCCAGCGCGATGCGTGCCTAGCCATGGGCCTCACCCGCTGGGAGGCCACGCTGCACGTCCTAATCCCCGAGGCCATGCCCGCCATCGTGACCGGTATCGTGCTTTCGGCCGGCCGTGTGTTTGGCGAGGCTGCGGCACTGCTCTTTACCTCGGGCATGAGCTCGCCGGTGCGGCTGAACTTCTTGAGCTTTAACCTGTCGAGTCCCACCTGCGCCTGGAACGTGTTCCGTCCCGGTGAGTCGCTCGCCGTGCACATCTACAAGATCTATGGCGAGGGCAGTCCCGAGGCCCAGCAGATCGTTTGGGGCACCGCGGCGCTGCTGATGATTTGCGTGCTGCTGTTTAACGTAGTCGCCCGTATCGTGGGCAAGCAACTGGCAAGGAAGATGACGGCCGAATGAGCGAGATGAATGCAACGCCCGCAACCGAGGCGGCCACGTCCGAGACCCAGGACTTTCTGTCGAGTGTGGGGGAGAGCGAAAAGCGCGTGCGCGTGAGCGGCAAGGCCGTGAGCGACGAGGTCGTGCTCTCCACCAAGGACGTCAACGTGTACTATGGCGACCACCATGCACTGCACAATACGTCGCTCGACTTCCACAAGGGCGAGATCACGGCGCTCATCGGGCCTTCGGGCTGCGGTAAGTCGACCTTCTTGCGTAGCCTCAACCTCATGAATCGCGAGATTCGCGGCTGCCGCGTGGAGGGCGAGATCAACTATCGCGGGCGCAACGTGAACACCAAGACCGAAAACACCTACGAGCTGCGCCGTTCCATTGGCATGGTGTTCCAGCAGCCCAACCCGTTCCGCAAGTCCATTCGCGACAACATCACGTTTGCGCCTAAGCGCCACGGCATCACCGACCGCGACGAGCTCGACCGCATGGTCGAGGAAAGCCTGCGCGGCGCGGCGCTTTGGGACGAGGTCAAGGACAAGCTCGACAAGAGCGCCTATGCGCTTTCGGGTGGTCAACAGCAGCGTCTGTGCATTGCGCGCACGCTGGCGCTCAACCCCGACGTGATCCTGTTTGACGAGCCCTGCTCGGCGCTCGACCCCATCTCGACGCTGGCGATCGAGGACCTTATGTCGTCGATTGTGGCCGAGCGCGCCATCGTCATCGTGACGCACAACATGGAGCAGGCGTCGCGCGTGTCCAACCGCACGGCGTTCTTCTACATGGGCGATATGGTCGAGTACGACGAGACCGACGAGATTTTCCAACGGCCCAAGGATAAGCGGCTGAATGATTACCTCACCGGCATGTTCTCCTAGTCCGGGACATGCTTGAGGCCCGCGGCGGCCACGGTCGCCGCGGGACTGATTGGAGAGGCGGGTCATCTCTTGCGGGGGATGGCCCGCCTTTTTGTGTCGTGTGCGGCCTGCCTTTTCGCTGCTATCATGGAGAACGTTGAATTTCTACGAAGGAGCAGGGCATATGGCGATTCTTTTGGGATGCGATTCCGTCAGCCTAGAGTTTCCCACCAAGCATATTTTCGATAGCGTGACGCTCGGCGTGGGCGAGGGCGACCGCATTGGTATTGTCGGTAAAAACGGCGACGGCAAGTCGACGCTGCTGAGCGTGCTCGCCGGCACGCTGGAGCCCGATGACGGACGCGTGACGCACCGCCGCGGCATCACGATCGGTCTACTCGGCCAAAAGGACCAGCTTGTCGATACCGATACCGTGCATCATGCCGTTGTGGGTGACGCCCCCGAGTACGAGTGGGCGTCGAGCCCCCGTACGCGCCAGATTCTGGCCGGTCTTATTAGCGATGTGCCCTGGGAGGGCATGGTAGGCGAGCTCTCGGGCGGTCAGCGCCGCCGCGTGGACCTCGCGCGCCTGCTGATCGGCGACTATGACGTGCTCATGCTCGATGAGCCCACCAACCATCTGGACATGCGCACCATCAACTGGCTTGCGCGTCACTTAAAGGCCCGCTGGCAGCGCGGTCAGGGCGCGATGCTCGTGGTCACGCACGATCGCTGGTTCTTGGACGAGGTCTGCACCAGCATGTGGGAGGTTCACGACGGCCAGGTCGATCCCTTCGAGGGCGGCTATTCGGCATATATCCTGCAGCGCGTGGAACGCGACCGCATGGCCGCGGTTACCGAGGAGCGCCGTCGCAACATGGCACGTAAGGAGCTCGCGTGGCTGAGCCGCGGTGCCCAGGCGCGCTCCACCAAGCCCAAGTTTCGCGTGGATGCCGCTCGCGAGCTGATCGCCGACGTGCCACCCGTGCGTGACGAGCTGGAGCTCAAGCGCCTGGCCGTGAGCCGCCTGGGCAAGCAAGTTATCGATGTGGTCGACGTGGACGCCGGCTATGCGGATACCGATGGCGCGCCCAAGCAGGTGCTCAACGACGTGACCTGGCTCATTGGTGCGGGCGACCGCTATGGTCTTTTGGGCGAGAACGGCGCCGGCAAGTCGACTTTGCTCGACGTGATCCAGGGCAAGATCGCGCCCCTGCGCGGCCGCGTGAAGATCGGCCAGACGGTGCGCTTTGGCGTGCTGTCGCAGCAGCTCGAGGAGCTCGAACCCTACATGGGCGACACGATCCGCGAGGTGCTCAGCCACTATAAGAAGTACTACGTCATTGACGGCAAGGAGACTTCACCCGAGAAGCTCTGCGAGCGTCTGGGCTTTACGACGCAGCAGCTCTGGAGCCGCATCGGCGATCTTTCGGGCGGCCAGCGCCGTCGCCTGTCGCTGCTGCTGACGATCCTGGACGAGCCCAACGTGCTCATCCTGGACGAGCCCGGCAACGACCTGGATACCGACATGCTGGCGATTGTCGAGGACTTGCTGGACGGCTGGCCCGGCACGCTGATTCTGGTAACGCACGACCGCTTTTTGATGGAGCGCGTGACCGACCAGCAGTGGGCGCTGCTCGACGGCCACCTGACGCATATGCCCGGCGGCGTCGACCAGTACCTGCGCCTGTGCAACGCCACCGCCGAGGGCGAGCCCGTGGGTGCACCGAGCGCCAAGACCGGTACGTTCGACACCGGTGCCGCGGCGGCTGCGGCCGAAAAGCCCAAGTCGAGCGGTCAGCCCAACGGCCTTTCCAATGCCGAGCGCCAAAAGCTCCGTCGTGAGGTGAGCTCGCTCGAGCGCAAGATGGAAACGCAGCGCGCTCGCGTGGAGGAGGCCGAGGCCGCCATGGCCCAGGTCGATCCCACCAACTACACGGCGCTGGGCGAGCAGCAGGCAAAGATCGACGAGGCCCACGCCGCCATGGACGAGCTGGAGATGGCGTGGCTCGAGGCGAGCGAGAAGCTCGAGGGCGAGGAGTAGGCGAGGATGATCAAGGCCGCGTTTTTTGATATCGACGGCACGCTGCTGAGCTTTGAGACGCACCGGATTCCGGCGTCGGCGCAGCAGGTGCTCGACAGCTTTCACGAGCAGGGGATTGCGTGCGTCATTGCCACGGGTCGCCCGACCTACCAGATGCCCGATTGGCTGTTCGATCTTGGTTGGGATGCGTACATTACGCTTTCGGGCCAGCACTGTTTTGATGCCGAGGGCGTTTACCGTAGCTGCCCGATCGATCCGGACGACGTTGCGGTGATTGTGGACCAGGTGGCCGAGGGGCGCTACGACTCGCTGTGCATGCAGGGCGAGAACTCGTTTGTGAACCGCCTGTCCGAGCGCGTGGTGACGGCCGGCAGCAACGCGGGAATTGTCTACCACGAGGAGCCGTTTGAGCACGCCTTTGACGCGCCGGTCTACCAGTTTTGCGCCTTTGTGGATCCGGCCGACGAGCATATCGTGACCGACGCCGTGTCGCATTCGCTCACCACGCGCTGGTGCGACCTGTTCTGCGACATTATTCCCGCTAACGGCGGCAAGGACCTGGGTGTGGCAGCGACGCTGGAGCGCCTGGGTGTCGACGCGAGCGAGGCGATCGCCTTTGGCGACGGCGAGAACGACCTGTCGATGTTCTCGGCCGTGGGCACAAGTGTGGCCATGGGCAACGCGCAGGATACCGTGAAGGCCGCAGCGACCTACGTGACGACCGCCGTAGACGACGACGGCATCTACAACGCCGCCGAGCACTTTGGCCTGCTATAGCTACGGATTCGGCACTTGGGGACGTTCCTTTTGCGCCGGCAGTCGGGGGCACTCCTTGCGGGGCGTGTCCCCGCTTTGTTTTCGTCCCGTGCGTTTTGTGAAACACGGTTAACTTTTTAGACAACGTAGTAAGACATAGGCAACTTTTGCGGTAAAGTAAATCAAGCAAAAGTATCCAAAGGCTAACTAGAAGCCATCGCGAAAGGCGGCCCATGGCCCTGCGTGAATCCGGAGAAGACTATCTCGAATCGATCTACGTTCTGTCGGAACGTCAGGGCACCGTGCGCTCGATCGACGTTGCCGAATACTTGGGCGTAACCAAAGCAAGCGTCTCTAAAGCCATGGCGGCCTTGGAGAGCACCGGCTACGTGGAGATGGGCAAACGCGACGTGCATCTGACGGAACGCGGTCTTGAGGTTGCCCGTCAAATGTGGGAGCGCCACTGCTTTTTTGTAGGGCTGCTAGAGGACGCAGGCGTTTCGGCAGAGGTTGCCTCGCAAGAGGGATGTCACATGGAGCACTGCCTGAGCGAGGAGAGCTTCGAGAAGCTAAGATCGATGCTGAGACGGGGTAGCGACCGGGATCAATAGCCCCGCCAACTAAGTCCAACTCAGACAAGGAACCCCGCCAGCAAGCGATGCCCTAGAACCGCCAGCAACGTCACCGCAGGCCGGGGCCGGGCTTGGTTTTTGAAAACACTCCGCAGACCAGAAGCGCCCCCGTTCGTAGCTCCGAAGGAGCAGAACGGGGGCGCTTCATTGGTCGAGGACGTTTTCAAAAACCAAGCCCGGTCCCGGCCGGAGGGACCACAGGCGCTACAGGTTCTTGACACCCATCGCGCGCATGGCGTTCAGGATGGCGATGATCGCCACGCCCACGTCGCCAAAGACGGCAAGCCACATATTGGCGATGCCCAGCGCTGCCAGCACAAGGATCAGCAGCTTAATGCCCAGCGCAAAGATGATGTTCTGCCAAACAATCGACATGGTCTTGCGCGCCACGCGAATAGCGCGGGAAATGTCGGACGGCTTGTCGTCCATCAGCACCACGTCGGCGGCCTCGATCGCGGCGTCGGAACCCATGGCGCCCATGGCAATGCCCACATCAGCGCGCGTAAGCACAGGCGCGTCGTTGATACCGTCGCCGACAAAGGCGAGCTTGCCCTTGCCACTTTCGGCCGCGAGCAGCGCTTCAACACGCTCGACCTTGTCGCCCGGCAGCAGCTGCGCGTGGAACTCGTCGAGGCCGAGCTGCTTGGCCACAGACGCCGCAACCTCCTCGCGGTCGCCCGTGAGCATGACGGTGCGCTTGACGCCGGCGGCGTGCAGGTCGAGAATCGTTTGCTCCGCATCGACCTTGATGGTGTCGGCAATTACGATGTGGCCGGCATAGGTGCCGTCGACGAGCACGTGGAGGATCGTACCGACGACCTCGCAATTGGGAGCGTCGATACCGGCCGCAACAAGCATCTTGGCGTTGCCGACGACGACATGTTTGCTGTCGATAGTCGCCGTCACGCCATGGCCCGCGTCGTTGGTGGAGTCGCTTACGCGCTTGGGATCGAGCTCGCCCTGGAAGGCGGTGCGCACCGACTGCGCGATGGGATGGTCGGAGAACGACTCGGCGAGGGCTGCGACCTCGAGTAGCGACTGCTCGGTATAGCCTGCCTCGGGGTGCACCGCGACGACCGAGAACGTGCCGTTGGTGAGGGTGCCCGTCTTGTCAAAGACGACGGTGTCCACATCGGCGAGCGTCTCGAGGTAGTTGGAACCCTTGATGAGAACGCCCAGCTTGGACGCGCCGCCGATGCCGCCAAAGAAACTGAGCGGCACGCTGATCACGAGCGCACACGGGCAGCTGACGACCAGGAAGGTCAGGCCGCGCAGGATCCAGTCGGACCAGGCGCCGGTGACCAAACCGCCGCCGAGCGCGAGTACCGCGGCCGCGCCGGTGACGGCGGGCGTGTAGACGCGGGCGAAGCGCGTGATGAAGTTCTCGGTGCGCGCCTTCTTTTCGCTGGCATTCTCCACGAGTTCCAGGACGCGCGCGACGGTGGACTCGCCAAAGGGCTTGGTGGTGCGCACGTGGATGAGGCCCGTCATGTTGATGCAACCGCTGATGATATCGTCTCCGGTTTTGGCCGGACGGGGGACTGACTCGCCAGTAAGGGCGGCGGTATCGAGCTGTGTCTCGCCTTCGACGATGATGCCGTCGATGGGCACGCGCTCGCCAGGCTTGACGACGATGACGGTGCCGACGGCGATGTCATCGGGGAAGACTTGCTCGAGCGTGCCGTCGGGCTGCTCGACGTTAGCGTAGTCGGGCGCGATGTCCATCATGGCACTGATCGACTTGCGGCTCTTGCCCACAGCGTATGCCTGGAACAGCTCGCCGACCTGGTAGAACAGCATGACGGCGGCGCCTTCGGCCATGTGCGGGTCGGTATCGGGGAAGAGCACCATGGCAAACGCGCCGATGGTCGCGACTGCCATAAGGAAACTCTCGTCGAAGGCCTTGCCGCGGCGGATGTTATTGAATGCCTTTTGCAGTACGTCGTATCCGGCAATCAAAAACGGCACGAGGAACAGCGCGAAGCTGGCGTAGATGTTGCCAGGCTCCCCAAATGCGATAGTGAGGGCGCCGAGCTCGTCGAGGGCATAAACAACGGCAAAAATGCCCAGTGCTACCAGGATGCGGTTGCGCTTGTGCTCAAGGGACTCTTTCTTCTTGCGCTTCTTCTTTTTCTTTTTGGGATCGGCGGCTGCCATGATTCAAACCTCCCATTTGAGTGTATGAACACTTGCTCATATAATTTCGCGAGCAAAGGCCGCGGCAAGCGCGGCCTTACAGGTCAACGTATGCGCGGGTTAGAGAATGATTTCGCAGTCCGGCTCGGCGTCGGCGGTGAACTCAACGACGCGGTCCAGGACCTCGTCGAACTCGGCGTCGTCAGCCTCGAGCGTCAGCTTCTGGGTCATAAAGTTGACCGAAACGGACTTGACGCCATCGAGCTTAGCCAGCTCGTCCTGAAGTTCACGCGCGCAGTTGGCGCAATCGATCTCGTCGAGCTTGAACTGCTTTTTCATGGTGGGTTCCTTTCCCTGTGTTAGCGGTCTGGGTGCCGGCCGCGCTGATACCGTGGTTGATTGCTATTCGCAGATATGGCTCATGCCCTGGTTAAGCATGGTGTAGACGTGATCGTCGGCGAGCGAGTAGAGAATGTTGCGGCCGTCGCGGCGGAACTTGACCAGGTGCGACTGCTTAAGCGTGCGCAGCTGGTGCGATACTGCCGACTGCGAGGTTGCGGTCGCTTCGGCGATGTCAGCCACGCAGAGCTCGCGGCCCATGAGGGCATAGAGGATCTTGATGCGTGTGGTGTCGCTGAAGACCTTGAACAGGTCGGCCAGGTCGTACAACAGCTCCTCGTCGGGAAGGTCCTCGGGCGAGCAGGTGGTGGGGACGATCGGCTCGGTGGCCTCGATGCCAGTCTTTGTTTCATCAGCGTGGCTGCTCATTGCAACATCCTTTCATATGAACATGCGCTCATATAACTTACTTCCGATTATATGAGCGCATGTTCATATGTCAATACAATTTACGTTAATTTCGATGACTGCTTGCCGCCTCTGCGATTTTCTGCGGGTTGGGAGACATCGACGCAATGCTCGCCAACATATTTTGAGATGTTCGGCCAGCATGCTAAGAAAGCCACCTTGAGAAGCATTAGAACTGTTCATATTTGTACTTTATCGTGTTGAATACCGCGAGAATCAGTTCTTCCTCTACGGGAGTTCCTGCAGAATCAGTTTTATCTAAAGTTATATTGAGCATTGCTGCAGCCAATCTGGCACATCGGTGGCCGAATAAGTCGAAAAATGTAGGTGGACATGGTAGCGCGCAGAGATGTGGTGTAAGAGGCGGGGAATGCCCCGCCTCCGCCCTTTCTTGAAAGGGAGGGGACACCGCCTAGAATTCGTCGTTGGAGTAATGAAGGTGACGAATGGAAGGAAAGGCGATGCCCCAAGAAGAGAGTGTACTGCGCCTCGGCCGCGACGAGGCCCTCGAGGCGGCGAGGCTTTGGCAGGAGTGCGGCGACGCGCGCGAGTTCGCGTGCAGGGTGCTGGGCAGCGTGATGAACGCGCTGATGGACTCCGAGGCCCAGCAGATGTGCGGCGCGAGCCGCAACGAGCGCAGCGACGGCAGGGAGAACAGCCGCAACGGCTACCGCCCCAGGTCGCTCAAGACCGCCGTGGGCGACGTGGAGCTCGAGATACCCAAGCTCAGGCACGGCACCTACTACCCCGAGGGCATGCTCGCGCGATGGTCGCGCGTCGACACCTCGGTGGCCGCCATCGTGCAGGAGATGTACGTATGCGGCGTGTCCACCCGCAAGGTCGAGCGCGTGGCGTCCAAGCTGGGCATATCCTCGCTGTCGAGCTCGGAGGTCTCGAGCCTCTGCTCCGACCTCGACGCCGAGGTGGCGGAGTTCCGCCGCCGCGACCTGTCGGGCACGCCGTGCTGCTACCTGTGGCTCGACGCTACCTACATGAGCTGCAGGGTCGGCTCGTCGGTCGTCTCGCAGGGCGTCGTGACCGTGATCGGGCTGGGCGCCGACGGGCGCAAGCACTTCCTGGGCTGCGACGTGTTAGCGTCAATCTAATTTTCACCAGTTTCACCAATCAAACGCGCCGTTCGCG
>CADFMD010000015.1 GCA_902835305.1 Coriobacteriaceae bacterium
AGGCCCTCGCGGCCTAGTCGCTATTTAGGGCGTCCAAGATTTGGGACGCAGTTCATTTTCACTCTGGTTTTGCATTCCTGGATAGATAGAAAAGAAACCGCCTTCTCAAAAGAAAGCGGTTTCTTATAGTTCTATATGAACGCGAGGTCTTTGACCCGGAGAGTCCGAGGTACTTGTTGGTAAGACCTTATTTAGGAGCGCGCAACCTTGCCAGACTTGAGGCAGGTGGAGCAAACGTTCATCTTGCGACGGTGACCATCGACGACGACGTAGACGCGCTGGATGTTGGGGCGGAACTTACGGTTGGTGACGCGGTGAGAGTGGCTGATGGAGCGACCGGCAACGGGGTGCTTACCGCAAACTTCGCAAACTTTGGACATAACTGACCCTCCTTGGGCGACAAACGAACATGTCGCGTTAACAAACAAGCCTGAACTATAGCACAGAAGTTGCTCCCTGTGCGCAATCTACACAGAGATATTCCTCTTTTGGCGATAGTGCCCACGCTACGGCCCTGGACGTAGATCCGATTTGCGTGCAACAGAGGGGATTATGCCAGCTCGTGCGTGTGTTTTCAAGCTCGTCCCACAAATATATATAGGTTTATGGAGCATTGGGCTCCGTTTACGGATTGCTCTGTATTTATGCTCGCAATTAAGCTCGAGGTTGGCTACACTATCCCTTGACCATTAAAGGGGTACGAGATACCCACATGGAATTACATAGCTGTCAAAGAGCAGCCTTTCCTGTGGGTGTCTGGTCCGCTTTAAGCGGTCGGGCATCTATTTTTTTGACTGTGTCAGCAGTCAAGACATGTGAGGAAGGAGATCGATGGGCACGACTTCCCCCAAGGCGGTCATCATGGACGAGACCGCCGTCAATCGAGCGATGACCCGCATTGCGCACGAGATTCTCGAGCGCAACGAGGGCTGTGAAGACCTCGCTCTGGTCGGCATTGTCACGCGCGGCGACCTTCTGGCAAAGAAGCTCGCCGAGGAGATCAAGGAGATCGAGGGCGTCGACGTTCCGCTCGGTAGCCTCGACATCAGCTTCTACCGCGATGACTACGCCACCAATTTCGCTCCCGCGATCCACGCCACCAACATTCCCTTTAGCGTCGACGGCAAGCGCGTCGTTTTGGTGGACGACATCCTGTATACGGGCCGTACCATTCGCGCCGCTCTGGACGCCGTTATGGACCTGGGCCGTCCGAGCCGCATTGAGCTGGCAGTCCTCGTTGACCGCGGCCACCGCGAGCTCCCCATCTCGCCGGACTTTGTCGGCAAGAACGTTCCCTCGTCGCATGAGGAGAACGTGCACCTATATATGAAGGAAGTAGACGGCCGCACCGCTGTCGAGATTAACGACGTCGCGCCGGGTTCCCACGTGGGCTCCGCGCCGCTGGGAGGTGAGTAGTACCGTGGCGTTCAACCATAAGCACCTGATCGACATTACCGAGTACTCCGAAGAGGACATCAAGCTCATCCTCGAGACCGCCAAGGCGTTCTCCGAGGTCAACGAGCGTGCGATCAAGAAGGTCCCCACGCTCAAGGGCAAGACCATCGTCAACATGTTCAACGAGCCCTCGACGCGTACCCGCAGCTCCTTCGAGCTCGCCGAGAAGCGCCTTTCGGCCGACAGCCTCAACTTCGGCGGCTCCTCGACCTCCACGGTCAAGGGTGAGAGCCTCGTCGACACTGTCGAGACCCTCAACGCCTACAAGATCGACTGCATCGTCGTGCGCGATAAGCACGCCGGTGCTCCCTACATCGTCACGCAGAACTCGCCCGCGAGCGTTATCTGCGCCGGCGACGGCAAGCACAACCATCCCACGCAGGCCCTGCTCGACCTGTACACCATCTGGGAGCACAAGGGTGACTTCCACGGTCTGAAGGTCGCCGTCGTCGGCGATATCGCGCACTCCCGTGTCTGCGGCTCGCTGATCCCCGCCCTTAAGATCATGGGCTGCGAGACCTACGCTGTCGCCCCCGGCACGCTGCTGCCGCCGGCGCCCGAGGTTCTGGGTTGCGACCACGTGACGAGCGACCTCGATTCCGTCCTGCCCGAGCTGGACGTCGTCTACATGCTGCGCGTGCAGCAGGAGCGCCTTGAGGGCGCTCCGTTCCCCACGATTCGCGAGTATCACAAGCTCTTCGGCCTGACCAAGGACCGCGAGAAGCTCATGAAGCCCGATGCGATCATCTGCCACCCGGGCCCCATCAACCGCGGCGTCGAGTTCGACTCCTATATGGCCGACCACCCGCAACGCTCCGTCATCCTGGAGCAGGTCTACGCCGGTATCTGCGTGCGTATGGCTATCCTGTATCTGCTGCTTGGAGGTGCCGATAATGGCCTTGCTTCTTAAGAATGCCCACGTCGTCGATCCGTCCGTCGAGCTTGACGGTGTCGTCGACGTCCTGATCGACGGTGACAAGATCGCCGAGGTCGGCGAGAACCTCGCCGCCGAGGGAGCCGAGGTCCGCGACCTTTCCGGCAAGTATCTCGTCCCCGGCCTGGTGGATATGCACGTGCATCTGCGCGAGCCTGGCTACGAGGTCAAAGAGGACATCGAGAGCGGCACTCGCGCAGCTGCCAAGGGCGGCTTTACCGGTGTGTGCTCCATGCCCAACACCGATCCCGTCACCGATAACGGCACCGTCGTGGAGTTCGTCAAGTCCCGCGCTGCCGAGGTCGGCCACTGCCGCGTCTATCCGTCGGGCGCCATGACCCGCGGTCTTAAGGGCGAGGCCATGTCCGAGATGGGCGATATGGTCGCCCACGGCGCCGTCGCCTTCACCGACGATGGTCGCGGCGTGCAGGGCGCGGGCATGCTCCGTCGCTGCATGGACTACGGCAAGATGTTCGGCAAGGTCTTTATGAGCCACTGCCAGGACGAGGATCTGGTCGGCCACGGCCAGATCAACGAGGGCAAGGTCTCGACCCGTCTGGCCCTCGAGGGTTGGCCGGCCGCCGGCGAGGAGCTTCAGATTGCCCGCGACATCGAGATTGCCAAGCTGACCGGTGCCAAGCTGCACATCCAGCACATCTCCACCGCTCATGGCCTGGAGCTCGTGCGTGCCGGTAAGGCTGCCGGTGTCCAGGTGACCTGCGAGGCCACCCCGCACCACATGTTCCTGACCGAGAACGACCTGGACGAGACCTACAACACCTCGCTCAAGGTCAATCCGCCGCTGCGCACCGACGAGGATGCCGAGGCCATCCGTCAGGGTGTCATCGACGGTACCGTCGACGCTATCGTTACCGACCACGCTCCCCACACCCCGTGGGAGAAGGCCCGCGAGTTCGAGCTCGCGCCCTTTGGAATGATTGGCCTCGAGACTTCGCTGTCGCTCGTGCTCACTGAGCTGGTCAACACGGGCAAGATGAGCGTGAGCCGCATGGTCGAGCTCATGGCCATCAAGCCGCGTGAGATTCTGGGCCTCGATCAGGTTCAGGTCAAGGCGGGCTCTGTCGCCGACCTGACCGTGTTCGACCCCTCCGCAACCTGGACGGTTGGCGAGGACGGTTACGAGTCGCGCGCCGAGAACTCCGGTTTTGCCGGCCGCACGCTCACCGGTCGTGCCACCGATGTATTTGTCGGTGGCAAGCAGACGCTCGCCGACGGTTGCATCTGCTAGCATAGCCTTATCGCTTTTGTGCGCGGCGCCCTTGCGGTGCCGCGCTTTCTGTTCGTTTAGACCATGCAACCGCATGGGGGATTGGAGCGTCTATGCCCACACCTTCCACTGCACGCATGCACGACTTCGAGGTCGTCTCGAACCGGGAGATCGCCGACGGCATCTTCTCGCTCGTCATCTCGGCCCCCAAGCTTGCAAGTGCGCTCAAGCCCGGTCAGTTTGTGAACATCGCCGTCCCCGGCGATGCGTCTTCTCTGCTTCGTGTGCCCTTGAGTTTCTACCGCGCCGACGCCGAGGCCGGCACCGTCGAGCTGTGGTACGCCGTCGTGGGCGACGATACCCGCCGTTTGTCCCAGATGGGCCCTGGCTCCACCTCTAACCTGTTGGGCCCCGGTGGCCGTGGCTGGATGGTACCCGAGGGCACCAGGAAGGCACTGCTCGTCGCCGGTGGCATCGGCGTTCCGCCTGTGCTGTGTCTTGCCGGCATGCTTGCCGAGCAGGGTGTTGATGTGGACGTGTGCCTGGGCTTCGGCACCGCTTCCAAAGTCGTGGGTGTCGATGAGTTCCGTGCGCTGGGCGCCACGGTTAACGTGTGCACCGACGACGGTTCGCTCGGCACGCACGGTTTTTGCACCGATCCTGCCGCAGAACTGCTTGGCGAGGGCGGCTACGACTACGTGGCCAGCTGCGGCCCCGCCGTCATGATGAAGAAAGTCGCCGCCGCTGCCGCTGAGGCCGGTGCGTACTGCGAGGTGTCGCTCGAGCGCATGATGAGCTGTGGCTTTGGCGCCTGCAACACCTGCAATGTCGAGACGGTTGACGGTATGAAGGGTGCTTGTATGTGCGGCCCCGTGTTCGATGCTTCCAAGGTGGTGGTCTTCTAGTGGGTACCGTGAACATGGCCGTCGATTTCGGCGGCGTCAAGATGCAGAACCCCATTAACACCGCAGCCGGTACCTTTGGCTACGGTTGGCAGTTCCAGAACTTCTTTGATGTTTCCCAGCTGGGCGCCATCACCACCAAGGGTTGCGCTGCCGAGCCCTGGCCCGGCAATCCCGCGCCCCGCATGGCCGAAATTCCCGGCGGTATGATCAACTCCGTGGGTCTTCAGAACCCCGGCGTGGCCGCCTTTGCCCGTGAGTCCGGTCCGTGGCTCGAACAGCTGTCCAAGGACGGCTGCCAGGTCATCTGTCAGGTTGCCGGTCACTCCGTTGACGAGTTTGTCCGCGCACTCGAGATGTATGTCGAGCTATGCCCCTGGGCTGCCGGCTACGAGATCAACGTGAGCTGCCCCAACATCGCCGCCGGCGGTGCCGCCATGGGCTCCACGCCCGAGGGCGCCTCTTCCGTCATGGCCGCCTGCCGCAAGGTGACTGATAAGCCGCTGTTCGTGAAGATGGCGCCGGTCAACGTCGCTGAGATCGCCAAGGCCCTCGAGGCTGCCGGCGCCGACGGCCTTTCGGTCATCAACTCCATCCAGGGCATGGCCATCGACGTCCATACCCGCAAGTCCCGCGTGGCCAAGCCCAAGGGCGGCCTTTCGGGCCCGCTGTGCCACCACATCGCCGTGCGCATGGTCTGGGAGGTTGCCCAGGCCGTCGATATCCCCATCAACGGTGTTGGCGGTGTCATGACTGGCGAGGATGCGGCTGAGTTTATCCTGGCCGGCGCCACCTGCGTGTCGGTCGGCATGGCCAACTTCGTCGATCCGTGTGCTTCGCTTAAGATCGCGCATGAGCTCGAGGCCTGGGCCGAGTCCCAGGGCGTAAAGGACATCAACGAGCTGGTGGGTGCTTTCGAATGCTAGAGAATGATGCCCGCGACCGTGTTATCGTCGCCCTCGACTGCGACCGTGAGCGCGCGCTCGAGCTCGCCCACGAGCTTTCGGGCCATGCCACCTGGCTCAAGGTCGGCATGACGCTCTATTACGCTGAGGGTCCCCAGATCGTCAAGACGTTCAAGGACCTGGGCTTCAAGGTCTTCCTCGACCTTAAGTTCCATGACATTCCGCATCAGGTGCGCGGCGCTGCCCGCTCGGCCTCGCTTGCCGGTGCCGACCTGCTTTCGGTCCACGGCCTGGGCTCGGGTGCTATGCTCGCTGCCTGCCGCGAGGGTGCCGAGGAGGCGCGTGAGGACCGCGCCAAACTCGTCGCCATCACCGTGCTCACGAGCATGAATCAGGATGCCTTGAGCGAGATCGGCGTCGAGTCGCTCGTGGCCGAGGAGGCCGCCCGCTTGGCAAAGCTTGCTCAGGCCAACGGCATCGATGGCATCGTGTGCTCACCGATGGAGGCTCACGACATGCGTGAGCTGCTGGGTCCTGATGCCCTGATCGTGACTCCGGGTGTGCGTCCGGTGGGTGCCGCCCTTGGTGACCAGTCCCGCGTGGCGACGCCTTCCCAGGCTATCGAGCGTGGCGCAAGCCACATTGTGGTGGGCCGTCCCATCACCGGTGCCGACGATCCGGTTGCCGCCTTTGACGCTATCGTCGCCGAGCTGGTCGAAAACGTCGCGTAAAAGATTCCCCTAAGTCACCACTTTTGGGTCTCATTAGCACAAAATAGCCCCTGTGCCTGCGTAAACTTTCCCATCCTTTGTGTGGAATCGCAGGTCAGGGGCTTAACTTTGGGCGCAGTATATTGCACTTTTTGCGGGTATCGTCTAACCTATGGAGCCGCGATTAGGCTTTTTGTGCGTTCTACGTGCTAAAATGCCAATTATTGAATCAGATATAACCCAACTATTTGGAGGTACGAATGGCACTCCCTCAGCTTACCGACGAGCAGCGCAAGCAGGCTCTTGAGAAGGCTGCTGCCGCACGTCACGCCCGCGCTGAGCTTCGCGAGCAGATCAAGAAGGGCGAGAAGTCCCTCGAGTCCGTGCTCAACTCCGATGACCCCATCGCTTCCCGCATGAAGGTTTCCACCCTCATCGAGTCTCTCCCCGGTTATGGCAAGGCCAAGGCCGCCAAGATCATGGAGGAGCTCGGTATCTCCGCTACTCGTCGCGTCCAGGGCCTCGGTGTCCGTCAGCGCGAGCAGCTCCTCGAGCAGCTGACCAAATAAGTGAGCGCTCAGGATTCCAAGCTCTTTGTGATTTCTGGACCGTCAGGCGCAGGCAAGGGTACGCTCGTCACTCGTGTGCGCGAGCGCCGCTCGAACCTGGGTCTGACGGTTTCGGCTACCACGCGAGCACCACGCAAAGGTGAGGTCGACGGCGTCAACTACTTTTTTCTGACGCGCGAGGAGTTCGACCGCCGCGTGGCAAACGGTGAGTTTGTTGAGTGGGCCGAGGTCCACGGTAACTGCTACGGCACGTTGGTGAGCGAGGTCACATCCAAGCTCGCCTCGGGCTCGTCTCTGATTTTGGAGATCGATGTCCAGGGCGCCCTGCAGGTGAAGGAGCGTTTCCCCGAGGCCGTGCTGATCTTTATCAAGCCGCCTTCGCTTGAGGTGCTCCGCGAGCGTCTAGTCGGTCGCGGTACCGAGACGCCCGAGACGATTGAGCTGCGTATGGCAAACGCCGCCGATGAGCTTGCCCTTGCCGACCGCTACGACGACGTCGTGGTGAATGACGATCTCGACCGCGCGACCGATGAGCTCGTTCGCGTTCTCGATATGCATGAAAGGATCTGAGGTCCGTGTCCGTTGTTAAGCCTTGCATTGACGATCTTCTGGAGAAGACCGATCACAACCGCTTCCTGCTCGCTTCGCTTGCCTCCAAGCGCGCCTGCGACATCAATAGCATGCTGCGTGGCCAGCACAACCGCGTGCTTGCCGTCCAGGATGTCGATGACATCACCATCGGGCTTTCCGGTGCCGATACCATCTCGATGGCTATGGACGAGATTGTCGACGGCGACATCTCTTACGACGAGGCCCGTTACGAGAAGGCGCTCGGCCACAAGGTTGCTGAAGCCTAAATGGCGGCTCGCGTCTGCCTAGTCCACTATCACGAGGTTGGGCTGAAGGGCAAGAACCGCGCACATTTTGAGCATATCCTCATGGATAACATCAAGGCGGCCTTGGCCGCCTTTTCCGTGAATGCCGTGTCTCGAATTTCCGGTTATATCCTCGTGACCTTTAACGAACATCAGGCCGACGAGGCGGCGCGTGTCATTCGCACCGTTCCCGGCGTTGCCCGTGTGTCTTTGGCGTATCACACCAACCGCGACCCGCAGGAGTACTGCGCCGCCGCCGTGAAGGCGCTGCGCGAGTTTGGTTCCTTCGATTCGTTTAAGGTGCACGCCAAGCGCTCCAATACTGACTATGAGCTCACCTCGATCGATATCAATCGTCAGGTGGGCGAGGTACTGTGTGAGGCCTTCCCCGATAAAAAGGTTCAAATGCACGACCCCGATGCAATGGTGCACGTACTGGTGGTCCAGGGTAGCGTTTACGTGTACGCACGCTCCGAGCGCGGCGTGGGCGGTCTGCCGGTGGGTTCTGCCGGCAAGGTCGTGACGCTGCTGTCCTCGGGTATCGATTCTCCGGTGGCGACCTGGATGCTCGCGCGCCGCGGCGCGGTTTGCGTGCCGGTACATTTCTCCGGTCGTCCGCAGACGCCCGATACGAGCGAGTATTTGGTGCAGGACATCATCCGTGCGCTTGAGCCGGGTGTCCAGATCGGTCGTCTGTACGTGGTTCCGTTTGGCGACTGCCAGCGTGAGATTTCGGTCACCTGCCCCAGCAACCTGCGTGTGATCATGTATCGTCGCATTATGTATTCGGTTGCCGAGCGCATTGCGCACATCGAGGGCGCCAAGGCCATCGTTACGGGCGAATCGCTTGGGCAGGTTGCCTCCCAAACGCTTGAGAACATCATGGCCGTCAACGAGGCCGTGAAGATTCCCGTGTTCCGTCCTCTCATCGGTTCGGACAAGCAGGAGATCATCGCGCGTGCCGAGGAGATCGGTACGTTCGATATCTCGACTGAGGCCGCTCCCGACTGCTGCACGCTGTTTATGCCGCGCCGTCCCGAGACGCACGCTAAACTCGATGCCGTGCATGAGGCCTGGGAGTTGTTCGATCATGAGGAGATGATCGAGCGCCTGCTCAAGCAGACCGAGTACATCGACTTCGAGAGCAACACGTATAAGGCCCCTAAGACCTTAAAACGCAAACATTCGGAGCTTGCTCCGCGTGAGATTTACCAAGATCACGAGTAAATTTGTGTATAGACCGACGATGCGCCTGTATCGTCGGTCTTTTGGTATCTGGGTATTTTGCGGCTAAGTGTTCATTTGCTGACGTATGTCTGAATAAATGGACATTATTTCGCAAGGTTTTGGTCAGCTTTTGGTTTGACCTCGAAAACCGGTTTTGGGGCGTGGCTGTTGCGGAGCTCCTTTCCTGACACGATGGTGTTGGGAGGTTTTGCTATGGCGCAGCGCGAACAACACGAACGAGTCAAAAAGATGGACCGCTGGGCGGGAAAACTGCTCGGTCATAAGGCAGTGGTGATGGCGATACTGGTCGTCATTGCGATGGCGAGTGGACTGGCAATGGCGAACCTTGGCGGCGGTGCCGGCGGCGTGTCGTTTGAGCGTACTGATGGTTCGGGCTCGTTAGTGGAGCCGGGATCCGGCGATGCCTCGAGCGGAAAGACATCCGAAGGCTCTTCGACTAAGGCGTCTGCCGCGGCAGAGGTCTATGTCGATGTCGATGGCGCCGTTGTGTCGCCCGGCGTATATCGTCTCAAGGACGGCGCGCGGGTGGCTCAGGCGATTGATGCCGCCGGCGGGCTGGCGCCCGAAGCAGACGTTACGGGGCTTAATCGTGCATCCAAGGTCACTGATGGACAAAAAATTCACGTTCCAACGGTAGGGGAGCAGCAGGCGTCCATTGCGGAAGCCGGTGTTGATGGTGGGGCTTCCGCATCATCAGGCGTCGGTGGCGCAACAGGCCTAGTAAACATTAATACGGCAAGCTCGGCAGAGCTGCAGACGCTCTCGGGAATCGGTCCCTCAATGGCACAGTCGATTATCGATGAGCGGACAAAGAACGGTGCTTTCGCCTCGGTTGACGATCTGATGCGTGTGTCGGGAATCGGCGAGAAGAAGCTTGCCAAAATCAAAGATTGCATCTGCGTATGAGTGCGACCGAGCGCAAGCATGTGATGCCTCCGCGGCCCCTGATTCCGTGGACGATGGCCTTGTGTGCCGGCATGTGCATGAGCTGCATCTTGGTGCTCAACATGGCCGCTGATGCGCTGCTGAGGGAGCGGGCGCCGGCGTTCGGGCCGCTATGGGCCATTCCCGTTGCGGCAGCGGTTTTCGTTGTGCTGGCTCACTCTTGTGCGAGGCTTGCCCCTTTGAAGCGGTGGCTGTATGCCGCGTCCGTCGGTCTCGTGGCGGGAGCGGTCGTCTCGGCGTGGTGGGCTGTGGGTGCGCTAAGCGCCTCGAGGGCGCTCGACGGTCGAGCGGCAAGCGGCCTCGAGTTTGTCGTGCAGGGTGATCCATCCATAAACGACGACGTGTATTCCTATACCTGCGAGGCACGCGCGGACGGTAAGAACTTGGCAACGGTTCGCCTATCGTGTGATCGTGAGCTCAAGGTCGGGGCGCACGTGCGTGTTATCGGTCGCGTTTCACGTTTTGAGAACGATGCATATGGACGATCGCGCGTGCTCCGAGGCGAGGAGCGCAAGGTTAAAGCCGTTCGAGTCGTGTCGGTCGATGAGGGCTCTCCGGTGCCGCTGCTTCGGCTGAGAAATGGGCTGCTTGCGTCCATCGCGCCTGCGACCGACCCGGCGCGTGCGCTCATAGCCGGTGTCGTCTGCGGTCGTTCGGCCGAGCTGCGCGCCCAGCCGGCGGGCGACTGGTTTTCGGTGACGGGAACGGCGCATCTTATCGCCGTCTCGGGCAGCCATTTGGCTATCGTGGGGTTTGTAATCGAGGGTGTATTGCAAAAGACTCGGTGCTCACGTGGTCTTCAGCGGGCGATATTGGCGATAACGCTTGTGGGCTATGCTGCCTTTACGGGCGCGTCTCCCTCGGCCGTGCGTGCGTGCTGCATGGTGTTCGTGACGCTTGTCGTAAACGGCGCGGGGCGTCGTCGGCACGGCCTTTCGGCACTCTTCGTAACCATGTCCATCTTTGTGCTACTGCGGCCGACGGTGCTGTTCGAGATGGGCTTTCAACTCTCGTGTGCCAGCGTCTTAGCCATTCTGTGCTTTTGTCCCTATGCGACCTACGCTTTGGGTGAGCTAGGTGTGCCATCAGGCGTTGCCAGCGTGCTTTCCGTCACGCTGTGCTCACAACTGGCGACACTTCCCATTACCATTCCTGCCTTCGGTACGTTCTCGCTCATTGCTCCGTTGGCAAATGCGGTCATCGGTCCGGTGGTGAGCGTACTGCTTGCTGTGTCCATCGTGCTGGTTCCCTTTTCGCTTGTGGGACCGTTGCGGACTTGGGCGCTCGTTGTGCCCATGATTGCCGCCCGTTGCGCGCTGTTTTTCGAGCAGCTGTTTGCCGCCGTGCCGGGTGCATCCGTGAGCGTGCCGCCCGATAGCATGTGGATTTACCTAGCGCCGTGTTTGCTGGCGGTTCTGCTTGTCCGGTGGCCGCGTCCCCGAGCACGTCCTATGGCGGTGGGGCTTGCGTGCCTGGTGCTCTTGGCTGCGATTCCGTACGTCTACTGGGATCGATTCGCGCCGCCTTCGGTGACGGTCCTCGATGTTGGTCAGGCCGATGCGATCTTGGTTCGGCAGGGCTCGACGGTGGTGCTCGTGGATAGCGGGCTCGACGAGCGGGTGGTCACCGCGCTCGTTCGCAACAATGTGCATCATATCGATGCCGTCTTTGTGACGCATTGGGATGAGGACCACTGGGGTGGTTTGCCTGCCGTGCTCGAACAGTTTTCGGTCGGAACGATTGCCGTGGCGGCGGATGCGCTGGAGGATGCTCCTGCCGAGGTATTGAACCGACCTGGCGTGGAGTATCGGCAGGTGCGCCGTGGGGATACGGTCGACATCGGCTCATTTTGCGCCCGCGTGATGTGGCCATTCGAGTCCGTGAATGGCGAGGGAAATGAGGACTCGCTTGTCCTGCTGCTCTCTTATGTTCAGGAAGGCAAGGGCCTGCGAATACTTCTCACCGGTGATGCCGAGCTCGACCAAGAGCGGGAATTCGTGCAGGAGGTGGGGGACATCGATGTCCTTAAACTTGGGCATCACGGCTCCAAGGTTTCAGTCGATAGCGAGTTGCTGGACGTCCTGAAGCCCGAGCTTTCCCTCGCAAGCGCCGGTGAGGGGAATCGATACGGCCATCCGTCCGATGCCTGCATCGATGCCGTTAAGGAAGCGGGTGGTGTGTTCGCGTGTACCATCGAACACGGCGACATTACCGTCACACCGACTGCGAATGGCTTTGCGATGCGATGCCAGCGACCGTGACGACGTCGTTGGCGTGTGGTGGGCCCCTGGGCTAAAATGGCACGGAACGAATACGAAGGCCTGCGGGAGGGGAGCACAATGTCCGAAACCGGTTTGCTGCCGGCATATTTGATCGTCGGTACCGACGGAGTTAAGCGCGACCACGCCGTCTCGCGTATGAAAGCGCGTCTGGAAAAATCGGGTATGGTCGAGTTCAACCTCGACGAGCGAGACATGACCAAGGACCCCGATATCGAGTCCATTATCGGATCGCTTAACACCTTTCCGATGGGCAGCGAGTTTCGTCTGGTAATCCTCGATGGCTGCTCAAAGCTCGCCAAGGCGGTCTCGGAGCCGCTCGTTGGGTATCTGGCGAGTCCCAGCCCAACAACGGTCTGCCTCATCATCGCCGACTCACTTGCCAAGAATACGCGCCTGTATAAGGCAATCGCCAAGATCGACAAGAAGGCTATCGTCGATTGCTCGGGTACCAAGCGCTGGGAACTGCCGCGCCGTGTTCAGCAGATGGCGACGCAGCGCGGTAAGTCGATTTCGACGGCGGCCGCCGAGGAGCTCGTCTCGCGTTCGGGCGAAAACACGCGCATGCTCGATAACGACTTGGCTAAGCTTGCCCAGATGGTCGAGTCGCCCCAGATTGAACTTGCCGATGTTGAGCGCTGGATTGTACGTACGGCCGAGATCCAACCCTGGGACTTCCTCAACGCCGTCTCGGCTCGCGATATGCGGCGTTCGCTCGAGCTCTTTAAGCTCCTGCCCTCCAAGAGCTACGTGTGGACTTACACATTGCTGTGCGGTCGCATTCGCGAGCTTATCGTCGCCAAGGCGCTCGACGCGCGTGGGCAGGGTCGCGAGCTGGCCGCAACGCTCAAGCTCCAGTCCTGGCAGGTCAAGAATCACCTTACCTGGGCGCGTCGTTTTTCGATGACCGAGCTCGTCGCAGCGCTCGAGGGTGCCGTTGATGTGGAGCTCGCGCTCAAGGGTTCGGCCGATTCTGAGACCGCGCTTTTGCTCTGGATTACGAACATCTTGAGAAAATCGTGATGATACCTGCCTATTTGACAAATTCGTTCTATCCCTTTGAGAGGGAGCGTGCTATAGTAGGCGCTTGCATGACCTCACCGTGTCTCAGAGGTGTCATACATTTTTTGCAAGGAACTCGAAAGGAACTCCAGAAGTGGCAAACATCAAGTCTCAGAAGAAGCGTATCCGCACCAATGAGGCAGCTCGCATGCGTAACAAGGCTGTCAAGTCCGAGCTCAAGACGCTGACCAAGCACGTCCAGTCCGCCGTCGCCGAGGGCGACGCCGAGAAGGCCCAGGCTGCCCTCAAGACCGTCACCAAGCGTCTCGACATGGCTGCTGCCAAGCATGTTATCCACAAGAACCAGGCTTCCAACCGCAAGTCCGGTCTTGCCAAGCTCGTGAACAGCATCAACGCCTAAGTTGTAAATTTCACACCACACAGATTACGCGCATAAATGGAGCCTGTTTTATGTAGCAGGCTCCATTTTTTGTACCGCTCGGGTAAGATAGTCCGCATGAATACTTCAATTGACATTTCCCACATCCGCAACTTCTCGATCGTTGCGCACATCGACCATGGCAAGTCCACGATCAGTGACCGTATCCTCGAGCTCACCCATACCGTCGACGAGCGCGACATGGAGTCGCAGCTGCTCGACACAATGGATATCGAGCGCGAGCGCGGTATCACGATCAAGTCTAATGCCGTTCGCGTTTCCTATGACGCCGACGATGGCGAGACGTACCAGTTCAACCTGATCGATACGCCGGGCCACGTGGACTTTACCTACGAGGTCTCGCGTTCGCTGGCCGCCTGCGAGGGCGCGGTGCTCGTCGTCGACGCCACGCAGGGCGTCGAGGCGCAGACCGTCTCCAACGCGACGCTCGCCATGAACGCCAACCTTGATATAGTGCCCGCCATCAACAAGATCGACCTGCCGTCGGCACACCCCGACGAGGTCAAGACCGAGATCGAGGACGACCTGGCGATTCCTGCCGACGATGCCGTATGCGTATCGGGCAAGACCGGCGAGGGCATCCACGATCTGCTGGAGTCCATCGTCTTTTTGATCTCACCGCCCAAGGGCGATGCGAACGCGCCGCTCAAGGCGCTCATCTTGGATTCGTATTTCGATGAGTACCGCGGCGTCGTTGCCACGGTCCGCGTTTTTGACGGCTCCATCAAGAAGGGCGATACCCTGCTTATGATGCAGGCCAAGGGTGACTTTTTGGTCGATGGCGTGGGCGTCAAGCGTCCCGCCGAGACACCGGTCGACGCACTAACGGTCGGCGAGGTGGGCTATGTGGTCACGGGTCTGAAGGATCCCGAGGCCGTGCGCGTGGGCGATACCCTCACGTGGGCGTCGAATCCCTGCCCCGAGCCGCTTCCCGGCTACCGCGAGGCCAAGCCCATGGTCTACACGGGCCTGTTCCCGATCGACAACAAGGATTACGAGAATCTGCGCGACGCTCTCGATAAGCTGCACGTCAACGATCCATCGTTGGTGTGGGAGCCCGAGACCTCGGTGGCGCTCGGCTTTGGTTTCCGCGTGGGCTTCTTGGGCCTGCTGCATATGGAGGTCGTCAAGGAGCGCCTGGAGCGCGAGTTTAACCTGGACCTTATTGCCACGAGTCCTTCGGTGGACTATCACGTCTACAAGACCGACGGTGAGATGATCGATGTCCGCAGCCCGCAGGATCTGCCCGAGGCCACGCGCATCGAGCGCATCGAGGAGCCGTACCTCAAGGCCAAGATTATCTGCCCGCCCGAGTATACGGGTGCCGTCATGCAGCTTGCCATCGAGCACCGCGGCATTACAACCGACATGATCCATCTCACGAGCAAGTCGGTCGAGATGCGTTTTGACATGCCGCTCGCCGAGCTCATCTTGGACTTCTTTGACCAGCTCAAGAGCCGTACCAAGGGCTATGCCTCGCTCGACTACGAGTTCAACGAGTACCGTCCCTCCGAGCTCGTCAAGCTCGACATCCTGCTTTCGGGTGACGAGGTGGACGCGCTGTCGTTTATCGTCCACAAGGACAAGGCCTATGGCCTGGCCCGCGGTCTGTGCGACAAGCTCAAGGAAATCATTCCGCGCCAGCTGTTCGAGGTGCCCATCCAGGGCGCTATCGGCAACAAGATTATCGCCCGTTCCACCGTCAAGGCGCGCCGCAAGGACGTTTTGGCCAAGTGCTACGGCGGCGATATCTCGCGTAAGCGCAAGCTGCTCGAGAAGCAGAAAGAGGGCAAGAAGCGCATGAAGGCCATCGGTTCGGTCGAGGTCCCGCAGGAGGCCTTTATGGCGATCCTCAAGGTGGACGAGTAGTTTCCATGGCGCTTTCTGAATACAGTACGCGGCTGCTGGGTGCCTATTCCGAGCAGCCGTTCCTTATGGCTCCCATGGCCGGCGTGACCGATCCCGCCTATCGCATCATGTGTCGTCGCCGCGGTGCCAACCTTGCCTACAGCGAGATGGTGAGCGTGGCGGGCCTTGCCTATGCCAGCAACAAGACGTGGCGCCTGGTGCTACCGGCCGACGAGGAGCAGCAGATCTGCGTACAGCTCTTTGGTTCCAAGCCCGATCAGTTTGCGAGCGCCGTCGCCGCCGTTGAGGAGCGTGTGGGCAATCGCCTGTCGCTCATTGATATCAACATGGCCTGCCCGGCTCGCAAGGTCGTCACCAAGGGCGAGGGCTCGGCGCTTATGCGCACGCCCGATCTGGCAGAGAAGATCGTTGAGGCGGCGGTGGGCGCGGCGCACGTGCCCGTGACCGTAAAAATCCGCAAGGGTTTTTACGCCGAAGACCGCAATGCCGCGACGTTTGCCCAGATGCTCGAGGGGGCAGGGGCCGCTGCGGTGGCGGTACATGGTCGCTGTGCCACGCAGCTCTATACGGGCCAGGCCGATTGGTCGGTCGTCGATGAGGTGGCCGACGCCGTCGAGATTCCCGTTATCGGTTCGGGCGACGTGTTCTGCGCCGAGGATGCCGCGGAGCATCTGCGCAACTCCGGCGCCAGCGCCGTGTTCATCGCGCGCGGTATCTATGGCAATCCCTGGGTGTTCGGCGATGCCCGCGCCCTTGCGCTCGATGGCACGCCGGTACCGGTACGTAGCTCGGTCGAGCGCCTGGATGCCCTGCGCGAGCACCTGACGCTCACGCACGAGCTGTTGCCGCTCATGTCGCGTGCCCGTACGTACGCAAGCTGGTATCTAAAGGGGATGCCTCATGCTGCGGCCTGGCGCGCCCAAGTGGTGCGTTGCTCCACATACGAGGAGTTCATGGCATTGGTCGATGATATCGAGCGCGATGTGGTGGCCTGCGAGGCCGCACTTGCCGCCGGCGAGTCGGTGCCCGCTCATCCGCTGGAGGCCTAACGGTGGCCGTTACCGCGCTGTACGTGCATGTTCCGTTTTGCGCCCAAAAGTGCCGGTACTGCGACTTTGACTCTCGCAGTTTTGCTCCGTGCGACCTGAGCGCTGCACTCGATGCCTATTTTGAACAGCTGTATGCGCGCCTCGGTGCCTTCGGCGACGCAGGCGCGCTTGCACAGATCCGCACCGTCTATGTTGGCGGCGGCACGCCGTCGCTGGCGGGGGAGCGTCTGGTAGTGCTCGCCCGGCGTATCTCTGCGTGGTGCAAGCCCGTTGAGTTTACCTGCGAGGCCAATCCTGAGTCGCTGACCGCCGAGCTTGCCACTGCGCTCGCCAAGGTTGGTGTCACACGCGTCTCTCTGGGCGTGCAAACGCTCGATAACGCCGAACTTACCGCCATCGGCCGCATTCACGATGCCGATCGGGCGCTCGCTGCCATCACGACGGTTAAGGACGCTGGGCTCGATGTGTCCTGCGACCTGATGTGCGGACTTCCCGGGCAGACTGCCGTAAGCTGGCAGCGCACGCTCGATGGCGTGTTGGCGGCGGCGCCGCATCATGTATCGGTGTACCCCCTCACGCTCGAGGAGGGCACGCCGCTCTACCGCATGGCGTGTCGCGACGAGTCGCTCGAGCCCGACGAGGATTTTCAGGCTGCATGCATGGATGCCGCGCGTGAGCGCCTAGGTGCGGCCGGCTATCACCCGTATGAGGTGGCAAGCTACGCGCTCGACGGCCATGAGTGTGACCACAACATTGCCTATTGGACCGGACAGGGCTATCTGGGCTTGGGCCGCTCTGCCGCCGGTATGCTCGATGCCGAGGATTTCGATCGCTTGGCCGGGCTGTTTCCCGACGTGCCCGCTCGCGGCGATGCGTATCGCGTGCGCTTGGTGCAACGTGACGATGCCGCGACTACGTTTGATGCCGAGTATCTGTCGCGGCGCGAGGCCGCGGCCGAGGATTTGATGCTCGCCTGCCGCATGACGCGTGGCATTGGTTTCGATCTGTTGGTTCGCTCGGCAAGCGTGATCGCTGCAGACGAGCTGGCGGCGGCCTGTGACCGTGCGCTCGAGTTGGGCCTTGCCACTTGGGTGCCCGACCATGTCGAGGGGCATGTGGGGTGCGTCGCCTCGAAAGACGTTATCGCAGGTCGTGCCCACGCCCGTTTAGCGCCCACCCACTTGGGCTGGCTCGATGGAAATGTGCTGTTCGAGCTGTTTTGGGGTCTAGCTTAGGCCGCTCGGGTAGAATTACCGCAATATATACGCTGCTGTGAGCAGGAGGTTGCCGCGCATGGCGACGATGAACGAAAAAGATTACTACGAGATTTTGGGTGTCTCCAAGGACGCCACCTCGCGTGATATACAGAAGGCCTTCCAGCAAAAGGCCCGCAAGCTCCATCCGGACGTCAACAAAGAACCTGATGCCGAGGAAAAGTTTAAAGAGGTTTCCGAGGCCTACGCCGTGCTTTCGGACGAGCAGAAGCGTGCGCGCTACGACGCCATGCGCTCGGGCAACCCCTTCGCCGGCGCTCCTACGGCTTCGCCCTATGGCGGCGGCTACGCCGGCAGCGCAGGCTATGGCAATCCCTTTGAGGGCGGCTTTCCCTTTGGTGGCGCCTGGGGCCAGCAGCGTCGCAGCCAGGCTGCCTATAATCCCGAGAACGGCGCCAACGTGGTCGTCGATATCAAGCTCGACGCCAAGGAGGCCAAGGGCGGTGCCCGCAAGACCGTCCGCTATACGCGCTTCGATACCTGTGGCCACTGTGGCGGCTCGGGTTCTGTTTCGTCCGAGCATGCACATACCTGTCCGAGCTGCGGTGGTCGCGGCCACATCGATGTCGACCTGTCCTTCCTGTTCGGTGCCGGCACGTTTCAGTCGGTCTGCCCCGAGTGCGGCGGTTCCGGTAAGGTCGTCGCCGACCCCTGCCCCGATTGCGGCGGCAGCGGGCGGACCCGTGTGACCTCCGAGCAGACAATTGAGTTTCCTGCCGGTACGCACGATGGCGACGAGGTCCGTATTAGCGGTATGGGTCACGCCGGCACCAACGGTGCCTCGGGTGGCGATCTGGTCGGCCGCGCCCATGTTGAGGCCGAGCGCCTGGAAGGCAAGGCTCGTACCGGTTTTTACCTGATGGGCATTGTGGCGCCGTTTTTGGTGCTGTCGGCCATCTCGGGTGTGTTCTCGGCCTTTGCCGTGATGTGCTTTATTCCGTTTGCCATGGGCCTGTTCATGGTGCTCTCGGACGGCGTACTGCATCGCAGCCTGCTGTGGTGGAAGCGCGGCGCGATGCAGTTTGCCAATGGTTTTGCCAACGGATTTATGTTTGCGCTCGTGTCGGTTTGGTTTGCGAGCTGCTCGCAGCGTGCCATGCTTTCGCCTTACGGAATGCAATAACATCTAGCCCTCTGTTTGCGGCCGGCCCAGCTTGGGTATAGGACGCACTGTGACAATAATGAAAGTCGGAAGGATTCGGTCGTGTCGGAAAATAGGGATTACTACGAGGTACTTGGCGTCGACAAGGATGCCGACGCGCGGACGATTAAGCGCGCGTTTCTAAAGAAGGCCCGTACCGTACACCCGGACGTTTCGGACGACCCCGAGGCCGAGGCCAAGTTCAAAGAGCTCAATGAGGCTTATTCCGTTCTTTCCGACGAGCAGAAGCGTGCTAACTACGACCGTTACGGCACTGCCGACGGCCCTGGTGGTTCGGGCTACGTCGATATCAACGATATCTTTGGTGGCATGGGCATGGACGACTTGTTCTCGTCGTTCTTTGGCGGCGGTGCCGGCGGTGGCGCCCGAAATCGCCGTGAGCGTCGTCGCGGCCGCGATATGGCCATCTCCCTTTCGGTGACCCTTGAGGAGGCGGCACTCGGTTGCAAAAAGACGATCAGCTATGACCGCCTTGCTCCCTGCGAGGATTGCAACGGCACCGGCAGGGCCGAGGGTGCACAGGAAAAGCAGTGCAGCCGCTGCCACGGCACGGGCTATGTCACGACGGTCCAGCGCTCGTTCCTGGGCCAGGTTCAGTCCTCTTCGCCTTGTCCCGACTGCCACGGCGAGGGCACGGTCATCGACCATCCCTGCGAGACCTGTGACGGTCAGGGCCGCACGCCTTCGCACGAAAAGATCGACATCGATATCCCCGCCGGCGTTTCGACCGGTCGCCAGCTGCGCGTGAGCGGCTTTGGCGAGGCTGGCCTTCGTGGCGAGCCCTCGGGCGACCTGATCGTCAACGTGCGTGTCGCCGACCACGAGCGTTTTAAGCGTAACGGTGACGACCTCTACCTCGTGAGCGATATCTCGATTGCACAGGCTGCGCTCGGCTGCGAGATTGAGGTCGAGGGCATTATGCCTGACGAGGTCGTCAAGCTGTGCGTCCCCGCCGGCACACAGTACGGTGACACCGTGAGCGCCAACAATTACGGCATGCCGCGTATCGGCGGTGGCGGTTCGCGTGGCCGCCTGGTCGTGCAGCTGCGCGTGGTCGTCCCCACCAATCTCTCCAACAAGCAGCGCGAGCTGCTTCGCGCCTTTGCCGACGAGATGGGCGATGACGTCGCTTCCGGTAAGAAGTCGGTAACCGATCGCATCAAGAGCGCTCTCGACGACATCCTCGATTAAGGAGCCCGCGTGCTCGCACCTCATATCTCTGTCGTCAACCTCGGCTGCCGTGTCAACCGGGTTGAGTCCGACCGTATCACTGCCGATCTTATGCGCCTGGGCTTTGCGATGGTGGAGCCTCAGGATGCTGAGCTGATCGTCATTAACACCTGTGCCGTTACGGGCGAGGCCGAGGCCAAGACCCGTAAGGCCGTTCGCCATGCGCTGGCCTATCCAAACGAGCCCTATGTGGTCGTTACCGGATGCGTAGTCAATCTGCACCCCGAGGAGCTGCTGGAGCTTTCGGACCGCGTGATCGCCGAGCCGTCCAAGATCGATGTCGCCGAACGCGTCTGTGGGGTGCTGGGCGTTGAGTCCGATGACGTTCCCGCCTGCAGTGACGGCGAGGTGGTCGACGCGCTCGGTCGCTCGCGTCTGGGCGTGAAGATCCAGGACGGCTGCAACCATCGTTGCACCTATTGCATTGTGTGGAAGGCCCGCGGCCCCGAGCGCTCCGTGCCGGTCGAGTCCGTACTCGAGCAGGTTCGCGAGGCCCAGGAGGCCGGCGTGCCCGAGGTAGTGCTGACGGGCGTGAACCTGGGCGCCTACGATGGCAAGAGCGCGACTGATGAACACGTCGAGATCGATGAGCTGCTCGAGGCGATCATGGAGCGCACGTCCATTCCGCATGTGCGCATTTCCTCGGTCGAGCCCATGGATATCTCCGAGTCCCTGCTTAAGGTCATGGCGCGCTATCCGAAGCGCATCGCCCCGTTTTTACACCTGCCCGTGCAGTCCGGCTGCACCAGGACACTGCATCGCATGGGGCGTCCCTATAGCGCCGAGGCCTTTGAGGAGACGGTGCGCATGATTCGCACCAACTTGCCTCAGGCGTCCCTTTCGTGCGATGTCATCGTCGGTTTTCCCGGCGAGACGGACGAGGAGTTTGAGGAGTCGCTGGCGCTGTGCTGCCGCGTGGGCTTTTCGCGTATGCATGTGTTCCGCTACAGCAAGCGTCCCGGTACCCTTGCTGCCGATATGCCCGACCAGGTGCCGCCCGAGGTTATGGCCGAGCGCAGCCGTCGTATACGAACCGCGGCGCAGGAGCTCGCCATTGCCGACGCTCGCCGTCGCGTGGGCACCGTTGAGCGTGCCGTGCTCGAGTATGGCGACAACCTGACGCTTGGTTCGTTCCATCATGCCCGTCTAGACGATACCCGTGGACTCACAGCCCCGTGCCTGCTCGATGTTGCTATCATCGGAGTCGATGATTCC
Source organism: Coriobacteriaceae bacterium (assembly GCA_902835305.1). Taxonomy (GTDB): domain Bacteria; phylum Actinomycetota; class Coriobacteriia; order Coriobacteriales; family Coriobacteriaceae; genus Collinsella. The sequence continues at coordinate 21,312 of CADFMD010000015.1, forward strand.
GGCTTGGTCCATGCACGCAGGGAGGTTCATGGAAGCCTCGAAGATTAGATTTACCGTTCCCGAGGGTATTGACCCCTCGCGCGTTTTGGGCGCCGGCGACGGCGTCCTTCGTGAGCTCGAGAGCTTGGTTCGCGCTCACGTGGTCGCCCGTGGCGACAGTATCGCCGTGAGCGGTAACCCTGACGAGGTCGAGCTCGTGGCGCGCTTTTTCGAGCATGCTTTTCGCGAGGCGGCTGCCGGACGCACGCTGTCTGCCGACGATGTCTCTCGCTGCCTGGCCGTCTTGCGCGACGGTGAGCACGAGGCTACGTCGCTTCGCGATGATGTGCTGCTTTCGTATCGCGGCCGTGTCATTCGCCCCAAAACGCTTGGCCAAAAGCGCTACGTGGATGCCATCCGCTCGCATACCATCACGTTTGGCCTGGGTCCTGCCGGTACCGGTAAGACCTATCTGGCCATGGCGCTCGCCGTTGTCGCGCTCAAGCGTCACGAGGTGGGCCGTCTGATCTTGACGCGTCCGGTTGTCGAGGCGGGGGAGAACCTGGGCTTTTTGCCCGGTACCCTCGAGGAAAAGATTGATCCCTACATGCGTCCGCTCTACGACGCCCTTTTTGACATGATGGATCGCGAGCGCACCGATGAGCTTATGGAGCGCGGCGTGATTGAGATCGCCCCGCTTGCCTACATGCGCGGCCGTACGCTGAGCGATGCCTTCGTGGTGCTCGACGAGGCCCAAAATACCACGCCCGAGCAGATGAAGATGTTCCTGACGCGCCTGGGCTTTAACTCCAAGTTTGTGATTACCGGCGACCTGAGCCAACGTGACCTGGTGGGTCGTCGCGGCGGTCTTGCTGACGTTGAGCGGATTTTGGGCCGTGTCGACGATGTCGCATTCTCTCACCTCGAGCGTGCCGACGTGGTACGTCATGCCTTGGTGGGGCGTATCGTCGAGGCATACGATGCTTATGATGATGTACGCGAGAAGCGCGTGCACGACCGAAAGGAGTCCCGTTGAGTGTATTGATCAGCAACGATGCCGAGCTCGATACGCTGCTCGACGCGCAGGAGGTAGAGCACATCTGCGAGGTTGTGCTTGCCGCCGAGGGCGTTAAGCGTGAAGTTGAGATTTCCCTTTCGTATGTCGATGAAGACGAGATGCACGAGCTCAACCACGAGTGGCGCGGTATCGACCGCACCACTGATGTCCTCTCGTTTGAATGCGACTCGGCCTTTGACGAGGATATTCCCGCCGACGAGACGCTCGAGCTCGGCGATATCATCCTGGCCCCGCAGGTCATTGCCCGTCAGGCCCCCGGCTTTGGCAATAGCCCTGCCGACGAGTGCCGCCTGATGCTCGTGCATGGTATGCTGCACCTGCTGGGCTATGACCACATTGATGACGACGAGGCCGAGGTCATGGAGGCCCGCGAGGACGCCATCCTGCGCGATCTGGCGCTCGAGCGCGGCGAGGACCCCAAGCTGGTCCACGTCGGTCCCATCACCAATCACGCCCACGACTAGGAGCCGTCTATGATTCCCGGATCGAACAAGGACCATCCGTCCTTCTTAAAGTCGTTCTCCTACGCCATGGAGGGCTTCGTCACCGCCGTCAAGACCGAGCGCAACATTAAGGTCATGCTTGTGGCGGGCGTGTGCACCGTCATCGCCGGCTGCATCGTGGGACTCGACATTGCCGAGTGGGCTACGGTTATCATCTGCTGTGGCCTGGTGATTCACGGCGAGCTGTGCAACACCGCCATGGAGGCGATTGTCGACCTGGCGACCCAGGAGCTCCATCCGCTGGCAAAGCGTGCGAAGGATATCGCCGCCGCCTCCGTATACGTACTTTCCATCACCGCCGCGATTGTGGGCTTGCTGGTATTTGCCCACGCGCTCGACTTTATTTAGAAAGGGATTTCCATGTCCGATAATATGCTGCCTATCGATGAGATTTTGGACGACGAGTCCCTGGATGCGGTGGATGCCGAAGCGACAGAGGCTTATGAGGATGTCGAGGAGTTTGACCCGTTAGAGGGCATGAGCGACGAGGAGCTCGACGCCCTGTGCGACGAGGACGACAGCCTCGCGTGCTTTGGAGACGTTGAGCCCGGTTTCCGCAGCGGCTTCGTGGCCCTGGTCGGCCGTCCCAACGCCGGTAAGTCCACGCTGCTCAACGCCTGCTATGGCAAAAAGGTTGCCATCACCTCGCCGGTGGCCCAGACCACCCGCCGTCGCATGCGCGCCGTCGTCAACCGTCCCGGCTACCAGCTGGTCTTTGTCGATACCCCGGGTATTCACAAGCCCAAGGACGGCCTGGGGTCCGAGCTCAACAAGAGCGCGCTGTTCGAGCTGAACGATGTTGATGTCGTCGCGTTTTTGATTGATGCCACCAAGCCGATCGGCAGGGGAGACGCCTGGGTTGCCGAGCGCGTCAAGAGCGCCCGTTCCAAGAAGGTCTTGGTGCTCACCAAGGCCGATGAAGCCGACCCCGCACAGGTCATGGAGCAGCTTAAGGCCGCCCACGAGCTTATGGAATATGACGACGAGATCGTGACGTCGTCGGTCAAGAACTTTAACGTCGATGCCTTCATCGAGACCGTTGCGCACTTTTTGCCCGAGGGTCCGCGTTGGTTCCCCGAGGACATGGGTACCGACGCTTCCGACGAGACGCTCGTTGCCGAGTTTGTGCGCGAAAAGGTCTTGCGCCGCACCCGTGATGAGATTCCGCACTCCGTTGGCGTTATTTGCGATACGCTCGAGCAGACCAAGAAGGTGCTGCGTGTGCACGCCACCATTTATGTCGAGCGTGAGGGCCAAAAGGGCATCATCATCGGCAAGGGCGGCGAGATGATCAAGCATATCGGTATCGACGCCCGTCGCGATCTTGAGCGCATCTTTGGCACGCAGGTCTTTTTGGAGTTGGACGTGAAGGTCAAGGCCGGTTGGCGCGACGACGAGGCTCAGATTCGCCGTTTTGGCTACAACGCCGAGGATTAGGGACACCCGGCGCGCATGGCAGGCTCCCGGACATATCGCACGAAGGTGCTCGTGCTCGATAAGACTAAGCTCAAAGAGACCGACCAGATCTTGACGATGCTTGACGAGCGGGGGAGGCAGGTTCGTGCCGTGGCAAAGGGCGCCCGCAAACCCGGCGGACGCCTGGCTGCGCGCTGCGAGCTGTTCTGTACGGTCGATATGCTGCTCGCACATGGACGGTCACTCGACGTGGTTTCTCAGGCCGAGCTTATGGAGGCGCCGCTTGGCGCTGCGCCCGATTACGAGACGACCTGCGCCGCAAGCGCGATCGCCGAGGTTGCGCGCGTGTGCTCGTTCGAGGACGCCGAGGACCCGTTTACCTTTGCCATAACGCAGCGAGCGCTTGCCCTGGTGGGCAGCGGGCTTGACACGGCACATATGGACCTACTTGTGGCGGCATATGTCTTTAAGCTGCTGTCGCACGTTGGCTATCGACCCGATTTTTCGGCCTGCGTGCTGTGCGGAGACCCCATGCTGTCGTATTTTTCGCCCCAGGCGGGCGGTCTCATGTGCGGGTCGTGCGCATCGAGCGTTCCGGGTGCCGAGCTGGTGTCGACCGGTGAGGTCGCGTGGCTGCGCGCCCTCATGTCGATGACCTTCGATGCGCTTATGGCCGAGAAAATCGACCCGCATACGGCGGCGTTCTTGCTCGGGCTTTCGCATGTTTGGGCCGCCACGCACACCGATCAGCGCCTCCGTGCGATGGAATTCATGTTGGGTCGGTGATGATGCGCAGGCGCGGGCTGCTTGTGGTAACATACCGACCTGTTGGTACCTCGACCTTGGTTGCTCGCTCCACCGGCGGCTTCCCAGTCCGAGGCGAATCGAGTCGCCCGATGGCGACGCAAAACGAAAGGTGAAACAATGACTGTTTCCAAAGAGCGCAAGGCGGAGCTGACTGCCCAGTTCGGTAACACCCCGGTCGACACCGGCAACCCCAAGGTTCAGGTCGCCATCCTGTCCGAGCGCATCAAGGAGCTGACCGAGCACATGAAGTCCCACCAGAAGGACTTCCACACCCGTCGTGGCCTGCTCATGCTCGTCGGCCGTCGTCGTCGTCTTCTCTCCTACATCAAGAAGAACGACATCGTCGAGTACCGTGAGCTCATCAAGGCTCTGGGCATCCGCGACAACATCCAGTAGGATTTGTACATGCTAAGAGCGTCCTGCGCAGCGGGGCGCTCTTTTTGTGTAAGGGCGCGAACAATCACGCTCTGAAGCGTGGCGGGGGCAGGGGGCCCGCGTCACATGAGAAGCCCGCAGGCAAGGGGCCTGTGGGGTAAAGGAGAACAATGACACTCGTATCCAAGACCTTTGAGCTGTACGGCAAGACCTACACCTTCGAGTCGGGCGAGCTTGCCAAGCAGGCCACCGGCGCCTGTCTTGTCAAGCAGGGCGACACCACGATGCTAGACACCGTGGTCGTCTCCAAGGAGCGCAAGAACTACGACTTCTTCCCGCTGACCGTCGACTTCAACGAGAAGATGTACGCCGCAGGTCGCATCCCGGGTGGCTACCTCAAGCGTGAGGGCCGTCCCAGCGAGAAGGCCACGCTCACGGCCCGCATGATCGACCGTCCGATTCGCCCGAGCTTCCCGGACGGCTTTCGTAACGAGGTGCACATCGTCGCCACCTCGCTCGTCGCCGACCAGGTCAACCCCTTCGATGTCATCAACGTCATGGGTGCATCCCTGGCCATGACGCTCGGCGGCGTGCCCTTCGAGGGCCCGCTTGCCTGCGTGCGCATCGGTCGCAACGTGGAGACCGGCGAGTTTATCGTCAACCCCACCTATGAGGAGCGCGAGAACTCCGATCTGGACCTGGAGCTGGGCGGATCCGCCGACTTCATCTCGATGGTCGAGGCCGGCGCCGAGGAGATCTCCGAGGACGACATGCTCGCCGCCATGAAGTTTGGCCAGGAGGCCCTTGCTGCTTTCTGCCAGGCTCAGGACGAGTTCGTCGCCGAGTGGGAGCAGGTCAACGGCCCCATCGTCAAGAAGGAGTACCCGCTAGACCAGCCCGTCGAGGAGGTCCAGGAGCGCATCTTCGCCCACTACGACGAGATGGCAGCCGCCCTGCGCGACGCCGACAAGCTCTCCCGTATCGGCAAGGTCGAGGCTCTGAAGGAGTCCATCCGTGCCGAGTTCACCGAGGAGGAGCAGGCCGCTTGGGAGCGAGAGATCCCCGTGGCGCTCAAGAAGCTCGAGAAGAAGGCTATGCGCACCATGGTCGTCGAGACCGGTGAGCGCGTTGACGGTCGTGCCGCCGATGAGATCCGTCCCATCATGGTGAAGGACAACTACCTGCCGCTCGTTCACGGCTCCGGCCTGTTCCAGCGCGGCCAGACGCAGGTGCTCTCCGTCCTGTCGCTCGGCATGCTCAACGAGGGCCAGCGTCTGGATACCATCGAGCCCACCGAGGGCAAGCGCTACATGCACCACTACAACTTCCCGCCGTTCTGCACCGGCGAGACCGGCCGTATGGGCAGCCCCAAGCGCCGCGAGATCGGCCATGGCAACCTGGCCGAGCGCGCCCTGCTTCCGGTGCTTCCCGACGAGAACGAGTTCCCCTACGCCATCCGCGTCGTCTCCGAGGTCATGGAGTCCAACGGCTCCTCTTCGATGGCGTCGACCTGCGGCTCAACGCTCGCCCTTATGGACGGTGGCGTGCCCATTAAGCGCCCGGTCTCCGGTATCGCCATGGGCCTGATCCAGGAGGAGGGCAAGACCGTGGTCCTGTCCGACATCCAGGGTCTCGAGGACTTCCTGGGCGACATGGACTTTAAGGTCACCGGCACCACCGAGGGCATCACCGCCCTGCAGATGGACAACAAGGCCACTGGCCTCACCTTCGACATCCTGGCCCGCGCTCTGCAGCAGGCCAAGGAGGGTCGTGCGTACATCCTGCAGAAGATGCTCGATGTGATCCCCGAGCCGCGCCACACTACGCGCAGCACTGCCCCGCGCATCGTTTCCATCCAGGTTCCGACCGACAAGATCCGCGACGTCATCGGTTCCGGCGGTAAGGTCATCCGCGGTATCCAGGACGAGACCGGCGCCTCGGTCGACATCCAGGAGGACGGCACCGTCTTTGTCGGCGGCACCGGCGAGTCCGTCGACCAGGCCGTCGAGCGTATCAAGCTCATCATCAAGGTTCCCGAGCCTGGCGAGGAGTACACCGGTCGCGTGGTCTCCATCCAGCCCTTCGGCGCCTTCGTCAACCTGCTGCCCGGTAAGGACGGCCTGCTGCACATCTCCCGCGTCGCCAAGGGCCGCGTGGAGAAGGTCGAGGACGTCCTCAACGTGGGCGACGAGGTCAAGGTCGTCGTCATCGAGGTCGACGACCGTGGCAAGATCTCGCTCGATCGTCTTGACAAGCCTGAGGCCCCGGCTCGCGCCGAGGGTGCCTCCGAGGGCGACGGCGAGCACTTCCAGCGTCGTGAGCGTCCGCGTCGCGAGCGCTCCGAGCGCAGCGACCGTCCGCGCCGTCCCGGCGACAACGGAGGCCGCAAGCCCCGCCGCCACCACGACGCCGAGTAACAGCCGTACATAACCAGCACCGCAAGGGCGACTCCGGACAGGGGTCGCCCTTTTGCTTGCGCCCGGGAGGGCCGCATATGAAGTTTCCTGCTCTACAGTCCTGCGCAAGACGGAAAGCACATTAAGTGCTTTCCTTTGCGTGCGGAACTCGCGATAAACTTCATATGCGGCCCTCCCGGGCGCAAGCAAAAGGACTGGTTAGTGCCGCTCGCTATTTAGTTAGACAGTCTATTCAGTAGTCAGATTTCAGATCTGTAGATAGCCGCAGCAGCATCTTCCCAGATAAAACCGACCAAAATAAACCTGTCCCTTTTTGGCAGGTTTCCCGTGGGGCGGGCACTGATGAAGTTTATCGCGAGTTCCGCACGAACAGGAGGCCACTTAATGTGGCCTCCGTCGTGAGCAGGACTGTAGAGCAGGAAACTTCATCAGTGCCCGCCCCATCCAAACCGGCGGGATAGACCGGTTTGGATGGGGCTTTGATGCATGGGTGGTCTGTTGGTGGGCAAATGGGTATCATACTGTGGTTATTGCATCGACTCTGCGATGCATGTTTGTACGTTCCCGGCGGTCGGTTTGCCAGAAGCGCCCCGCCGGTTGCTCCAGACCCGTTTCGAAGAAAGGAAACCACACTAACCTATGGCAGCTAAAAAATCATCTCCCTTGAAGATCATTCCGCTCGGCGGCCTTGACGGCATCGGCAAGAACATGACGGTCTTCGAGTGCGGCGACGACATGGTGCTCGTCGACGCCGGTCTCATGTTCCCCGACGATTCCCAGCCCGGTATCGACCTGGTGCTTCCCGACTACACCTATGTTTTGGAGAATGAGGAGAAGCTCCGCGGTATCGTCGTCACCCACGGCCACGAGGACCACACTGGTTCGCTTCCGTACCTGCTGCAGGACCTCAACAACAAGGTGCCCATCTTCTCGAGCAAGCTGACGCTCGGCTTCATCGAGGGCAAGCTCTCTGAGTTTCGCATCCGCGCACCCAAGTTCCGTGAGGTCAAGGGCGGCAGCCATGTCAACCTCGGCGGCATCTCGCTCGACTTCTTCTCGATGACGCACTCCATCCCCGGCGCTCTGGGCGTGTTCATCCGCACCAATCAGGGCACCGTCATGCACACGGGCGACTTTAAGCTTGACCAGACGCCCATCGATGGTGTCACGCCCGACTATGCCGCTATCAGCCGCTTTGCCAAGCAGGGCATCGACCTGCTGCTTTCCGACTCTACCAACGCCACGGTTCCCGGCTTTACCAAGTCCGAGGCCGAGGTTGGCCCCAATCTGCTGCATGCCATCAAGAATGCTCCGGGCCGCGTGTTCGTCGCGTCGTTCTCGAGCCACATCCATCGTCTGCAGCAGATCTGTGACGCCGCCCGCAAGTGCGGCCGCAAGGTCGTCGTGACCGGCCGTTCCATGCTCACCAACACCCGCGTGGCGCGTGAGCTGGGCTATCTCAACATCGACGATGCCGATATCATCGATGCCTTCGATATCGATAACCTGCCCGACGACAAGATCGTCGTCATGTGCACCGGTTCGCAGGGCGAGCCGCTGTCGGCCCTGTCCCGCATGGCCAACGGCGAGCACAAGACGCTCTCCATCCACGAGGGCGATACCGTTATCCTTTCGGCAACTCCTGTTCCCGGCAACGAGAAGGCCGTCCAGCAGGTTGTCAACAGCCTTGCCAAGCTCGGCTGCGACGTGTGGGATAAGAACCGCGCTCTCGTCCACGTCTCCGGTCACGGTAGCCAGGAGGAGCTCAAGCTCCTGATGGCTATGGCCAAGCCCACGTACTTTATGCCGGTTCACGGTGAGGCCGTGCATCTGCGCGCCCATGCCCAGCTGGCCCGTAAGATGGGTCTCAAGGACGATCATATCTTTATCCTCGATAACGGCGACACGCTCGAGATGCGCGGCGGTATCGTCAAGCGCGGTACGCCCGTCGAGTCCGGCGTCGTCTACGTCGACGGTCTGCGTATCGGCGATACCGACCCCATCGTCTTGCGCGATCGCCAGAAGCTCGCCAACGACGGTATGGTTACCGCTGTTGCCATCGTCTCGCTCAAGCACAAGAAGATCGAGGCCATCGAGTTCTCGGGCCGCGGTGTTTCGTTTGCCATCGACGACCAGTTCTCCGAGGATGCCTCCGCAGCCATCATGAAGACGATCGAGAAGGGCAAGTTCAGCTTTACGAGCAGCGGTTCCGATGCCATTCGCAAGGCCGTGCGCGATTCGCTCTCTAACTTTATCTGGAGCCGTACGCGCACCCGTCCGATGATCATCCCGGTCGTCATGGAGGTTTAGTTTGGCGCGCGGATCTGCACAAAACGCCAAAGGTAATAAGGCCAATAACCAACCGGCATCTGCTAAGGGTGCCGGTTCCCATCTTCGTGCCAATAAGGGCCATGAGGCAGACTTCGACGATTTTGAGCCCTTGGTCGAGCCTTCGGCCAATCGCGATATCGCCGGTGTGGTCATCGCCGTTTTGGCGATCGCGTCCTTCATTGCCGTGATCTCTCCGGCAACAGCGCCCGTGACGGCTGCGGTTGCCGGTTTCTACCACCTGGGCTTTGGTCTGGGCGCCTACGTGCTGCCGATCGTCATCTTGCTGTTTGCCGCCACGCTCTTTTTGGGTGAGGACTCGCCGCTCAACGTGCGCTCTGTTGCGGGCGGCGCCTTGGTCTTTATCGCCGTCGTCTCCATTCTTTCGCTGATGGTGCCGGGCACGAGCGATTCGTGCGACCTTATGTTTACGCCGCAGAACCTTTCCGTGTCGGGCGGCTACATTGGCGCCTTTATCGCAAGTGCCTTGCAAAACGCCCTGGGTAAACCTATCGCCATGGTTGTCTTGCTGGGGCTTGTCGTCGTTGGTTTGGTCATTATCGGCTTTTCGGTGGGTGGCGTTTTGCGCTCCGCACGCGATCGCGCTGCCGATTTTGCCGAGCGTCGACGTGCCGATGTCAATGCGAGCCCGTGGGGCGATGAAGAGGCCCTGTCTGTTCCCGGCGTCGCTCGTCCGCACCTGAGCATTCTGCGCCAGAAGGGGACTGACGCCGCGGTGACCACGGTCAGGGGTGGCGATGCCGACCCGGTTTTGGATGACGACGAGGACGATGACCCATTTGTCGACGTATCCGAGTCGGTTGAAGCCGAGCGCGCCAAGACCACGCTGCTGCCGCGCCGCCATGCCAAGAAGGGCAAGGCTGCGCCCAAGCTCAACACAAGCGAGCCCGACCCGTCTTGGTCCGATAGCGAGATTGAGCTCACCGAGGGTGACGACGAGGACGACGAGGCTCCGCTCGAGACCGCCAAGACAACCTTGCTGCCGCGTCGCCACGCCAAGCGCGGTCAGGTCACTGGACAGCTTTCGATGGAGGACGATCCGGACAAGGTTGACGAGTCCGAGCCGCCGTTTGCCGTGAACCCTGTTTCGGCCGCACCTCAGATTCCCGACTTCTTAAAGCATCCCAAGGTTGCCGATGCGCCTGCCACGAGTGCTGTCGAATCGGCTGCGGCTCGTGATGGGGGAGCGGACGGCGGCGCCGCAGATAACGAGGGCGAAGAAGAGGACGGCCTCAAGCTTCCGCCGCTCGAAATCCTGCATGCCAACCCGCAGTCGGCTTCTGCCGCGTCTTCGGATAAGGAGCTGGAGCAGACCGCTGAGTCACTGCAATCCACCTTGCTTGAGTTTGGCCGCAGTGCCCGCGTGGTCGGCTGGATCGCCGGCCCCACGGTGACGACCTTTAAGCTGCAACCTGGCGAGGGCGAGCGCGTGAGCAAGATTTCGAGCCTCGAGGACGATATTGCGCTTTCGCTCGCCGCCCAGTCGGTTCGTATCTTTGCCCCGATCCCCGGCACCTCGCTCGTGGGCATCGAGATTCCCAACCGCAAGCGCCAGAACGTCAATCTGGGCGACGTGCTGCCCTATGTGAAGGGCGGTCCGCTCGAGCTTGCCATCGGCCGCGACGCCGAGGGCACGCCGGTCGTCGCCGACCTCGCCAAGATGCCTCACCTGTTGATCGCCGGTACGACCGGTTCTGGTAAGTCGGTGATGATCAATTCCATCATCACGACCTTGCTCATGCGCGCCCTTCCCGAGGACGTTCGCCTGATCATGGTCGACCCCAAGCGCGTCGAGCTTGCGGGCTATAACGGTCTGCCGCATCTCTATGTGCCCGTGGTGACCGAGCCCAAGCAGGCCGCGAGCGCCCTGCAGTGGGCCGTGTCCGAAATGGAGCGCCGCCTGAAGGTATTCGAACGCCTCAACGTCCGTAAGATTTCGACCTATAACGAAAAGCAGGCCGCCGGCGAGTTTGAGCATTACGACAACCCGCCGCAAAAGATGCCCTACCTGGTCATTATCATTGACGAGCTCTCTGACCTGATGATGGTCGCCGGTAAGGATGTCGAGGCCTCGATCGTGCGTATTGCACAGCTGGGCCGCGCCGCCGGTATTCACCTTATCGTTGCCACGCAGCGCCCCAGCTCCAACGTGGTGACGGGCCTTATCAAGGCCAACATCACCAACCGCATCGCCTTTAACGTCGCCACGGGCATCGACTCGCGCGTCATCATCGACCAGATGGGTGCCGAGAAGCTCACCGGTTTGGGCGACATGCTGTTCTCCAAGGTCGACTGGGGCAAGCCCCGCCGTATCCAGGGCTGCTTTGTCTCGGACGACGAAATCAACGAGATTGTCGAGTTCGTCAAGTCGCAGGGCGAGCCCGACTACCACGAGGAGATTCTGTCCGCCGTGGCGCCCGCTTCCATGTCCATGGCTGGTGGCGGCGGCATTGTCCGCACCGGAGTCGCCGAGCCGCAAGACGATGATCCGCTCATTTGGGAAGCCGCCCATATTGTGGTGGAATCGCAGCTGGGCTCCACATCTGGCCTGCAACGCCGCCTGAAGGTTGGCTATGCGCGTGCCGGGCGTATTATGGACATGCTGGAAGAAAAGGGTGTCGTCGGCCCGCCCGACGGTTCCAAGCCGCGCGAGGTCCTGTTGGACGAGGAGGGGCTTGCCGCGCTGGAATCTGTCGACGCCGAGATGGCACGTGAAGATCGTGAGTTTGGAGGATTCTGATGGCTGCACGCTTTGGTGACATGCTGCTCGAGCAGCGTCGCCGAATGGGCCTTTCCATTCAGCAGGTCGCCAACACCATCAAAATCAGGCCGCAGATCATCGAGTTTTTCGAGACCGGTAACTTTGCTTCGATGCCGCCGCGCGGCTATGCGCAGGGCATGATTTCGAGCTATGCTCGTTTTTTGGGCCTCAATCCGCGCGAGGTCGTCAATGCCTACTTTGACGAACTGATGGCATACGAACGCGAGACGTCGCAGCAGGGCGGTCGTTTCCAGGACGCCGCCGGCTACGTCAATTCGCGTTCCTCTGTCGATAACGGGCGCTTTCTGATGGTTCAGGGCGGTCGTTCGACTCGCTATGGACAGCGTCCTCAGCAGGCCGGTTATATTACCGAGACGGGTTCGGGCGAGGAGATTCGCTCGCAGCGTGACCGGTTCCGCAGTACGCCGATGCCCGAGGACCGTGCACTTCCCGCTGCCCGCGGCGTGGCGCGTGACCCTCGTGCCGGCTACGGCGACGGCGGCTATTCCGATCGCGGTCACCGTGGTATCTCCACCGGACGCTCTCGCAGTGGCTATGCGGACGCCGATACCACGCAGGTGACGCCGCGTCTTCGCTCTCAACCACAGCCGTATGGCCAGCGCTCTTCGGCTCCGCGTGCGGGCCAGCGTGGCTATCAAGGCCGCGGTGAACTTGCGCCCCGCTCGGGTCAGCGCAGCCTTCAGGGCCAGGGTGGCTATTGCGGCCGTTCCGATAGCAATCGTGGCCGTATGCCTCAGGGAGGCGGCCGCAGCAGTTCCAGTCGTGGACGCGGCGGTTCCCGTGCTCCTCAAAACAACGGGCTCGATCCGCGTATCGTCTACGCCGGTATCGGTGCCGTGGCGTTGCTGCTGATCGTGCTCATCGTGGTACTTCTGCGCGGCTGCGCATCTTCGACGCCCGAGACCACGCCCGAGACGCCCGCTGTTACCAAGACGACGACCAAGAAGTCTTCTAAGAAGACCGAAACGGTCGACGAGGACGAAGACACCGATGAGCCGACTGACGAGTCGACTGATTCGGACGCCGCCAAGACGACGGCCAAGAAGGAAGAGAACGGGGTCACAAAGGTTAAGGTCTCCGTTGCCAAGGGAAAGACCGCGTGGATTGAGGTCAAGGTCGACGGAAAGTCGGTTTATGGCGCTCAGGCGACTGGCCCCTTTGAGCAGGAGTACACGCCCGAGTCCTCGATCGAGATCACCACGTCTAAGCCTTCCGATGTCACCGTTACCAAGAACGGCGAAAAGGTCCGTTACGATACCAAGACCTCGGGCGTGGCGCGCGTGACGATCACCGTTCCCAAGAAGGAGACGACTGATTCCGAGAATGGTGAAAGTTCTGATGGTGCCGACACCACCGACGGCACCGATGCCCAGTCCACGGATGGCGCCGATACCGCAACTGACGGCCAGACGCCCACCGATTCTACCGACTATTCGTACGATAGCTACTAAGCCGTTCGTACGCGAAAGGAAACATCATGGCTAAAGATTCCAGCTTCGACGTCGTGTCCGAGGTCAACATGCAAGAGGTCGACAACGCCTTCCAGCAGACCACGCGCGAGATTTCCCAGCGCTATGACCTGAAGGATTCCGGCGCCACGATCGAGCTTTCGAAGGGCGACAAGCTCTTTACGATCAACGCCCCGGCCGACTTTGTCTCCAAGCAGATCATCGATGTCCTGAGCTCCAAGCTCATCAAGCGCGGCATCGACCTCAAGGCTGTCTCGTGGGATGCTCCGCAGGCGGCATCGGGCGGCACCGTGCGCGTGCTCGGCCATATCGTCGAGGGTATCGACCAGGCGACCGCCAAGAAGATCAATAAGGACATCAAGGACCAAAAGCTCAAGGTCAAGGTGACCATCGAGGCCGAGAAGCTGCGTGTTTCCTCTGCTTCGAAGGACGCGTTGCAGACCGTTATCCAGTTCCTGCGCGACCAGGACTACGGCCAGCCGCTGCAGTTCACCAACTACCGCTAATATCATTCGAAAGGACTGCTCTCCAACATGGATACACCGTTGGGCTCCGTGCTCTACATCACCCTCGGGTGCGCTAAGAACGAGGTTGACACCGACCGCATGCGTTCTCTTTTAACCGCCGCGGGCTACGAGGAGGCATTCGACCCACAGGATGCCGATATCGCCATCGTCAATACATGCTCGTTCCTCGCCTCCGCAACGTCCGAGAGCATCGAGACCACGCTCGAGCTCGCCAACGAGGTTCAGGACGGCGTTCGTTCTTGTCCCATCGTCATGTGCGGCTGTGTGCCGTCGCGCTATGGCGACGACCTGCCTGACGAGCTGCCCGAGGTCGCTGCCTTTGTGAAGGCCGACGAGGAGGACGGCATCGTGGCGGTCATCGATGGCGTGCTGTGTGTCGAGCGTGAGATCGCTGCCTATGTTCCGCAAGTCAAGCGCACTGTCGAGGGCGCCGTTGCTTACGTCAAGATTTCCGATGGCTGCAACCGCTTTTGTAGCTTCTGCATGATCCCGTATATCCGCGGTCGTTATCACTCGCGCAATGCCGAGAGCATTATCTCCGAGGTGCGCGACCTGGTTGCCGGCGGTGTGCGCGAGATCGTGCTGATCGGCCAGGACACGGGTATTTGGGGCACCGACTTTGCTGACGAGGATGTCACCGAGGGCTCGCCGCGCAATCTGGCGCAGCTGCTGCGTGCCGTCGCCGAGGCCGTGCGCCCGCACAACGTCTGGGTCCGCGTGCTCTACCTGCAGCCCGAGGGCATGACCGACGAGCTCATTGAGACCATTCGTGATACGCCCGAGGTGCTGCCCTATATCGATATCCCCGTGCAGCACTGCGACGCGCGCATCCTCAAGGCTATGCGCCGTTCTGGTTCGCGCCAGGAGCTCGAGGACCTGTTCCGCGATCTGCGTGAGCGCATCCCCGGCATCGTGATCCGTTCCACGGCCATGGTCGGCTTCCCGACCGAGACCGACGACGAGTTCCGCGACCTTATCGACTTTATGGACACCGTCGGCTTCGACTACACGAGCGTCTTTGCCTACTCGCAGGAGGAGGGCAGCCTGGCCGCCAAGATGGAGGGCCAGGTCGACGAAGAGGTCAAGCTCGAGCGCGCCCAGGAGGCCATGGACCTGGCCGAGTCGCTCGGTTTTGCTGCAACTGCCGCACATGTGGGCGAGCGCGCCCAGGTGATTGTCGACGGTATCGAAGAGACCGAGGACGGCGCCGAGCTGATCGGACATGCCTGGTTCCAGGCGCCTGATTCCGATGGCGCGGTGCATCTGGATGCCAGCGAGGCATCTGTGGGCGATATTCTGACGGTCGAGTTTACCGATAGCTTCTGCTATGAGCTTATCGGCCATGTTGTGGAGTAGGAGAGCGTCGTGGCAAACGAGAGCAATAAGGAACTGACGAGTGTTTGGACGCCCGCCAACATCGTGACGTGCGTTCGCATCGTCTTTATCCCGGTGTTCATGATTGTGTCGGCGCTTTCTCACACGAGTGTTGCCGGTACAGATTGGAGCACCTTCGACGGCCCGCTCGCCGCCGCTGCCTTCATTCTGTACGTCATCCTGTCGTGCACCGATAAGGTTGACGGCTACCTGGCGCGCTCGCGCAACGAGATTACCGACTTCGGTAAATTCTTGGACCCCATCGCCGACAAGCTGCTCGTATTCTCGGCCCTGCTGCTATTCTTGGACTTTGGTGCCGTGTCGGTTTGGTCCGTGTTCATCATCTTGTTCCGCGAGCTGCTGGTAAGCGCCCTGCGCATGGTTGCGAGTGCCGCCGGCGTGGTCGTTGCCGCCGATAAGCTTGGCAAGTACAAGACGGCGACCACGATGGTCTCCATCTGCGGTTACCTGTGCGTCTTTGCGATGGCCGGCTTGCACCTTGGCCCGCTGGCGCTGACGCTCGGCATCTACTCGGTGTCGCGCTTCCTGTACGCCGTTGCCGTTGTCCTGACCGTTATCTCGGGCGCCCAGTACTTCTGGAACTGCCGCAAGATCGTCTTTTCGGTCTAGGTTCTGGTGGGTATGACGGACTCTTTTGAGCAGATTTCCGCACATAACGAGGAGCTGGCGCGTCATATTGTCGAGCGCGCGAGCGCTCGGGGCGTGACGGTTTCGACGGCTGAGTCGCTGACAGCAGGTATGATCGCCTCGACGATTGCCGATATCCCGGGTGCCTCGGCGGTGCTGCGTGGCGGTGCGGTGACCTACTGCGATGAGATCAAGCATCGCGTTTTGGGTGTTGATCAGGAGACGCTCGACCGCTATACCGCGGTGTCGCATCAGACCGCGCGCGAGATGGCGGCGCGTTCGCTGGAGCTGTACCAGAGCGATATTGCAGTGAGCGCAACGGGTTATGCCGGCCCCGGCGGCGGCACTGAGGACGATCCGGCTGGCACTTTCTATATTGGCTGGGCGTATCGCGCGGCTGATGGGGAAGTGCCGGTCGTGGACTCTGTGCGCTGCCACTATGAGGGCGACCGTTCGTGTATTCGTGCCCATGCGGTCGCGGAGGCATTGGGACGCATTGCCCTTGTGCTTAACTCTATGGAATAGACGTGTTTTAAGGGGCCTTCGGGCCCCTTAAATGTGGAGATAGGGACCCCTGACGAATTTAGCGTTTGCGCTGGTCATAGGTGTATTTTTGCCTTTCTTGTTCTTATTTGCCCCTTTGTGGTCAAGCATTTGGTCAGTGTTTGGTCGGCGTTTGGTTGGGTTTTGGAAAGACTGCCTGCATATGATTGGCCTGAACGGTTGACCACGAACAGCCGTTCGTTTATTATCGATGCAGGTTGTTAAGAGGAGGGCTATTCATGGCCAAGAATTCAGGTCCCGTACGTACCGTTCATGCTCGCACGACGGGTAAAGAGCGCGATGAGATGATCGCCACCACCAAGGCCGAGATCGAGAAGAAGTTCGGTCAAGGCTCCATCATGAGGTATGGTGACGGCGGCCCCGAGCTTGAGGTTGAGGCCATCCCCACGGGCGCTCTGGCACTCGATGCCGCTCTGGGTATCGGCGGTGTGCCGCGCGGCCGTATCGTCGAGATTTACGGTCCTGAGTCCTCCGGTAAGACGACGCTTTCGCTCGAGATCCTGGCCGAAGCCCAGGCAATGGGTGGCGTGGTGGCATTTATCGATGCCGAGCACGCGCTCGATCCCACGTATGCCGCGCGCATTGGCGTGGATATCGACGAGGTACTGATTTCCCAGCCTGATACGGGTGAGCAGGCGCTCGAGATTGTTGACATGCTCGTGCGTTCCGGCGCCATCGATGCCATCGTCGTCGACTCCGTCGCCGCGCTGACCCCGCGTGCCGAGATCGAGGGAGAGATCGGCGATACCACGGTCGGATTGCAAGCTCGTCTGATGAGTCAGGCGCTCCGCAAGCTCGCCGGCTCGCTGTCCAAGTCCAACACGACATGCATCTTCATTAACCAGCTGCGAGAGAAGATCGGCGTCATGTTCGGCAACCCCGAGACCACGACGGGCGGCCGCGCCCTTAAGTTCTTCTCTTCGGTGCGTATCGACATTCGCCGCATCGACAGCATTAAGCTTAAGGATGAGGTTATCGGTAACCGCGTGCGCGCCAAGGTCGTTAAGAACAAGGTGGCAGCTCCGTTCCGTTCTGCTGAGTTCGACATCATGTACGGTACGGGCATCTCTAAGGAGGGCTCGATTCTGGACATGGCTGTCGAGTGCGGCATTTGCAAGAAGATGGGCTCCTGGTTTGCCTATGGCGAGGACAAGCTCGGCAACGGTCGCGAGGCCGCCAAGGCGTTCCTGCGCGAACACCCCGATTGCGCCGACGAGATTGAGCATAAGGTCCGCCTTGCCTGCGGGCTTGAGTTTGACGACGATGCTCCGTCCGAGGTCGAGCTGACCGATCAGCCTGCGCCTGAGGAGTTTGACGAGCTTTACGCCATCGATGGTTCCGCCATGCTCGATGATGACGACGAGTAGCGGTTACGCTCATGTCGTATACTGTGACCGAGGCCACGGTCGTCTTTCCCGATAAGAAGGCGGCCTCCTCGTTCTCGAGCGGGTATGCGTCCAAAAAGCCTTGCGCACATATCGATTGTGAGCTTGAGGGCGGTTTTGAGCGGTCCATTTGGATTCCCGTGCGGGTTGCGCGCCTGTATGTCAAAAATCGCCCCGATCTTCCCTGTGATTGGGATAACTTTCGTGAAGCGGTGCAGCTCATCGAGCGTAAATGTGCACTTACCATGGTGACTGAGATGCTATCGCGACGCGACCATGCGACGGGTGAGGTCCGTGACAAGTTGGCACGCTACGGCTTTCGCCAGACCGCGATCGATTTCGCCGTCGAGCGCGCCACCGAGTATCGCTTTTTAGACGAGAACCGCTTTTGCTCGTACTTTATCGAGGAACGCAAGCGGCGCGGTTGGGGACAGCGTAAAATCGAGACCGAGCTCAAGCGCCGTCATGTCGTGCTCGATGACATTCCCGGTTATCCCGAGGATTATTTTGCCGTCGAAGACGATTTGGCGCGTGCGTCAGCCCTGCTCGCCAAGCGGCGTGTTCCAGAGACGCGCGGATTCGAAAAACTGGTTCGGTTTTTGATGGGCAAGGGCTTCTCGTATCACATCGCCGCCGATGCCGTTAAGGCACGTCTCGATGCCGAACGTGAGGAATGTGCGGTTTAGGCGTATGCGTTTTGTGGCCCTGCCGTTCACCGCGTTTTAGCCGCCGTGCTGGGGCCATTTATTTGACAGTTGTTGTGGTTCAACGTACGATAAACACTGTCATTTGCTTTGTGATATGTGCTCATCTGTGATGAGTTTGTTTATATGTTTATCTGTATCCGACCCGCATAAGCTGCGCCCATATTACTCAAATGTCGCGAGCCGTTCGTAAGGACGGTTCGCTTTGTTGTGTAACGAATCCATAAAAAGGAGTGAGCATGCCTATCATCGCAGCGCTCGTTGGCATCATTTTGGGTGCCATCGCCGCCATTGCCTACATGCGCACCGCCAAGCAGGGTAGTCTTCACGAGGCCGACGAAAAAATCCAGTCGGCACACGCACAGGCTGAGTCCCTGATCGGTGATGCTAAGCGTCAGGCCGAGACCCTCAAAAAAGAGGCTCTGCTCGAGGCTAAAGAGGAGATCATCAAGAACAAGCAGGCCGCTGAGGCCGAGGACAAGCAGCGTAAGAACGAGATTCGTACGCTCGAGAACCGCGTGATGCAGCGCGAGGAATCCCTCGATCGCCGCAACGACGCGCTCGACAAGCGCGAGCATCAGCTGTCCAGCCAGGCCGGTCAGGTCGAGAAGCGCTCCCGTGAGCTCGAGGAGCTCTGCGCAAAGCAGACCTCCGAGCTCGAGCGTATCGCCGACCTTACCCGCGAGGATGCCCACAAGGAGCTCCTCGATAAGGTTCGCGGCGAGGTCACCCACGAGGCCGCCACGATCATTCGCGAGTCCGAGCAGCAGGTTCGCGCCGAGTGCCACAAGACCGCCCAGGAGATTCTGTCTCTGGCGATTCAGCGCTGCGCTGCCGATCACACTGCCGAGGTCACCGTTACCTCCGTGCACATTCCCTCTGATGACCTCAAGGGCCGTATCATCGGTCGCGAGGGTCGCAACATCCGGACCTTCGAGCAGGTTTCCGGCGTCAACCTCGTGATCGACGACACGCCCGAGACCGTCGTTCTTTCGAGCTTCGACCCGGTCCGTCGTGAGACCGCCCGTGTCGCCCTCGAGAACCTCATCGCCGACGGCCGCATTCACCCTGCCCGTATCGAGGAGATGTATCACAAGGCCGCCGACCTGGTTCAGCAGCGCGTGCGCGAGGCTGGCGAGCAGGCTGCCTTCGATACCGGCATCCACGATCTGCACCCCGAGATCGTCAAGACCCTTGGTGCCCTGCGCTACCGTACCTCGTTTGGTCAGAACGTGCTTCAGCATTCCCTCGAGGTCTCTGATCTGTGCGGCGTGATGGCTTCCGAGCTTGGCCTGGACGTTGTGACCGCCAAGCGCGCCGGCCTGCTTCATGACCTGGGCAAGGCAATCGACCACGACGTCGAGGGCCCGCATGCCGTCATCGGCGCCGAGCTTGCCCGCCGTTATGGCGAGAAGCCCGTTATCGTCCACGCTATTGAGGCTCACCATGCCGATGTCGACCCCAACACGGTGCTCGATGTCCTGGTGCAGGCCGCCGATGCTGTCTCTGCCTCTCGCCCCGGTGCCCGTCGCGAGTCTGCCGAGAACTACATCAAGCGTCTTGAGAAGCTCGAGGAGATCGCCAACTCCCATGACGGCGTCGAACGTACCTATGCCATGCAGGCCGGTCGCGAGGTCCACGTCATGGTCCAGCCGGACAAGATCTCCGATGCCCAGTCCACGGTCCTGGCTCACGATATCGCCCATCAGATCGAGGAAGAGATGGAGTATCCCGGTCAGGTGCGCGTCGTCGTGATTCGCGAGAGCCGCGCTGTCGATATCGCTAAATAACATGAGCGACGCGAACGAGCTCATCTCATTTATCGCGTCGATGTCGGGGGAGGGCAACCTTCGCGTCGAGGAGAACCTTGGCGAGGGGTATGTCCGCCTCCGCGTTTCGGAGGCCGAGCGGCGCCAGGCTAAGCACGACATTCAGTATGTCGAGGACATCGTCATCGAAATGCTCCGTAATGCTCGCGATGCCGGCGCCGACAAGGTCTATCTCGCCACGACCAAGGAAGACGGCGTCCGCACGCTTGTCTTTCTGGATAACGGTTCGGGCGTTCCGCAGGATATGCAAGAGCGAATCTTTGATGCCCGCGTTACCTCCAAGCTCGAGAGCATGAAGATGGACCGTTGGGGCGTTCACGGTCGTGGCATGGCATTGTTTTCGATCAAACAGAACACCGATGAGGCCCGTGTGGTCACGTCCGGTGTCGATCTTGGTTCAGCCTTTAAGGTGAGCGTCGCGGCCGACCGCCTCAGTGAGCGTGCCGATCAGTCCAGCTGGCCCCAGGCCGTCAAGGATGAGGACGGACGTTATGTCTGTGCTCGCGGTCCGCATAATATTATTCGCGCTGCATGTGAGTTTGCGCTCGAGGAGTTGCGTGGTTGCGATGTCTATCTTGGTTCTCCGTCTGAGATTGCCGCGACCCTTTATGCTCAGGCGTCAAGCCGGCTTGATACGTCTCGTCTCCTGTTCATTGATGACGAGAGCGAGCTTCCGGTTGTCGATCGTTTAGGCCTTGCTTCTGATGCCGAGGACTTTATCCGTATCTGTTCGGGTTTGGGTCTTGAGATGTCCGAGCGCACGGCCCATCGCATTTTGGCGGGGCAGATTAAGCCCGTTCGCGGTGTGGCCGCGCGTCTGCTGCGCGAGCGTGATTCGTCCTCGCCTGCGCCGGCTCCTGTCGATCTCGCGAAGGATCGTCGCGGGCTACGTATTGCCAAGGATGACATTGCACAGTTTTCGCGTGCTGTGGAGCGCGACTTTAATGACCTTGCTGCCCGGTACTATCTCAACCTTTGCGGCGACCCAAAGATTCGTGTTTCGCGTGATCGAATCACCGTGACCTTTGATCTTGCCAAAGAGGAATAGTGCCTTTACCGAGTCCACTCGGTACGATACAGTTATTGCAGTTAAAACGTACTTTTAAATGCAGGAGTTTCTTCATGGATTGCCTGAAGGTATCAAGCAAATCATCGCCCGCGTCCGTTGCCGGCGCCATCGCCGGCATGGTCAAGGATGGTGTACCCGTCAACATCCAGTGTGTCGGCGCCGGTGCCGTCAACCAGGCCATTAAGGCCGTTGCTATCGCGCGCGGTTTTTTGATTCCAACCGGTTTTGATATTTCCTGCGCGCCCGTGTTCTCCGACATCCTCATTAACGGGGAGTCGCGCACGGCCATCCGCCTTTCTATCTACGTTCACCAGATCAATCGAGCTGCTATGGATAACGTCGTCATGGATGATGTTAAGCCTGTGGCATAGCTTCTGATTGCCTCGTTTTGCTCCCCATCGTTAGGACTTATGCACATGGACCAGCGTTCCGTACGCGATATTCTTGCCGGTAAAACCTACTTTATCCGCACCTTTGGCTGCCAGATGAATCAGCACGATTCCGAGCGCGTGAGCGGTCTGCTTGATTCGTATGGCTGCCTCATGGCGCTCGATCCCGCGCATGCCGATATCGTTGTCTTCATGACGTGCTGCGTGCGCGAGGCCGCCGATACTCGCCTGTACGGTCAGTGCAATTCCTGCAAAAGCCTGCCGTCTTCGCCTTCGGGCAAGCGCGTGGTTGCCGTTGGTGGCTGCATCGCGCAGCGCGATGGCGAGGGCCTGCTCACCAACGTCGATAACGTCAATGTCATCTTTGGCACGCATTCCATCGCGCATGTGGCCGAGCTCATTGCCGAGGCGTTCCTTGATGGCAAGCGTCATATCCGTACCAATGAGCATGAGGATACGGATGCAATGAGCATGCCGTGGCATCGCGAGACTCAGTATCACGCCTGGGTGCCCATCATGACGGGCTGCAATAATTTCTGCACCTATTGCATCGTGCCGTACGTGCGTGGTCGCGAAAAGAGCCGCCCCTTCGAGGAGATTGTCGACGAGGTGACCGGTTTGGTACGCCAGGGCGTGCGTGAGATTACGCTGTTGGGCCAAAACGTTAACTCATATGGTCGCGATCTGTTTGGCAAGCCGCGTTTTGCCGATTTGCTGCGTGCCGTGGGCGATACGGGCGTGGAGCGCATCTTCTTTACGTCTTCGCATCCCAAGGATCTGCTGCCCGAGACCATCGACGCCATGGCCGAGACGCCTGCCGTTATGCCGCAGCTTCACCTGGCCGTCCAGTCAGGTTCGACGCGGATCCTCAAAGAGATGAATCGCCGTTATACACGCGAGGACTATCTGGGCCTGGTCGATCGCATTCGCAACCGCATGCCCGATATCGCGCTCTCGACCGACATCATCGTTGGCTTCCCGGGCGAGACTGAAGAAGACTTTGAGCAGACGCTCTCGCTTGCCGAGACGGTCCGCTATGCTCAGGCCTATACCTTCATCTATTCCAAGCGTGCCGGTACCCCGGCCGCCGAGATTGACGATCCTACGCCGCATGAGGTTATTCTCGAGCGTTTCAACCGCCTGGTTAAGGTTATCGAGACCACGGCACACGAGTATAACCAGGGTGAGCTTCATACTGTGGTTCCGGCGCTCATTGAGGGAACGAGTAAAAAGAACGACGCGGTCCTGCTGGGCAAGAGTCCCAAGAATCAGACCGTGCATGCGCCTATCCCCGAGGGGTACAGTATCGATCAGCTTGTTGGCAAGATCGTTGATGTTGACGTTGACATTGCCAAGACCTGGTATTTGTCCGGCTCCGTTGTGGGCGAGCCGCGCTAATGGTTGCTCCCGGGGCAGGTCTTTCCGCCGTTGCGATCGTCGGTCCGACGGCGGTTGGTAAGAGTGCTGTTGCCGACCGTTTGGCAGCTCGTCTTTCGTCCGAAGTGCTGTCGTGCGATGCGATGCAAATCTATCGCGGCATGGACATCGGTACCGCAAAGATGGCGCCCGATGAGTGCACGGCGCCGCTGCGTCTCGTTGACATTGTAGAGCCGGGTGTGGCATATTCTGCTGCGCTTTATCAGGCTGACGCTCGCGCGCATGTTGAACGTCTCCTTGGTTCGGGTTGCCTGCCGGTTTTTTGCGGAGGTACGGGGCTGTATCTCAAGGCCGCCCTCGATGAGATGGACTTTCCCTCGGGTGAACTTGAGGACGATCGTCGTGCGGGCTATCAGGAGCTTGCCGAGCGTATTGGCGAGGAAGAACTGCATGCCTTGCTTGCCGAGCGCGATCCAGAATCGGCTGCTGTTATTCATCCCCATAACGTGCGCCGTGTGATTCGTGCGCTCGAGATGCATGATGATGGTATCTCCTATGCACAGCAAAAGTCGCAGTTTAGTGTTCCGCACGAGCATTATCATGCCCTATGGTTTGGTCTGACGCGTAATCGCGAGGTGCTCTACGAGCGCATTAACCTGCGCGTCGATCTGATGTTTGAGCAGGGTCTTGTCGATGAGGTCCGCGGTCTTATGGGCCAGGGGCTGGGTGATGCCCTGACGTCGATGCAGGCAATTGGCTATAAAGAGATCATCGATGCTTTCAATGGCGTGATAAGCATGGATGAGGCTCGCGAACTCATTAAGATGCGTTCGCGTCGTTATGCCAAGCGTCAGCTTTCGTGGTTTAAGCGCGATGACCGTATCGTGTGGTTTGATATGGATGAATGTACGATCGATGAGGTCGTTGAGGATATCCTGCATCGTATTGAGGCTGCCTAATGGCCCGTTTCCCCCTTGTTCCCACGGCACCCGAGCCCGAGCGTGCCATTTTAGTTGGTGTTGAGTGGCGCGACAATGCATGGCCGCTCGATCGCTCGCTTGATGAGCTGGAGCGTCTTGCCCACACAGCTGGTGCCCAGTGCGTGGCACGCTTATCGCAGCGTTTGGTAAAGCCGTATCCTAAATCGTTTATCGGTTCCGGTAAGGTTGAAGAGCTGTGCGGCCTGGTGCATCGCATGGATGCCGATGTCGTTATTTTTGACGACGACCTGACCCCCTCGCAGCAATCCTATTTGGAGAAAGCCGTGGGCGAGCCGGTAAAGATTATCGATCGTACAGCACTGATCCTGGATATCTTTGGCCTGCATGCTCAGACGCGTGAGGGACGCCTGCAGGTACAGCTGGCACAGCTTCAATATTTGTTGCCTCGCCTGCGTGGCATGTGGAGCCATCTCGCCAAGGAGCAGACGCGCGGCGGCATCGGCTCACGTTTTGGTCAGGGCGAAAGTCAGCTTGAGGTCGACCGTCGCCTCATTCGTAATAAGATCGCTGCGCTTCGTCGTGAGCTCAAGCAGGTTGAACAGCGTCGCGATGTTCAATCCAAGAACCGCATTGAGTCACCGGCGTTTCGCGTCGCGTTAGCCGGTTATACCAATGCCGGTAAATCGACGTTGCTCAATCGTCTGACCGGCTCTACGGTACTTTCGCAGGACAAGTTGTTTGCTACGCTCGACCCGACGACGCGCTCGTATCGCCTGCCCGGCGGTCGCGGCATGACGATTACCGATACCGTCGGCTTTATTCAAAAACTGCCGCATGGTCTGGTCGATGCCTTTAAATCGACGCTTTCCGAGGTGTTGGGTGCCGATCTAATTCTCAAAGTCGTAGATGCGTCTGACGAGGACTATGAGCGGCAGCTGGAGGCTGTCGACCGCGTGCTTGATGAGATCGGCGCCGGAGAGCGTTTAACGCTGACCGTATTCAATAAAATCGATCTTCTCGATAGCGTTGATCGATTGAGTTTCCGTCGTCGCTATCCGGAGGCCGTTCTGTTCTCGGCCCAAACGGGCGAGGGGCTCGACGATCTCGTCGACCGGATTGCTCGCGAGGCAGCTGCCACCGATGTGTTGCTCTCCGCTGATATCCCGTATCGTGAGGGCGCTCTCATCACGCTGGTGCATGAGCAGGGAACCCTTCTGCATGAGGAATATCTCGAGGACGGCGTTCGCATTGTGGCGAAGTTGCCGGCTCGTATTGCACCGCGGCTCGAGCGTTATCGCACCGAGTAGACGAGCTCCAAAATGCCCAGAATGATGGGCTGATGCAGCAGATAAAAGGGGAGAGCGTGACGTCCAAGGCTGGCGAGCGCCGGCAGGGGGTTGGCGTAGGCCCAGCTAGGGACGGTCTTATCGATTCCCTGCGCTATGTGTGCGGCGAAGTATCCTGCAAGATACATAAAGATAAACGGGATGATGGGGTAGTAATCACCTGAGATAAACCCAGGGCTCGGAAATCCCAGCCACGCTAGGTAGGGGACAGGGTAGATCGTTTTGGGGATGCTCCAGGTGATTGCGAACAACATAAGGCATAGGGGCATGCCCCATCTCGCCGTTATCTTCTTAAGGACGGGATCGGTCAACGCTACGATGCCGGTGCATGCGGCCATGCAGTAGATGATGCCAAAATTAACCGAATCGTCGACTGAGACAAGTGTTGTTGCCAACCAGACAACGAGTGCTGCTAAGGCGTATTTGGCGGCACGTTTGATATTGTTGCGCGAAAGGGTGCACATCCAACCGGCGATAAACAAAAATACCCAGCTGATGCTGGCGCGCCAGATGTCTTGAAAGACTGACTGGGTAAACCAGGGCATATCCCAGCCGTACAGGTAGGCGAGATCATAGCAAGCGTGAAAACCTGCCATAGAAATCATCGTAAACCCGCGGAGGGTATCAAATATGGTTATGCGTTTTTGCATTACGAGAACCGGCGCATCAAGCCGACGACTTTGCCCAGGATAACGGGATTCGTTGCATAGATAGGTTCCATGGTGTCGTTCTCGGGCTGCAAGCGCACACGCCCCTGCTCCTTGTAGAACGTCTTGACGGTCGCCGAACCATCAATCATGGCCACGACAATTTCGCCGTTCATGGCACTCTTTTGTTCACGGACGATGATGTAATCGCCATTGAAGATGCCGACATTGATCATTGAGCTCCCATGCACCTCAAGGATAAAGGAACCCTGATCAGTGGCGATTTCGGTCGGGATAGTAAACGTGTCTTCGATATTCTGCTCGGCCAGAATGGGAATCCCAGCCGCGACGCGACCAACGAGCGGTAGCGAGACCGTTCCGCGAGGTGCGGTGGGCTCGTCAGATTTAGAAATTGAGACAGAGGAACCATCCTCGTTAAAGAGTTCCAGGGCGCGCGGTTTGGTGGCATCGCGCTTGAGTAGCCCGCGCGCCTCCAGGGCAGAGAGATGGGCGTGCACGGTGCTGGGGGAGGAAAGGCCCACGGCAGAAGCCATCTCGCGCACGCTGGGCGGATAACCCTTCTCCTGCTGATATTCCTTGATGAAGTCGTAAATTTGCTGCTGACGCTTGGTAATTTTGCGAGCCATCAGGGCATCCTCTCTACCCATGTCAAACAAATGTTCGAATTTTGCTTGACAGGAACAACTGTTCGAAGATAATAATAACCGAACATTCGTTCTCGCGCTAGACATTTTTGTCCGCGCGGCTTGATAAAACTGTTCTCAGCAAAACACGCGAGAGGAGAACATGATGAACGTAACGAATATGGTCCAGGGAAACCTCGCCCTTAAGCTCGAGACGCCTGCAGAACCCACTTTTACGGTTGTTCAGGGTGGCCGCTCCGGCTTTCAGCCTTTGACCGTAAAGCCTGCGCGCAATCAGCAGGCTGTAGTCGCGCCGGCCCGCGTTGCCCCGAAGGTTCCGACGATTGTCGCCGTCGCCGTTGCGCTTACGCTCTTCTTTGTCCTCGCTATGTCGGTCTTTAGCGCTCGTCACGCCGCGTATGCCGAGTCCGTTTCCAACATTACCTACGAGACCATTCGCGTTCAGCCTGGCGATTCTCTTTGGTCGCTTGCCGAGGAATATCCAATCGAAGGCCTTTCCACGCAAGAGACTTCCGACATGATCCGTAGCGTCAATCATCTGGAGCATGGTTCGCTCGCCGCCGGTGCGCATCTTAAGGTTCCTGATCGTTCGTAATCATTATCGCGCTGCGCATGGTACCCTTGTTATCGTTTAAGAGGAGGTACCATGCGCTGTCCCAAATGCGGCAAGGCACATACCCGCGTCGTTGATTCCCGTATGCAGGAGTCAAATAACACCATTAAGCGTCGTCGCGAATGTTGCTCGTGTAACTACCGCTTTACAACGTTCGAGCGATGCGAGGACCCTATCGAGGTCATTAAGTCAGACGGAACCAAGCAGCGGTTCGATCGCAATAAGCTGCTCGTCGGCTTGATGCGAGCCACCATCAAGCGCGATATCGACACTAAGAAGCTCAATGAGATTATCGATGACATCGAGGTCGAGCTGCGCTCTCGCACGCTGACGGCCGTCACGTCCCATGAGTTGGGTGACATGGTGCTCAAGCGCTTGGCCAAGATCGACAAGGTTGCGTACATCCGCTTTGCCTCGGTCTACCGCGATTTCAAAGACGTCGATGAGTTTCTGCAAGAGCTCGACAAGCTAAGGTGATTCCATGTCCAACATTACCGTCAACATAAAGCGTCTCGATCCCACCGTCGAGCTTCCCAAATACGCCCATCCCACCGATGCCGGCTTGGATTTGCGCTCCAACGAGGACTGCGTCCTGAAGCCCTTCGAACGCCGTCTGGTCTCTACTGGGCTGGCCATCGCCCTGCCCGATGGCTACGCCGGCTTCGTCCAGCCCCGCAGCGGCTTGGCCATCAAGCAGGGCCTGTCTATAGTCAACACGCCGGGCCTCATCGACGCCCACTACCGAGGAGAACTCAAGGTTATCCTCATCAACCTGGATCCCACCAACGACATCCAAATCAACAAAGGCGACCGCATAGCCCAACTCGTCATCCAAGAAGTCCCCACGGTCAACCTCATAGAAGTAGAAGAACTAGACAAAACCGACCGAGGAGCCGGCGGTTTCGGTTCTAGCGGCGTATTGTAATGTCCGCTCACCCGTGGGAGGCCCCTATATATCATTCCATGCTCAAACAATTCTCGCTGCGCTGCGAA
>CADFMD010000016.1 GCA_902835305.1 Coriobacteriaceae bacterium
AGGGCACGAGCTGCTTGGTGAGCACCAGGCGGCCGAGCATGGCGAAGCCCATGGCCGGCAGGATGTTGGCGGCAACGCCAAAGCCAGCAAGGACAAAGGGCGGGATGAAGTCGAGCATGCCCTGGATGGCGTCAGCACCCAGATAGAACGACAGCGAGCACAGCAGGAACGCCATGATGATACCGGTCAAACCGATCAGGAAGTGCATCGCATAGACACCCTTAAGGTTGCCCTGGCCGGAGAAGACATCAGCGCGGTCAACCAGAATCGGCAGGGCGGCGTTGAGGATGTTCTTGATGGCAAGGCACAGCGTGGCGATGGGCATAGCGAGCGCGATGGCTGCCTCGGTGCTCTGGCCCAACTGGATAGCGAAGGCGCAGGCGAGCACGCCGCCGATCGTCTCATCAGGCGGCACGTAGGCGCCGATGGAGATCGAGCCCATGAACAGAAGCTCCAGGCTGGCGCCGATCGCGAGGCCGGACTGCAGGTCCCCCAGCACCAGGCCCACGAGCGGGCACAGGACGATGGGGCGGAACGCATAGAGCGTACCGAGCTGGAAGTCGAACTTACCAAATGCGGCGATAAGTCCGATGAGGATTGCTTGGGTAAGCATATATCCCCCTTTCCTAATAGGACACTACGAAGAGCTCAGACTCTTCGAAATTGAACGCCTAGAGCACGCTTGCGCAGTCAACCTTGGGGTCATCGGCCAGAGGACGGATCTCGACCTCGACGCCGTTGTTCAGCATCTCACGCACATCGGCCTCCTCGGCTGCAGTCAGGAAGATCTGACGAGAGACCTGACGAGCATCGGGGCGCTTCTCGTCCTTGGGCTTGGTGTTGCCCAGGTTGACCGACTTGATCTGCGGGCAGCCTTCAACAAGCTGCTTTGCCTCAGCGATGGTGGCGACACAGATAATCATCTTGTATTTGTCAGTCACACCCGAGTTAATGGCCTCGATGGCATTCGCCATATCCTTGATGACGAGCTTGCAGCCGGCAGGCTTGCCCATCTTGAGCGTCGTCTTCCACACCGGGTCGTTGGCGACCTTATCGCCCACGCAGAAAATGCAGTTGGAGCCAAGGCCCTGGACCCAAGAGACCGCGACCTGGCCATGAAGCAGGCGATGGTCGACGCGAAGTAGCTGAATCATAATGTGACCCCCCAAAGGTCTTGTGCCGTCTTACGGCGTGTCAGTAGGTGCTGCGGATTAGAACTCTTCTTCCTCTTCGTCATCGACCAAAAGATCGTTGACAAACTTCACGCGCGTATCGTCCGCAGCGACGATGGCGCGAATCGTCTCCTCAACCGGCGCCGACTCGTCAGAGAACAGCAGCTGGATAAGCAGAGGAAGGTTCATGTTGGTAACGAGGTACGTGCGGGGACGCGTCTGGACGATCTTGGTGAACTCGTTGTTGACGCTGCCGCCAAAGAGGTCGGTGCAGACAACGACATCATCGTCGGCAGCCATGCCTGCCAGCAGTTTTTGGGCCTCCTCGGCCACGTCCATGCGGTCATCGACGAACATCGAAAGATCGTGGACGTTGTCGCGAGCGCCCGAGAGCAGCTCGACACTCTCCTTGATGCCGGTAGCGAAGTGCGCATGGCTGGCGATGATGTACTGCCTCATTCTGTGTTCCTCTCAATAGCCCGGCGCGTTCCCGCACCCGTTTTCTTTAGTAGTCGAACTGGTGATAGTAGCGACGATACTTGAGGTTGTGCTTGGTGACCGTCTCGTAGTAGCGAGCCAGGCGGTCGGTAACGAGCACCGTCAGAATCCACGGAGACACGATGACGCGGAACTCGTCGTCAAGGCCGGGGATCGCGAACTCGGCGGTGTCGATGACGTTGATGTCGGTGTCGCCGGTCACGCCGCGGGTCAGGAACGCGCGGACGCGCTCGTCGAGCTTGCGGTTCTCGTCCTCGCCCATGAACAGGAAGACCGGGACGCCCGGCTCCACGAGCTCGAGGGTGCCGTGGAAGAAGTCGGCCGAGGTTATGTAGCGGGTGCGCTTCCACTGCATCTCCTCCAGGATGCACATCGAGAACAGGATCGTCTCGCCCCACAGGGCACCGGAGCCGATGAACATGGTGTAGGGGGCCAGGGCGTACTTCTTGGCGAGCTCCTCGGCGCGCGGCTCGAAGCGCTTGCGGATATCGAGCATGTCCTTCCAGATGTCCTTGGTCTGCTCGATAAACAGATCGAACTTGGGGAAGCAGCCGCGGCGGTTGAGCAGGCGCAGGCCGAAGCAGTCGGCGAGGTAGTAGCCCTTCTCGCAGCCGCCCGAACCATGGTCAGAAGCCATGGCGACGCAGTTCTCGGCGCCGACAGCCTGGCCGATGGGGCCCTCGGGCTTGGTCATGGCGTAGACGCGCACACCCATGCCCTTCATCTTCTTGACGGCCTCGAGGACCTCGGGGGTAGTGCCGGACTCGGAGGCGGTGAGCACGACGGACTTCTCGGTCATGCGCTTGTGGCCCATGACGTTCCACTCGGCGGCGTGGATCAGGTAGACCTCGAGGTCGCGGTCGCCGAACTTGTTCATGAGGTACTCGAGCTGCATGAGCTCGTCCCAGGTGCCGCCGACGCCCATCAGGAACACGGCGTCGTAGCCCTCGTCGGCGACCTTGTCGGCGAGCGCGGTCATCTTCTTGCCGGTCTCGTAGAGCGCCTTGCCGTCCTCGAGATAGCCCTCCTGGTCGAAATGCATGATCTCGATCTTCTCGGTTTCCTTCATTTGTCTCTCCTTTCTGGGGTTGTTTCCACATCCCCCATGCCAACGGGCATCAAAACCCGCTTACATTCCGTAACACTCAGCCGCTTTGGCCTTAAGCGCATTGACTGACTCTTCGTAGCCCTCTGCCTTGACCTCCATTTGCTTGGAGACGGCATCGAGATACGGGTGCACGTTCCATGACTTCAGACGCTCGGCGATCATGGCCGCAATCGTCTGGAAGAACACAAGATTGGGAATTGCGCTGAGCAGCGGAGCCACCTGAGGCACCGCAACCTCGTGAGCCCTACCCTTGGGATGGGCCGTGAGCAGCACCGTTTTTGCCGTAACGTTCGATAGCGCATCGGCGATATTCGCAAGACGCTCCGACCCCTGCGGATCGTCGACGATAAACACCAGATAGCCCGGAACGATCTGCATCTCGGGACCGTGGACGAACTCCTCGCCTTCGTGATGCATGGCAGGAATCTTGATGGTCTCGCTCAGCTTGAGCGCTGCCTCCTCGGCAACACCATAGTTGGGGCCGTTGCCGACGACCATGGCGGGCATGTGCTCAGAAAGCTCGAGCATGTGATCTTGGACATATGCCTCGGCGGTCTTGCACATCACGGCATTAGCCTGGATAGCCTCGCGCAGGTCATCAAGACGCTGAGCAACGCCCTTGGCGTCAATCGTTCCGCGCGCCTGACCGCCGTAAATACCAAAGAGCACCAGGTACTCAACGAGAACCTCGACGCCCAGAGTCACAAAGTCCACCGACTCGACGCCCACACCGTAGTCAAGAACGATGTCAGCGTGTTCCTTGATGGGTGCCTCGACGTTTGCCGTGAGCGCAACTGCAGCCATATCGTGTGCGCGCATGTAATCGAGCGCCGCAATCGTATTGGTTGAATAGCCGCTCTGCGAGACGGCAATGTTAAGCGCATGCTGTGGATAGGTGTGTTCAAAATCGACGAAGGCCTCGGGCGTCACAACGGACACCTGCATCTGCAGCGCATCTTGCAGGTAATCGCGGGCGCAATCCGCAGCATGGCGCGACGAACCCGAAGCAACGATGCGCAGCGCGTCAAAAGAACCAGACTGGAAAATATCAACGAGCTGCGCTACCAGCTCAGACGAACGCTCGAGGTTCTCTCCCATACGCACATGGGCAAGCTGAACGTAATCGAGCATCTTCATCGTCTCACCTCGTAACAAATCATTAGTATTTGATACCAATCACAGTTACAGGTTACGGCTTTTTGATACCTCTTTGTCGATTAATTTATCCCCTTCGGCGAACGGTCGATTTTGAGCCATGTAAGGTTGTATATACAGCTGACCCAACGATCAAAACTGGTTAGTTTCCCAGCCGTTATTCACAAAATACCAGCTAGTACGTATAGGTGTAGCCGCCCGTATCGCCACGATTGAAGGACTTTACATACTCGATAGCCTGACCGCTCGCGTCATAGCTCACGCATTCCAAAAGCAAAACAAGATCGCCCTGTTCCAGTCCAAGGAGGCCGGCATCTCGTGCGCCCAGCGCTTCGATATCGAGCTTTTCCTGTGCCATGACTGGCTTTCGGCCCAGCATCTCATAGGTCTCGTACAAACTGAAGACCGACACGTCAATATCTTCGATGGTTGGGAACAGCAGGCAGGGAATCAGCGCCGTCTCAATCGATACGGGGCTACCGTTTATGCAGTTCAGGCGTCGAACGGAATAGAGCAGGTCGTCCTCGGCGATGCCAAACAGGTCGGCGTAATATGGCCCCGCATAACGCTTGGAACGCGCGAGAATACGGACGGACGGCTCGCCGCCCGAAGCACGGACCGATTCACGGAAACCGACCGTGCGTTCAAAAAAAGCAGGTACTTTCTGCGCCACAAAGGCACCTTTTCCCCGAACACGGCGAATCTGCCCGCGCCGAACCAGCTCATCGACAGCGCTTCGGATGGTCAAGCGTGTCGTACCAAATTCCTCGGCGAGGTCTTTTTCGGACGGAATCATGGAACCCGTGGGATATGCACCGCGCTCGATACGTTCCTCGATGCAGCGTCGAATGCGCATATAAACCGGGGTGGCATCTACTGTTTCAGCCATTGTTCACCTGCCACGCTCCTCATGCCGTTCTCTTCGCCGTTATCGGCAAAGCGGAACTTTGTGGGCAAAATCACCGATTTGCAATGCTCCACAAAACGCATGTCCTTATCAAATTCGATCGAGCTCTCATAGAACACCGGCGTTCCCTCTTCTTGCTGGAGCAGCTCGGCCTCTTCGACGTTCAAACGCGAGATGGAGATATGCTCACGTCCATGCTCAACGCGCACGCCACCTTCTTTGAGCAAGACATCGTAAAGGCTCTCACACTCAAAATCGTGCTCGGGAAGCGATGGGCACAGGGACAGGTTAACGTGAGCGGTCTCGATTGACGCCGGCTCGCCCTCAATAAGTCGAACGCGCTGCATGCGGAGCAAGGGAGCGCCTACAGCCACCCCAAGCTTGTCGGCAAGCGCCTCATCCGCCTCGATGGTCCCGGTGGAAACCAGACGAGAAGAGGGGTGCAGGCCGGCAGTCCGCACAGCATCGGAAAAGTTATACGTTTCCTGGAAGATGTTCAGCGGCTTGGGAGGACACACATACGTGCCCGATCCGCGACGGCTCTCGAGCGTTCCACACGAGATAAGCCGCGTGATACCGGCACGCAACGCCGTACGCGAAACGCCAATCTCTTCGCACAGCACGCGCTCGGCCGGCAGGCGATCGCCGCCGGCAAGCTGATGGTGCTGGATATACCAAAGAATTCCCTCAACAGCATGATCTTTGGGGGGAATTGCATAAGATTCGCCTGCCATTGCACAGACTCCTCATTCAGAAACGTATGCCGCCAAAATTAGGCCAGCCCTCCCATGGCATCAAATTCTGCCTTGATCTTCTCGGCGACATTCCGATACGACTTATATAGACTTGAATCGCGTTTGACTTCGTCGGTCATAACGGGAATCTCTAATTTGGAAACCTCGTCTTTTCCCGTCTGAACCGCCACAACAACGCCCATACCAAGACACATATTACGCTTGGCAGCGTTTATTTTCGCCGCCTTGGCAGGATTTGCCAGGATACGCTGGGCAAATTCCTGTTTAGAGACCGCTTCTTCGGCCTCCGGATCGCCCGCCTCGGCCACTTCGCACTGCAACACGTCCGCATAGTCAAAAATCTTCGGCTCGCCGCCGCGCTGATGCACGGCCCACTTGCGGCGCGTGGCGTCCTGGTAGATAGCCGGCAAAAATGTAAACCGCGGCGGGTCCAAAATCGTATCCGTGATGGTAAACACATCGGGATCAAAGGCATCCTGCGGGTTTTTCTTCTTGAACAGCCCCATATCAGCCTCCCGTACTAGCATTAAACAACTCAAGCTGAATATAGCACCAATTTCAAGCCGCCGCCTTACCCTATCGGTGCGCGGCGTCTATGGCTCGCCCAGCGGAAGAGTTCACGGACGAGGGCCGGGGTGCCCGCCGGCAAATAGCAGACACTCCGCATGCAATCTATGCAAACAAACAAGTACGTTTAGCTACATTCGGTAAGTTCGAGCACGCTGCCCTTAACGATAAGTGCCGGCTCCAGGACGACCTCTTCGGCACGCCTACCGCCCCTACCGGCAAGACGCTTGGACATGCAGCCAAAAGCATGCTCCGCAAGGACACCAGGATCCTGCTCAATCGCGGTCAGCGCCGGCTCAAAGAGAACGTCGGCCGCCGAGTTGTCATAGCTCACCACCGAGATATCGCCCGGGATGCTCTTCCCCATCTCGTGCAAGCGCTTAAGCAAACCGAGGGCAATGTTATCCGAGCTTGCGAACACGGCGGTGGCGTCAGTTGCGAGTACCGCCTCCGAGGCCTCGTATGCGCTCGGAATGTAGTACTCACTCTCAAACTCCAAACGCGCGTCGATTGGCAGGCCAACCTCGCGCAGCGCGCGCTCATAGCCGGCAAGTCGTTTGCGACCCGTATTGGAACGGCGCGCGTTAACCAGACAGGCGATGCGGCGATGACCCTGCTCAATTAGATACCGCGTGGCCATGTAGCCACCCATCTCGTGGTCGAACATCACCTTGTCGCACTCGAGTCCTTCAATGGCACGATCGACCATCACGGCAGGGATGGGTAGATGGCTGACCTCTTCGCGCAGGGCGCGGTCGTCGGAGAACTCGTCGCCCACCACCAAAAAGACACCGTCGACGCCGCGCGTCACCAGCTGACGCAGCAGCTCAAGATCGTCGTCGGCACTTCCACCCGAGCTGGTAATAAAGAGCGCATAGCCGTCCTCGCGGCAGCGCTTTTCCAAGCTGCCGGCAAGCGAGGCAAAAAAGCGGCTCTCGATGTTAGGGACGATAAGGCCCAGCGTGCGCGACTCGCGCATGACCAGGCTACGCGCAATCTGGTTGGGAACATAGTGGTTGCGTGCCGCGACCTCCTTGATGAGCTTGCGGTTTTCTTCCGAGATGCGACAGGGCCGATTATTAAGAACAAGCGAGACCGACGAGGGGGAAAGCCCCACCTCCTGGGCGATCTGCTTGAGGGTGACTTTGTTGGCCATCTCGCTCCTTCCGGGTTTACGCGCAATCTCTTGAAAGTATAGCGACTACCCCTCTACCTCGGTGATAAACACTTTACCAATCCGGTGGACGGCTGTTTTATCGCCGCCAGCGCACCAAATCCGTCCGGGTGGGGTATATTGCAATCGATTGATGACAACGACCACCAAAAGGCGGATATTCGTATGCACGAGAACGACTTTTTTAACGAGGACCTGCTGTGCGCGCTTGCTGGCGTTGCCGGCGAGGACAACGTACTGATGAGCGAGCCCATGCGCGAGCACACCACGTTTAAGATCGGCGGCCCGGCCGACGTCTTTGTCACGCCCGATACCGAGCAGGGCCTCGTCGCCACGCTCGATACCTGTTATCGCTGCGATTTGCCCCTCACCATCGTGGGCAACGGCTCCGACTTGCTCGTCGGCGACAAGGGCATCCGCGGCGTCGTCGTAGCGCTGGGCGAGGGCCTCTCCGACATTACGGTCGACGGCACGCACGTCACGGCGGCAGCCGGCGCCTTGCTTTCCGATGTCGCCGCGGCGGCAGCCGAGGCCGGCCTCACCGGCATGGAGCCCATCTCGGGTATCCCCGGATCGGTCGGCGGCGCCTGCTACATGAACGCCGGTGCCTACGGTGCCTGCATGGCCGATGTGCTGGAGTCCGTGCGCGTCTACAAACCCGCTCGCCAGCTCGACGATGGCACCCGCGGCAGCGGCAACATCATCGAGTTCGATGTCGACGAACTCAACCTGGGCTATCGCAAGAGCCGCATCGCCGACGACGGCTTTACCGTGCTTTCGGCCACCTTCAATCTCGCCCCGGGCAACGCCGCGATGATTAAGGCCGACATGGACGACTACCGCCAGCGCCGCGAGGACAAGCAGCCGCTCGACATGCCGAGTGCTGGCTCCACTTTCAAGCGCCCCGAGGGTTACTTTGCCGGCAAACTCATCATGGATGCCGGCCTGCGAGGACACGCCGTTGGCGGCGCGCAGGTGAGCGAGAAGCACTGCGGCTTCATCGTCAACGCCGACCACGCCACCGCCGCCGACGTCGACGAACTCATCCGCCACATCCAAACAACCGTCAAAGACCAATTCAACGTAGACCTAGAACCCGAAGTCCACCGAGTCGGCGAATTTTTATAGCCTGCCCACCGCGATCCACTTTAATTAATAACGGGACAAGTGATCTAGCTCACTTGTCCCGTTATCATTTATTTGCGAAGAACATCGGCTAGCCGCAGGATTGAAATCATCGACCGATAAGTGAGTTCCACTTTTTCGCCCGCAAGCAGTCGTTTCGAGCCAATCTCATCTAGCCCCACAAGCTGAGAAAACAGCGGGCTGCTCATCGTGCCCTCGTCAATTGATTCCCTTATGGTCTTCAAAACGTCCGTATCATGAAGCGACGCCGAGCTGTAGGGGGCAACACGAGCGGAACTCTCAATTAACGACGAGACAAAAGGATGGAGATGCTTTGGACATAGTCCATCAAACACCACATCCCCATTGTCATCCGAGCCGACTAGTCGCCAACTATAATGATCGACCCAGTCGTCTCCGTCATATATGGTGTCCATGAGCAACTTCCCGTCTAGAGAGACCTATTTGGACATCGGGGCGCAAGACCGCAATCCATATAGGACCCGCAGCAGCTCCAACCCAA
The DNA here is from genome assembly GCA_902835305.1 of Coriobacteriaceae bacterium. Classification (GTDB taxonomy): domain Bacteria; phylum Actinomycetota; class Coriobacteriia; order Coriobacteriales; family Coriobacteriaceae; genus Collinsella. The sequence continues at coordinate 8,985 of CADFMD010000016.1, forward strand.
CGCACCGCTCGACAATTGCAAATTGCGGCTATTTTAAATCTACATGATCAGTTCGAGTTCGCAACAAGGCGATTATTGCAGCTAGGTTATATTTCATTTTCCACTTTGGTGAGCCGTCGGCTCCAAATTCCAAAACCGAAGTCCACGGAGTCGATAAATTCATTTAAAAAAGGCCCCGAAAGGGGCCTTCGCCATATTTATTCAGACAACCAGTCCGGTGTGTGACGCATTGGATCCGAGAGGTCCGTGGCTGCCCGGAAGGCATTAGGTTGATCGCGAGTTCCGCACGAGCCGGAGAGCACTTAATGTGCTCTCCGTGCGAGCAGGACTGTCCGAGCAGGCAACCTAATGCCTTCCGGGCAGCCACGGACCAACTTACTTCAAACCGCCGTTACGACAGCGCAATACCGCCAAGCCAGCCCCAACGCACGCCAGAGCCAGTACCATAGAAGCTAATAAACGAATCAAGCGACTTAGACGTAATGGCACCCTCGTTGCTCATAACGATGCCGCCGCCAACGTAGATACCCACATGACCGTAGATAAGGCCCGGAGCACCCGTGCCGCTATGCGAGGAGTCGGCCACGATCATGCCCACCTGCAGCGCCGAGCGGTCGGAGCTATAGCACCAGGCGTTGAACATGTCGCACGCGTTGCCGCCAAAGTAGCCAACGCCGGCGTTACGGAAGACATTGGTAACCCACGCCGCGCACCAGTTCTGACCCGGCGAAGGCGTGGAGTAGCACGCGTTGACGACGGCCTGCTGCTTGCCCGAGCCGGCATTCTGCTGCGGAGTTCCGGGCGCATACGATCCACCGCCCGAGCTCGAACCACCCGAGTAGGAATTGTTCTTGTTCGCGGCAGCCGCGGCAGCGGCGGCCTTCCTAGCGGCCTCCTCGGCCTGGGCGGCAGCGAGAATCTCGGAATCACGCTGAGCCATGAGCTCCTTGACGTCGTCGGAAAGACCGTTCAGCACGGTCTGGACCTCTTGCTGCTTGGCCTGCATATCCTGCATCTGAGCCATCTGCTGATCCTTGAGTTTCTCCAGGTCAGCCTTTTGTGCTTCGAGCTCGGTCTTCTGTGCGTCGAGCTCGGCCTGAATCGTCTGGATATCCTCGATGGCATCGCGGTCGCTCTTGTTGATCTTCTCAACGTAATGCGCGTTGGCGACGAGTTCCTCAAACGAGCCAGAGGCCAGCAGCAGCGACAGGATGTTCGTACCGCCGGACTTGTAGCTGGCGGCCACGCGATCGGAAAGGTCGTTGCGCTTCTTCTTGAGCTCGGCCTTCTTTTCATCGATCTGGGCCTGCGTGTCGTCAATCTTGCCCTGGACATTCTCGATGTCGTTGAGGGTCTGGGCATTCTTGTTGGCCAGCGCCGCATACTCATTTGCGATGCTGTCGAGCTGGGCCTGAACCTCGTCGAGTTGGGCCTGGGCGGCATTCAATTTATCGGTGGTTTCTTTGGAAGCCTCCGCCGCATGGGCGCGAGTGGGCAGGCCAAAAAGAACTGCCGCAGAAGCGGCGCCGAACAGGGCCTTAAGGGCAGTGCGGCGCGAGAGCTCCTGGGAAAGGATGGAATCGCTGTTTGGTGACATATGTACTCCGTTACATGCTTATTTATATGTCGCTCAACTCATACATATTAGCGTACATATGGCGCGTCCCAACGATTTCCACGAACGGCAGGAAACTACAAGGTCGGCGGCTCGTAAGCAATTGTCAAATTTGAGGTAACAATTGAGCAAGCTCTTATATGAGTACGTTAACATAATCCTCTGCTTTTCCTGCAGTGCACCATTTGGGCGTCCCCGCCTGCGCTATACTCCCCTCTAGAAGTGTTCCTGATTCGATAGGAGACTACATGTCCAAAGCACTCGACCCCAAAGACACCTGCGTCCTCGTTACCGGTGGCGCCGGTTTTATCGGCTCGCACACCGTCGTTCAGCTGCTCGAGGGTGGCTACCAGGTCGTCATCGTCGATGATCTCTCCAACTCCAGCGCCGTCGCCGTCGACCGCGTCAAGACCATCGTGGGCGACGAAGCCGCCAAGAACCTCACCTTCTACAAGGCCAACGTGCTCGACCGCGATGCGATGAACAAGATCTTCGATACCCATCAGATCGACCGTGTCATCCACTTTGCCGGCTTTAAGGCCGTCGGCGAGTCGGTGAGCAAGCCCGTCGAGTACTACCACAACAACATCGAGAACACCCTGGTGCTCATCGACGTCATGCGCAACCATGGCTGCAAGTCCATCATCTTCTCGAGCTCCTCGACCGTCTACGGCGACCCGGACAACCCGCCCGTCACCGAGGAAGACCCCAAGAAGCCCGCAACCAACCCCTATGGCTGGACCAAGTGGATGATCGAGCAGATCCTTATGGACGTCCACACCGCCGACCCCGAGTGGGACGTCGTGCTGCTCCGTTACTTCAACCCCATCGGTGCTCATCCGTCGGGCCTGATCGGCGAGGACCCCAAGGGCATCCCCAACAACCTGGTGCCCTATGTCGCCCAGGTCGCCGTGGGCAAGCTCGAGGCCGTTCAGGTCTTTGGCAACGACTACCCCACCCCCGACGGCACCGGCGTGCGCGACTACATCCACGTGTGCGATCTGGCCTCTGGTCACGTTGCCGCCCTTAACTGGATGAACGGCAAAACCGGCGTCGAGATCTTTAACCTGGGCACCGGCACCGGCACCTCGGTACTCGAGGTCGTCGCCGCCTTCTCCAAGGCTTGTGGCAAGGAGCTGCCCTACGTGATCCGCGAGCGCCGCGCCGGCGACATCGCTGCCAACTGGTGCGATGCCTCAAAGGCCGAGCGCATGATGGGCTGGAAGGCCCAGTACGACATCGCGGACATGTGCCGCGATAGCTGGAACTGGCAGAGCCACAACCCCAACGGCTTCGCCGACGCCGAGTAGCAAAAACCTACATACCGTTCTTGCCCCGATCTCACGTTGTGAGGTCGGGGCTTTTTTTCATGGCATGTAGCCATTCGCCGAAAATCGACCAACTTTTTTATCTTACCTGTACATGTTTAAACAACATGTTTTACAATAGGCGTATCGAATCAGAACATCGGAGGCGGACTGCACACCCATCGGCAGGCCGACCCCACAACAAGAAGGTTGGTGAGCGCATTCATGGAGCGTGCAAGCGGCGTCCTCATGCCCGTCTCATCTCTGCCCGGACCATACGGAATCGGCGGCTTTGGCTGGAATGCCTACGACTTCGTCGATTTTCTCGCCTCGTGCAAACAACATTACTGGCAGATTCTGCCCCTTACGACGACCAGCTATGGCGATTCGCCTTATCAGTCGTTCTCGGCCCGCGCAGGCAACCCCAACTTTATCGACTTTGCCGAGCTTATCGAGGCAGGGTATCTGGAGCAGCGCGATATCGATGGCGTGTATCTGGGATCCGACCCCAGCAATGTCGACTACGGTGCCATCTTTGGTGGCCGCCGTCAGATTCTCGACCGCGCCGCCGAGCGCTTTGCTGCCGACAAGCCGGCCGATTTCGATGACTTTATCCAGGCCAACGAGGACTGGCTCATCCCCTACTGTGAGTTCATGACCGTCAAAGAGGAGTGCGGTCTCAAGGCGTTTTGGGAGTGGCCCGCGGAGCTCCGCACCCGCGGCGAGGCTTCCGCCAAGGTCTGCGCCGACCATCCGGCGCGTATGCTCTACCACCAGATGACGCAGTACTTCTTCGATCGCCAGTGGAGCCGCCTCAAGGCCTATGCCAACGAGCGCGACATTCTCATCATCGGCGACCTGCCCATCTATGTCTCGCGTGACTCCGTCGAGATGTGGGCGACGCCTGAGCTCTTTAAGATCGACACCGCCGGCAATCCCGTGAGCGTCGCCGGCACGCCGCCCGACCAGTTCTCGGCCACCGGCCAGTACTGGGGCAACCCCATCTACGACTGGGACGCCATGGAGTCCGACGGCTTCTCCTGGTGGGAGGGCCGCATTCGCGCCGCCCTCGACATGTACGACGTCATCCGCCTGGATCACTTCCGCGGCTTCGAGGCCTATTGGGAGGTGCCGTTCTCCTCGCCCGATTCGTCCTACGGTTCGTGGACGCAGGGTCCCAGCCTCAAGTTCTTCAAGACGCTCGAGGAAAAGCTCGGCACGCTGCCCATCATCGCCGAGGACCTGGGCTTCCTCACCCCCGGCGTCATCGACATGCGCGACAACTCGGGCTTCCCCGGCATGAAGATCCTGCAGTTTGCCTTTGAGGGCACCAACTCGTACTACCTGCCGCATAACTACATCGCCAACACCGTCGCCTATGTGGGCACCCACGATAACGAGACGGCGCGCGGTTGGTTTGAGGGAACGGCCACCCCGCGTCAGCGCGAGCAGGCAGCCCTGTACACCCATCAGCAGGCCGGCGAACCCATGGCAGATGCACTCAATCGCACCATCGCCGCCAGCGTGAGCGACACGTGCATCTACACCATGCAGGACCTGCTCAACTTGGGCAACGAGGCGCGCATCAACACCCCTGCCACGTTGGGCGGCAACTGGACCTGGCGCATGCTCGACGGCGCCATCACCCGCGAGCTCGAGCACAAACTCACCGACTGGACCGAGACCTACTTCCGCATCCCGTCGGAAGCCGAAATCGAGCTTCCTCAATAGGAGCTACCGCGCCCGACCCCTCCCCACCGTGCGGACGCGCTTGCTTTTTCCCGCGCGAGGCCACCCCAATCCCCTCGCGCGGGCTTCTTATGAATTGCAGACATGAAACAACCCATCACAGGAGAAAACATGCCCCAAATTAACCTCATGGAACTCGCCGAGCAGTCTTTTGGCACCTCGCTCGAGCAGCTCGACGACCGTCGCATTTACAAGCTGCTGGTCAAACTCGTGCAGGAGCGCTCCGCCGCCTGCCCGCTCAACAACGGCAAGAAAAAGCTCTATTACATTTCCGCCGAATTTTTGATCGGCAAGCTGCTCATCAACAACATGATCGACCTCGGCATCTACGATGAGGTTAAGGACCAGCTCACCGCCGCAGGCCACGACCTCAACAAGATCGAGGAGTTCGAGGTCGAGCCGTCGCTCGGCAACGGCGGCCTGGGCCGCCTGGCCGCATGCTTCCTGGATTCCATCGCCACGCTGGGCTTGACCGGCGATGGCGTGGGCCTCAACTATCACTACGGCCTGTTCCGTCAGCGCTTTGTCGACAACCAGCAGAAGGCCGTCCCCGACGAGTGGCTCGGTGAGCAGGACATCCTAGTCGACGACGGCCGCTCCTACACCGTCGAGTTCGGCGATTTTGCCGTTACCTCCAAGCTCGTCAACATCGACGTGCCCGGTTACGGCCAGCCCACCAAGAACCGTCTGCGCCTGTTCGACCTGGCGAGCGTCGACGACGGCCTGGTCCCCGGCAGCTCCATCGACTTCGACAAGACCGAGATCGCCAAGAACCTCACCTTGTTCCTCTACCCCGACGATTCCGACGAGCAGGGCCGCCTGCTTCGCATCTATCAGGAGTACTTCATGGTGAGCAACGCCGCCCAGCTCCTGATCGACGAGGCCGTCGAGCGCGGCAGCAACCTGCACGATCTGGCCGACTACGCCGTGGTCCAAATTAACGACACGCACCCCACCATGGTCATCCCCGAGCTCATTCGCTTGCTCACCACCGAGCATGGCATCGAGTTTGACGAGGCCGTGACCATCGTACGCTCCATGGTCGCCTACACTAACCACACGATCCTTGCCGAGGCGCTCGAGAAGTGGCCGCTCGCCAGCCTGCAGAAGGTCTCCCCTGCCATCGCCGACATTATCGTCAAGCTCGATGAGATCGCGAAAGCCGAGCACGATGACCCGCGCGTCGCCATCATCGACGAGCACGACACCGTCCACATGGCCCACATGGACATCCACTTTGGCTTCTCCATCAACGGCGTAGCCGCCCTCCACACCAAGATCCTGGAGGACACCGAGCTTCATCCGTTCTACGAGATCTATCCCGAGAAGTTCTCCAACAAGACCAACGGCATCACCTTCCGCCGCTGGATCCATGGAGCCAACCCCGCGCTCGCCAGCCTGCTCGACGATGTAATCGGCACCGACTGGCGCAGCACCGGCGATCTGAACAAACTCGCCAAGTTCGCCGACGACAAGGACGTTCTTGAGCGCCTGGCCGCCACCAAGGTCGAGGCCAAGGCCATCATGCGCCAGTTCATGGCGCTCGAGCAGGGCGTGACCATTCCCTCCAACGCCATCATCGACGTCCAGGTCAAGCGCATCCACGAGTACAAGCGTCAGCAGATGCTCGCGCTCTACATCATCTGGAAGTACTTCGATATCAAGAACGGCAACAGGCCTAAGCACCCTGTCACCATCATCTTTGGCGGCAAGGCGGCGCCTGCCTACACTATCGCGCAGGACATCATCCATCTGATCCTGACGCTGTCGCAGTGGATTGCAAACGACCCCGACGTGGCTCCCTACCTGCAGGTTGTCATGATCGAGAACTACAACGTCACCGCCGCCGAGCGCGTGATCCCCGCCGCTGACATCTCCGAGCAGATCAGCCTGGCCTCCAAGGAGGCGAGCGGCACCTCCAACATGAAGTTCATGCTCAACGGCGCCCTAACCCTGTGCACGCTCGACGGTGCCAACGTGGAGATTGCCGAGCTCGTGGGCGACGAGAACATCTATACCTTTGGTGCCTCGTCCAAACAGGTCGAGCAGCTCTACGCCGACGGCACCTACAACGCCGGTGCGCTCTACCGCAAGCCCGGCATTAAACTGCTGGTGGACTTCATCACCAACCCGGCCTTTATGGCAACCGGCAACGCCGAGCGCCTGCAGCGCCTGCACGACGACATTAAGGGCAAGGACTGGTTTATGGCCTTGCTCGACATTGAGGAGTACATCCAGACCAAGGAGCGCGTGCTGGCCGACTACGAGGACCAGGACGCCTGGATGCGCAAGGCGCTCATCAATATCGCCAACGCCGGCACCTTCTCGTCCGACCGTACGATCTCCCAGTACAACGACGAGATCTGGCACCTGGACTAACCCATTCCCCTTACCCATTCTCTTGAGGAACGGAGTCGTGGCAACACGGCTCCGTTTTTTGTGCCCGCACGTTACCCTGTGATCCAACTCGGCCAAACAATCTCGATCCGTAGCAATTACTCAACCAAAACGGTCCCAGCTGTTACAGATTGAGACATACCGGCCCCTCCCCTCGGGTTTATCTCAATCTGTAACATCTAGCAGGTGAAATTCGCCTTTGGTGTTACAGATTTAGATGAAATGGTTAGCTCAGCGGAACCGTCTCGATCTGTAACATCTAACGTCCGAAATCGGCCCTATCCGTTACAGATCGAGACAAACGACCGGTCAGACAGTCCCAACACAAAGAAAGGCTCCCCTCTCGCCCAGTGGACGGGAGGGGAGCCTTATATGTGACCGCGGCAAAAGGATGGCAAAGCCGCAGTCGCCCAAAGGAAGGGCCTGGTTGCACCGGGCCTAGATAAGGTTCTTGCCAGAGACCTTATCGAAGAGATGGGTCGCGTTCTTCTCGAACTTGAACCAGATGGGGTCGCCCGCCTTGAGCGCACCCTTGGCCTCAAGGTCGACAACGGGAATGATCAGGACGAACTGACCATCGGGAGCAGTCACGTGGACATGCTCGGTCGAACCCATGAGCTCGGTCACCTCGACGGTGCCCTGAAGCGCGCCCTCCTCGTCCTTGTCGGCAAGCAGAATCTGCTCGGGGCGCACGCCGGCCGTGATCTCCTTCATGTCGCCGCCGTCCCAGTTGAGGGCAAGCTGAGCGCAGGTCTCGGGGGCGAGCGCCACGTTCATATCCTCGGTCTTGACGGTGAAGCCATTGCCCGAGCGCACCAGCTGGGCATCGAAGAAGTTCATCTGCGGCACGCCGATGAAGCCGGCGACGAAGATGTTCGCGGGGTGGTTGAAGACCTCCTGCGGCGTGGCGATCTGCTGGACAACACCGTCCTTCATGACCACAATACGGTCACCGAGGGTCATGGCCTCGGTCTGGTCGTGGGTGACGTAGATGAACGTACCCTTGATCTCGTGGCGCAGCTTAATGAGCTCGGCACGCATCTGGTTACGAAGCTTGGCGTCCAGGTTGGACAGCGGCTCGTCCATCAGGAAGACCTTGGGGTCACGAACGATAGCGCGGCCGATGGCGACGCGCTGGCGCTGGCCGCCCGAAAGCGCCTTGGGCTTACGGTCGAGGTACTCGGTAATACCCAAGATCTCGGCGGCGGAGCGAACCTTGCGGTCGATCTCGTCCTTGGGAACCTTCTTGAGCTCAAGCGTAAACGCCATGTTCTCGTACACCGTCATATTGGGGTACAGAGCATAGCTCTGGAACACCATGGCGATGTCGCGGTCCTTGGGCGCCACGTCGTTGACGCGCTTGCCGTCGATGAGCACGTCACCGGAGGTAATGTCCTCCAGGCCGGCGACCATACGCATCGTCGTGGACTTACCGCAGCCAGAGGGGCCAACGAGGACGATGAACTCCTGGTCGTGAACGGTGAGGTTGAAGTCCTCTACAGCGAGCACACCGTCCTCGGTAACCTTGAGGTTGTGCTTCTTCTCCTCGGTCTTCTTCTTTTTGCCAAAGAAGCCCTTCTTTTTGGACTCGTTGTTGGGATACACCTTCTGAACATGTTTGAGAACGATCTCGGCCATGTCTTTACCTTTCGATATGCGGCGCCACGCCGAAGGGCGCCGCAGAAACTTGCAAAACAGCTACGGCATCAGCCCTTGACGGCACCTGCCACCACGCCGTCGATGATGTACTTCTGGCAGAAGATGTACATGATGACGATGGGGACAACGACCATCATGATGCAGGCCATCATGGGGCCGAGCTCGACGTGGCCATAGCCGCCACGGAAGTACTGGATCAAGATAGGAATGGTCTTGTACTTGGTGGAGTCGAGGGTGAGGTAGGGCAGCAGATAGTCGTTCCAGACCCACATGGTCTCGAGGATGCCAACCGAAAGATAGGTGGGCTTCATGATGGGAAGGACAATCTTAAAGAACACCTGGACCGGGTTGCAGCCGTCGATCATGGCCGCCTCCTCAATCTCGAGCGGGATGTTCTTTACAAAGCCGGCGAACATAAAGACCGCCAGGCCCGCGCCAAAGCCCAGATAGATAAAGCAGATGTTGAACGGCGTGTTAAAGCCGATGCGGTCCGCCAAATTGGACAGCGTGAACATCAGCATCTGGAACGGCACGACCATCGAGAACACGAACAGGTAATAGAAGAAGTTCGAGATCTTGTTATTGACGCGCACCACGTACCAGGCGCACATGGAGCAGCACACCAAGATCAGCACGACCGACGTGACCGTGATGATGAGCGAATACATAAACGCCGAGGCAAAGCCCTGCTCGTTTAAGGCGTGCACATAGTTTGCAAAGCCGTTGAACGTCTCGGGCGTGAGCAGATCGAACGCCGTGGTGGTGCTGATTGCGGTCCCCTTCTTAAAGGAATTGAGCGCAATCATGAACACGGGGTAGATCCACGCGAGCGACAGAATCGTAAAGAAAATCGAGAGCGCGCGGTTGATAGCCTTATCGCGTTTCATTACTGCTGCACCTCCTTGGACCTCGTGGCCTTAAGCTGGATCATGGAAATAGCGACAACCAGGATGCAGAAGATGACTGCCTTGGCCTGGCCAATGCCCTGCCATGCGATGCCGGCGCGCGAATAGAACGTGTTGTAGATGTTCAGGGCGAGCATCTCGGTGGAGTGCGCGGGGGCGCCACCGGTAAGAGCGAGGTTCTGGTCGAACAGCTTAAAGCCGTTGGTGATGGACAGGAACAGGCAGATGGTGATCGTCGGCATCAGGTTAGGAATCTTAACCTTCCAAAACGTCTGCCATGCCGTGGCACCGTCAACCTTGGCGGCCTCGATGTAGTCGGACGGAATGGACTGCAGACCAGCGATGTAGATGATCATCATGTAGCCGACCTGCTGCCACAGGGTCAGGATGATAAGGCCCCAGAAGCCAGCAGCAGAGTTAAGGGCGATGAGCTGGGCGCCCACGTTGGAGAGCAGACAGTTGATCAGAATCTGCCAAATGTAGCCCAGCACGATGCCGCCGATCAGGTTAGGCATAAAGAAGATCGTGCGGAAGATGTTGGTGCCCTTGAGCGCCTTGCGGGTGAGCGCCTGCGCGATGGCCAACGCGATCACGTTGATGAGCACCGTCGACAGGAAGGCAAACGCCACGGTAAAGAAGAACGACGTGGAAAACTGCGGGTCCGTCAATGCGCGCACATAATTCTCGATACCGACAAAGTGCGCGTTGTTGATGGTAATAAACTGGCAGAACGAGAGATAGAAGCCCTGGATAAAGGGAATCACGAACCCGATCATAAACGCCAGACACGTGGGCAGCATAAAGAGCGGCCACCAGCGCTTGAGTGCTTTGCCCATAGAAGGGTCCTTTCAATATGCGGGGGGCGGGCAAACCAACGTCTGCCCGCCCCCTGTCGCTAATCAGATAGCTTGGGCAGCAACTGCTTACTCGGAAGCAGCCTTCTCGGTCTTCCAGCCATCGACGAAGGCGTTCTTGACGCCGTCCCACTTGCTGTTGTCGGCAGCATAGGCGATCAGAGCCTGCTTGAGGTTCTTCTTCCACTCCTCAGAGGGGATGTAAACAAAGTCCCAAGCAACGGTCTTCTTGCCGTCTTTGGCCATAGCAACGGCCTGCTGCGAGAAGACGTTGGTGGTCTCCTTAGCGCTCTTGAACGGGGCGGTCAGACCCATCTTGTCAGCGATGATGCTGGTGGCGGTGTCAGAAGTGACGCACCAATACATGAAGTCCTCGGTGGCCTTCTGGGCATCCTCGGAAGCCTGGGAGCTGACGCACCAGTAGTTCTCGCCGCCGGAGCACAGGCCCTGGTTCTCCTCGCCGTCGACGCCGATGTAGATCGGCAGCATGCCGAGCTGGTCGTCGGTCATACCGGCCTTGGTGAGGTCGGCGTAGGCCCAAGAGCCGTTCTGGTAGAAAACGGCCTTACCGGTTGCGAACTCGTTGGTGGCGTCGTCACCGGTCTTGGAGGCAAGCTGCGAAGGATCGCAGGTGGAGTCGGTGATATACAGGTCGAAGATCTGCTTAAAGTTGTCGAGATACTCGCCCTTGATCTCGTCGTCCTCCTGGTTGTGCTCCTTCTCGAACTCGTAGTAGAGCGGGAGGTTAGCGAGGTGGGTGGTGTAGCGCCAGCTGGAAGAGTCATCCATACCGGCGGAAGTGAAGGCACCGTCAACGCCGAGCTCGTCCTTGCGAGCCTGGATGTCATCGGCGCAAGCCTTCAGCTTGTCGAAGGAGTTGATGTCCTCAGCCTTGTAGCCGGCCTTCTCGAGGAGCTCCTTGTTGTAGATGATGCCGTAGCTCTCCTGAACCCAGTCGATACCCAGATCCTTGCCGTCGGACTGCAGCGCCAGGGAGTCGTCGATGAGCTCGCCGCGGAGCTTGGTGTCGGAAAGATCGGCGCAGTAGTCCTTCCAGTTCTTAAGGCCGGTGGGGCCGTTGACCTGGAACAGCGTCGGAGCGGAGCTCTTGGACATCTCGGACTTGAGCTTCTCCTCGTAGGTGTTGGAGGCGGCGGTCACGATCTTGACCTCGACGCCCTTCTCCTTCTTGTACGCCTTGGCGATCTCCTTCCACTCCTTGTCGACCTCGGGCTTGAACTGGAGGAAGTAGACCTCGGCAGCGTCACCAGAAGCAGAGGAGCCAGAGCCGGCAGAACCACCGCAGCCCACGAGGCCCAGACCAAGAACCGCAGCCGCGGAACCAGCAAAGCCCAGGAACTGCCTTCTGCTCATTTCGTTCTTCATTACAATCCACCCTTTCACACCGTGGCGGCACCCTTTGCCGCCGCCTTCGGAGATTGGCTCGGGGACTTTGCCCCTTTTGCTGACTTGTACAATACGCTATTTGGCTAGTTGTTTGAACAAGTATTACTAGAGCGGTAGAAAAACTTCGGTGAACGGTAATTTCGACTTGATACTTGACAAGTTTTGTATAAACAATTATTTGTTATCAAATGCAGAGAAAACGCCCGATCAAGCCGATGCATCGTCGGTTTGACCGGGCGTTTTCGCTTTGAGGGCATGAGTCTCGTCAGGCTGCGAGCTAGCCGGCTATCGCTTGGAATTGACGCGGTAATGGAAGATCTCGGGGTGTGTGCGGGCATGCGTGACCTCGAACAAGATGCCGTCCGAGGTGTACGACTGGCTCTCCATAACGGCGACGCAGTTGTACTTGCCAAGGTCCAGATAGCTGCAGTCCTCATCGTTGGCGAGCTCGACACTCACCGTACGGCGGCTCGCCATCACTTTGATGCCGCGCTTGTGCTCCAGATAGCCGTAGATAGAATCCGCCGCGATCTCGGGGGTCAGGCCCTTGGCGATCGACGCCAAAAAGTAGCCGTGGTCCACTTGGCGCGCGCTGCCGTTGAGGCTTCGGACACGCACGACGCGAATCAGCTCCTCGCCCACCTTAAAGCCCAGGCGACGAGAGAGTTGCTCAGTGCAAATCAAATGTTCAAAAGACTTGACCTCGGTCGATGCGACGGCATTGTTGCGTTTTGCGAACTCGCCAAACGACTCAACCTCTTCGAGTGCGCCCAGCATATCGGTTTCGCCCTTAAGCCAAATAACGCGCACGCCCTTGCCGTGTATAGGCTGCACAAACATCTGGTCGGCCAGCATGCTCAAGGCGCGTCGAACGGTATTGCGCGTGCAGCCAAACTCCGCGGTCAGCTCGGCTTCGGTTGGCAGCATCTCCTGAAACGCATAGGTCCCGTTGATGATGCGCGAACGGATCTCGCGGTAGATTCCTTCGTAAATCGCTTTTGGCATGATTTCACCTCTAATGAATATGTATGGCTAGGCACGATAGCATTTCTTAAAGTTGTTTAAACCGATTATCGGTAAAGCACGGATTATTTACCGTCGACGGTTCCCCCGAAACCCAAATCGGACCGAATCAAAACCGTCAATGCGGCAAGCAGCCAGTCCTCTACAATGAGTTCATTGTTTAAACGTTCTTGCTCGCACAGCATGTTGCATCCGAAAGGCATATTATGCTGCAGAAAATCCAACGTTTTGGCGGAGCCATGTTCGCGCCCGCCATGCTGTTTTCTATATCAGGCCTCATGGTCGGCATCTCCGCCCTCGCAACGACCGTGGATATCGTCGGCGACCTCGCCGTATACGGAACCCCCTGGTACGTTTTCTGGACTATCATTCAGCGCGGCTCGTGGACGGTCTTTAAGCGCCTTCCACTCCTTTTTGCCGTAGCGCTGCCCATCGGCCTTGCCCAAAAGCAACCGGCACGCTGCTGCCTCGAGGCGCTCGTAGCCTATTTTGCCTACTGTTTCTTTTTGAGCGAGATCATTAAGCTGAGCGGCGACAACCTTGGACTTAAGTACCCGTCGTCTTTAACCCCCGCCAGCGGCATCACCGTCATCGACGGCATCAAGACGCTCGACACCGGCATTATCGGCCCGCTGGCGGTGTCGGCAACCGTCGTTGCCATCCATGACCGCTTCTACGATGCCAAGGTTCCCGATTGGCTCGGCACGTTCTCGGGTTCCTCGCTCGTCTACCTCATCAGCTTTTTTGCCGTGTTTGCCCTTGCCGCCATCTCGGCCGCCATCGTGCCCTTCGCATACGCTGTGACCGAAACGCTGCGCCACGCACTTGCGGGCGTCGGCCCCTTCGGCGTGGGCATCTTTGTGTTTTTGGAGCGAGCGCTCGAGCCCATGGGGCTGCACCATCTGCTCTATATGCCCATCTATTACGACAATCTGGTCATTCACGACGGTATTTACGCCACGTGGACCAACCTGCTCCCCATTCTCTCCCATAGCACGCGCCCTTTAAATGAACTTGCGCCCTGGGCAGGTTTTACCGCCACCGGCTGGGGCAAGCTCTTTGGCCTTCCCGCCATCGCGGCAGCATTCTATTTCACCGCCAAACCCGAACGCCGCGCCGGCCTTAAGGTCATCCTTTTGCCCGCCATCGTCGCCTCGGTGGTCTGCGGCGTCACCGAGCCGCTCGAGTTTCTCTTTATGTTCACCTATCCCGGACTCTTTTTGCTCTACGCCGTCCTGTCCTCCTGCCTTGCCATGACCATGAACTTCTTTGGCATCGTCGGCATCTTCTCGGGCGGTCTCATGGAAATGACGGCCTTCAACTTCATCCCACTCATGCGAATGCATGCCGGCTCCTACCTTTTGGCGCTCGGTATCGGTCTTGCCTTTAGCCTCATCTTTTTTGTTAGTTTTCGAGCACTCATCTTGGTCTATGACCTTAAGACGCCGGGCCGCGAGGATCATGTCTCCAATCGCGCGGCAATCGATCGTTTAACGGGAAGCGGCTTTGCCAAAGAGCAATCTCCCAATGGCGAGGTCAGTATTCAATCCGATCAAGATCACGTCCTCGCTGAGCGGGTAATTCAGCTTTTAGGTGGCGTTGGCAATATCGTGGGCGCAACCAACTGCGCCACGCGCCTGCGCGTCGAGGTCGCAGACCCTTCCATCGTTGCAGATAATGCGTCGTTTGTCGCGGTGGGCGCCAAGGGCCTCATCATTACGGGCAAGACCGCCCAGGTGATTATTGGCATCTCCGTTCCCCGCGTCAAAGAGCATTTTGACCAGATCATGGGCCTCGAGCCGGGATTTGTGTCCACCACCTCGGCCTCCCCTGCCGTCAGCGCAGCCCATAAGCGCGGCGATATCTGCTTCTTCGATATCGACGGAACACTCGCCTGGCAAGACCCTCGAGTGGCACAAGAGCTTCCCGAGAGCGAGCGAGACCTCTCCCCCTATCCCAATGAAGCGGTCTCGCAAGCCATCCGTGATTTTGTCGCCAAGGGCAATATGGCGTTTATCTGCACAGGGCGCACGCTGAGCTGCATCCATCCAAAGCTGCTCGAGCTGCCCTGGACCGGCATCGTCTGCCTCGCGGGTGGCTATGTCGAACTTGAGGGACACGTGATTCGCGATTTGGCGATGACGCCCGGCATGCTGCAGCGCCTTGCTCCCATTCTTGAGCAATCGGACGAAGTGATTCGTTTTGAGGGACTCAATGGCGTCGTTCGCATGAGTGCCGATGCGCCCGACGCTCCGGGATACGCCCGCACCGTGGGCGATGCAATTACGCAGCTGCAACATTACAGCGCCTACAAGATCTTAATGTCCACGTCGCTTGCCAACCGCATCGCTCAGGATCAAGCGTTTGAGCCGCTGCTCTGCTTTAACGAGCTCGAGCTCGAAGTGACCGAGATTTCGCCTCGCGAATGCACCAAGCGCGAGGGTATCCAGTCCGTACTCGACGCCCTCGATCCCCACCACGGAACCGTATACGGCATCGGCGACGCCAGCAATGACGTCTCGCTGATGAACGCCGTCGATGTCGGTATCGCCATGGGCAATGCGCCGGACTTCCTCAAGGAAAAGGCCGACTATGTCACCGACAGCATCGACCACGACGGCGTCGTCACCGCGCTCGAACACTTTGGGCTTATCTAGCCAAGCCCCTACCGCACTTGCGGCCGCATGGACCAATCGTCTTCAACCGCCGCGCTCGACGCCCTAATGTGGCAATATGTTGTCTGCATAATGCAACGATGCAACCTATCAAAGAATGCGAGAACCCGTGTCCAGTCCGTTTACCAGCTTTTTAGCCCAGCACTTTGACCAGATTAACGACTATCTGGCCACGTTCTTTGACGGACAGGCGACTTCCGCCGATATCGAGCGCTACCTGTATACCCCGCTCTCGGCATTTACGGCAAACGCTGGCAAGCGCCACCGCCCGCTCATCTGCATGCTCGCCGCCACTGCGGTAGGCGGCAGCTTTGAGAGCGCCCGCAGCGCAGCGGCGGCCATCGAGCACTTTCAGTCGGGCGCACTCATCCACGACGACATCGCCGACAACGGGCAGATTCGTCGCGGCAAGCCCTGCATGCACCTTACCGAGGGCACCGGTCTTGCCATCAACTGCGGTGACCTGGCGCTCACCATGGTCACCAAGACGGTTCTCGACGACCCCACACTCAACGCAGACGTGAAGCTTCACGTGCTCCACGAGCTTACCGAGATGATCGTCCGTACCATCGAGGGCCAAGCGCTCGACCTGGGCTGGGTCCGCGACGAGCGCTTTGACATTTCGGTCGACGATTATCTGGACATGGCGACGCACAAGACCGCGTACTACAGCGGAGCGACGCCGCTTGCCGCCGGAGCCATTATCGGCGGCGGCAGCGAAGAGCAGATTGAGGCACTGCGCGCCTTTGGGCTGCACACGGGCCTTGCCTTCCAGATTCAAGACGACCTGCTCAACTTGATCGGCACCAAGGAGGCCGCCAACAAGGACTTCCGCACCGATATCACCGAGGGCAAGCGCACCCTCGTTGCCGTGCATGCCCTGTCAGACAAGCGCTATCACGACGAGATCGAGGCAATCCTTTCCTCGGGCACCGAGGACCCTGCGCAGCTCGCACGCGCCGTGGAGATCTTCCAGGAGACCGGCTCCATCGATTACGCCCACACCTATGCGCTCGACCTGACCGCTAAGGCCAAGGCCGCTATCGAAGGCGTCGAGCTCGACCCGCATGCGCGCGAGCTCTTCCTCTCAATGGCAGATTTCTTTGTGGAGCGTCTTAACTAGCGGGGGTCATAAAACCTGTGGGCAGCGAGTTTGGGTACAAGTTGCTACACTATTGAGTGCATGTTTATAAATTGTCTCGCGTTGTCTATCCGACACACGCTCAAAATAGTACGAATGGTACGCCGAAAGGGGTTCGTTCATGGAACCTATTACCACGGGCATGCAGGGAGCAGCCGTCGAGGACGTCCAGTCCCGCCTTCTGCAGCTCGGCTATACAATCGATGACGCCGAGGTTGTCGACAAGCGCTTTGGCACCACCACCGAGCAGGCCGTCAGCACCTTCAGGCTCGACAGCGGCCTTGCTGCCGGTCATGCCGTCGATATCCCCTGTTGGAGCGCCCTGGTCGACGCCTCGTATAAGCTGGGCGACCGCACCCTGTATCTGCGCATGCCCAATTTCCATGGCGCCGATGTGCAGGCCCTGCAGCGCGCTCTCAACGTTTTGGGCTTTGCCTGTGGCGAAGACGACGGCTACTTTGGTCCGCATACCGAGGCCGCCCTGCAGCAGTTCCAGGAAAATGTCGGCCTGTTTGCCGACGGCATGGCCTTCCAGGACACCTACGCCTACATCAACCGCCTGCACCATGTGTGGGAGGGCAAGCCCTCGGTCACCGAAGCCGAGTCCCGCATCGGTTTTGCTCGCGCCGCCAACGTGCTCGAGCGCTTCCAGATCGCCGTTATCGGTGAGGACCCCATCGCACGCAGCGTTGCTTCGCGCATGTGGAACATCGCCACGGCAACGACCGACAACAGCGGCATGATGCTCTGCGACTCCGAGGTCCCAACTGACGTTGACCTGGTGCTCGAGATCGCAAGCGACGAGCTGCCCGCCGATGCCGCGCCACGCGCCACGATTGCCCTCGCCGAGTGCCACAACCTGGCCCAGCGCATCCGCACCGCCAATGTCGCCGCGCAGCAGAAGCCGGCTCGCATTCGCATTGAGCTCACGGGCATGACGCGCTACAACGGCACCTTCACGGCCAGCGACGCGCAGACGCTCGCCGTACGCCTACTCGATGGCGTTTGCGATGCCCTCGCAGATTAGGTAAACTAGACGAGTTGCTTTTGGGCAACACCACACATTGGGACGTAGTTCAACGGTAGAACTCCGGTTTTTGGTGCCGGCTGTTGGGGGTTCGAATCCCTCCGTCCCAGCCATTAAAACTGAGCGCCCTAAGCCCATAACGGCCCAGGGCGCTTTCTTGTGGGCAAGCGGAGGAATTCGAGCCCGCAAGGGTGCGGAGCTGAGGAAACGCGAAGCGTTTTCCAGCGCAGCACGCAAGGAGCGAAGCGACGCAGCGGGGCGCGGTCGCCGACCAGGCGGACGCGGAATCCCTCCGTCCCACACCAGCCAAGAGCCCCTCACGTCAAGCAAATCGAGCCAACGCCGCCAAGCGGAGGAATCCGAACCCGCAAGGATGCGGAGCGACGCAGCGGGGCGCGGCCGCCGCAGGCAGACGCGGTGCCGGCACTTGGGGACGCTCCTAAGTGCCGGCATTATAGGAACGTCCCCAAGTGCCGGCTCGGGACTATTTTCGAGGACCCTCCGAAGGACTGTGGCCAAAAAACGGCAAATATGAGTACTGTCACCGTTGTAGCTACATTATTTTCGTTAATAAAAGAAGATCTTAATGAGATTTATTCGCATCAAGGTCTTCCTTTAATGAACACTTGAGGAGATACGGCAGCTTATCTGCTCGATCGACACGTCAAATCACCTTAAATGTGGTCAAAATTACTGCTACTAAAAGAGTATCAGTACTCATATTTGATGTTTTTTGGCCACGGCTCTTTATAGACACCCTGCACAGCGACGGTGGTAGATTTCGGAACGTGTCCGTCAGCCCCGTTCCGAAAAGCGAGCCGCATGCAACGGCCAAGCCACGACAGGCCCCGGGAGAGCGGGGACACCGGCTTAGGTTTATCGCGAGTTCCGCACGAACAGGAGGCCACTTAATGTGGCCTCCGTCGTGAGCAGGACTGTAGAGCAGGAAACCTAAGCCGGTGTCCCCGCTCTCCCGGGGCCGGCGGAATTTAGTTGTTCAGCATGCGGTCGAAGCTTCCCGAGTCGCCATCCCGATAGTCGGCGGTCATCAGAATCTCCTGCGGAATGCGCCCGCCCTCGCGCAGCACATTGCGGAACTGCACGCGCGTGACCATGGGCAGATCCTTGATCGTCGCCGCCAAGTTCTGCGGCACGCCCTGGTTGGCAGCCGCGGGCTCGCACTCGCCGCCGGCCTTCACGCGACGCTTATGCTCGGCGAGCATGGCGCGGTACATGCCGGCATGCAGGCGAATCTCAACCACATTGGCATTGCGAGCCTGCTCGACGATGCGCGCGCCCTCGCGGTCGATATCGCCCACGTAGTAGACGTAGTTAAAGCGATAGCCGATCTCAGCCAGATAATCGTCCAGGGCATGCGAGACGCTCGCCTTGCATCCGCCGCCAAAAATCACGCCGCCCACCTTGATGCCAAAGAGCTTAGCGTGCTTGCGGCCGCGCAGGAGCTTGACGATCTCGTCATAGGTGTCCAGGTTCTCGACCATAATGAACGGCTTATCGGCGCCCAGCGTAAAGAAACCCGTAAAGTGCACGGGGCGGTTGGGGGCGACCTTAATCGCCTGCATGCTGATGCCCTTTTCGGTCATACGCCGAATTAGACGCTCGCCGTGCTTGCCGTCAAAAGCCTTCTCGTCGTTAAAAATCTGGTAGGCACGCTGGCGGCGCGAGGCAACCGGCGTATCGGCACCTCGGTTTTGCTCGATCCAAGCCTGGATGATTGCGATTTCCTCGGCAATCTTGCGGTTGGACATCTCGTTGTGCTGAGTGCGCTGCGGAGCCTTTTTGCCGTCCTTGCCCTCGACCTTTACGATCTGTGTCTGCTGCTCCTTGATCTTAGAGAGCGCCGTAGGCGTAGGGACAACTTTGAGCAGCTGCCTGCCTAAAACGCGGGCAAGGGCAAACGCCGATACCTCGCCGTGGACGGCCGACTCGGGCTGCTGGGCAGCAGCATCTGCTGCGGCAGACTCCGGCTTCTTCTGAGACCTGCGCTTAGAATCGCCTTGGGAATTGCGCTCGCGCTTCGGCATAGACGCCTGCTTCTGCGGACGATCGGACTTGCTCTCCTTCGCCGGCTGGCGCTTAGGCTGCCCCGAAGAAACCTCGGCCTTCGCATCCTCGTCCTGCGGCGTGGTCTTCTCGGCTGCAGTCTCGGCATGGGAACTGCGACCCCCGCGATGGCGACGGCGGCGAGGCCTGCTCGACGCGCCCTGCTCCGTCTGCCCATCAGTAGGCTGCTCGCCCTTGGCCTCGGCAGCAACCTCAAGCTGCGGCTCAACAGGCTTCTGCTCGCGAGCCGCCGGCTCAACGGTTTTCTCGGTTTGTTCGGCCTTCTCGGCCTGAGCGGTCGGAGCCGGCTCGCCCTTCTCCTGACGCCTTACGGGATACGCGCGCCTCGCAAAACCACGCCCGGGACGGCATGAACCCGGAGCCTTCTTGGCAGACTCCTCAACATCGTCTGCAGCCTCGGAAGGCTCTTCAACCTCATGCGCGACATCCTGCTGCGCAGCCTTAAAGTGGGCACCACGGCGACGCTGGGGCTCCTGGGCCTCCACGGGCTTTTGCTCCTTCGCGGGCCTCTGCGACTCGGCAGCAACCTCGTTCTCAACAGCCTCGGCATCCGTCTCACCCTTTTGAGCAACGGCACGACGGAAGCGCTCCTGCTGGGCGCGGCGCTGCGCATCGCGCTTGCCGCCCCCGCCAAAACCGCCGCGGCCCGCCTTAGCCGTAAAGGCGCGAACGACGTCCTCGTCAAGCAGCTCGTCGGTATCGACGTGCTCGCGTTGAGCCGTTGCCGCCACAGCAGGCATCTCGGCAACATCCTCGACGATCTCTTCGGCGACCTCGGCAGGCTGCTCCTGGTCATCGCAAATCTCGGCATGAATGGTATAGAACGCCGGGCGCCCGTTAATGCCGCTGCCCTCGATCTTGGTAACGATCTTCGCCGCGATGAGCTCATCGCGCATCGCCTTGGTGTCACATTCCTTGTCGACGGAGCGGAAAATCTGCGCCAGCGCGCTCGACTTGATCTTGAGTGCCTTGCGGCAGAGCAGGTCGTAGGCAACCAGCTTGGCACGCTCAGCAGAAAGCGACGTCTGGCTGCTCAAACGCTCAGCCAGAGCATCGACATTGTTTTGGTTATCGGAATATACCGTCTTGGCCACGGGGCCCCTTTCATATGTACGCATATACGTCTATATGGTACAACGCGCGCCCCTACCCACGCAAAACAACTGCGAGAACACTCAGGCGCCGCTCGCTTTTACATGAAAAAAGGCCGGGCCCGCGTAGTTGCGGACCCGACCCTTCCGAGTCATATAGATGTGACGTTCGCGTCGTTAGGTCGATTAAGCCTCGACGGTTGCGGCGTCGGCGGGAGCCTCGGCAGCAGCGGCGCGACCATACTCGGCCTTGCCCATCTCGGACCACTCGGGCTCCTCGTCGGGCATGGAGCCGGCCTCCTTGCCGAAGAACTCCTTGAGGCAGTTGACGGCAACGATGAGGCCCAGGACCATCAGCAGGATGGCAAAGACGAGCTGCAGGCCCTTGGTGGCGGCGACGGAGACGGCGGCCGTGGTGGCGGTAGCCGGGATAGTGCCGAAGAAGCCGTAGGCCTGGACGGCGGCCATGCAGCCCATGGCGCTCTGGACCAGCGAGGTGAAGGTGCAGCAGAGCAGGAAGGCGACGGGCACGTAGAGCATCCAGCCCTTGCGGCCAGTGCACTTGCAGAACACGGCGAGGGTGATCATGGTCATACCGCCGAGCAGCTGGTTGGAAGCACCAAAGAGCGGCCAGATGTTGGCATAACCGCCAAAGGCGAGGGCGAGACCGGGAAGCAGGGTGACGACCGTGGCGAACCAGGGGTTGCCGAGAACCTTCATGTAGCCGGCCTTGGACTCGATGGCGAGGGCGTCGTTGGTCTGGGCAAAGAACTCGGAGAAGGACGTACGGGCGATGCGGGCGACAGCGTCGAGCGAGGTCAGGGCCAGCGCGGAGACGTTCATGGTCATGAAGACGGTGGCGAGCGTGCCGTCAACGCCGAAGGCCTGCATACCGCGGGAGATGCCAGCGGCGAAGACCTGGAACGGGGTGGAAGCGACACCGGCGTTGAGGGCGCCAGTACCGGCGGTGTTCATGTCGGAGAACATGATGCCGGCGACGATGATGGCAAGGATGCCGACGAAGGACTCGACGATCATGGCACCATAACCGACCTTGACGGCGTCCTGCTCCTTCTCGACCTGCTTAGAGGAGGTACCGGAAGAAACGAGGCTGTGGAAACCGGAGAGAGCGCCGCAGGCAACAGAGACAAACAGGACAGGGAACATCATGCCCGAGGCATTGCTAAAGCCGGTGAAGACCGGGGCGGTAATGGTGGCCTGACCGTTAACGCCCAGGACAACGATGCCGAGGACAGCGCAGGCGATCATGACGATCATCATGATCGAGGTGAGGTAGTCGCGCGGGGTCTTGAGCATCTGGATGGGCATGGCGCCAGCGAAGACCAGGTAGACCATGACGACGGCGAACCACTGGAACTTATCCAGGTAGACCGGGAACTGCATACCGACGGCGAACATGAGAACCATGAGGACCACGCCGGTGACGAACTCGGCGGCACCGGTGAAGTTGAACTTCTTCTGGGCCCAACCAAAGGCGATAGCGACGAAGGTGAACAGGATGGAGATGGTGCCAGCGCAGCCAGCGGCATAGGACTTGGTGAAGTCGATGGCACCGGTAGCGGCGCCAGAAGCGTCAACGGCCGGGGTGAACATGAACGTCTTGCAGACCATGTCGGTGAAGGCGGCGATGACGATGATGCAGAACAGCCAGCAGAACAGCAGGAACAGGCGACGGCCGGTCTTGCCGATGTACTTCTCGATGAGCTGAGCGAGCGACTTGCCGTTGTTCTTCATCGAAGCGTACAGAGCACCAAAGTCGTGGACGGCGCCAAAGAAGATGCCGCCGACGAGGACCCAGAGCACGACGGGCAGCCAGCCAAAGGCCATGGCGACGATCGTACCCGTGACAGGGCCAGCACCGCAGATCGAGCTGAACTGATGCGAGAACGCGGTAAAGGCGGAGACGGGCGAGAAGCTCTTGCCGTCCTTCATGCGCTTGGCCGGCGTGAGGGCCTCTTTGTCAACGCCCCACTTGTTGGCCAGCCAGCGGCCGTAGCCCAGATAGCCGCAGGCGAGCACCGCCGCGGCCACAACCATGAGCAAAACTCCGTTCATTACATTTCCTCCTCTAAAAAGAACTTCTCAGACATAAAAAATGAGGGCCGTCGGTTGCGCTCGACGACCCTCATCTTCATCAGCCGCCCGTTATCGTACGGGCTAGCTATATGTGCTAACCCGCATCAGATAATTACTACGCTGATAATGTTTAGCTGATGCGTGAACATGTCTAAAAAATCCTCTTCAATCATGATGTGAACGATCCGTGCGGTTCACATCCCCCAGTGGTTGAAAAGGAGTATGTAACTTTAGTTACCTAAAGTCAACGCAAATTTGTAATGAATTTTCAACTTTTTTTGAAATTCTCGGTATAAAACGCCACTGACCTCGGACTTTACCCAACAAAAGTTTTTGCATGAGAGATGCCCCTCGGGAGCGAGCGGGCGTATACAAGGTTTCCTGCTCTACAGTCCTGCTCGCACGGAGAGCACATTAAGTGCTCTCCGGCTCGTGCGGAACTCGCGATAAACCTTGTATACGCCCGCTCGCTCCCGAGGGGCTCCCATCCCAAATGCGGAGCAAAGCTCCGCATGCCATCTTTTCTTTCAGCTAAAGCACGCCGGAAATTCGACGCTGGCTTGTTAGCCTTGCTGGACGTTGTCGACACCGATCCAGCTCAGAAGCTATATCGATACAGAAAGGTCCCCGGCGCTGCCCGGGCGCCAACGGCCGCATATGAACTTTATCGCAAGTTCCGCACGAACAGGAGGCCACTTAATGTGGCCTCCGTCGTGAGCAGGACTGTAGAGCAGGAAAGTTCATATGCGGCCGTTGGCGCCCGGGCAGCGCCGGGGACCGCACCCGTACGACTACAGCGTCATGTTCGGATCGGCATCGACGTCGAACGGCGAGATTTCTCCTCGGTCGAATTTACGGCGGGCAACCTCTGCGATCATGGCGGCGTTGTCGGTGCACGCCGAAAGCGGTGGCACCGTTACGCGGATCCCCTGACGCCCAAGCTTCTTGATCATCATCTCGCGCAGATGCGGATTAGCCGAGACGCCGCCGCCGATGCAGTATTCCTTGCATCCGGTGGCATGCAGGGCGTTTTTGGCCTTCTTGTACTGAACGTCAAAGACGGCTGCCTCAAACGAAGCCGCCAGATCGGGCAGGTGAATCGTGCGCCCGGCCTTGGTCTCCTGCTCGATGTAGAGCGTCACGGCCGTTTTAAGACCCGAAAGCGAGAAACGATAGTCTCCCCTGCTGTTAAGCGCGCGAGGAAAATCGATCGCGCGGGGGTTGCCCGTCTCGGCCAGCTTGGAGATGATGGGGCCACCGGGATAGCCCAGACCCAACGCCTTGGCTACCTTGTCGAAGGCCTCGCCCACAGCATCGTCGAGTGTCTCACCAAGTACCTCGTAGTCGCCCCATGCCTTCACGTGCACGAGCATGGTATGACCGCCCGAGACGAGCGTGAAGATAAACGGCGGCCTGAGATCGGGCTGCGCCAGCAGGTTGGCGAACAGATGGCCCTCCAGATGGTTGACGCACACGAGTGGCTTGCCGGCGGCATAGGCAAAGCCCTTGGCGAAGGCGACGCCCACTACCAGAGCACCCACCAGGCCCGGACCCTGCGTCACGCCAACAGCGGCGAGTTCGCTCGGCGCGATGGCTCCACCCTCAAGACCAAGCGATGCTGCGGCATCCTCGAGCGCCGCATCCACGACACTCACAATCACCTCAACGTGTTTGCGCGAGGCGATCTCGGGCACCACGCCGCCAAAGCGGGCGTGAAAATCAATCTGTGTCGACACCTGGTTGGCCAGCATATTGCCATCCGCATCGATAATCGCCACGGCCGTCTCGTCGCAGGAGCTCTCGATAGCGAGCACTAGGCGGCGGCGCTCAATTTCGGCACGCTCCCCCTCGGAGCGCCCAGGCGCAGGCAGCGGCCATACGCGCTGCTCTGCCGCCGTCGGCTCGGGCGAAGCATTATCGACCGGAAGCACCAGGGGCAGCGGAGCCGTCATGACGATGGCGTCCTTGCCGGCACCATAGTAGCCGCGGCGACGGCCAGCCTCGGTAAAGCCCAGAGCGTTATAAAGCGCGGTCGCTCCCTCGTTACCGTCCTCGACCTCGAGCGAAGCCGTAGTGCAGCCGAGCATCTGGGCATCATAGCTCACGTGCGACAGCAGCTTGCGGGCAATGCCCTCACGGCGATGTGCCGGGTCGACGGCGACATCCAGAATCTGCACATCACCGTCCACGACCATACCGCCGGCAAGGCCCAGCAGCTTGCCGTCGTCGTGTGCCACCCACCAACTACGCGGCGCAGCGACGTCCTCGCCCAGTTCGGACAGGAACATGCCCGGCGTCCATGCCTCGTGTCCGGCACCTTCAAAGCAGGCAGCCTCCAGCGCGCTTGCGCCCTCGGCATCCGCCGCGCCCATGGGACGGAACTGCAGATGACGACCGGCGAGCTCATCGGCAACACCCGTAATTTCGCTCTGCGCACTCTCGGCAAGACCAAGACGCTTGCGCTCGTTTTCCTCGGCATCCGAAAGGCGCGTGTAAATCGGCAGGACGCGGGCCGGATCGCCGTCACCCGCAGCGTGCGCGAGCAGCAAGCCCTCGCCCGAAGGCCACCACAGGTCGCGCTCCACGCAGCGGGCGGCCTCGTCCTCACCCAGCAGCTTGCCATAGCGCACTAGACCGTCACCGGTCAGCTGAACCTGGCCCCAGTCCGCTGCTTGGCGCCACTCATCGAGCGCCACGGCGGCCTTGACCACGTGTTCGCGCTCAAATTGACGCTCGGGACCCTCATCGACCAGCATATACAGCGCCGGATATACCTCACCGCGCATAGCATCGGCCAAGATACCAAGCTTGCCGCGCACGCCAGCCTTCCACGCCGTCCAAGCGCAAGCGTCGAGCGTCGACACGCCCAGCAGCGGAACATTGGCACCACGCGCGAGGCCCTTGGCAGTGGAGATGCCGATGCGCACACCCGTAAAGGACCCCGGGCCGCGGCCGACCACATAGCAACCAACATCGCTGCGATCCAGACCGGCTTGAGCCAGCACGCCATCAACGGTATTCACGAGCTCAACGTTGGCGTGACGGCGACACATGTGGTCGCCACTCACGAGCTTCGTCTCACCCGTCTGCCCATCAATCCAGCTTGCCGCGCAGGCAAGCATGTCAGTCGAGGTATCGAGCGCCACCACCAGCGCGTTGTCGTTATGCAAGCTCATCTTGTACAGCCTTATCAATCAAATGGGAAAGCTCCATTGCGCGGTCACCGTGCGCCTCAAGCGTTATCGTTCGCACGTCGCTGTCGCCCTCATCACGCCTGAGCGTCACCGAAAGATACTCATCCGTCAGCTCGTCCTGGAATTGTTCGCCCCATTCCAGCAGGCAAGCACCCTCATAGCCCAGCACATCGAAAATGCCCGTATCCTCGAGCTCGTAGGCATGCTCCAGGCGGTATAGATCAAAGTGAAACAGCGGAATACGACCTTGATCGTGAACGGCCATGAGGGCGAACGTAGGGCTCGTAACCATATGCCCATCGCCCAGCCCGCGCGAGACGCCCTTGGTAAAGTGAGTTTTGCCCACTCCCAGGCCACCGGTCAGGATGAGCACATCGCCGTCCTCAAGGCACGGTGCAATTAGCTCGCCAAAGTACTCCGTATCGGCAGCGCAAGTCGTTTTGTAAGTACCTACCCCCAGGCGCTCCAGGGACATATATGCTCCTTATTATTCCGAGGCGTCCTCTGGCGCGGGATGTCGCTCCAGATAGTCGCCCAGCATCTTAAAGTCTTCCTCCAGCAGCTCCTGCCACGCCGGATTGCGCAGCGCTGCTGCCGGATGGAACGTGGGCATTACCACAAAATGCCCCATCTGGTGGAACCTGCCGCGCAGCTTAGTAATGCCAATCTCGGTCTTTAGCACAAAGTGCGTCGCGGGGTTGCCGAGCGTCACAATAATATCGGGCCAGATGCTTCGAATCTGCTCACGCAAAAATGGCGAGCAAGCCAGCACTTCCTCGGGACGCGGATTGCGGTTTCCCGGCGGGCGGCACTTAAGCACGTTGGCAATGTAGACGTCTTCGCGTTTGAGCCCCGCCAGCGACAAAATGCCGTTGAGGTCCTCGCCTGCCGCCCCCACAAAGGGCTCGCCCTGCAAATCCTCATTGCGGCCCGGCGCCTCGCCAATAAACATCACGCGAGCGTGGGGGTTTCCCACGCCAAACACGATGTTATGGCGCGACTGGTAAAGCTGGCAAAGGTGACAATCGCCCAGAACGGCCTCGATCTCCTCGAGTGCGACCTCACGCGGCGCCTGATGGCTATGGCCGGGGATGTGCATGACGCCCATAGCGACTCCTACACGTAGACCTTGTCGAGACGCATACCAAAGCCGCAAGCGACCTCGTAGTTAATCGTGCCGCGTAGGCGCGCCATCTCGTCCATGGTAATCTCGGCATCTCCATCGCGACCGACAATGATCATCTCGTCACCATACTCGGCCTCGGGAATCTCATGCGCCGGGTTGGACTGAATGGCGACCATAAACTGGTCCATGCAGATATTGCCCACCTGACGCACACGCTCGCCGCGATACAGCACGTCCATACGATTGGAAAGCGTACGCGAAAGGCCATCGGCATAACCGATCGGAAGGGTGCAGATCTGAACGCGCGTGCGCGGTACGCGGTAGGTAAAGCCGTAGCCCACGCCCTCGCCCATCGCAGGATGCGCCACGCGCGTCACACGCGCGTGGACGCTCATGACGGGATCAAGCTGCATCACGCGACCACTCAGCTCACATGGCTGCAGACCATACAAACCGATGCCGGCACGAATCATGTCAAAGTGCATTGAAGAATCGAGCATCGAGGACGGCGTATTGGCACAATGCACGATACCGCATTCAAAACCTGCGTCCTTAATGGCCTGAACGGCCTCGGTAAAACGCTGGCACTGCAGCTTGTAGTCCCAACCCGAAGGTTCATCGGCCGTGGCAAAGTGCGTAAATACGCCGTCGCACTGGATGCCGCGATGGAAACTGATGCCGCGTACAAAGTCGAGCACCTGTGTGTAGTGAACACCGATACGATTCATGCCCGTCTCGATGGCAAGATGGTACTTGCCCACCTTGCCCGCCGCGACGGCGCATTCGCCATACGCAAGAGCAAAATCGGACGTATAGACCGAGGGCATGATATCGAATTCGAGCAATGCAGGAATAGCCTCGATAGGCGGCTCACTTAGAATCAGGACGGGCTTAGTAATCCCGCCCTGACGGAGCCCAACGCCCTCGTTAACCGTCGCCACGGCAAACATGTCGGCACCGGCCGAATACATGATCTTGGCACACTCAACAGCTCCATGACCATAAGCATCGGCCTTGACCACGCAGCACAGGCGCTGACGCGGATTCAACAAGTTCTTATAGGCCCTCGTGTTGCGACGGAGCGCCCCGCGGTCGATCTCGACCCAGGACCAGCGCGTCAAATCGGCTTTATTCATGATTAGTCATCCGACCCTTCGTCCATGATTCCCAGATCTTCGAGCGCATCCTTTGCCGCCAGCTCCATGGCAGGACCGATCAAGTCGATAAGATCGGTCGCGATAACGCTCTTCTCACCATACTCCGTCGCCGCGGCAAAACCGGCGTAGCTGTGAAGTGCGACGGCGTACGAATACAGCAGCTCCCAACGATCCATCTCGTCGCGCATGGTGGCAAGCGTGCCGGCCAAAATACCCGCCAGAACATCACCCGAACCGGCAGTTGCCAGAGAAGCCGGACCCGAGAGTGGCAGCAGCACGCGCTCAACACCACAGATAGCCGTCGTCGGCCCCTTGGCAATGACCACCAGATTGTCGGAGCCTGCAGCCCAAACAACCTTCTGCGCGGCCGCAATCGCGGTACCAAGGTCGTTCACCTCGTCACCGGCAACCAGACGCGAAAGCTCACGATAGTGCGGCGTCATAACCAACGGCTGCTCGCGGCGATACATCTCGGGGTTACTATCAATACCGTCAATGGCAATCTTAGCAAGGCAATTGAGTGCATCGGCGTCCAAAATTAGCGGTACATCAAGCTCGAGCAAGCCCGAAACCACCTGCATAGCGCCGGCAGACGTCGTCATACCGGGACCGCACAGCACGCAGCTGTACTTCTTTGCGATCTCGCACACCGTCATGCGCGCAGCGGCGCCAAAGGAGCCGCGGGAATCAGACGGAATAGCAAAGACGGGAATCGAAGGAAGTGCCATGCGAATGAGATTGGCACAGGCGTCAGGAGCCGCGACTGCCACGTAACCAGCACCCGCGCGAGCTGCAGACTTGGCCGCCATAATGGCAGCACCAGGATATTGCGCAGATCCGGCGACAATAAGCACGGAGCCACGGGAATACTTATCGATATTCGATGGTAGCGGAGCAAAGTAATCAACTAAGTCACCGGGCTCGACAATCTCGGCGGCGTGGTCGACATCATCGATGACCTCGTCAAGACGGTCGTAAAGATTGCCGCAGATCAAATCGCCAGCATACTCAGGACCATCAGCGCTATACAGACCAATCTTGGGCGCAATCATCGTCACCGTGCGCTCGGCACGAATGCAGTCGTCATCAACAACGCCCGTCTCTGCATTCAGGCCCGAGGGGACATCAATGGATACGACACAATCGGCGCATTCATTGACCGTAGGAATCCAAATGGAGAACGGCGCACGCAGATTCCCGTGGAAACCGGTACCAAAAATGGCATCGACAACAACATCGGCCTTATCGATCAAAACCTCGAGTTCATCACGCGAGGGGCCGACGCAAACGTGCACATCGCGACCGGCAGTACGACGAGCAACATGACGTGCCAGAGCAGCAGGAATCTCATCCGGTTCAACCGGAGAAACGATATCCACGTCCACACCCTTATGGCTCAGGATATCGGCGGCAACCCAACCGTCGCCACCATTATTACCAAAACCGACCAAAACGAGAACCCGATCGGGATTGAGCTTCAAGACCTCGTTAGCGGCAAACTCACCCGCTAGCTCCATAAGCTCGGCCTTCGAAGTCCCTTCGCGTTCGATGATATCCTCGAGACGAACGACTTCTTCGGTACTCAAAACCGGTTTCATCTATGCTCCTAGCGTATCTTGCAAAGCATCGCCCAGGTGCTCCGCCAATGCTGAATTCTGCAGCTGCTCGAGCTCATCTAAAACAGAGCGAGCCTCTTTAAATGTCTGCGCAACGCGTTTCTTGTTGCTCACTTTTTCTTCCTTAGGCTTAGGTCGAGCATCCTCGGTGATTGCAATGGCATTAGCGACAGCCAAGTCACCCGTAAGGGTAATAGAAAGAGCGACCTCGACAACACCCAGTTCTTGAGCGATCTCGAGAGCACGGCCCGAAAGCAGCGCCTTCGGTTTGCCGAGTTTATCACGCGTAACCGAAACATCCTTGCGACCAACGCCTTGACTAAAACCCGTGCCGAGAGCTTTAAGTACCGCCTCGCGCGAAGCAAAGCGGCTGGCATAGTGAGCAGCGGGACGCGATGATGCATCACAATACGCACGCTCTTCTTCGGTAAACACACGCCGAGCAAACGACGGCGTCTTTTCAAGAATTGATTTCATGCGGGAAATCTCGACGATATCAACGCCGATACCAGCTTCAGCCATGTTCACCTCCATATCGCACAGACTAAGTTATTGTAGCCCGTTCACAGAAGATGCGACAAACGAGGGTTATAAAACACAGCTACTATGTGAGACAAAAGCCCGTAAACGCAAAAAAGGGGGAGGCCGCGAGGCCTCCCCCTTCTTCAAGTCATCAGACG
>CADFMD010000017.1 GCA_902835305.1 Coriobacteriaceae bacterium
AGAGCAGGGGACTCTTAATCCCAAGGTCCAGGGTTCGACCCCCTGACGGCCCACCACACGATATCTCCTCTAAAGTCCGTCACAACGGACTTTAGCTTTGGGTCGTTAGCTCAGTTGGTAGAGCAGGGGACTCTTAATCCCAAGGTCCAGGGTTCGACCCCCTGACGGCCCACCCAAAGTATGTTAAAGCGACTGGCTTAGGCTGGTCGCTTTTTTGTTGACCTCGCATGGGGTCGAACCCGTCGGGGCGCGAAGCTGAGGAAATGCGTAAGCATTTACCAGCGCAGCGCGCAAGGCGCAAAGCGCCGAAGCGGCCGCCTGCAAAGCAGGCTGACCCCCTGACGGCCCACCAAAGCATGTTTAGACGGTCAACGAAAGTTGGCCGTCTTTTTTTGTTAACAGTACATGGGGTCGAACCCGTAAGGGCACAGACGCTTTACAAGTCGAGCCTGCCCTGGGGGTCGGTGAATCCGTCTGTACCCTCCTTGAGCTTTTTCTCGTCTGCTTTCACGCGACGTTCGAGCTTCTTTGTATCTTCGGCAGGCGGTAGGTTCTCGGGTACAATTCCGCGGTCGATGAGGCTGCCACGCACGCTTGTGTTGTTCTCGACGTGCTCTTGCTTGATCTGGTCCAGACCGTACAGGTCGTGTTCCTCGGCGTTGAAGGCCGTCATCGAGTTCGTAAGGTCCTTTGCTTTGATGAGAACATCGGCTAGCCTGTCCGCCAATGCCGAGCTCTTGGATACGCCGAGCTGTTGCTTCATTTCCGCCGTGCTTCTGCCGCCGAATAACGCTTCATCGCCCTTCGACTTGATGATTGCGAATCCTTTGGAGTCCACGCCGCGTTTGAACGCAATACCCGAGAGCTGTTTCTCTGAATCAGATAGCGAGTGGCGCGCCTGCAAGCGCTGAATCTCTGCGAAGCGCTGCTCTATGAGCTCTTGGCGGCGCGTCTGCACGGCGAAGTACGCCTGTGCGAGCGCGATTTCTTGCTTGTTTGAATCTCCGTTCTGGGCGATTAAATAGCATGCATAGCGCGTAAGTTTGTAGTCTTTAACCGCGCGAGCGGCGACACCGGCAGTTACCATTTTCGTGGTGTCACGAAAATGGGAATCAACTGGAGTTTTGTTTGTTTCGCACGAGACTTTTGCCCTCTTAACAACTTCGGCAAAGTTCTCCCATCGAGTGTACCCCATGGGTTCCATTAAATCGCGTGCGAGCCAATACTCAACGCCGTCTTCTACATTGGCGTAGCTATCAAGTTCGACACGCCACTTCTCGATATCTCTACTGTCCATATCTCCTCCTCGCTGGCCTATTGTCTATGCGGGCTTTGCCCGCTCCGTATTCAGAATAAGGATACGCTGCCGTACGGACACGAATGGACCCCGTGCCACTTCGAGCTCACGGGGCCCATAGATATCGATTAGTTGTGTTCTGCTTTAGATGGGTATTCGAATTAGTCTGCTCGATAGTGCGATCCGAGACTTTCGGTTCGCTTACGCATGGCTTTGATCATTTCCTGTGCTAGTTGAATCTGCGATTGCAGGCGGGCGAGGGCTGCGACTTCGCTGTCCTGGGCTTTCTGTGTGCTCAAGGTCGTTGCCTCCGTCTTCAAGCCCTCAAGCTCGTGTAGTGCCTCGGATAGGCCTGTTTCGGTCCTGTTGATCATGCAATAGGTGCTCATCGTGTGCTTAAGGCTGTGTGTCAGGCGTTCGGCATCTGCTGTAGCTATGCCATGCTGGGGGAGGGCGATATCCGCCTTCAGGGCTGTCTCAGGCTCTTTCTGCGCTGCAAGGGCTGCCGATGCGCCCGCGATGCGTCCGAACACGATGCCGTTGGCGCTTGACAAGCCACCAATGCGGTCGGCGCCGTGCATGCCGCCTGTCGCCTCGCCGCAAGCGTAGAGGCCCTCAACGCCCGTGTGCGCGGTCTTATCGATCTTGATGCCGCCATTAGCGGCGTGGGCATACATCGCAACGCGCATCTCGTCAGTCGGGGCGATGCCGTGCTCGTCTTGCAGCCAGGTGGCAAAGGTCTGCACAAACTCTGGGACATCCTCGCGGGGGAAGTCGTAGTGGAGTGCCAGGCCTTCGACACCTGCCTGATCGATGACGAGATCGATAGCGCGGGAGGCCAAGCGTGACGTGAAGGGACCATATCCAGAGCGCTGCTCGAGCAGGTCGTCCAGCTTGTCGTCGGCAATATCGACCGATTGGTCAAATGTGACGTAGCGCCAGGTCTTCTCGTTAAAGACAAGGTTTCGCTTGGGCTCGATGAAGCCGGGCATCATCTGCATGAACTCTATATTAGTAAGTGTTGCGCCGTGCGCCAGCGCGATGGCCTGCGAGGAGCTGAGCACATCAGCCGACGTAAGGCTGCGCTCGAACAGGCCGCCTGTGCCACCGGCTGCGATGATCGTGGCCTTGGCAGCAAAGGGCACGATTCGATTTTCGGTGAGGTCGTAGAGCACGGTTCCGGTTATTCTGCCGTTCGTGTCCTCAACAAGGTCGATAAGCTCATGGCGGGGGAGCAGGCGAATGCCGAGCGACTCGATTCGGGTCGTCAGAGCGTCCTCAAGGGGCTTGCGGGTGAGGCCGCGCCACATGCGCGTCTTGTGGTCAAAGCAGGGGATAAACTGCTTTTGCTGGGCGCTCTCGGCGCTTTGCGGACGCTGGAGCTCAACGCCCAAGTCTTGCTCGAGCCATTCAATTGCCTGGGGAATGCCGTCGACAAACGTCTGGACAAGCTCGAGGTCGGCGACACCGCCGCCGACGGTCTGGATGGTGCCGATGAGGTCCTGCTCGTCGTCTTCGTCGACGGGACCGATGAGGCCGAGACCCCAGGTACCCGGGAAGAAGCTCGATCCACTCATGGTCTTGCCGGCGCTTGCCACAGTGACGGCTGCACCTGTACATGCCGCTTCGATGGCGGCGCAAAGGCCCGCAATGCCAGATCCAATTACCAGTACATCAGTCGATTCCATCGGATTCCTTTCTCGTCCGGCGCATTGTCGCACGGGTGATCGGCAATGGGGCCGCAAAGACTCGGCAAATCGGTAAAGGGCAAATATGACAGGTGGGCGTCGTGGACGCTCTGACGCTCCATCTCATCACATCTCGTATTTCGCCCCAACTGATATATCGGCATTAGCTATCCTGCGACAGCGCAAACAAAAAGAGCCGCTACCCGGGTGGGTAGCGGCTCCAAAGCTCAACTATATGAGCATCGCGCGGGCGCGATTAGGCCTTGAGGGCCTCCTCGACGGCGACAGCGCAAGCGACGGTGGCACCGACCATGGGGTTGTTGCCCATGCCGATGAGACCCATCATGTCGACGTGCGCAGGCACGGAGGAAGAACCAGCGAACTGGGCGTCGGAGTGCATACGGCCCATGGTGTCGGTCATGCCGTAAGAGGCGGGGCCGGCGCCCATGTTGTCCGGGTGCAGGGTACGGCCAGTGCCGCCACCAGAAGCGACGGAGAAGTACTTCTTGCCAGCCTCGAGGCGCTCCTTCTTGTAGGTGCCAGCGACGGGGTGCTGGAAGCGCGTGGGGTTGGTGGAGTTACCGGTGATCGAGATGTCGACGTTCTCGTGCCACATGATGGCAACGCCCTCGCGGACGTCGTCGGAGCCGTAGCAGTTAACGGCAGCGCGGGGACCATCGGAGTAGGGGATGGTCTCGACGACCTTGAGCTCGCCCGTGTAGTAGTCGAACTGGGTCTTCACGTAGGTGAAGCCGTTGATGCGGGCGATGATCTGAGCAGCGTCCTTGCCCAGACCGTTGAGGATGACGCGCAGCGGCTTCTTGCGAGCCTTGTTGGCGTTCAGAGCCAGGCCGATAGCGCCCTCAGCGGCAGCGAAGGACTCGTGGCCGGCCAGGAAGGCGAAGCACTCGGTGTCGTCGGAGAGCAGCATAGCGCCCAGGTTGCCGTGGCCCAGACCGACCTTGCGGTCCTCGGCGACGGAGCCGGGAACGGTGAAGGCCTGGATGCCCTCGCCGATGATGGCGGCAGCCTCAGAAGCGGTCTTGGCGCCACGCTTGACAGCGAGAGCGCAACCGAGGGTGTAGGCCCACTCGGCGTTCTGGAAGGCGATGGACTGGGTGTTGTTGACGATCTCACGCGGGTTGAAGCCCTTGTCGGTGCAGATCTGCAGAGCTTCCTCGAGGGAGGCGATGCCGTTGTCGGCGAGGCACTTGTTGATCTTGTCAGCGCGGCGCTCGTAACCTTCGAACGTAACAGTCATAGTTATTTCCCTCCCTTTCTACTCGTGAACCGGGAACACGCTGGCGACGGAGTGAGTCTCCTCGTCGGTGCGCGGGTCGATGTACTTGGCAGCGTTCTCCCACTGACCATAGTGGCCCATAGCGCCAGCGATGGCCTCCTCGGGGGTCTTGCCGGCCTTGACGGCGTCGGTGAACTTGCCGAGGTTCAGGAACTCGAATGCGATGATCTCGTTCTTGTCGTTGAGAGCCATGCGGGTGACGTAGCCCTGAGCGAGCTCAAGGTAACGAGCGCCCTTGGCCTTGGTGCCGAACATGGTGCCGACCTGAGAGCGAAGGCCCTTGCCGAGGTCGTCGAGGGAGGCGCCCACGGGCAGGCCGCCCTCGGAGAACGCGGTCTGGCTGCGGCCGTAAACGATCTGCAGGAAGATCTCGCGCATAGCAACGTTGATGGCGTCGCAGACGAGGTCGGTGTTGAGGGCCTCGAGGATGGTCTTACCGGGAAGGATCTCGGAAGCCATGGCAGCAGAGTGGGTCATGCCCGAGCAGCCGATGGTCTCAACGAGGGCCTCCTCGATGATGCCGTCCTTGACGTTCAGCGTGAGCTTGCAGGCGCCCTGCTGAGGTGCGCACCAACCCACACCGTGCGTAAGACCGGAGATGTCGGAAATCTCCTTAGCCTGGACCCACTTGCCCTCCTCGGGGATGGGTGCGGGGCCGTGGTATGCACCCTTGGCAACGGGGCACATGTTCTCCACTTCCTGTGAGTACTGCATGCCTCTCCTCTCTATCGTGTTGGCGTCCCGTCTGGGGGTCGTGGCTGGCGATTGCCGGGCGACCCTTCGAAAGGGACATGACATGCAGCCCCTATAATACCGCGAAATGCACGGAATATTCGGCGAACGGCTCAGTTTTCGTAGCGAGAAGTCCGGAAGTTTTAATTGAAACGGTTTAACTATATGTTCTGTGGTCGCGAACTTCCGTAGAGGGGGTTCGTCTTGGGCAAGCTTTTGGTCAGCTCTTGTAAGCGTTGCAGGGGTTGACCTGTTGCAACGGTGCCGTTCGCCGCCCGTTTACTGCCTTTGGCCGCGCGAGTGTATTGTTTTGCGTGAATGTTTTGATGGCACGCTTCAATCGTGCTGTATTGGATGGCAATCAGATCCCGGCGAAGGGAGCGCCATGCAGCGCGTTTGGAGAACGGTTACCGGCTTTTACCATGTCTGTGCCCGCGGTGTGGGCAAGCAGCTCATCTTTGAGGGCGATGAAGACCGGTGGGAGTTTTTGGAGCTGATGCGCGAGTGCTGCCGCGAGGCGGGCGTGACGGTTATCGCCTGGTGCCTTATGGGCAATCACGTGCATCTGGTGCTTGCAGATTACGAGGACGCGATGAGCGCGGCGATGCACCGGCTGCTTTTGACGTACGCGCGGCGGTTCAATAAGCGCACGGGGCGCACGGGTCATCTGTTCCAGAACCGTTTTGACCGGCGCTCGCTCGATACCGACCGTTATCTAATGGCTGCCATTCGCTATGTTCACGCTAATCCGCAGGAGGCGGGTATCGCCCTGATCGAGCGTTATCCCTGGAGCAGCTTTGCCGAGTATCTGAGAGCGTATGACAACGATACGACGAGGGGATTTTCGGACCCTTCTTGTGTGCTTGAGCTCTTTGAGTCTGCCAAGGGGTTTCTGGATTATTCTCTGTCGATGCCCGATGGTTCCGATCCGGTGATTCACGATATGGATGAGACAGAGTGGGAGCGGCGTGCGTTTGCCGACAAGATGGCGAAGCGCCTGGGTGTGCCGCTCAACAAACTCAAGACCGTAGCACCCTCGCGGCGAGACGGAATCGTTTTCGCCCTGCACGATGGCGGCTACACGGTGCGCGAGATCGAACGGTATACGGGAATCAGCAAGAGTACCGTCTCTCGTATCGTGCGCGCTTATGCGCGGGTGAATGCTCAGGCTGAGGGCTCGGAATAGAAAATGGCCGAACCACTCTTGTCAAGCGATTCGGCCAACAAAATTCTTAAGATTTGGGACAAATACTACTGATTATTTTGTCCCGTGAGCATGCCGTCGAGGGTGCGCCAGGCGAGCTCGGCGCACTTGACGCGGGCGGGCATGTGCGAGATGTCCTGGAGCTGGGCGGCTTCGTCCAGGTCTTCCAGGTCCTCCTCGGAGAGCTTCTCGCCGCGGATCATGGCGAGGAAGAGCTCTGCCAGGTGGCGAGCTTCCTCGACAGTCTCGCCGGTGATGAGGTCGGCCATGATGTCGGCACTGGCCTGGCTGATGGCGCAGCCGTGACCGGTAAAGGAGGCCTCCTCGATCACGTTGTTCTCGACACGCAGCTGCAAGGTGAGCTCGTCTCCGCAGCTAGGGTTGATGCCGTCGTGCTCGTGCGTGGGAGCATCCATCTCGTACTTATAGTCGGGGTGCGAGTTGTGCTCCATAAATGTGGTGGAGGTGTACAGATTACCCATTGAACGTGCTCCAAACGTGATGCAGGCCGGCGATGAACTTGTCGATGTCGGCCTTGTCGTTGTAGAAGGCTACGCTGGCGCGGCAGCAGGCAAGGTTCTCGACGCCCAGCCAGGTGAGCAGCGGCTGCGCGCAGTGGTGACCGGCGCGGATGCAGACGCCGTCCATGTCCATGATGCTCGCGACATCGTGCGGGTGGATGCCCTTGACATTAAAGCTCACGACGCCGTGGTGGTTATCCCAATAGATTGAGCCGATGATCTGGACAAAGTCGAGCTGCATGAGCTCGCCCATCAGGTAGTGGACGAGTGCCTGCTCGCGTGCCTGGATGTTTTCGTAGCCCACCGTGTTGACGAGGTAGTCGAGGGCGGCGCCTGTGGCGAAGATGCCGGCGGCGTCCTGCGTGCCGGCCTCGAACTTCTCGGGGACGGGAGCCCAGACGGCGTCCTGCTCAGTAACCGAGTCGATCATCTCACCGCCAGTAAGCATGGGCGGCATGGCGTTGAGCAGATCCATCTTGCCCCACAGCACGCCGATGCCCATGGGGCCCATGGCCTTGTGCGCGCTAAAGGCAAAGAAGTCGGCGCCCAGATCGGCCACATTGACTGGCATGTGCGGCAGCGACTGTGCGCCGTCGACGACCAGATAGCCGCCGTACTTGTGCACGAGCTTGCCGAGGTTCTTGACCGGATTCTCGACGCCCAGGACGTTAGAGACCTGACCCACGGCCAGGATCTTGGTCTTGGGGCCCACCTTGGCCAGAACCTCCTCGGTCGTGAGCTGGCCGGTCTTGGTGGGGTAGAGGTAGACGAGCTTGGCACCGGTCTCGCGGCAGACCTGCTGCCACGGAATCAGGTTGGAGTGGTGCTCCATGATGGTGATGACGACCTCGTCGCCCGGTTCGAGCACTGTGGGCGCAAAGCTCTTGGCGACCAGGTTGAGCGACTCGCTCGTGTTGCGGGTGAAGACGATCTCGTTGGCGTTGGGGGCGCCGATGAGATCGGCGATCTGTTGGCGGACCTTCGCGATGGCGTCGGTGGCCTCGACGGACAGCGAGTACAGGCCGCGCAGAGGGTTGGCGTTCATGCGCTGGTAGAAGTCGCGTTCGGCGTCGAGCACACAGGCAGGGCGCTGCGCGGTGGCGGCGCTATCGAGGAAGGCGATCTCGGGGTGCTGCTGGAACAGCGGGAACTGGCCCTTGTAGGGGTTGGTCTCGATATCTACGGTGGGCCAGCCGCGCGAAGCCTCGTCGCTGGCGTCGAGCTCCATAGGCTCCGGTGCGGTACAGGTGTCACATTTAACGTGCTCGGTATCGATCATGCGAGCTCCTCCTCAAAGTTGTCGATCAGGTTGTTGCCCAGGCGGACGACGGCGGCGCGGGTGCGCTCGTCGGTGGCGGAAAGCGCAGCGTCCTCCAGCTTGGCGCGGATGAACAGGTCCTCGGCTGCGTTTTGGTCAAGGCCGCGGCAGGCGAGGTAGAACAGCTGCTCGTCGCGGACGTGGCCGATGGTGGCGCCGTGGTTGCCGGCGACGTCGTCCTCGTCGCAGAGGATGACGGGAACGGTTTTGTTGTCGACGCCCTTGTTAGCCAAGAGCACCGTCTCGCGCTCGGTGCCGGTTGCACCCTTGCAGCCGTGCACGAGGTCGATGGTGCCGCGGTAGACCTTCTTGGACGTGCCGGTCAGCACGCCGTTGGCGTCGATTTCGCACTCGGTCTTGCGACCGCGGTGGCGCAGCTCGTAGTTAAAGTCGCGCACCTGCTCGCGGGCGCCCAGGTAATCGGTATCGATGGTCACCTTGGCGGTATCGCCCAGCAGGTCGCCGGCAAGGCCGGTGGCGCTGGCGCCGGCACCCAGGACAGTGTGCTGCACGTTGACGCGCGCGCCCTCGTCTAGGAACAGGCCGGTGTCGTCGAGTGCGATCCAGCTGTCGTCGAGTGTCTGCGTGCAGGTCACGTTGACGGTGGCGTACTCGTGGGCGCACACACGCAGCACGGAGCCCACGACGCCCTCGCCGGCAACGGGGGAGTCCAGGGCTAGGGCGAGGTCGAGCGTTGCCTGCGGGCGGGCGACGACGTCGATGGCGGCAATCGCAGCCGCTGCGTCGACGCCACTCACGCGCACGGTAACGGCGGCGTGCTGGTAGGCGGGAACATCGA
The DNA here is from genome assembly GCA_902835305.1 of Coriobacteriaceae bacterium. Lineage (GTDB taxonomy): Bacteria > Actinomycetota > Coriobacteriia > Coriobacteriales > Coriobacteriaceae > Collinsella. The sequence goes on from CADFMD010000017.1 coordinate 8,860, forward strand.
TGACGATGCGCTTGGTGGCGTGCTCGGTCAGATACGCATAGGCAGCCTCGCCCATGCCGGTCTCGAAGGCCTCGGCAGGGGAGAGCTCCTCCTCGAGCTTGATGGCGCCGGCCTGGTAGACAGAGGTGGCGGGCACGTCGAGCTCGGTCTCGGGCGTGATGCGGGCACGGTCGGCAGCGTCGCCGGGGGCGGAGGCGCGGCGCTCGGGGAAGCGCTCGGCCATGGCGTCCATGGCGGCGTCGAAGGCGTCGGCCGAGCCGGCAAGCTGCTCGTCCAAGCCCTCGACCTCAACGGCCTCGGCGGGAGCGGCGGCAAGTTCGTTCGAAAGCTCGAGCTTGGTCTGGTTCATCTTGAGCCAGCCCCAGGTTGCTGCGGGCATCGCGTTGACCTGCTCGAGCGTGGTGGCAGCGGTGTTGGTTTCCTGTTTCATTATCCGATCGCTCCTTCCATCTCGAGCTTGATTAGGTTGTTCATCTCGACGGCGTACTCCAGCGGCAGCTCCTTGGAGACCGGGTTGGCAAAGCCGTTGACGATCATGGTGCGGGCCTCTTCCTCCGAGATGCCGCGGCTCATCAGGTAGAACACCTTGTCGTCGCCGATACGGCCGATGGTTGCCTCGTGGCCGATGTCGACGTTCTTGGCGCGGATGTCCATGGCGGGGATGGTGTCGGAGCGGCTCTGGTCGTCGAGCATCAGTGACTGGCAGCTCACGGTTGCCTTGGAGCCCTCGGCCTTGGGCGTGGCCACGATGGAGCTTCGGAAGGTCTGGATGCCGCCGCTCTTGGAGATGCCCTTGGTCTCGACCGTTGCCGAGGTATCGGGCGCGTTAAGTACGACCTTGCAGCCGGTATCAAGGTTCTGGCCGGCGCCGGCAAAGGTGATACCGGTAAAGCTCGAGCGAGCCCGGCGGCCGTTGAGCACGCTCATGGGGTAGAGGTAGCCCACGTGGCTGCCGAAGGAGCCGCTGATCCACTCGATGTCGCCGTCCTCGTCCACGCGCGCACGCTTGGTGTTGAGGTTGTACATGTTCTTGGACCAGTTCTCGATGGTCGAGTAGCGCAGGTGCGCACGCTTGCCAACAAAGAGCTCGACGGCGCCGGCGTGGAGGTTGGCCACGTTGTACTTGGGCGCGGAGCAGCCCTCAATAAAGTGCAGGTCGGCATCGTCCTCGACGATGATGAGCGTGTGCTCAAACTGGCCGGCACCCTTGGCATTGAGGCGGAAGTAGCTCTGCAACGGGAAGTCGAGCTTGGTGCCCTTGGGCACGTAGACAAACGAGCCGCCCGACCATACGGCACCGTGCAGGGCCGCAAACTTGTGGTCGGTGGGCGGGATGAGCGTCATAAACTTCTCGTGGATGAGCGGCTCCCACTGCGGATCGTGCAGGGCCTCCTCGATGCCGGAGTAGACGATGCCCATCTTGGACGCCGTATCCTGCATGTTGTGGTAGACCAGCTCGGAGTCGTACTGCGCGCCGACGCCCGCCAGATAGCTGCGCTCGGCCTCGGGGATGCCCAGGCGCTCAAAGGTGTTCTTGATGTCGTCGGGCACCGACTCCCAGTCGTGCTTTTGGTCGGTGTTGGGCTTGACATAGGTGACGATGTTGTCCATGTCCAGGCCCTCGATGGAGGGGCCCCACGTCGGATCGGGGAAGCGGTTGAAGATCTTGAGGGACTTGAGGCGCAGGTCAAGCATCCACTGTGGCTCGTCCTTCTTGGCGCTGATCTCGCGCACGATGTCGGGCGTAATGCCGGCGTCCAGGCGCTCGAATCCCTCCTCGCCATAGGTGAAGTCGTAGAGGCTGCGGTCGATGTCCGCGACCTCGGTGCGGTTCTTGGTCATTGCGTCGCCCCTTTACGCCTGCTGCCCGGCAGCGGCGGCCTCGGCCTGGGCGCGCTGCTCGGCGGCCTCGCGCTCGAAGGTCTCAAAACCGTTCTTGTCGATCCAGGGGATGAGCGAGGCGTCGTCCTCGCGCACGATATGACCCTTGACCATAACGTGGACGCGGTCGACATCCAAGTGCTCCAGGATGCGCGTGTTGTGCGTGATGATGAGCATGGAGCCGTCGCAGCTCTTGCGGTAGGCGTCCATGCCGTGGCTGACGGTGGAAAGCGCGTCGACGTCCAGGCCCGAGTCGGTCTCGTCGAGGATGGCGAGCTTGGGCTGCAGCAACAGGAGCTGGAGCATCTCGACCTTCTTCTTCTCGCCGCCCGAGAAGCCCACGCCCAGCTCGCGGTTGAGGTAGGCGGTATCCATGTTGAGCTCGGCCGCGAGCTCCTTGACGCGACGACGGAATTCCTTGCCCTTCATCTCCAGGCCGGGGCGGCCGGCGATACTGGCGCGCAAAAAGCTCGACAGTGGCACGCCGGGGATCTCGACCGGGGCCTGGAAGCTCAGGAACAGGCCGGCGCGCGAGCGCTTGTCGGTGGTGAGCCCGGTGATGTCCTGGCCGTCAAAGACGATGCGGCCGTCGTTGACCGTGTAAACGGGGTCGCCCATGACCAGGTGGCCGAGGGTGGACTTGCCGGCGCCGTTGGGGCCCATCAGCACGTGGGTCTCGCCGGCGGCGACGTTGAGGTTGACGTTGTGGAGGATGGTCTTCTCGTCCACGGAGGCGGTCAGACCTTCGATGGAAAGCAGCGGATTTGCGCTCATGCTGTCCCTCTCTGTATATGGTGTACTCATAGGTGTGCTAAACCCTAGGAATCTTCTCGGAATAAAGTTACTATGGGTTCGGCGTTAGTCAAGGGAAAACCCGACTAATCCACTCGACTTTTCAAATTCTGGGACAAAATAACCTGTTGTGTTTGTCCCACTTACTTAAGATTTGGGACAAACAAACTTGGTTATGTTGTCCCAGATGCAATGGGAGGGTAGGTATGCTCATTTCTTCCAAGGGCCGCTATGCCCTCCGGCTGATGATCTATATCGCGGCGCTGGGCGACGCCGAGGGCAAGATTGCCCTGCGCGAGGTCGCCGACCGCGAACATATCTCGCAAAAGTATTTGGAGCAGCTGGTTCGTCCGCTTATGAAGGCGGGCCTGCTTAAGAGCGTGCGCGGCAAGGGCGGCGGCTACATGATGGCCAAGGATCCCTCCGAGGTGCGTGCTGGCGACATCCTGCGCGCCGTCGAGGGCAGCACGGCTCCGGTGGCGTGCGATGGCATCGACAACAGCTGCGCCCGCAGCGATCTTTGCTCGACCGTCAAATTCTGGCGCGGTCTGGACGACGTGATCGAAAAGTACGTCGACGGCGTGACGTTAGCCGACCTTGCTGCCGTCCCCGAGATTAACTTTGACATCAGGCTGTAGGTTGAGCGCAATTCCTTAAGATTTCGCGGAGGGTTGTTGCCGTTTACCGAGGGGTTGTTGTGCAACAACGGGCGAGCTGCAATACTTATTTCTATCTTTGCAAACTGCACTTTAACTACACCAATGCAGGGAGGATCTTATGCAGCCCAAGCATTCTGCTATTGTCGCGGGCCTGACGCTGGCGCTTTCGTTTGGTGCCGTTTCCGCGCCGGCACCCGCCGCTGCCGAGGAGCCCACGCCAGGCGTTGCCTCGGATGCCACCGATATCGATAAGGGTCTCTACACCCAGCAGTCCTTCTCGGGCGTGCTGAGGTCGGTCCAGGGCGTTTCGTTTGTCAACGTGACTCCCGAGATGAAGTACTTTACCAAGTACGAGAGCCATGGTAATTACAACCAGGGCTTTTCGTATGGTGACGGCTATAACGCACTGGGCTACTATCAGTTTGATCGCCGCTGGTCGCTCATTCCGTTTATGAAGCAGGTCTACAACTACAACCCCGAAAAATACTGCATGCTCAAGGATGCGATTGATCGCGGCAGCGAAATTTCCAACGCGAACAATCCCATGTCCGAGAACGGTCAGCTCACCGAGCTGGGCCGTATCGCGCAGGAGGCTTTCCAGGGTGCTTACAGCACCGATCCTGTTGAGTTCTCAGCACTTCAAGATGCCTATGCGTACAACTCGTACTATGCGGTGACCGAGGCGTGGCTCAAGAGCGGCCTGGGTATTGATATTTCGGGCCGCGCCGGTTGCGTCAAGGGCATGGTGTGGAGCATCACCAACATGTGCGGCACCGGTGGCTGCAGGGACTTTTTCCGCTGGGCGAATCTTTCCAACGGTATGTCCGACCGAGAGTTTGTGACGGCGCTCTCCAATAGCGTGGTCAATAACGTGGCGACCAAGTATTCGAGCCAGCCCCAGTATCATGAGGGCTGGAAGAACCGCTACCGCAATGAGCTCAAGGACTGCCTGGTCTATATCGCCGTGGACGAGGCTGCCGCTGCGACGCCCGTGCAGCCCGAGCCTACGCCGGCGCCCTCGCCGACACCTGATTCGAATGACGACTCGAGTGACGATGCCAACGATGACAGGATGGATGCGCCCTCGACCGATGCTGACGGTAATGGCTCTGCTGGTGGCACTACCAACGACGGCTCTACCTCGAACGGCTCCGATTCGAACGGCTCTGCTGCGGGCGATTCGTCTTCAAGCTCTGCCGGCAATACGGACAGCGACGCTTCTTGTTCGACCGGCGCTGACACCTCTAACTCATCTACCGGCTCGAGCGATTCGTCCGTTGACACCGGCTCTAACAACGGCTCCGGCTCTGACACGACCCCTGATTCCGATGCTTCCAAGGACGACTCGAATAAGGCGCCGAACGCTCCCGTTGCTTCGCCGGACAAGAAGCCTTCTTTCTCCGAGCAGCTTGGTTCTACGCTGGGTTCTTCGCTGATGGCTGGCGTCAATAACGGCTCGACCCAGAACAAGGACAACTCTGATCAGGTTTCCACGGAAAAGACCGAGGCCGCAAAGGGCGACTCCAAGGACATGGCTTCCGAGAAGAACGAATCTGATAAGGGTTCTAGCTCTGAGGAGAAGGACGACAAATCCGCTCAGAAGAAGGACGAGGATAAGAAGTCTGAATCTGAGAAGAAGGACGAGAGCAAGGCCGAGGGCGAAAAGAAACAGTCCGAAGACGACGACAAGAGCGGTGCTGACAACCAGGTCCAAGAGCAAAATGACTCCAAAACGGTGACCACCACGACCACGACGACTACAACTACCAAGTCCTCGGGCGGCAACATGCCCAAGACGGGCGATCTGATTGTGATGGCGAGCCTTGCTAGTGCAAGCTTGGCCACGCTGGGCGCCACGTCTATTGTGAGTGGCAAGCATAAACTCGATCAGCAAAAGAAGGCTGCTGGGCAGAACGACTCCGAGGAGTAGTCCCTTTCGGTTGCCCGACAACTAAAGATTCGCAATGGGGGCCGGTGCAGATGCATCGGGCCCCATTTTGTTGCACAACGATTTGTTATGCCCCCTCAAGGCCTTTGTTCCTACCGTTGCCCGATGCCTTTGCACGGATCCAGCGTTGCACTTGAACTGCTCGCTACAATGGGCTTCGTGCTGCGTTTTAGGGAGAAGTTACGGTGTCTGAACAGGAGTATTGCAACAGTGCCGATACTTTTGGCGTACGGCTTGTCAACCATGTCGATGATGCAGTTTTGCCGGTCGGTGTGCATGATTTTGCCGATGCCATTGGTCGTTGCATACTGGTCGACAAGACCATGTTTATTGCCGATGTGTTGGACTGTGACGCGTCCGTTGTGGTGTGCTGTCGACCCGAGGGTTTTGGCAAGAGCATGAACTTGTCGATGCTCAGGGCTTTTCTGGAGCGTCCGGCGGTCGGTCGCGCCGGTCGGATCTCGTTTGCCGATGCTCAGATTTGGGATGCGGACGGTGGGCGCTATCGGGATGAGTATGCTTGCTATCCGGTGATATCGCTGGACTTTTCTGGCGCTGCGAGGCGTGGCCCCGCTGTTGCCGGCGTCGTGCGCGATGCCCTTTCGGGCGAGTGCGCTCGCTTGTTGGCTCTCTTGGAGGCTCCGGATTTAGCTCGAGATAAGGTGCGTCACATCGAACGTGTCGCGCGTGGCGTGGCGAGCGCGGACGAGGTTGACTCGGTGCTCGGTGTGCTTATAGAGCTGCTGGAGATTGCCTGCGATGAGCAGGTTGTATTGCTCGTTGATGAGTACGATGCGGCGTGGTCTCGCCATGCGAGCGCGAGGGACGCTTCCGACGCCGATCCGGCAGAACTACTTGACCGTGTGCTGTTTGACGCCATTGCTGCCGCGGGCCATTCGCTACGCTTTGCTTGTCTGATGGGGGAGTGTCCCGGTCCTGCCGAAGCGGCGCTTTCTTCGCGCGGCTGCTCGTATTGTCTGACGACGCCGCTGTCGGCGTGGTGTGACCGTTGGTTCGGTTTTTCGGATGCCGAGGTCGAGGCTCTTTTGAATCATGCTGGGCGCGAGGAATACCTGAATGATGCGCGTGAATGGCTCGAGGGGTATCGGTTTGGCAGGGCCTATTGCTCGAGTCCAGAGCGTGTGATCGGTTTTCTGGGCCGAGGCTGCACGGCGCCTGTGCGTGCCGATCTGTATGGATATGCCGATTGCCTGAGTAGGGTAGTTGCCGGGTGGAATCTCGACCGCCTTTCGGTCTCATTTGATTTGCTCGAGGCCCATGGGTGCGCTGAGGCCCCGCTTTGTTTGGGCACTGCAGAGCCAGATGTCTCGCCTGACGATGGCATGTGGACAGCGCTGTATCTGTCCGGTTTTCTCACGACGGATATGACTGAGGAGCCAGAGCATGGCGATCGCTTCCGTGCTTTGCGATTGCCCAATAACGAGCTTCGCCAGGCCTTGCGTCTAGTGATTATTGAGTGGTTTGAGTGCGCTGCAGAAGACATTCGAGACGTCGATGCGTTTCGCGACGGGCTGTGCCATGGGAACGAGGATACCGTGAGGCGGGCGCTAAGCCGCATCTTGGGAGATGCGGGAATCGGTGCGACCGACCCAGATACACCGCTGCCATATCACCTGCTCTTGCAAGGACTCTGCTTTGGATTGCCGGGCTATGCCAATCCTGCTTCGAGGCGAAAGTGTGGCGCGGATCGCTGGGACATCCAGGTTTTTCCTACGGGCGCCGCGTTCGACATAGCCGATACGATCGGTATGCTCGATGAACGTCCGCTGATAACGATCAACATGATGTACGACCCTGGCGTCGATGCCCTGGGCCTGGAACTGTTGGCGGTTCAGGCGCTGCTCGACATAGAGCGCGACGGCATCGATGATATCCGCGTGCCGCGCCCCGCCGTCGGGCGCATGCGTTGGGGCTTTGGCTTTGACGGTCAGCGTGTGTCCGTGGTGTGCCAACGACTGTAGCGGCGGGCGAAAGCCCTTTACTGCTCCGCGTCCATCAGGGGCGGCATGGGCTTCCAGTTGGGGTCCTTGACGATCTTGCGGGCGTCCTTCATGCCACGGCGCAGCGCCGGAATACCGGTCTTAAAGCACTTGTCAACGGCGGCCAGGCGAATGAATTCCTTGCAGAAGGTCGCGGCGTTGCCCAGACGGAACAGCACAGGGTGGTAGTCGCCGTAGATCTGCATGTAGCGGGCCAGATAACCGCGGTTGCGCATGATGTAGTAGCGGTTGGTGTCGCTCGTAGAGTTGAGCTGGCGCTTGCCGGCGATGTCCCAGTTAGAGACGGCGCGGGCGCGCTTGAGCACCACGTCGGCAACAACGGCGGCGGGGAAGTGCTGGCTGGCCACGTAGCCGTAGCAGGCGTCGTCACCGTAGATAAAGAAGCGCGCGTCGGGCAGGCCAATCTTGTCGACCACGCGGCGCGAGAACATGCCACCCTCAAAGCACAGCTGGTTCATGGCGCGGTAGCCCTCGGGGCCCAAGTCCCACTTGGCGACAGGGTTGGGAATGCCGAGCGAAAGGATGAGTTGGTATTGCCAAAAGAAGGCGCCGCCATCGAAGTCCAGGCGCGAACCCTGGATAACATCGTAGCGGTCGGTCCACTTGGCCAGGCGCTCGATGCCTTCGGGGATGACGAGCACGTCGTCGTCCATCACCCAGAACCACTGGGCCCCCAGATCGTATGCGCATTTAGTGCCAGCGGAGAAGCCGCCCGCACCGCCGCCGTTTTCGAGCTGCGGGGCGTAGATGACACGGTCGGTGCCGCCCTGCGCGTCGGGCTGCACGGTGTCGATGCCCCACAGGTTGGCCAGGCGCTCGTTGAATGCAGTGCACATGGCCTCGGTCTCGCGCGAATTCTCGTTATCGACAATCACGATGCGCCAGGGCGTTGCCGTGAGCTCGGTCATGGAGTCGAACAAGTTGGCCAGGAGTTCCTGGCGCTTGTACGTAACGACGACGATGGCGAGCTTATCGATGGGAGCGGGAAGGGTTGAAGGCATGGGGCAATATATCCTTTCACGCGCGGCGGGCATGCGCTGCACGGAAGCTATCGAATACGTCCTTGGGACTGTCCTATTGTAAAGGCTCGGCGCACCTTGTCGGCAAGCTTTGAATAAAACGCAGGAACCTGCCACGGCTGCAGCGGCTTTAGCGTCTGACGGCAGCGTGTCTATTGCCGCTTGAGCTTGCGAGCGATAAGGCTTCTAGCTGCATCGATGATGAGGAGCGACAGAGCAAAGACGATGCTAATGACGGTACCCGTGATGATACATATAGCTGCCGGGCTGTTTTGGCTGACCAGTATGTTTGTGAGCAACGTATTGAAGACGGGACGCCACAGGCTACTGGTGAGCGACTGCATCACATAGAAACCGAGCGTGGCGGTCGATAAGGTGACGATGACACCTGCAGTCCGCGGATTGCCTGAGGCACTGCGTCGGGTTGCCGCAAAGAGCAGGGAGGCGGCAGCGAGGGCAAACGAGATCAACGAGGTTGATTTGTAGGAGAGGACTGCCATCGCCGTGAGGTTGTCGGTGAAGGAGAGTGCTCCTTCCAGGATGGTGGCGAGCGCCAAAACCGCTGCGAGCGACCGCGTGCCTAAGGCGCCCGCCTTGTCCGAATCTATGGCGCCGGTTACGTCGCGGAGCAGTCCGCTAATCAAAAACGCGATAACGTACGTGACGGCGCTCATGAGTTTCTGGAGCCAAGAAAACTCGCCGGCGCTTGTCGTACTCATGGCGGCTAAATACCCGTTAACAGCAAATGCGAGGATGCCAACAGCGATGACCGTCGCCGTGTAGCTCTTCTGGGAGAGTCGACTCTTAGCCAGTCCAAACCATGGCGCCATGAAGACCGTGGCGGCATAGACCCAGATAAACTCAAGGCCTAGCGTGTACCAGTAGTGCGTGCTGAGGGTAACATCGGGAATGGGGGAGACGACCGTGGACCACGCGAGTGCCACGAGGCAATAAAACGCAGTGGGCATAACGACCTTGCCAAGGCGCTGCACCGTCCGTTGCATTTGCGATTTCCACGTTGCCCCACCGTCCCAAGCACGCGCGGCTGAGGCGATGAGAAAATAGCCCGAGATCATAAAGAAGACCTCGTTGGCCCAGCAGCCCAGCAGGTTAATAAAACCGAGCACGCCGGAATAGGAGAACATCGCAAGCGGCACATATTCCACGACGCCGACGCAGGTCGCTTGGAAGGTCCACTGAAACGTGTGGAATACCGCGATGCCGGCGACCGCGATCAAGCGCAGCGCTTCGATGGATATATTGCGTGCGGCTTTGGGCTGCATGACGTCCTTTCGTATCGGTTTTTCCTCTGCGGGCTCCATAGATTATATAAACGCCCGCTGGCGCGCTGACCCTTTGATACCATGAAACGACAGGTATTTCCTAAGGAGCACATTTGTCTACTAACGCCTCTGGCAGCCCTGTTCTGTCGCTGCTTATCCCCATTTACAATGTTCAGCGCTACCTGCGCGAGTGTCTCGATTCCGCCCTGGCGCAGACGCTCAAGGATATTGAGATCATCTGCATTAACGACGGATCGACCGACAACTCGCCGGCGATTATCCGCGAGTATATGGAGCGCGATGGGCGCGTCAAGATGATCGACAAGGCCAACAGCGGCTACGGCGACTCGATGAACCACGGTCTGGAGATGGCGCGTGGCAAGTACGTGGGCATCTTGGAGTCCGATGACTTTATGGCGTCCGACGCACTCGAAAAGCTTGTCTCGGCCGCCGATAGCAATAATGCCGACTTTGCGAAGGCGAACTTTGATTTCTATTGGTCTAAGCCCGAGGAGCGCCGTTCGCTGCACGAGATGTTTAAACCTCGGGATTGCGGCAAGCCGGTGCACCCGAGCGATACGACGCAGTTCTTTAAGCAAAAGCCGTCGATTTGGTCGGCCGTGTACCGTCGCGTTTTTCTTGAGCGCAACGGCATTACGTTCCTGCCGACTCCGGGGGCATCCTTTCAGGACACGTCGTTCGCCTTTAAGGTGATCGCGTGCGCCGATAAGGCTGTTTACCTGCATGATGCCGTGTTGTCGTATCGCCAGGACAACGAGAATTCCTCGGTCAATTCTTCGGCTAAGGTCTTTTGCGTCAATACCGAGTATGCCGAGATTGAGCGTTGGATTCGAGAGGATTATGCCTGCGACCATGCAAGCGGCGATGTCGCGCGCATGCTCAAGTTCAACCAGCTCATTAAGTACGATTCGTATATGTGGAACTACGTGCGCCTGGCGCCTAAGTTCTATAAGGAGTTCCTGGTTCAGATGGCCAAGGAGTTCCAAGCGGCCTTGGACGCGGGGGAGTTTTCGCTTGACGACCTCAAACCGTGGAAGCGCGCGAATCTCGCTGCCATCCTCAAAGATCCTGAGGGCTGGGTTGACGAGCATCCGAGTTTTGCGACGGATGGTGCCTTGGGGCGTGCTAAGTATTACGCCTCGGTTGGAGGCCCAGGCGTGGTCGCCGCCTTCCTCATCGAATCGCTGAGGGGGTAGGTCGGCATGGGAGAGGCCTCGTGTCCTAAAGCTACCATTGTCGTCCCCGTTTACAACTCTGCGCGCTCCATTCAGCGATGCCTCGATTCGCTGCTGGCCCAGTCCGAGCGCTCGATTCAGGTTGTGTGTGTCAACGACGGCTCGACTGATGATTCGTTGAACGTGTTGCGCCAGATCGCGCAGGCCGACGATCGCGTACTGGTGATTGACCAGGAAAACGCGGGTGTCTCGTGTGCTCGAAATGCCGGAATCGATGCCGCCGAGGGCGAGACCGTCTTTTTTGTGGATGCCGACGATTACATCGATGCCCAGACGGTCGAGCGCGTGCTGCATGCCATGGAGTCTGCAGATGCCGAGGCCGCCGTTTTTGGCGGCGTCTGTGAACCTGCCGATGCTGCCCCCAAACGCGTCCAGCAACTCATGAGCCCCAAAGCCGGTACCTTCGGCGCCCGTGATCCCCAACTGCTGTTCCATTCGAATGCGCAGCCCTATGCCTGTCGTGCGGCTTTTTCGCGCGAGCTGCTCAATCGCGAAGGCATTCGCTTCGCCCCCGGTTTGGCTTTGGGCGAGGACGTCGTCTTCCAATTTGCGGCTTATGCGCTTGCCCGCAAGACCGTCGTCATGCCGGACAAGTTCTACCACTACGTGATGGAGAACGAATCGGCGACGCACGAGTTCAACAGTGCCGAGGCTCGCGCCAAAAAGCTTGACTCCCACATGAGGATGCTCGAGGAGGTCTTGGAGGACTGGGCGGCCTACGGTCTTTTGGACCTGTGTCCCGGCGAGATGATCACCTGGTTCTTGGACCTTATCGTGTTTGATTTGGCGCGCTTGGATGCTGATGGCTTCCATCGCGTGGCGGCTCGCGTCAACATGGACCTCACGACGTTTTTGGGAACGGAGTGGGCGGATATGCCTGCTAAGGGTGCCGTTCGTCGTGTTGCCCACAAGCTCGTTGCGGCGACCTCGGGCGTTTCAATGGCAGACGCCACGCAGTTCTATCTTTCGACTCGCGGTCTCAAAGCCTGCCTGGAGCGCTTTATCTAATTCCAGGCGCTGCCGCCTGCCGTAACTCGGCTGCTAAAATAACCCTGTTACACGCTATCCAACAGGAGGTTCTCTTGCAGAACTCTGATACCCCTAAAGTTTCGCTGCTTGTTCCCATCTGCAATGTTGAGCGCTACCTGCGCGAGTGCCTCGATTCCGCCGTGGCGCAGACGCTCAAGGACATCGAGATCATCTGCATCAACGACGGCTCCACCGATAGCTCGCCAGATATTATTCGCGAGTACATGGAGCGCGATGCGCGCGTTAAGATGATTGATAAAGCCAACAGCGGCTACGGCGACTCGATGAACCGCGGCCTGGAGATGGCGCGCGGTGAGTACGTGGGCATCCTTGAGTCCGACGACTTTATGTTTGAGGATTCGCTCCAAAAGCTGGTCGCCAAGGCCGATGCTGAGCATGCCGATGTGGTAAAGGGCGACTTTTACCTGTATTGGTCCACGCCCAGCGAGCGCCGTGAGCTGTTTGGGATTATCGACGAGCATATGACGGGCGCCGCGTATCGCCCCGTCGATCGCCCGGGCATCTTCTACCGCAAACCTTCCATTTGGTCGGCTATCTATCGACGCGAGTTCCTCAACGACAATCAGATTCGGTTCCTTCCCACGCCGGGCGCCTCGTATCAGGACGCAGGCTTTAACTTTAAGGTTTGGGCTTGCGCCGAGCGTGCCGCGTTTATTGCAGACCCCATTTTGTGCTATCGCCAGGATAACGAGAAGAGCTCCGTTAATTCGCCCAACAAGGTGTTTTGCGTGTGCGATGAATATGCCGAGATGCAACGTTTTTTGGACGAGCGTCCCGAGCTCAAGGCTCAGCTTCAGGGCATTTTAATGCGCATGAAGGTCGATACGTACCGTTGGAATGATGAGCGTCTGGTCGATGAGCTGCGTGAGCAGTTTTGGAAAAAGGCCTCGCCCGAGCTCAAGGCCGATTGGGATGCCGGTCGCTTTGACCTGTCGCTGTTTGATCCGCGTGGCGAGACCGACTTGCGCCTGATGGTCAAGTCGCCCCGCGCCTATATCGATTCGCGCTTTGACTTTAAGAAGCCGGGCAAGCTCAATACGTTTAAGCATTACTTTAAGATCGGCGGCCTGCCGCTGGTCTGGCGCGTGCTGACGTATCAGCGCGCCTACGGCGACAACCCGCACCCTGATGACGTTCCGGCCGCACAGTAGGAGCGAGTGACTATGGCTACCCCCAAGATTTCCGTTGTCGTTCCCATCTATAACGTGGAGGAGTGCCTGGCCTGGTGCCTGGACTCCCTGCTTGCGCAGGACATGCCCGATTGGGAAGGCGTGCTGGTCAACGATGGCTCGCCGGACGGTTCGCGCGATATTGCGGCTGCCTATTGCGAAAAGGACTCGCGCTTTGCGCTGGTCGATAAGGAGAACGGCGGCCTGTCGAGTGCGCGTAATGCAGGCATCGCCGCGTCCACGGCGCCTATCGTCGCGTTTTTGGATTCCGACGACCGGTTTACGCCCGATGCGTGCCGTGTGATCGTCGATGTCTTTGAGCGCGAGGATTGCGACGTGTTGACCTTTGGCGCGAATCCGTATCCGCTCGAGGCAGGGTATCCGTGGCTTAACTATGTGCTGAGCCCGCGCGATGTGTCGTTTGAAGGCTATAGCTCTGACCTGCTGTTTAAGGAAGCATCTCGCCCCTTTGCATGGCGCACCGCCTGCAAGCGTGAGTTTTTGCTGGGTAACGGGATCGTGTTCGACGAAACCGTCAAGTATGGCGAGGACCAGGTCTTCGATTTTGCCGTGTACGGTCGTTCGCGTAAGACCGCGCTTATCTCGAACAAGCTGTATGACTATCGTGTCGCGCGCAAGGGCTCGCTTATGGACACTATGCGCTATGACGACGAGACGCGACTGCTGGAGCACGTGAAGATTTACTCCGCGGTGATGGCTGACTGGCAGCGCGACGGTCTCGATGTACAGCATGCCGAGGACCTGGCGTACTTCCTCTGCGATCTGGTGCTGTACGATGCCCTCAGGTTGCTGGGTTCGGACTGCGGCAAGGTGTTTGCCGCCGTTGCCACGGCGCTTGCCGGTTCTGCCGTGGGCAGCGATGCTGCGCTCGCACAATGCGCTCCTTCTGTTGCCGCTATGGTGCGTGCGGCGCTTACCAGCAAGGCCCCCAATGCCCGTGAGTGCAAAAAGCTCATGTTCGATTACGACGTCTTGAGGTTTGGGCGTCTGGGTGCCTGCAAGCGCATGGCAGCGAACGCCCTGGGAAAGCGAGAAGTGTAGATGAGTATCAAGCGTTTGGCACTTTGCCGCAGTCAGGGCCGTCTGTTTGTGCTGCTTCGTTTTGCCGGTCAGGATGTCGCCGCGCTTATTGAGCGGGAGGGTTCTCAAGCGTTTGCCCATGCGACGACGAGCGGTTCTTCTGTGCCGTCGCTGGTGCTCCCGGTCGATCATGGCCGTGTACTGGCGCTTTGCCCTTCCGTTTCCGATTACGAGCGCGAGCTCGCCGTCTTGGTGCTTCCCTTTCTGGACGGCTCTACGATTGACGTCACATTTGCATCCGGTGACCAAAGGTTGGGCTCCATTCGCCTCGATAGCCGCGTGGCCAAGCTGGAATCCAAGATTAACTACAAAGCTAAGCCTGCGCTGTGTGCGCTTATCCGCGATGCGCAGCGTGGCGAACACTGCGGCCTCTACGAGATCGATGCCATTCGCTATTTGCCGGCAGACGCCGGCGTGGTGTGGCGCTATGAGGTTACCTGGGCGGGAGACCCCCAGTGCGCACCTGAGCTCCTGATCTTCGATACGCATATGAACGCCATCGATGCCACCGTGCATGTGTTTGAATCGCAGTTCGATGTGCCGCAGCAGAACGGATGCCGCGTCAATAAAACGTTTCTGAGCGTTGAGATGCCTCAGGATATACGAGATTTTGTCGCGATTGTGAGCGATCCCACAGAGCAGATCCAGAGCGGGTTTTGCGCCATGGATGGTCGCCTGTACAACGGCATGGTCGACGACAGCTGGAACCGTATGAAGGACGCGCGTGCAGACGACGCAGCTTATCGACATTGGTTTGAGCAGCATCGCGCAAAGCCGGGCGATTTGGCGTGCCAGCGTGTCGCTTCGGCGGCCTTTGCCTATAGGCCGCTCGTGAGCATTGTGGTGCCGTGCTACAAGACCGATCGAGTCTACCTGCGCGAGCTGCTGGACTCGGTGCTAGCCCAGAGCTATGACAACTGGGAATTGCTCCTTATGGATGCCTCACCTGAATGGGATGCGGTTGCCGACCTTGCGGCAGGCGCCCACGACGAGCGCGTTCGTCGCTTTGGGCTGCCCGGCAACGGCGGCATTGTGGTCAACACCAACGCGGGTATTGAGCAAGCGATGGGCGACTACATCGCGTTCTTGGACCACGATGACATTCTGGAGCCGGACGCGTTGTTCCACTATGTTGCCGCGCTGAACAATGCTGCCGAGGGCGAGCGTCCCCAGGTCCTGTTCTGCGACGAGGACATGTTTCAGAAAACGGGGGAGTGGGGCCAGCCGGTCTTTAAGACCAAGCTCAATGTAGACTTGCTCTATAGCCATAACTGCGTGACGCATTTCCTGATGGTGGAGAAGGCGCTTATCGATCGTATCGGCACGTCCCCAGAAGACGTTGCGGGTGCCCAGGACTACGACCTGACGCTCCGCTGCCTTGCGGCGGGCGCGCGGTTTGAACATGTTGCGCACGTGCTGTATCACTGGCGCGTTCATCCGGGGTCGACCGCCGATGGCTCTGCCGATAGCAAGCCGTATGCTATTGAAGCCGGTCGTCTTGCGCTGCAGCGCCACTTTAACGCGCTGGGCATTTGCGGAACGGTCGAGGAGACCGAGACGCCGTTTGTCTACCGCATGCGCTTTGCGCTGCCGGAGCCTGCGCCGCTGGTGAGCATTGTGATTCCCACCAAGGATCACATTGAGACGCTTGACGCCTGTGTGATGTCGATCGCCCAGAAGGCCACGTATACCAATTACGAGATCGTCTTGGTGGAGAACAACAGCGAAGCCCCGGAGACGTTTGCGTATTACGAAACCCTGTCAGAGCGCGTGGCTGCAGCATCCGAAGGCAAGGGCATCGCGCGTGTTGTGTGCTGGCCGGGTGAGTTCAATTACTCCCAGATCATTAACTTTGGCGTGGAGCATGCCAAGGGTGATTACCTTCTGTTGCTGAACAATGATACCGAGGTCATAAGCCCCGACTTTATCGAAGAGATGATGGGCTATCTGCAGCGTCCCGATGCGGGCGTGGTGGGCGCCAAACTCTACTTTGCCGACCATCTGGTGCAACACGCTGGCATATTGGTTGGTGTGCGTGGCGCACTTGCCCATGCCAACCAGGATTTCTCGGCAAAGCGCGAGGGCTATCTTGCCCGCGCCGTACGTCCGGGTAACTTTAGCGCCGTAACAGGTGCCTGTCAGATGGTGCGACGCGACGTATTTGAGCAGATCGGCGGCTACAACGAGGAATTTGCCGTCGGTTTTAACGACGCTGACTTTTGCCTGCGCGTGCGGGAAGCTGGCTACCGCACCATCTTTACGCCCTATGCCGAGCTGTACCACTACGAGTTCACCTCGCGCGGCAGGGAAGAGGCCAACGAGGAGAAGCTGCGCCGTTGGAAACGCGAACAGGCACTGTTCACGCAGCGCTGGCCGGAGTTTTTCTTGACGGGTGATCCATGGTTGGGGCCTAACTTGTCTTCCGAGAGTGAGTATTTCTCGCTTTAGACAATGGTTTAACTGCTGTCGAGAACCGCTAAGACCACTAAGGGCTATGCCTATCTGGTGCAAATGGTCGGTTACTCCATTTGGCAGCGCGCCAACTTGCATCGTGCCAAAAGTGCCATTGTGAGCGAACACGATGTCACCGAAGGCATTGCGCTGGCAGAGGCTCGTTTTCACGATGTTGTTCACGAGCCCGCGATTTCTGGACTGGGACTTAACGATATCAAATACCTTTTGGCGATGTGCGAGGATAAACAACAGTCCAAATCAGCCGAGATTGCTAAGCGCATGGGTAAAAAGACCAATGAGATCAGCTCTATTAGGGCCAAATTGCTACAAAGAGAGGTTATTCAGGCACCACAGAGGGGCTACGTGCAGTTTGCCGTGCCGGACCTAGATATCTATCTGCGAGAGAATGCTGCGGAGATTCTCGAGCGGTTCTAAATCGAGGCATGAATAGCCGCCGGTTAACTGCCTTTGTCGACTTGGCTCGCGTCCCCCCCCAATCTAGTAGACTTTAAACCGTTGCTAGATTAGGGGGATTTTCAATGAAACGCTCCATGAAACTGGTTTCTGCGAGGACCTCGTGCTGGTGGGGGACGTCAGCACCGGCAAGACGCACATGGCCTCGGCGCTGTGCATGCTGGCGTGCGAGCGGAGGATGGAGGCCCGCTTCTTCACCGCGTCATCGCTCGTCATGCGGCTGCGGCGCGCCCGCGACGAGGGGCGCCTTGACCGTGAGGCCGCGCTCATCGGCTGCGCTAGGCTGCTCGTCATCGACGAGCTCGGCTTCCTGCCGCTGGATCTCGACGGCGCGCGCGCTCTTCTAGGTGTTCGCCGACGCCTACGAGCGGCAGTCGGTGGTCATCACCACGAACCTGGAGTTCAGCCGGTGGGGCGCGGTGTTCGGCGACGACCAGATGGCGGCGGCCGTGCGCATCGCCAGGGCCACGGCCATGTGGGTCTTGCCCCTGCCGGTCTTGCCGAAGAACACGAGGTCCTCGCGGGGGCCGACGAAGCCCAGCGAAAGCATGTCGTCGCGGCCCCAGCCCTCGGAGAACCGCACGTGCGACCAGTCGAACCCCTCGGCCGACTTGTGCACGGGGAGCCTCGCCTGCCTGAGCAGCCGTGCCCTCTTGGTCGCGTCCCTGTGCGCGAGCTCGGCCTCGAGCATGGCCCTGCAGCCCGCCACCTGCGTCCTCTATCTTGTCCACGTCGATCATTCCCTCCTGCCTTTGCTCGTTGCCGATACGACGCACCGACAACGTTAAGGCATGCGGTCTGGTCGGCGTGGCCGTGTTCAAAACCGAAAAACTATCGTGCTCAATTCTGAAAATCGGATGTGATCAAACCCGCAATCACGACGTTAACAAACGCAAATAGGCCGGCGCCAACGACAGGCTCGCCCCGTCGAGGCGGGCTGGGATATAATTTCCTAGAAGGAGGCCAAGGGAGGTTCGATGAAGAAGGGCATGAGCATCAATTCCCTCATGAAGCACATGAGGACGAATCACGGTATGGAGGATTTGCGGGGGAGCGACAGAAAGATACTGCTGAGAAACATGGGCTATTTCCATGGCTATAAAGGCTTCCGGTTTGTCCGAAAGCCCAAAAATGCGCTCCCCCTCCCTTCGTTCGATGCACTCATGGACATATACGGGTTCGATTCCGCCATCAAGGCTGCAATCTACCCGGAGATAATGTTCATCGAAACGGCGGTTAAAAACATAGTCTTGGCCAGAATACTTGAGAACATAGAGGACCCCGGGCTGGCGACCTTCTTAAAGCGCGGCCTCCGGACATGCAGGGATGTCAACGGAAGGGTCGTGAACGGGCAGATGGGGGAAAGCTCAAGCTCAAGAGCCAGCTTCAGAACATCGTGAGACGGAGTTACAAAAACGATCTCGTGAAGCATTATGTCGATCGCGACGATGACGCGCCCGTTTGGAGCATTTTCGAGGTGATGACCCTCGGCGATCTCACAAGCGTATGCAGAAGCCTTCCCGATGAAATCCTCGCCGATATCGCAAGCGACCTAGGTCTCTTACATGCGAACCCCGGCATTGTCATCAACATCGTCGAGACGATTCGTCCCTTAAGGAACGCGGTCGCCCATAACGGGGCGGTATTTGATTCGAGGTTCAGCCAATCGGTTAAGTATCCCAAGACCGACAGAAACCTGGCCGCGGTTGGCGAGCTTCTCGATGAGGATCTTTCTATCGGGTACAGGTTGAATTTCAATTCCATAATCGACTACATCGTTCTCCTGGCCTACCTATTGACCTTGCTAACGCATCAGAAGAAGCGTTCCAGAGATTTTCTTCGGAAATGCCTGCGGGAGCTCGAGAAGCTCGAGAGCGCTGTCGGGGTTGATACGTACATGATGATCGTCGGAAGCGGTGACCGGCAGAAATACGGATTTATTGAGGGGTTCATCGATGGCTACGGGCGCAAGCGGTGACGTTCCTTCCGTGTGCTAATATGTGCAGAGAGAAACGGCGAAACGCCGTGGGAGGGGCCGATCAGTCGACTCCTCCCTTTTAATATGAGTTGAACATTGCCAAGAGGCAAAACCGGCCCGGCCGCCCGCGGAGCTACCGCGCACGGCCGGGCCTACCTATCTTCACCCTGCGACCGCGCCGCTGGAGGGCGTGTCTGCTCGACGCACGTTCGGCATTCTAATATCCGCGCGTGGCCTTCTCGGCTGCGCATTTCGTTGCTACGGCTGGGGGCCTCGCGGCGAAATCGGAGTCTTTATGCGGGCATGGCGGTCTCCCGCCGCCCAGAAAAGGGACTCGGATGGCCTCCCAACGGCCTCGAGCGCGGCGCGCGCCGGGGTCGGAACCCGTGTCCGGGGGCGGCGGCGCGCTACGCCGCCGCCATCCCGGCTATGGCCCACACCCAGCACGCCATCTCGCGCGCCGTGGCGCAGTTGGCCATGCACGGCCTCTTGCCGGCGGCGGCCATGGCCTCCCTGCGGTCGATCAGCCTGCGGTTGCACTTCGTCGCGTGGCGCCGCGTCGCGGGGCGACCTCTGACCTGTATCGTTTTGTCGGACACGCGGGCTGGAGGGATCGTGTGGCCGCGATGCCCTAGACTGCATTCAAGCCGATGGACGGAAGGATTGCCTCATGGTCGCCAATCAGAAGAAGTACACCGACGAGTTCAGGCGGGAGACAGCCGACTACGTCATCTCCACGGGGCGCCCCATAACCCAGGTCTGCGGGGAGCTCGGGCTCAACCCCAAGACGGTGAACGACTGGGTGCTCAAGCGCAAGCGCGAGTTGGGGGGCGAGCCCGACCCGAGGGCCGAGGAGCGCGAGCTTCGCGAGGCGAGGAAGCGCATACGCGAGCTCGAGGCGGAGAACGCGTTCCTAAAAAAAGCCGCGGCCTTCTTCGCCAAAGAGCAGGCACTCTAGCCAGGTACAGGCTCATGGAGGCGGAGAAGGGCAACTTCACGGTGGCGATGATGGCCAAGGTGCTGGGGGTGAGCCGGTCGGGCCACTGCAGCTGGGTTTCCAACGGCTGCCCCGTCGACGACTGGTCCGAGGCGCGCGACGCCGTGCGGCGCGTGTGGCTCGAGTCCGACAGGCGCTTCGGCGCGCGGTTCGTGAAGTGCTTCCTGCCCGACGGCCTGCGCGGCATCACGCTGTACCGTGTGCGCAAGTGCATGTTAGCGCTAATCTAAAACCAACCACTTTCGCAAACGTATCTCGCCGAATGCG
>CADFMD010000018.1 GCA_902835305.1 Coriobacteriaceae bacterium
GGGCCCTTGCGGCGTAGTCGCTATTTATTCAGTCCAAGTTTCGGGGCGCAGTTCAATAAGGCGCCTTTGTGGTGGTTTAAGCCACGACAGAGCCGCTAGAGCCCTGCAGGCCAGCGAAAGGCGGCCAAGTCGACGTGCATGTCGTCCTTAAACGCCACACCCTCCCCTAGCAAAAGCTCACGTTGAGCATCGGGACCGCCAAAAGCAAAACCATCGCATATGCGGCCATCGGCAAACACCACGCGGTGACAGGGAATCTCGCCGGGGCGCGGATTGCCATGCAGGGCATACCCCACGTACCGCGCACTTCGTGGACGTCCAGCAAGCAGCGCCACCTGACCATACGTGGCGACCATCCCCTCGGGAATCTGCTCGACCACCTCGTACACCCGCTCAAAAAAGCCCTCAGACGCCATTGCTCGCTCCCTTCCACCCGGAATAGCATAAACCACCACAAAGGTGCCTGTCCCCTTTGTGGTGGTTTTGGCAGGTGGGCTAGTTAACGGGCTGGAAGAAGGCTACGGCTACGGCGCCGGGGCCTACATGGGTGCCGATGGTGGCGCCGATGGTGTGAACGGGCAGTTCGCCCTCGGTGTGGCCAGCCCACAGTGCCGCGCTGTCCTCGATATACTTCTTGAGCACCGCATCCGAAAGGCCCGTATAGCCGAGCGCCAGCGGCATGGAAAAGTCGATGCCGCCCGCCTTTTCGACCTTCTGGTTGAGCAGGTTACGTCCGTTCTTGGAACCGCGCGCCTTGCCCAGCTGCACGATCAGACCGTCCTCGGCAGCCACCACGGGCTTTACGTTGAGCAGCGTACCCACGGCACCGGCCGCAGCAGACAGTCGACCGCCGCGCACCAGGTACTCCAGCGTCTCGAGCAGGCCGATGACGACCACGCGGTCGCGCACGGCCTCGACAGCCGCCGCAACCTGAGCCGCGCCCTGGCCCTCGTCCACCAGGCGTAGCGCATACTCGACCAGCACGCGCTCGCCCAAGGTCACGTTATTGCTGTCCACGACGAACATGTCGCCGCCCGGCGCCTCGGCAAGTGCCGTACGAGCACTCTGGTTGGTGCCCGAGAGCTTGGCGCCCACGGTAATAATCACGGCCTCGTCGCCGGCCTCACGCGCCTCGGCAATCGCCTGCGAAAACGCGTACGGGTTGACCTGGCCGGTCTTGGGCAGCTCATCGCGCTCCACGAGCATCTCGTAAAAGCGCTGGTGATCGATGTCGACGCCATCCATGTACACATCGGTGCCAAAGGTGACGGACAACGGCAGAACACGCAGAGCGGGGTGCTCAGCCGGTGACATATCGCTTGCGGAATCGGTAATAATGCGGACGGACATAGCGAATCCTTTCTTGCGCAGGTCTCGCGCAGGGAATTTTGACAACAAAGTCCCGGCACGGCTCACGCGCTCAAACGGGACTATGCAGTTTTTAATGGGAAGCAAATGCCTTGGCGGCCTTAGATCTCACGCAGGGTGTTGAGAATCGTACGCAGCGACGCATACATCTGCTCGCGCTGCTCCACACCCATAGCCTTACCGGTGGTGTCGAGCACCTCGCGAATGATGCGGTCCGCCTCGCTCATGCTCTCGCCGCCCAGAGCGGTCAGGCGCACCGGGGCACGATACTTAACGGCCGCATCACCCGAGTCGTCGACCTCGACGTAGCCGCCCTCCTCCAGATGCGCGAGCGTGCGCGAGACGGCGGCACGGGTCACGCCTGCCATGCGAGCCAGGTCAGCGCCAGTCAGGCCGTCCTTGCTGCGCTCAAGATAGTACAAGCACATAACGTCGGAGCCCTTGAGGCCCAGCCTTGCGCCCTCGGATGTCTTAATGCGCTGGATCTCCTTGTAGAGCCCGCTGATCAGTCCGACAAAGTCCTCGAAACGTGTCTCGTCGTTCTGCTGCATGGGAGACGACCGCCTTTCGCTTACATGATGCTAACGGGTAAACATCTTAGCCGCACGAGGCAACACCCATACCCAAATATCCCATTTGTTAACCCATCAACATAAAAACCACCACAAAGGGGACAGGCACCTTTGTAGTGGTTTTGACCGGCGAACATGATCCGCAGGCGTCGTTACAGTTCCACGCAGGGATTGTCGCGGGTCACAAGCGTCTTAACGACAACCGTCGCTCCCAGATAGCGCTCGAGCAACTCGGCGAGACGATCAACGGCAGCCTGGCAATCCCCCATCCGCTCGGGCTCCACGCACTCAATCGCCAGGAATGCATCGGCCGAATCGTCGGACAGCGCCGTGCGAACGCCATCGCGCCAGTTCCAGCAGCGGCATACGGCGCCCGCATCATCGATGTAGGCGAGCTCGCCGGGCAGCGTCGGGTCATCCGTTTCCTCGCCAAGTGGCAGGAACGCATCGCCGCCGTCAGTCACCTTCAAGCAAAGATCCCCCTCAATCGCATGCAGGTCCTCGCCGCCAACGGGCAGCGCGTAGGTCAGCGACACCGTGTTGTAGATGTCCACCCCGGGCGTAATGTGGCCCACCGGTTTGCCCTTGAGCACGCGCTTGAGCAGGTTCTCAATTGAGCAACGCGCGCCCTTTTTGGTCTTGAACAGCCGATAAGCCTCGCGCCATGCCTTGACCGGTGCGTTCTCGCTGATAGTATCGCTGGTCAGATGACGCTCCGCGTCGATATTGGCGCGGTCGAGCAACGCCGCAATCGCGTCCACGTCCTCTTGAGGAATCTGAGCCGCGGGCTTCATACCCTTTACGACCACAACACCGACAGCCGCCTGCGGAAATAGCTCCCAAAACGAATCCTCGGCAACGAAACTCTTCATGCGCTCTCCCTTCATCGTGCGCGCCCGAGCGAGGGCGCCTAAACAAAAAGCGCCCTTACGACGGCCACCTTCAAAGTCCTACGGTGCCGCCACAAGAGCGCTTACGCTGCCCCCATCCGGAGAAGGGGGCAATATGTCAGGCGTATTGTAACCCGAGTCATCCGCGCGAGTAAAACCACCACAAAGGTGCCTGTCCCCTTTATGGTGGTTTTGGGCCTGAAGCAACGCTAGTGGCGAAGTCCCAGCAGGCCGTGGCCGCGATGACGGGCGTCGGCGTGCACCTGAGCATGCGGACCGGCGGCCTTGACGGATTCGGGCAGGTGCGAGTACTTCTTCTCGAAGTTCTCCTCGAACATCACGGCCAAGTTGTGCGCGGCCTCGTCGTAGCGAGCGGTACTCTGCCAATACTGGCGCGGCACCAGGATGCCGTCGGGTACGCCGTGGCACGTGGTGGGAATGTCGACGTTAAAGATGTCGTCGTGCACGAACTCGCTGTCCTCGATGGTACCGTCGAGGGCGCGGGCCACCAGGGCGCGCGTGTAGGCAAGCTCGATGCGATGACCCACGCCGTAGCCGCCGCCGATCCAGCCGGTGTTGACCAGGTACACACGCGTGCGGCCGTCGGCGATGCGCTCACCGAGCATCTTGGCATAGACCATGGGGTCGAGCGGCATAAACGGCTCGCCAAACAGCGAAGAGAACGTGGGCGTGGGCTCGGTGACGCCGACCTCGGTGCCGGGGATCTTGGCCGTAAAGCCCGTCACAAAGTGATACATGGCGGAGTCGGCCGTCAGGCGCGAGATGGGCGGCAGCACGCCAAAGGCATCGCAGGTCAGGAAGAGCACGACGCTTGGAGTGGTGCCCATGCCCTTGGTCCACGCGTTGGGAATGTGCTCCACAGGGTATGCCACGCGCGTGTTGTGCGTGATCGAGATGTCGTCGTAGTTGGGCTTGCGGTTCTCGTCGAGCACCACGTTTTCGCAGATCGCGCCAAAGCGGACGGCGTTGAAGATCTCAGGCTCGTGGAACGCGTCCAGGCCCTCGCATTTGGCGTAGCAGCCACCCTCGATGTTAAAGATGCCCATGTCAGACCAGCCGTGCTCGTCGTCGCCGATCAGCAGGCGCGTGGGGTTGGCCGAAAGCGTGGTCTTGCCGGTGCCCGACAGGCCAAAGAACACGGCGGTCTCATGCGTGACGGGATCCATGCTAGCCGAGCAGTGCATGGGCAGCACGTCGTCCTCGACGGGCAGCAGGTAATTCATGACGCTGAAAATGGACTTTTTGATCTCGCCGGAGTAGCCGGTGCCGGCGACCAGAATCACGCGCTCCTGGAAGTTAATGACCACGGCGGCGCTAGAGTTGAGGCCCTTGATGGCGGGATCGCACTGGTAGCCCGGCGCGGCGAGCACGCAGAAGTCCGGCTCGCCGGTGCGTGCGATTTCACGGGCAAGCGGGCGGGCGAGCATCTGCTTAATAAAGAGCGCCTGGCTGGCACGCTCGCAGGCGACAAGCAGACGACGCGTATGGTTGCGGTCGGCACCGGCCATACCGCGAGTGACGAACACGTCGCGCTCGTTGAGATAGTCGACGATGCCGGCCTTGATGGCCTCGTAGCTCTCGACAGACAGCGGGCGGTTGACGGCACCCCAGGCAATCTTGTCGTGAACATCGGGGGTGTCAACGATAAAGCGGTCATTAGGCGAGCGGCCAGTGCGCTCCCCCGTCTCGATCACCAGCGCGCCGTTGGAGGCCATACGACCTTCGTTGCGAAGGATGGCGTGCTCGACGAGCTCGGCTGCCGGCAGGTCGACCAGCAGGCGGGGCTGGTTCTCGGCAGGATCTTCGACCAGCGTAATGCCAAAGTTGGACAGAACTTCTGCAGGGGTAACACCTGGCATGGGGCCTCCTTTAAAAGCGCGACACGTGGACGAGGCGCGCACTTTACTCACGTAAAGCCCGTTGTACCCGATATGCAAAAACGTTTTTGCGGCAACGGCGAAGCGCCCGCCCAACGGTCAAAAATCGCACGCAAGCGGCCTAGTCGTTAGGGACACTCTTGAACAGGCAACAACCAAGGAGCGACCCCGGATGCCGGCACTTAGGGACGTTCCCAAAGTGCCGGCACATAAGGAACGTCCCCAAATGCCGTCTACTGAATGGCGCCGCCGAAATTATCGAACAACCTGTTCAAAAACACGAACGAACACCGTCGCGTCTATACTAGAGCGCAGCAATAGAAAGGACTCCGCTTTGAGCATCACGCCCATCGATAGCATTCGCCGCGCCATCGCCCGCCGCAATGGCGTCGCCGACCCCACCGTATCGGACGGGGCGCACGGGCAGGGCGGACGCATCGAGAACGGCCTGTTCCCCGCATCGCACACCGCCGAGGAGCTCGCACGAATCCAAGAGCTAAGCCAGCGTAACGCCGGCGGTCCCGACAGCAGCCAGGCCACACGCCGTCGCCGCGAGCGCAATCGCCAGCCCGGCCCCATCCACCGCATGGTCAATGCCTGGTGGAACCGCCTGCTCGGAGCCGTCTACGGCGGCGGCTTCTCCACGCAAGAAGCCGAGTACGAAGATCACGCCACCCGTCGCGACTACCTTTGGAATACCCTGGGCACCGCCGTGTGGGGCATGGCGTTTCCGTTGCTCACCATCGTGTCCACACAGCTCGCGGGCGCCGAGGAGGCTGGCAAATTCTCCATCGCCTTTGTCACCGGCACGCTCATCATGATCGCGTGCAACTACGGCGTGCGCAATTTCCAGGTCTCGGACATCGACGAAAAGACGTCCTTTGCCTCTTACCAGCTCAACCGCTGGCTCTGCGGAGCGCTCGCGCTGGCATGCGGCCTGGTATACAGCAGCGCCCGCGGCTACGATGCGCAGATGGCCACGATCGGCCTGGGCGTCTACCTCTATAAGGTGATCGACGGCATCGCCGACGTGTACGAGGGCCGCCTGCAGCAGGCCGACAAGCTCTATTTGGCCGGCATGAGCCAAACGCTGCGTTCCGCCGGCGTCATCGCGGTCTTTAGCGTGGCACTGTTCCTCACGCGCAGCATGCCCATCGCGGCCATGGCCATGGGTGTCACCGCCATCGCCTCGCTCGTGCTGGTCACCGCGCCGCTTGCCCTGCTCGAGACCGAAAAATCGCGCCACGTGAGCCTGCGCGAGGTCGGCCACCTGTTTGTCCAGTGCGCCCCGCTCTTTGGTGCACTGTTCCTGTTCAACCTTATTGAGAGCATGCCCAAGTTTGTGATGGAAGGCACGCTGGCATACAAATATCAGCTGTACTTTAATGCCCTGTTCTTTCCGGCGCAGGCTATTTTGCTGAGCATTGGATTTATCTATAAACCGCAGCTCCTGCGCTTGTCGAGCATTTGGGCTAATCCTCGCAAGCGTCGTCGCTTTGACCTGATTATTGTTGCCGTTATGGCGCTGATCGCGGTCATCACCGGCGTGTGCGCCGCATTTATGGCAGGTCCCGGTATTCCCCTCATGAGCTTTATGTACGGCCTCAGCTTTGAACGCTACCGTACGCTGGCGCTGCTGATGGTCGTCGCCGGCGGCGTAACCGCGGCCATCGATTTTATCTACGCCATTATCACGGTGCTGCGCCACGCTGGAGACGTCACCAAGATCTACCTGATCTGCTTTGCCGTGAGCGTGGTGCTCCCGGTGATCCTGATCAACCTGCTGGGTCTGATGGGCGCCGTGGTGAGCTACCTAGCCATCATGGCCCTACTCCTGGTGCTGCTGATTATCGAATACGCCCACATCCGCCAACGCATCGAGCGCGACCGCAACCCGTACGGCGCCTAATTGGCGCAATGGGGGGTCTCGTTGCGGACGATTTGCGACACGCAAAACTAAGTGAGTAGACTTTTGCCGAATCCCTGACCACACCGGCAAAACACAAGTCAGTGACCTGCGGTTTTGTTGAGGCAAATTTGCCGGCTGCTCGGCATTTCCAAAAAAGTCTACTCACTTAGCCAGCGGACAGCCAAAAAAGAACCGTCGCAACGTCGTTTGACTCCGTTGCGACGGTTTATCGAGCATTTTCGCACTGCCGAGGACGCAGACGCTCCTCATTTCTCGCGCTTACCGAGCAAGAAAGCGCTATTCTCCGAAAGTAGTCAAAAAAGCTCCGTCCCAAATTAGCTACCACTTGCACCGATTATTCGCCCGGGTTGATGTTCGCGTAGAACTCCGCCCCATCATCGAGCCGCAGGATCCCGACGCGGCCGAACTCGGAGCCGGTGGCGGCGGCGCAGTCGATATCGATGCGATCGGGCACGCCGGCGGTATCCTCGCCACCCAGGCGCACGATCTGCCCGCGGCCCGACTCCTCATCGAGCCCCGCAAGACCACCGACCTCGCAATAACGCCCGAGCGACACCGTTGGCGTGTGACCGCTCACCACGACCGGACCCTTGCCCTCGGCAGAAAGCAGCCCGGTCGGCGCATCCCAATAGCCGTGACGAATCCACAGCAGGTCATCGGCCGACTGCACCGCAAGCATCTGCTGCAGCAGCTCGCGATCGGCACCCACCGCTCCAACGCCATCGGCACAATCGACGCCATGCTCAAGCAAAAACGCGCGCGCCGCCTTCATCTCGATTCCAGCATGTACCAGCAGATACGGGCGCTCCTCGGTCTCGGCCACCGCGTAGAGCGGCAGCGCGGCCATCCATCGCACGAGCTCCTCGTATGCGTCAAATTCCATGTCGTTGAGCCGCTCGCGCGTCGTCCAGCCACCGTTGATATCCCAGGTCTCGGCATCGAGCGGATCCTGGCCAATGATGGCATCGAGCATGATCTGCTCGTGATTGCCCTTGAGCACACGGGCGTTGGGCAGCGAGCGCACGAGCTTAATAACGCCGACCGGATCGGGCCCGCGATCGATCATGTCGCCCAGCACGTACAGCGTGTCGTCGGACGTCAACGAGATCTTAGACAGGGCCTCGTCAAGCGCACGCACGTGCCCGTGAGCATCAGATGTCACATAGATCGCCATGGTACGCCTCTCCTTGCATTGCGGCCAAAGCCCGGCGCCGCAACTAAAACTTCAAGTTGAACTTAAACGTTACCCATTGTACTCCGTAGCAATAAAGCTGGGAAGGGTTGCATACCGTCAACAGTCGCCAGCGCACGCCTGCCAACCCGCACCGCTCACGCCACGCCGTCTGGCCCAGCGCCCCGACCAGCGCCGCCCGCGTCGCAGCCTCGTGTCGAAAATGCGCACGCCCGCAATCCAACCCCATAAACCCACCATCTTTGGGTACAAATAACCGCAGACAACTGACCGTGCCACGCCAACCACCCAGGAGCGGACACCATCCATGAACCAGATCCTTCTTTTTATCGGCCTCGTCATCATTTTGTGCCTGACCATCAAACCCGTCGGCAAAAAGCTCCCCTTCCCCACCCTGCTTATCTTTATCGCGCTCGGCATGCTGTTGGGCGTCAACGGCCCGGCGCATATCGACTTTAGCGACTACGCACTCACCGAAACCGTCTGCAGCACGGCGCTATTGTTCATCATGTTCTACGGCGGCTTTAACACCAACATAGACCGCGCCAAGCCCGTCGCCGCGCCGGCGGTGCTGCTGAGCACGCTCGGCGTCGTCATCACCGCAGGCATCACCGGCGTGTTCGCCCACTTTGTGCTGGGCTTCGACTGGATCGGCGGCCTGCTGCTGGGATCGGTCGTGGCGTCCACCGACGCGGCCAGCGTCTTTAGCGTTCTGCGCGAGCACAGCCTTTCGCTGAGGGGCGGCACCGACTCGCTGCTCGAGGTCGAATCGGGCTCCAACGACCCCGTCGCCTACATGCTCACCGCCGTGCTCGCGACCCTCGCGGCGGGCGGCAATATCGACATTCCCGTGCTGCTGACCAAGCAGATCATCCTGGGCGTGGGGTTGGGCCTTGCCATCGGCTGGACATCCAGCCGTCTGATTGAGCGCGCACACGCAACGGCCGAAGGCGCGCAGACCATCTTCTTGTTCGCCGTGGCCATCGTCGCCTACGCGCTGCCGAGCTACCTGGGCGGCAACGGCTTTTTGGCCGTATACCTTGCAGGCATTGTGCTGGGCGCAAGCGACATCACCGGTAAGGTCGAGATGGCGCACTTCTTCGACACCCTCACCGAGATGGCAGAGATGACCATCTTCTTCTTGCTCGGCCTGCTCGTAACGCCCGCACGCCTGCCGCAGATGCTGCTGCCGGGCCTGGCGCTCATGGCGTTCATGCTCTTCGTGAGCCGCCCCATCGCCGTCGGCGTGCTCCTAGCGCCCTTTAAGACGAATCCCAGCCAGGTCGCGCTCGTAAGCTGGGCGGGCCTGCGCGGAGCAGCTTCGGTCGTCTTTAGTCTCTTTGCCGTGGTGGCCGGCGTTCCCGGCGGACACGACCTATTTGACCTGGTGTTTGTGATTGCCGCGTCGAGCATCGTGGTGCAGGGCTCGCTGCTGCCGGCGGTGGCGAAGAAGCTCGATATGATCGATGCGACCGGCGACGTGCGCCGCACCTTTAACGACTACCGCGACGAGGACGGCATGTCGT
This sequence comes from Coriobacteriaceae bacterium, assembly GCA_902835305.1. GTDB lineage: Bacteria > Actinomycetota > Coriobacteriia > Coriobacteriales > Coriobacteriaceae > Collinsella. Next base: position 9,377 of record CADFMD010000018.1, read on the forward strand.
TTGTAAAGCTCAAGGTGGGCGCTGGCCATCCGTTTGCCGGACGCTCGCTCGCGGACATTGGCAGCGCGACGGACATGCTCGTGGTCCTGGTGCTGCGCGACGGGGCGCATCCGGTACTGCCCAATGGCGACACCGTGATCCAGGAAGGCGATCTGCTGGTGATGGCCGCCCCAACGTTCGAAGAGCGTGCCGAGGTTACGCTGCGCGAGGTCACCGTGACGCCCCACGGTCGCCTGGCCGGTCAGCGCCTGCGCGACGTGCCGCAGGGCAAGCACCCGTTTATTGTGGTAATGCTCAAGCGCGAAGGCCAGACGATCATCCCAGACGGCGACACCCAAGTCCAACCCGGCGACGAAGCCGTCATCGCCACGCTGGCGTCGTAGTGACCAGGGGTTAGCTAATTTGCGACGAAGAAATCAAGCGCCTAGAGAACCTCATGCCTTCGCTCGCAGATTTGGATTTGCCCGAGGAGTAAAGCACCCCTCCCCCATGTAACCATCCTGTAAATCATAGCGGCGCACTCGGGTTTTGCTGTGATTCGGTCGCGCCTGACGCTCTACTGTGCTAAAGTATCCCGAACGTTCAAACGACTACGAGGGGAACTAGAAGATGGCACGTGTGCACAACTTCTCAGCTGGCCCGGCCGCGCTGCCTACAAGCGTGCTCGCCGAGATCGCCGACGAGATGATGGACTACCGCGGTTGCGGCATGTCCGTGCTCGAGATGAGCCATCGATCTAGCATGTACCAGCAGATCATCGACGACGCCGAGGCAACCCTGCGCCGCCTGCTGAGCATCCCCGACAACTACCGCGTCCTGTTTTTGCAGGGCGGCGCCACGCTGCAGTTTGCGGGCATCCCCATGAACCTCATGCGCCGCGGCCGCGCCGGCTACGTCGTGACCGGCAACTTTGCCAACAAGGCGTACAAGGAGGCCGCCAAGTACGGCGAGGCCGTGCTGCTCGCGAGCTCCGAAGACACCAACTTCGACCGCATCCCCGACATGGCCGACATCAACGCGCGTATTGCCGCCGAGGCTGCGGGCGACGGGCTCGACTACGTCTACATCTGCCAGAACAACACCATCTTTGGCACCATGTACCACGAGCTGCCCAATTGCGGCGACGTGCCGCTGGTCGCCGATGTCTCGAGCTGCTTTCTGTCGCAGCCGCTCGACGTTGAGCGCTACGGGCTCATCTACGCCGGCGCGCAGAAAAACGCCGGCGCCGCGGGCGTGACCGTGGTCATCGTGCGCGACGACCTTATCGCCGAAGGCCCGGCCTATGCGCAGACGCCGCAGTACATGGACCTTAAGACCCAGGCCGCCAAGGGCTCCATGCTCAACACGCCCAACACCTTTGGCATCTACGTGTGCGGCAAGGTGTTCCATTGGGTGGAGCAGACCGGCGGACTTGCCGCCATGGCCGAGCGCAACTGGGCCAAGGTCAACCTGCTCTACGACCTGCTCGAGCACAGCGTGCTGTTCCATGGCACCACACAGGCCGACAGCCGCTCCATCGCCAACGTCACCTTCCGCACCGGCGACGCCGAACTCGACGCGGCCTTTGTCGCAGGCGCGGCCGAGCACCAGATTCAAAACGTCAAGGGCCATCGCTTGGTGGGCGGCATGCGCGCCAGCGTTTACAACGCCGTAACCATGGAAGACGTGCAGGCACTGGCCTCGTACATGAAGGACTTCGAAGCGCAGCATAGTTTGAGTCCGCGATCTAACTAGCCCGCAACGCGCGGGCCGACCAGCCATCTCAGACCACCCTGTATAGATCAAAACCTGCTAAGGAGTTTTCCATGCGCAAGATCAAAACCATCGACGACATCACCAAAGACGGCAAAGTCGAGTTTGGCGAGGGCTACGAGTTTGTAAGCACCGCCGAGGAGGCCGACGCCATCCTGATGCGCTCGACCGACCTGCACGGCTACGAACTGCCCGAGGGCATTCGCGCCATCGCCCGCTGCGGTGCCGGCGTCAACAATATCCCCGTCGAGGAGTATGCCAAGAAGGGCGTCGTCGTCTTTAACTCCCCCGGCGCCAACAGCAACGCCGTCAAGGAGCTCGTCCTGGGCATGTTGGTGCTCTCGAGCCGCGGCGTGGTGCAATCGATGAACTGGGTGCGTGACAACGCCGACGACCCCGAGATTCAGGTCGATGCCGAAAAGGCCAAGAAGGCCTTTGTGGGCCGCGAGCTCAAGGGCAAGCGCATCGGCGTCATCGGCCTGGGCAACGTGGGCTCCAAGGTCGCCAACGCCTGTGTCGATCTGGGCATGGACGTCTACGGCTACGACCCGTTCATTTCCGTCGAGCACGCATGGGTGCTGAGTCGCGAGGTGCAGCGCGTGGGCACGCTCGAGGACCTCTGCCGCGGCTGCGACTACCTCACCGTGCACGTGCCCAGCAAGGCCGATACCATCGGCATGATCAGCACCGAGCAGATCGACCTGCTGGCGCCCGACGCCGTGCTCATCAACTACGCGCGCGAAACCATCATTGACGAGGACGCCGTCGACGCTGCCCTGCGCGAGGGCAAGCTCAGCTGGTTTAGCTGCGACTTTGCCACGCCCAAGACCGTCAAGATGCCCAACACGTTTATCACCACGCATTCGGGCGCCGGCACCGGCGAGGCCGAGGCCAACTGCGCCGACATGGCCATCAGCGAGCTCAAAGATTACCTGGAAAACGGCAACATCGCGCACAGCGTCAACTACCCCGCCTGCAGCATGGGCAAGGCGCGCGCCGCAAGCCGCATTGCTTGCCTGCATGCCAACGTGCCCAACATGATCGGCCAGATCACGGCCATTCTCGCCAAGGACAACGCCAACGTGCAGCGCATGATCAACGAGTCCGCTGGCGAGAACGCCTACACCATGTTCGACACCGATGAGCACCTGGACGGCAGCACGATCGAGGCGCTCAAGCAGATTCCGTCGATGTATCGCGTGCGCGTGATTAAATAGCGCCGGTGCCAAGCCTGCCAGACAGACCACGACGCCCATTCGCCCCCCCCGTTTTCACGAAACGGGGGGCGATTTTGTTGCTCCGGATGACTTTAAAATGATACCCAGAACAAGTTTTTTCAGATAATCGATAGTGAGGCTCCAGTCGCTAAGCACACCCGCTTTGATAAACAGCTTTATCAGGGACTTTAGTAGGTAAAAATCGGTCTCTATGTGCCGAATGTAAGTTGACTGTCCATTTTCCGAAACAACTTATTCTAGGTAGCATTTTAAGGCCCGTCCAAGGCAAAATATAAGTATTTTGCGACCAAAACTCTAGTCCGCGCGACCATTTTCCGCCCGCGCGGCTACATTCCCGCCCAATCGATAAAAATCTCCTCACGAAGCCGCCGTTCGAGCTCCTGCTGCCGCGGCGTCTTGTCTTTCGGCGGCACATCGAGATAGGACATGATGAGCTCCATCACCACGCGGAAGGCATCGGAATCGGCCAGCTGACCATAGGTCATCAGAACGACGGGATATCCCATGGCTTGCAAAGCCGTCGTTCGATCGGAGTCCGAGATCTTGGATTCTATGGATCCGTGTATGGCTTTACCTTGGCATTCAACCAGGCACTCTCGGCTGCCGTCCTTATTTGCCAGCAGAATATCGGCATAGCGCCTATCAAGCCCCGAAATCAGGCGGGCACTGCGCGTCAAGCGAATCTCGACGTTATTGGTAAGGCGCAGCCCTTCGCCGCCGCGCAACCTCGTAAGGCCAAACAGCATCGAAGCCTGGACCTCGAGCGGCGATGCCGCCACCCCCGTAATGCATTTCGCGGCACGCGTGAACGATTTAGCGCCGCGGAGCCCCGGGATCTTATCGACGTACTCGGTAAGCTCAGAGAGCTCGATCAAGGGAGGTCGTTTCCACAAGTCCGTTGGATTCCCCGAGACATCCTTTACGTTTTCCCAGCCCGACCGTGCGTCACTCCATCGGCTCCCATATGCCTGCTCAAGTGCCGACTTTACCTGAGGCGCAATCTTGCACACGGCAAAGGTGCCGCACATCTCATACATGCACATGATTAGACGCTCGTTTGAGACCGAGGAAGCCAGGGTCAGCAGGGTAAAGAGCGGGGACGCGACATCGAGGCCAAACTCCGTCTGCCGCATGGAATCAAACGGCCTCTCCCCGTTCCAAACATGCCTGACAATGCGATCGCCCTTGCGCCCGCAGACGCCCTGCGCCAACACGTGTAACGGGGTGCCCAGGAAATGCTTGACGAGCGGATGCTCACATAGGTGCTCCCTGCGCGGATCGTCCGCAGAATCGGGCAGGTCCGGCATTATTGCCAAGACCTGTGGAGGTATCCGGTGATACCGAAAGGCAGATATGTCGCACAGCATGTCGTCCATGAAGGGTACGTACCCGCTGCGTCGCTTGTGAACCCGCTCGGACGGCAAACGCGCTGGCTCGGCCTGCGAACGGTAAATACTGCCACGCCCACGTCGCGGATCTCTCAGGAGGCTTACAATCGGTTTGGAAAGCAAACTGATTGTGAGGTTGCATATGGTTGATGAGGACTTTGCCTGGCGGCTTACGCAAGGACTCGTGCGGATCGACAGCTCAGACCCGGGCGCGTATGAGGATGAAATTGAGCGCTTCATTAAGAGGCTCATTGAGCAGCAGCTGGCACAACTTGATAGTTCTGCGCTCGATGCCGTGCAGATTGAGGAGCTCGAAGTGCTGCCCGGGCGCCGCAACCTTAAAGTCACCGTGCCGGGCCAAAGCGACGAGCCGCGGCTGGTCTATATCTGCCACATGGATACCGTCACCTTGGGCGATGGCTGGGACGCAGACATCGCACCGCTTGGGGCGGTTGTGCGCGACGATAAACTCTATGGCCGCGGTGCCTGCGATATGAAGGGTGGCCTGGCCTGCGCCATTGCCGCACTGGTCCATACGCTCGAGCGCGTGGCGGCGGATGGCGCGCTGCCACGCCGCGGCTTTTCGCTCATCTGCTCGGTCGACGAGGAAGACTTTATGCGCGGCTCCGAGGCGGCCATCAATGCCGGCTGGGTCGGCTCGCGCGAATGGGTGCTGGACACCGAGCCCACCGACGGGCAGATCCAGGTGGCGCACAAGGGGCGTACGTGGTTCGAGATTGAAATGGCTGGCGTGACGGCGCATGCGAGCCAGCCTTGGAAGGGCGCGGATGCCGTCGCCGCCATGGCCGAGGTCGTGTGTTCGCTTCGTCGCGCGCTTGCGGCGCTGCCCGCGCACGATGAGCTGGGGCCTTCGACCATCACGTTTGGCCAAATCGAGGGCGGATATCGCCCCTACGTCGTACCCGACCGCGCCAAAGTTTGGGTCGACATGCGCCTGACCCCGCCGACCGATACGGCCGCCGCAATCAATATGGTCGAGCATGTCATCGCCGTCGCCGAAGCCACCGTTCCCGGTTGCCATGGCAGCTACACCGTGACGGGCGACCGCCCCGCCATCGAGCGCAACCCGAACTCTCCCCTTCTAGCAGCGCTCAAGCGTGCCGCCGATGACGTAACGGACGCGGACACGACCGTCGGCTTCTTTACCGGCTACACCGATACCGCCGTCATTGCCGGCAAGACAGGCAACCGCAATTGTATGAGCTACGGCCCCGGCTCGTTGGCGCTCGCGCACAAGCCCAACGAGTATGTGTCCTATGCCGATATCGTTCGCTGCCAAAACGTGCTCATCGCGCTTGCCGATAACACGCTCTGGGACGCAAGCGGCCAAGTTGGGGCATAATAAGCCGCGAACAAACCGACTCGCGCGTTAGGACCGTCCATGAAAGCTCTTCCGTTTCCCTGCATCCGCCCGGCTCAGGACCGCGTGCTCGAGGCGCTGCCTGCGATGGACAGCATCCTGAGTGACAGCGGAGCCCTGCGCGGCGCGATTACCGATGGGCTTATGCTCAAAGATCCGGGCGCGGCGTATTACGTGTACGAATGCTCCGGAGAGCCGGGACGCGTGACGGGTGTCGTGGCGATTTGCCCGGTTAACGTGCTGACGGGCGGCGACGAGGCTGCCGCCGAGAGCATCGACGCACTCGCCACCGCGCGCGCGATCGCCGAGCTCAAGGTGCAGCCGCGCCCCGTGTCGCTCGCCTACGAGGCGTCGCCCGTCATGGATATCATTTTGAGCGCTGCCAAAGAGGGCGCATCGCTCTACGCCGTCACCGATCCCGCGGGCGTCACACATCGCGTGTGGGAGGTCAAGCGCGAGGACGCCGTTGCCGCCATCCGTGCCATGCTCGATCAGGCGCCCGACCCGGTGTTCGCCGGTGACTCCGCCTATGTCGCCGCACTGGCTGGGGCATCGCAGATTCTGGCCGACGAGGCCCGCGCTGCCGGCGCCTACTCTGGCAAAGAGCCGTTCAACTTTGCTGTAGCCGTGCTGTTCCCCGCCGCGCAGGTCAGCGGCAGCGCGCCGCAGGTTCCGACGGGTCTGCTCACTCACCAGGTCTCACGGTTCTAGCGAACTCAAACGCTAAGCTGGAAAACCCAGCATCCAAACAAACAAGGGGCGGAGATGCAGCAAACGCATGCACCTCCGCCCTTTTCGCATCAAACAATTACGCCGGTAAACCGGGCCGCAACGTCAGCGTTATCCACGCTGCGGACCTGCCGCCGCCACGAGCGGCTCTAGCCCCAGCTCGCGCGCGTAGTCTTCCTGCGTAAAGACTTCGACCAGTTCAAACGTATCGGCCGCATCGTCAAACGCAAAATGCAGCACTGAGCAGTTGCCCGGCACGCGTTCGCGCTCGTCGGCCGCCGCGCCCCGCACGTGGTCCAAAAACTCCTTGATAGCTGAGCCATGACTTACCGCGAGCACGCACGTATGGTCCGGACGCTGCATAAGATCGGTCAGCGTCGCCACCATGCGCGTGCGCACCTGGATCTGGCCCTCGCCGCCAAACTGCCGATAGAAGTCGCGCCACGGGCGCTCGGGCATAAGCATCACGCGCTCGGCCTCAAAGTCGCCAAAGAACCACTCACGCAGGCCGTCCAGGCGCTCGTACGCCAAGCCCGGCCACAAGTTGGCGATAGTCTGCTCGGTGCGATGAAGCGTAGAGGTGTAGGCATGATCGGGCTCAATGCCGCGCGCACGTAAAAACATGCCGGCGCGCGCCGCCTGGTCGCAACCCAACTGCGTAAGCGGCGAGTCACTCCACCCCTGAATGATACGCTTAAGGTTGAATATCGTCTGTCCATGACGGACCAGATACAGATCTTTATTCATAGGGGTCCTTTCGTTCGTTACCAACCCAAGAGCGAAAACGCCCCATCGCAATAGCCAAAATGAAGCACGGCACCGTTGTCGGGCAGCTCTCCCCCGCCAGTCACATACTCAAGAAACTCCTGGCAGGCTGAGCCGTGGGAAACCGCCAGCACGCAGTCGTGCTGCGGCCTGGCCATGATGCGGGACAGCGCCGCGACCATGCGCGACTGAAGCTGCACTTCCGACTCGCCGCCAAAGGCCACCGGATAATCGCCCCAGGGCTGCGGCGGCATCTCGCGATTTGATGTGCCCTCCAGCGAGCCAAAATGCCACTCACGCAGGTCATCGACCAGCTCAATGGAACGGCCCTCGCCAACGATAAGCTCGGCCGTATGCCGCGCCCGGCCCAACGGCGAGGAATACACATGATCAAAGGCCACGCCACGCGCCGCAAACGCCGTACGCGCCGTCAGCGCCTGCTCGCGCCCGCGCGCCGTAAGCGGCGAATCGTGCCAGCCCTGCAAAATGCTCTGCACATTGAGCTCAGTCTGCCCATGCCGCACCAAATACAGATCTGCCACACACCCTCCCCTCGTACCACCACAAAGGGGACAGGAGCCTTTGTGGTCATTTTGCCGCCGGATTGCACCGCAACGACGCACAACTACAGCAGCACGTCGGCAAGCGGACGCTTGGGTACGTGGTGCACCTGCGCCTCGTCGCGCCAATAATTGATGGAGCCGTCGGGGTTGGAATCGATCGCATCGATCACCTGCGTCTCGGCCGGAACGCCAAAAGCCATGATCAGCTTGAGCTCATACTTGTCGTTATCGAGCCCCATGGCATCGATCGCGTGGGGCGTAAAGGCCTTGAACATACAGGCTGCCACCTCGGGCGTGGCGCTGCGGGCGGCGAGCATCATCGTCTGCGCGGCAATGCCCGTGTCGACCTCGGTAATGGGAGCGGCAGGCTTGCCCGGAACGGCGCGCTCGGCCAGAATCGCGATATAGCCGGTCGGACGCTCGCCCTCGGCAGGACCCGGCCAATCCTTAAACGCGCCGGCCCATGCAAGCTCATCAAATACACGCACGCAATCCTCGGCACCGCTCACCACATGAAAACGAAGACGCTGAGCATTGGCACCACACGGGGTCAGGTGCGCCAGCTCCGCCAGCTCAAGCAAAAACTCGCGCGGCACGCGCATAGACTCGTCAAAACGGCGGCACGTACGGGCACGACGGACCAACGCATCAAACGCGTCCAAGCCGAGCTTTTCGCAACCCTGCCCTGCCATCGATTCGACACTCGACGGTGCCTCGGGAACTGCTTCGTTCATAGGAACCCCCAATACAAGCCAATTGTCCTTAGGAAAATCTAACCTAAAACGTAGGCAATAACGAACAGGGCTGCAATGTTCTACACCTGTTGAATAGAAAATCGCGACGTGGGGAACAACGGAAACAATTCGGGGCCTTTGGGTTACGTTTCGCCCTCCCCGACCCATACGTCAGCGCCCTTAGGGGATACTGGTTGTAACGATCAAGGCTTACGCCGCACGGAAAGGAGACTTATGGGCATCTTTAAGAACGATGACCAAAAATCGAGCCAGTTTGGATTTGACGAGAAAAGTATGGCGGGCAAAGCCGTCAAGGCCGTGCGCTGGATCTACGCCATCACGGGCGTCGTGGCGCTCATTGCTGGCATCGCGCTGCTTTTTGCACCCGCCAAGTCCCTCGTCTTTTTGACGACCGTCCTGGGTTTTTACTTTGTAATCACCGCTGCCATCAGGCTGTTCACTGCCATTTTTGAGCCGCTGCTGCCCACTGGCTGGCGCGTGACGAGCATCATCTCCAACCTACTCATTATCCTGGGCGGCGTCATAATCCTGCGCAACCAGGCCTTCTCGACCGCGACACTCACCACGATGGTGGTTATCGTGGCCGGCTTTGGCTGGATTGTCGAAGGTGTCATGTCCATTCTGGAGTCCGAGCTTTCGTCCAACCGCGCCCTTGCCATCCTGAGCGGTGCACTCTCCATCATCGCCGGCATGTTCGTGTTTATCTATCCGCTGTGGTCGGCCAAGATGCTTGTCATCTTTAGTGGCGCCGCGCTGCTGGTGTTTGGCGTAACGCTCATTGTTCGCGCCATTCAATTTGGCAAACTGGTGCACTAGATGCCGCGAACGCTCTTTATTGATGCCGACGCCTGCCCGGTCACGCGCGAGTCGATTGACTGCGCGCGGCGGGCGGGCGTCGCCGTTGTTATCGCCGGCAATAGCACGCAAAACCTGGAACGACACATTCGCCGCGACGACCCGCGCGATGCCGAGCACGCGCGACGCGGCTTTTGGGTCACGACGCTCGACGTGAGCGTGGGCGCCGACAGCGCCGACTTTGCCATTGTCGAACGCCTGCAGGCGGGCGACGTGGTCGTGACGCAGGACATTGGCTTGGCGAGCATGGTGCTCGGGCGCGATGCCGCCGCCATCGGTGTGCGCGGGCGCGTGTACGACAAGGCGACTATCGACATGCAGCTGTTTATTCGCCATGAGGAAAAGAAGGTACGCCGCGCCGGCGGACGCACTCGCGGTCCGGCAGCATTTACCAGCGAAGACCGCGCCCGCTTTAAACGCAACCTCACCGAGTTGCTGCACTAACCAAGGTAGATTTTTGAGACATGCCTAAAATCTACCTTTTTGTTTTGAGCGGTGTGAGCGCTCGGAATCCATGGCTCAACAAAAAACGGGCTTCAAAATGCCATGCGTCGCCGCATTGCGCAGGCGCTGAGCATGGCTATTTGAAGCCCATTTTTTAGGCCTACTTAGAGGCCAACGGCGGAGAGGATGAGGCCCCAGCCCGCGCCGATGACGTACATCATAATCAGGAACACGGCATTTTCGCGGGCGCTGCGGTTGGTGCGGAACAGCACCAGATAACCCACGCCGGCGGAAATGAGCGTGCCGGCGAGCATCGGGGCCAGCTGCAGCGCGCCTTCCAGGTACAGTTGCGTGATGACGACGCTGGCCGAGCAGTTGGGGATCAGGCCGACGAGTGCCGAACCCAGGACAGCGAGTGTCTCGTTGCCGCGCAGGAACTGCTCGATCGCGGACTCGCCGAACGTCTCGAGCACGGCGACCAGAATCAGCGTCACCAGAAAAATGAATACCGAGACCTGCACGGTGTGCGAGATCGCACTGCGGATGATCGACAGGACAGGCGTCCCTTCGTGGGAGTGAGAGTGACCGTGACCATCATGGTGTTCATGTTCGCCCTCATGACCGTGATCGTGGCCATGTCCGTGTTCGTGCTCGTCCTCGTCTTCATCACAACCGCAATGGTCGCGCTCGCACAGCTCGTGGATGTGGTCGGCGCTCACGCCTGCCTCGGCCACCTCGTCGATGATGTCACCGCCGCTGTGGTCGTCGTGCGCGCAGTTCACGTGGGCCGGGTTGGCCGCGGTTCCCAGCACGGTACGGCGAATCGCCGCGTGCGCGCGGGCGTTACGGCGCAGGCCGCGAATGGCAGCGTCCACGATAAAACCCGTGACCAGTGCGATCAGCGCTTTCGAAGCCAAAAGCATCGCCATAGTCTGCACGGGAACCTGCTCGGCAAGCAACAGCGGCAGCATCTCATCGGAGGTCGAAAGGAACACCGCCACCAACGTGCCCAAGGTCACGACACGGCCGGCGTACAGCGTTGCTGCCATGGCCGAAAATCCGCACTGCGGCACCATGCCCAGCAGCGAGCCAACCACGGGACCCGCAGCGCCGGCGCGCTTGATAGCGCCGTTGACGCGGTCGCCCGCAACGTGCTCAAGTGTCTCGAGAGCAAGATACGTCACCAACAAAAACGGCAGCAGCGACAGCGTGTCCTTGCCGGCGTCGAGCAGAATATCAATCAGTAAATCCATGACGGATGGAACCTTTCGTGTCTTTCGGCAGCATTGTAAAAGTCCTAGCGGTCAACTAGGGTATTGTAGTTGTCCCGGGCGCGGTGCCAATAGTTGCCTATGGTAAACTATCATCTCGCCATAACTCAGTAACCTCGAGCCGCACAACGCGGCCCGTCCAAGGAGTAGCATATGAACGTATCGCAAGCACTCGAATACGAGCGCCAGCCGTTTATCCCCATGTTTATCTACGGCGACCACGGCGCCATGGAGTCCGAGCGCCAGAAGGGCGAGGAGGCCCTCAAGGTGCTCGAGACCGAGTACTTTACCGCCGAGGGCGACCCCGGCTTCGACTTTGCCACCGTGCGCGACCTGGCCGACCGCAACCGCGACCTGTGCGACCAGATTGGCGAGGCGCGTCTGCGCAACGTGACGCCCGCGACGCTCTCGCGCGGCCTGTCCGATGCCGACACCTGCGCCGCCATCGGCAAGATGCAAAAGCGCACCGCCGCGTCCGTTATGCGCGAAATCCGCGGCGACCGCGACGCGCTCGGCGTGGCCTACGCCCGCAAGCCCATCCAGGGCACCGTGCTCGGTATCGACATCGAGACCACCGGCCGTGCACCCGAGCGCGGCTATATCATCAACGTGGGCTGGGAGATCATGGAGCTCACCAGCGACGCCGTCCCGCATGACGCCGAGGCACACTACTGCGGCCTGCCCGACATCTACCGCGGCGAGGATGTGCCGTTGTCGAATATCCACCACATCACCTGGGACGACATCGACGGCAAAAAGCCGTTCCGCGAGAACAAAGAGCTGCAAAAGCAGCTGCTCAAGCTTATGAAGAAGTACCCGTACATGGCACACAACGCCGCCTTTGAGGACAGCTGGTTCAAGATCCACCTGGACGGCTACGCCGAGGCACGCCGCGCCGGCAAGATCATCGTCATCGACTCGCGCCAGATCTGCCGCAGCCTGGACGCCGACGTGCGCTCGCTCCCCCGCGAGTCCGCCCCAGCCGCGCTCGAGAACTGGGCGCGCCGCCGTGGAACCCTCGCCGCCGACGCCAACGAGCAGCACCTGGGCTTGGACGACACCGACCTCATGCTCCGCACCGTCCAAGCCGAGTTCAACCTCAAGAACCTATTCGCGAAATAACCGATCCATCTGCGGGAGCGCCTGCCAGGCACAGCGCAATCCGTCTGGGCACACCGGCACGCAGTAAACTAGGGCGCAGCCTTATGGCTGCACCCTAGTTTTCATCAAAACGAGCAAATACGCGTGCTTCACATAGTCGGCAGGTTGGCCCACCTACATTTTTCGAGTTGTTCGGCCAGCTGAACCACTAGTCAAGGCCCCTTGAACCGCAATCGAGCGCTATAGTCGCCCCAATTTCGCAACCAAGCCCTATAAATCTATCTGAATCAATTCGAATAGGACGTTGCGATCGCACCATTCGTATAGGATAAGGCCGAATAACTCAAATTATGTTGGTGAGGCATCTGAGCGGTCGGCAAAAACGCTTAGAAGCTACGAATCCGCAACTAAAGTTCACCAAAATGGGGCAGCCGACAGAAACCTCCCCAGCCGAAGCTGCCCCCCTCAATACGACAGCTCAAAAACCCACCGTTCGCAGAAGATAAGCCGCGCCCCAATACCGTTGCCCGAAGTTTCGAGCGTATATGGCGTCCGCTATGCCATCATGCGCGTATGGGAATCGTTCTGTCACATACCACGGCACGCGCTGTATACCAAACAGTCAACTCGCTCGCAAGCCACGCGACCGATCCCATATCTATGGAAAAGATCAAGGTGTCTGCGCCGACCACGTCCAACCTGGAAGCGGCGCGAGCATGGCTCAACAGAAAGAATGTCGATTCTGAAAGCATCCATGTGCTGACGTTTTCCAATAATGCCAAAAGGCACCGCAAGGGCTGCATCTGCCACTGCACGCGCTATACGTTTGATGCAGAAAGCTACCTAGAACTCGAGCCGAACGTCTACATCGTCGATATCAAGCTGTGCGCGTTAGAAGCAGCAGCCGACCTCAACCTTTCGGAGCTCGTTGAGTATTACTTTGAAATCTGCGGCTCCTACGCGCTTGGAACGTCCGACGAAACTCAATATCGCGAGCGCCCAGCCCTAACCAGCGTTGAAGAGCTCAGAGCCTTCTTTTCAGAGGCATCGGGGTATCGTGGATCTAATAAAGCACTTAAGGCACTTTCTTATGTACGCGAAGGCTGTCGCTCCCCACTCGAAACGGCGTTTGTCATGATGCTGACAATGCCCAAGTCAATGGGTGGCTTAGCCATACGCGCTATCAAAACGGACTATCCGATCCCAGTCCCCAAAAGATACGCCGCCCTAACGCGACGGACGGTTTTCTACCTCGACGCGCTGCTCGAAAATTCGATGACCGATATCGAATACAACGGCTTTTACCACGACGAGCCCGAACAGCAATCAATTGACGAGGAACGCCGAAACACGCTGCGAAACATGGGATATGCCGTTATCACAGTTAGTCGTCATTCGTTTTTCAAGCAGTCCGCTTTTAGGCGGGTCATGGAAGCGATTCGCATTCGCGAGAAGATATGGCCCGGTCGACTCCCGGATAACTTCGCCATCCTGCAAGAAACTCTTCGTCAATTTGTCTTGCGGCGCTACTTCGAATACGGTCGCCGCGTCCTGGAGACACTCAAAGAAGAAGAGGCCGCCAAGCGCGAAATTGCAAGCCAATATCCGCAAGCTGATGACCCGAGCATCAACGATGTGCCAGAACCCGACGACATGCAACACATCGGGGCCCTTGCTGAGGAAATCAATGGGCCTTGGGAATGCGACATGTTCGCAAAAATCGATGAAAACCGCACGGAAGACGACACGATTATTGATCTAATTGAGAATTCGCTCTTCTAAAGGCGATCTCTGCGGATGTCCACGGTGGCGCGCGCAGACGTGGTGTAAGAGCGTCCCGAGGTCCGTCGCTGCAATTCCCGATGTTACTCCTTCTTGAGACCGCGCCTCTCGACTATCTCGTCCACTATCTCCCTGGCGCGCCGCCCGAGCGCGCGGCGCCTCCCCTCTGTCGGGGCCGGCCTGTCCGCGGGCTCGGCGAAGCCCTCGGCGGCCGAGGCCTCGGAGAACACGCGCTGCTGGGACCACTGTCCCTCGGTCTCCATGAGGCTCGCGCATGTCAGGCGCAGCATCGACTCCCTCGAGGGGAAGGACTGCACGACCCTGTAGCGGCGCTTGATCTCGCGGTTGGCGCGCTCCTGGACGTTGTTGGTGCGGAGCTTGGCCCAGTGCGCCCTGGGGAAGGCCGTGAACGCCAGCGCGGAGTCCTCGGCCTGCTCGAAGACCTCGCCGGCCCTGGCGGACACCGACGCCACCCAGGGCGCCGCCTCGGCCCACACGCAGCGCGCGAGGTCGGGGTCGTCCTGGTAGACCGCGGCTAACAACGAGGTCCCTGACGGCCGCCTTGGAGTCCTCGGGCCTGCCCGAGCAGGCGCTCTGGAGGTTGCGCTGCAGGTGCGTCACGCAGCGCTGCCAGGCGCAGCCCTGGAACAGGCGCGAGACGGCGGCCACGAGCCCGGCGTGGCTGTCGGAGACCACGAGGCGAACGCCGGCAAGCCCGCGCTCGCGCAGCCCGCCGAGGAATGCCGCCCAGGAGTCCTCGCTCTCGGTGTCGACCACGTCGTGTTAGCGCTAATCTAAAACCAACCACTTTCGCAAACGTATCTCGCCGAATGC
>CADFMD010000019.1 GCA_902835305.1 Coriobacteriaceae bacterium
CGCATTCGGCGAGATACGTTTGCGAAAGTGGTTGGTTTTAGATTAGCGCTAACAAACTCGGCCATGGCGTCGGTCTTCGCCATCCCGCCGTCGACCACGGCCGACGCCGCGGCGACCCTCTGCTCGAATGTGTACCTGGATTGTTTCCCGCCCATGGACAGCAGCGCCTCGCTTCCGAACGCCCGGTATACCCACTGCCATTCTCTCACGGTCTCGCGGGGGACGGACAGGGCCTCGGCCGCCGGCTTGCAGCCGACGCCGGCGTCGAAGAGCTCGACGGCCCGCCTCCTGGACTCCAGGTCGTGCTTCACCCTGAGGTCTATACTCATGGAAAACCTCCCATTTCCCGATGTCCAAGAAATGGGAGGCAGTTCACTATCCCCTTTGTGGTGGTTTTGGCAGGTTTACCGAGGTTAACCTATGGAGAAGGTATGGCGGAGCGGTTTGTCGCAGCAAAGTAAACCACGGTGAACTATATTGTTTTCAGCAACGGAGCAGGCAATAGGCGATGAAAAAGCCTGCCCTGTTGAGTTTGATTCGCATTCCTCCCCTCTGTGCGATTCAACGGTGTACTTCGGGAACAGGCCCGCTGGCAACTATCTGCCAGCGGGCCTGTTCCTGTTTCGGTGAGGATTCAGCCTCACCGTCTATGTTGTGCGAAGGCGCTTTGCCTAGTACACCATGCCCATGGCGTCCTGAACCTCGGCCAGGGTCTGCTCGGCAATCTCGTTGGCGCGACGGTTGCCCTCGTGCAGCACGTCCTTCACATAGTCCAGATCGTTCTCATAGCGCTGACGACGCTCGCGGATCGGCGCGAAGTACTCGTTGACGGCCTCGGTCACGTACTTCTTGAGCTGGCCGGAGCCGCCCATGCCAATCTCCTCGGCAATCTCGACCTCGGAACGGCCGGTGCAGATGGCGGCGGTTGAAAGCAGGCCGGACACGCCGGGGCGGTTCTCGGGATCGAACGTGATCATGCGCTCGGAGTCGGTCTGGCTCTTCTTGATGCGCTTGGCCGTCTCCTCGGCGGTCATCGAGATGTTAATGGCGTTGCCGTAGCTCTTGCTCATCTTGCGCCCGTCCAGGCCGGGCAGCAGCGGGGTCTCGGACAGCAGCGCGTCGACCTCGGGGAACACCTTGCCGTAACGGTTGTTAAAGCGGCGGGCGATGGTGCGGGTGAGCTCGATGTGCGGCAGCTGGTCGCGACCGACGGGCACCACATTGCCCTTGCAGAACAGGATGTCGCAGGCCTGGTGCACCGGGTAGGTGAGCAGAAGGCCGGTGAGCTCGTGGCCCGAGGCCTCCATCTCGGCCTTGACCGTGGGGTTGCGCGCCAGCTCGGCCTCGGAGACCAGCGACAGGAACGGCAGCATGAGCTGGTTTGCGGCGGGTACGGCGGAGTGCGCGTAGATCATGGTCTTGTCGGGGTCGATGCCGCAGGCAAGGTAGTCCATGACCATGTTGTACACGTTGTCCTGGATGTGCTCGGTCGTATCGCGGTCAGTGATGACTTGGTAGTCGGCGATGAGCACGTTGGTCTTGGCGCCCATGTTCTGCAGCTCAACACGGCCCTTGAGGGTGCCGAAGTAGTGACCCAGGTGCAGACGGCCGGTGGGGCGGTCGCCGGTGAGCATTGTGAACTTCTCGGGCGTTTTGGCCAGGCCCTCGCGAATGGCGTTGCTCTTTTGCAGCGCGACTTCGTAGCTGTTCTCGTTTGGCATGATTGCTCCTAACGTATGTTCATGGGTCAAGATGATAACGCGTTTATTGGAGGGTCGGGGCGTAAGTACGCGAGGGGCGGGAGAGCGGCGGCTTGTGCGATGGGCGCGGCGTGGCTGCACGTTTGGCCGACGGCGTCTGGACGCATCCTCGGCAGCTTACCCTAGCGCCTGTGGTGGCGCTCCTCCTTGCGTTCTTCTGCTGCCTGCTCCTCTTGCTTAAAGGCGGGATCGTCGGGGGTGACGAGCTCGTCCTCGTGCGTGCGCTTGTTGTAATGGTGACGCAACACGGGCTCAAACAGATGTAGATGCTTGGCAAAGGCCGCCGAGCCAATGGCGAGCACGGTAAAGATGAGCACGCGCATGGGCACCTCGACCTGGTTGATCGCGGCGGCGCCGGCCGAAAGCATAATGCACCAGGCATAGATGAGCAGCACAGCCTGCTTTTGGTTGTAGCCCTCTTGGATCAGGCGGTGGTGGATGTGGCCCTTGTCGGCCTGCCCGATGCTAATGTGGGCGCGCTTGCGGCGCACGATGGCGCTAAACGTGTCGATGATGGGCACGCCGGCAACGATGAGCGGGATGATAAGCGAGGTGAGCGCGGCGGTGCGGCTCACGTTGAGTAGCGAGATGGAGCCCAGCGCAAAGCCCAGAAGCAGCGACCCCGAGTCGCCCAAGAAGATGCTTGCGGGGTTGAAGTTGTAGCGCAAAAAGGCCAGACAGGCGCCAAAGAGCGCAATGGAGAGCGCGGCGGCGTCGATGCGGCCCGAGAGAACGGCCATCGAAAACATGGTGAACGACGCGATGCCGCAGATGCCCGTGGCTAAGCCGTCGAGGCCGTCGATGAGGTTAATGATGTTGGTGAATGCCACCAGATAGATCACGGTGATGGGGTAGGCGAGCCATCCGAGCATGATTTCGCCGGGGGCAAACGGGTTGACGATGACGCCGATGCGCAGGCCACCCACGCAGGCGATGAGCGCAGCGAGGACCTGTCCGGCCAGCTTTTGCTTGGGCTTGAGCTGGATGACGTCGTCGATAGCGCCGGTCGCAAAGATGACGGTAAAGGAGAGCGCCAGCATGGGATAGCTAATGTGAAGGCGCGGGTGCGGCACCAGGACGGGCGGCCAGCCTAGGTGCCAGGTGCCTAGGATTTGCACAATGCAAGCAACGACCAGGCCCAAAAACACCGCCGTTCCGCCCAAACGCGGGATGGGCTTGGTGTTGATGCGGCGCTTGGAAGGATAGTCGACGGCGTCGAGCTTAATTGCCAAGCGCTTGACCAGGGGCACCATGAGGAAGGTCGTGATAAAGGCCGCCGCTGCCACGCATAGGTACGGTATGTAGCTCGGGGATGAAGCCATGAATCTAAAAACCGCCAAGCGTCGAAGGAAAAGGTCAGAAGAACGCCATGCGCAAAGGGCATAGCCGAACCATGATACTCGACCACGGGGGGTGCATGGAATTGCATGCAGCGATAATCACGCGCTTACCAGATATTGGGATGTTGGTGGGGATTCTGCTGAATGCCGCTGAGCGTCCATGTGGGGCCTGCAGCGGCGGTATTCAGAAAAAACGGCAAAAGAAAACCACCCCCCACGTTACGAAAATGAACCCACCTAAAACAGGTGGGTGCCCTCATCGACTGTTCCAGCGTCCTTAACAACGAAGGATACCTGTACTAGGTACGACTGTGTGGGCTCCCTAAATAAACGCGACGGTTCACCCAGTTGCTCCGCGGGGGGCGGAATACCTACATCATAAAGCGGCACTTTGTGGATTCCAGTCTTGACATTACAAAAATCGTGTCGGACGATTACGGCGCCTTGGGCTCGAGCCGTCCGTGCGGTTGGTCCTTTTGCGTTTGAGCTGCTGAATCGTTGTTTTGGAGCATGTTTTTATGCCGACGTCGTTGACCGAACTTTTTTCGCCCGCCTGCCATTTGTGTCCGCGCCGTTGCGGTGCGGCGCGCGATGAGGGCGCGCACGGCGTATGCGGTGCTAACGACACGCTCAAGGTGGCCCGCGCCGCACTTCACATGTGGGAGGAGCCGCCTATCTCGGGCGAGGCCGGTTCGGGCACGATCTTCTTTAGCGGCTGCTCGCTCAAATGCGTCTATTGCCAGAACCACGAGATCTCGACGGGCAATTTTGGGCTTGAGATTTCGCCCGAGCGCTTGGTCGAGATTATGCTGGAGCTGCAGGACCAGGGCGCCAACAACATTAACCTGGTGACTGCGACGCATTATGCTCACCTGCTGCCGGCCGCGATTGCCGAAGCGCGGGAGCGCGGGCTGGACATCCCGATCGTCTACAACACGAGCGGTTACGAGCGCGCGAGCGCCGTGGCTGCCTTGGGTGACCTGGTTGATGTGTGGCTCACCGACTTTAAATATGCTGATGCCGAGCTTGCTCAGTCGCTCTCCCATATTAAGGATTACCCGCGCGTGGCCGTGTCGGGCCTGGCACAGATGGCGCGCGAGATCGAGCGCCGCGGGGGAGAGCTGGTGGACGAGGACGGGCTTATGAAGCGCGGCATGATCGTGCGTCACCTGGTGCTGCCGGGGCATGCGGACGATTCGTGTCGCGTGCTGGACCTGGTGTGGCAGACGGTGGGCGATGTGCCGATCTCGGTCATGAACCAGTACACGCCCAATGCGCTCATGCGCGAGCAAGGCGGCGACTTGGCGCGAGCCGTGACGCGCGAGGAGTACGAGCAGGTACTCGACCATGCCGACGACCTGGGCTTTACGACGATGTTCTGGCAAGAGGGCGGTGCAGTAGACGAGAGCTTTACCCCGGCCTTCGACACCACCGGTGTCCTCACCAGCGCAAAGTAGTGCGTTCGTCGATGATTTTTCTGGGACGGGGATTAAAAAATCATCGAGAGGATCGCCTGCTCGAAAAGTTGTCAAAATAGCCTCGCCCCAAAAAGACTGGTTATTGGGCGTTGACAGTTGGCGAGCCGTAGGTAAAATATCGACTTGTCCTGGGGACGTAGCTCAGTTGGGAGAGCGCTGCCGTCGCATGGCAGAGGCCGAGGGTTCGACTCCCTTCGTCTCCACCCTCGGATTTGATAAGCCGCTGACATTGTGTCGGCGGCTTTTTTTAAAAGAAAGGGCTGTACCATGGCCGAGCTTGAGTCCCAACCATTGTCCGACGAGGAGCGCGCTGAGTTGGAAGAGCTCCGCGCTGAGAAGGCCCGCCGCGAGGCTCGGGAAGAGGCCCGTCGCGAGCGTGAGGAGCTGGCTGCCCTGCGTGCCGAGCGTGCGAAGGCCGAGGAGGTCGCCGCGAACGCCGTATCCGCGCCGGCGCCCGCGCCCGCACCCAAGCCCGTCGCCGCGAAGTCCGCGCCCACCGCGCCCAAACCTCAGCCTAAAAAGGCCGCTCGTCCCAGGTCCGTCGAGCCCAAGCCGAGCTGTGACGAGATGACCTTTGCCCAGCGCATGGTTACCTCCAAGGAGCCTACGGGCGAGAACGAGATCCCTGGCATGGCGCCGGCTCAAAAAATCATCATTGTCCTTGCCCTCATCGCGTTTGTCATCTTTATGGGCTACACGATCCTGACCAGCATGGGCCTGCTCTAACCGATTCGCATCGGGCGTCATGTCCGCATGCTCTGCTCTCGTCCAACCCTCAAATTCTGCACCACACATCCGAAAGGTCGCCCCATGGCTTTGACCGATATCTCTCATCCCACCGACATCGCAATGCTTACCGATCTGTACGAGCTCACTATGGCCCAGGGCCTGTGGGAGAGCGGCAAGGCCAATGAGCAGGGTTGTTTTACGGCGTTTTACCGCGATCATCCCTTTGGCAGCGCGTATGCCGTCATGTGCGGCACCGCCGAGCTGCCCGAGCTTGTCGAGAATCTGCGCTTTACGCCCGAGGATATCGACTACCTCGCCTCGCTCCAGGCTCCCGCCGGCGGCGCGATGTTCAAGCCTGGATTCCTCGACTACCTGCGCGATTTTCGTGCGCATGTAAACATCGACGCCGTGCCCGAGGGCGAGCTCGTCTTTCCGCGCGAGCCCATGGTGCGCGTCACCGGCCCCGCGCTGGAGTGCCAGCTGCTCGAGACGGCGCTGCTCAACATCGTCGGGTTCCAGACGCTTGTCGCCACCAAGACGGCGCGCGTGGTGCTCGCCGCCGACGGTCGCCCCGTTGCCGAGTTTGGTCTGCGTCGCGCCCAGGGTCCCGATGGCGGTCTGGCCGTTGCGCGCGCGAGCTACGTTGCCGGCTGCTCCTCTACGTCCAATGTGCTCGCCGGCCGCCGCTACGGTATTCCCGTCTTTGGCACGCATGCGCACAGCTGGGTGATGAGCTTCGATTCCGAGCTCGAGGCCTTCCGTGCCTTTGCCAAATCGAGCCCCAAGAACTGCACGCTGCTCATCGACACCTATGACGTGCGCGAGGGCTGCGAGCATGCCATTACGGTTGCCAAGGAGATGGAGGCGGTGGGCGAGCGCCTGTCGGCTATTCGCATTGATTCGGGTGACCTCGCCAAGCTCTCCAAGTATGTTCGCGGCCGTTTTGATGCCGAGGGCCTGCCCTATGTGGGGATCTCGGTTTCTAACGATCTGGATGAGTACACGATTCAGTCGCTGCTCGACCAGGGCGCGCCCATCGACAGCTTTGGCGTGGGCACCAAGCTCGCGACCTGCTACGATCAGCCGGCGCTGGGCGGCGTGTACAAGCTTTCCGCCCGCCGTGCGAGCGAGGCAGATCCATGGACGCCGGTGGTCAAGCTCTCCGAGCAGCCCTACAAGCGCACGATCCCGGGTGTGCAACGCGTGCGCCGTTATTACGACGGCTTTGGCGGCCCGGTCTGCGACATGATTTATGACGAGGACCATCTGGCGGGGGAGGGCACCGCGCGCGGCAATACCCTCGTGGCCGTGAATGATGCGGCGCTGGTTACCGACGTGTCCGAACTTGAGTATCGCGAGCTGCTGGTGCCGATCGTGCGCGATGGCAGTGCGGTGGCTTCGCGTGAGAGCATCCAGGACGCGCGCGAGCGCTGTGCTTGGGCGCTCGATCATCTGGACGCAGCTTTCAAGCGCTTCCTGTACCCGCAGACCTATGTGGTGGGCATGGAGCAGGGCCTGGCTCAGGTGCGCGACGAGCTCGTGCGCAAGAACATGGCCGCGGCTTCTGCCTTTCCCTGGGCTCACTAATTCCTTGGGCGGTAGGGGCGAGTCACACTCCCTTGGCCGCCAGCTCGGCCGTTCGCTGAACAGTTGATTGGTTTGACGTATGACGACTTCTTATAAAACGATGGTGGTAAAGATCGGTTCGTCCACGGTTGTGGGCGCCGATGGCAAGGTCAACCGCTCCTTTATCGGCGGACTTGCCGATCAGGCCGCAGCGCTGCGCAAGCTCGGCTGGCGTCTGGTCGTGGTGAGCTCGGGCGCTATCGCCTGTGGCTATCCCGTGCTGGGCTTCGACCGTAAGCCGGTCGGCGACCTGCCGAGCCTGCAGGCTTGCGCCTCGGCCGGTCAGTGCATCATCTCGTCGGCCTACGACGAGGAGTTTCATGCGCGCGACCTGCTCACCTCGCTCGTACTGCTCACGCGCCATGATACGGCCCGCCGCACGTCCTACCTGCATGCACGCGACGCCCTGCTGCGCCTCGTGGAGCTTGGCGTGGTGCCGGTCGTCAACGAGAACGATACCGTTACCGTCGATGAGATCAAGTTTGGCGACAACGACACACTGGCGGCGCTTGTGAGCTGCCTGGTTTCTGCCGATCTGTGCGTGACGCTCTCGGACATCGATGGCCTCTATACCGCCAATCCGCACGAGGACCCCACGGCCGAGTTCGTCCCGGTCGTGCATAAGATCGATGCCAAGATTATCGCCTCGGCGGGCGATTCTTCGACCTCGGTGGGCACGGGCGGCATGATCACCAAGATTCGCGCGAGCCGCATCCTGATGACGGCGGGCATTCAGAGCGTGATTTGCTCGGGCGAGGAGCCCGATGCACTCGTGCGCCTCGCCCGCGGCGAGAGCGTGGGCACGCTGTTCGATCCGCCGGCGGAGCGTCTGGACATCGCACCCCGCAAGCTGTGGATCGCACTGGGCGACAAGGCGCATGGCTCGGTGACGGTCGATGATGGTGCTGCGAAGGCGCTGGTCAGCCGTGGCTCTTCCTTGCTTGCGGTGGGTATTCGCGAGGTCGATGGCCAGTTTGCCGAGGGCGATGTGCTCGATGTGTGCGATCCGAGCGGTATGGTCGTCGCCCGCGGTATCGCCGAGGCCGATTCGGACGTGCTGGAACTTGCCGCCGGCCGCCGCCAGGACCAGATTGCCAGCAACCGCCTGCTGGCAGACCTGGCCGAGAAGCCCGCGATACACAGGGATAACTTGATCGTATTTGCATAAAGAAAGACAGCGCTGCGGATCGTTTCCCGCAGCGCTGTCTTTCTCGTGCCGGTACTTTGGGACACTCCTTCGCTAGAAGATTCGGCGCAGGTCTCCGCGGTTGAGGGCTTCGTCGAAGAGGCGCTTGAACACCACGCTGCCGTGCAGGCCGTCGTGCTCGAACTCGTTGGTCACCCAGGCGTGCGAGTTGCCCACGCGGCTGAGCGTGTCGAGCTGCAGGTCCGAATCCACGTACATGTCGTCGAAATACACCGCGGCCTGGAGCGGCACCTCGTTGCAGGCCAGGCGCTGCGGGTCGTAAATCTTGTCCCAGCTGGTGTCTTCCATCAGCAGGTCCATGGCGGGCTTGAAGGGCTTGAGCTCGGGCATCTGCTCGAACATCCACGGGAACATGGCCTCGCCGGTAAACATGAGCGGGCGCGCGAGGGTGTCGAACTCGGCGCGGTGTGCCTTCTCTTCAGCCGCGGCCCAGCCAATGGGCATGGTGTCGCCGTCGGCGTAGATGAACTCCTGCAGTGTCCAGTACAGCGGGTTTGTACGCGTGTTGGTGCGCTCGAAGGCGCGCATCAAAAAGCAGTCAGATACCGAGGCGCCGCAGGTCAGCGTGCCGTCGCCGTCAACAAAAGCGTGATCGATAATCCAATGCATACGCTCAAAGCTCGGCTTCATGCCAAAGTCGCTGCCCATGAGCTGTAGGCGCTCGACCGTCATCGGCGAGCCGTCGGGCAGCACGGGCTTCTGAGCCTCGAGCGCATCGGCCAGGGCTGCCACGCGCTCGACGTCAGCGGGGTAGCGGTCATAATACTGCTGCGTCTTGGCGACCATGCGCGGGAAGGTGTGCGCGTAGACCTCGCTTGCGCTCGCCGGCACGTGGGGGATGCCGCCGCAGGTAAAGCTCGCCGCCACGCCCTCGGGGAAGAGCGACAGATAGCTCAGCGTCAAAAAGCCGCCGTAGCTCTGGCCGAGCGTGACCCACGGCTTGCCGCCAAAGCCCACCAGTCGCAGGTATTCAAAATCGCGCACGATGGAGCTGGCGAGGTGGCGCTTGAGGAAGTCCGCCTGCGAGCGTGCTGTATCGGCGCCGGCGGCCGTTGCGCGATCACCCAGTGCCTTGATCGTGCGTCCGTCCACGCAGCTGCTGCGTCCGGTGCCGCGCTGGTCGGGAAGGACCACGCGGAAGTGCTTGACGGCCTCCTCGATCCAGCCGTCGCTTGTGGGCGACAGCGGACGCGGACTCTCGCCGCCGGGGCCGCCCTGCAAAAACAGGAGCAGCGGCAGATCGTCGTTGATGCGGTCGGGTGCGCAAACCACGCGGTAGAAGAGCTTGATGCTCTCGGGCGCGCCGGCGATGGGTGCCGGCATGGCGCCGCGGCGCATGGTGCTGCCGACGGCTAGGAGCATCGGCTCCAGGCCGCGCCAGTCAAGGGGGACGTCGATGCTGTGGTCCTCGACGTAAAGGCCGGGGACGTGGTACGAAGTGATGAGGGCCATGTGAGTCTTCCGTTCGTTGCGGTGTTTCGGGTTGACCAATTCTACCGCCGCGGGCGAGGCCATGCGCAAATCGGCTACCATGGTTGCAAACTTCTAGGAGAAAGGGCCGCCCATGTCGGTCGATATAGCCACGTATGTCCACGATCTTGCCGTTGAGGCCAAGGCCGCCTCGGGCGCGCTTGCCACTGCGAGCGATGCCCAGCGCCAGGAGGCCGTGCGCGCCATGGCCGCAGCACTGCGCGACGGCGTCGATTCCATCGTTGCCGCCAACGAGCTCGACATGTCCGCCGCGCGCGATGCGGGCACCTCGGCGGGGCTCCTCGACCGCCTGCTGCTGACGCCCGAGCGCGTCGAGGGCATGGCCGCCGGACTGGAAAAGCTCGCCGAGCTGCCCGATCCCGTCGGCCGCGTACTCGACCACCGCGTGCTCGCAAGCGGCGTGGACCTGACCCGTGTGAGTGTGCCGCTGGGCCTAGTCGCCATGGTGTATGAGGCGCGCCCCAACGTGACGGCCGACGCCGCGGGCATCTGCATCCGCACCGGCAACGCCTGCATTCTTCGCGGCGGCTCGCTGGCCTATCACTCGTGTGCCATGATCGCCGAGCTGCTGGCCGATGCGCTCGAGGCCAAGGGCTTCCCGCGCGAGGCCGTGTCGATGATCGAGTCCACCGACCGCGAGGCCACTGGCGAGCTCATGAAGCTCCGCGGCATTGTCGACGTACTCATTCCGCGCGGCGGTGCAGGCCTGATCCAGCGCTGCGTGCGCGAGTCGCTTGTGCCGGTGATCGAGACGGGCACGGGCAACTGCCACATCTACGTGCATGAATCCGCCGGCTTTGATAAGGCGCTCAACATTATCGTTAATGCCAAGACCCAGCGCGTAGGCGTGTGCAATGCCGCCGAGTCGCTGCTGGTCGACCGTGCTGTGGCCGATGCGTTTTTGCCGGCGGTCGTGTCCGTGCTGCATGACCACGGCGTGTTCATTCACGGCGACGAGGCAACCTGCGCCGCATGCGCCGATGCCGGGCTTGCCGAGGGTGATGACTACGTCGCCGCGACTGAGGAGGACTGGGGTCGCGAGTACCTGGCTCTCGAGATGAGCGTGAAGGTCGTGGCAAACGAGGACGAGGCCATCGCACACATCAACCGCTACGGCACGATGCACTCCGAGGCCATCGTTGCCGAGGACACGGATGCTTGCGAGCGCTTCCTGGATGCGGTCGATGCCTCGGCCGTGTACGCCAACGCCAGCACGCGCTTCACCGACGGCGGCGAGTTTGGCCTGGGCGCCGAGATTGGCATCTCGACCCAAAAACTCCACGCCCGTGGCCCCTTTGCCGCCGAGGCCCTCACCACCTACAAATACAAGCTCCGAGGCACCGGCCAGGTCCGTCCCTAACGCCCACTCAAACAATAACCACCACAAAGGGGACAGGCACCTTTGTGGTGGTTTTGACTAACTGTATCTAAGCATATTTGCGTCGCGCAAGAGGTGACATTTCGGCAGGTGGACGACTTAATCGGTGAGTAGATTCTCGCCGTTTTACGTGTGCCGTGAGGTTATTTTTGGCATGAGAGCAAGGAGACGCCCATGTCAAGAAAGCCGCGACAGAAATCGCAGACTGGCCTGTATCACATTACGATGAGGGGCAACGGCAAACAGCTTCTGTTTGAGGATGATGAAGACAGAAGACGCATTTTATCGCTTATTCGGTCTTCGATAGCGCGGTTCAACATTAGGCTTATTGCTTGGTGCCTGATGGGCAACCACGTTCATCTTGTCCTAAGTGACCCCGACGACAACATGAGCGAGGCCATGCATCTTGTTATGTCTTGCTATGCGACGTGGTATAACCGCCGACATGGGCATGTCGGACATGTTTTTCAGGATAGGTTCTCGAGCGCTTCGATTTCGAGCGAGGAATACCTTCTCGACGCTATTCGATATGTTCATTTCAATCCGCAAAAGGCTGGTATTTGTCCGTACGATGTATATCGATGGAGCAGTCATCTGGATTATGCCGAACGCGATCCGGATATCGCGACGGTTGATTTGGCGCTTGCTCGCCTTGCTTTTCCGCGCATATGCGATTATCTGGCCTTTATGGATGCGTCGAATGGAGCGGTTGTTCGACCACCGACCGGAGGACGAATTGGCGAGGACGAAGCGCTGGATGTGGGCGCGTCGCTGATCCGCTCGTTTGGCCTTAGCGAACTTTCCGCTGTCAAGGCCCTCGATAAGTCCAAGCGCAATGAGGTGCTTGCGGCAATGCGAGAAGCGGGGCTTTCAATTCGTCAAATACAGCGCTTGACGGGCGTGGGAGAGTGGTCGATCCGCAAAGCCGGGTAGCGTCTCTTCCGTTACAAACGAAAACCACCACAAAGGTGCCTGTCCCCTTTGTGGTGGTTTTAAGTGGCGTGGGCGGTTAGGCCTGGAAGGTGTCGCGGTCGGGCGCGAAGGACTGCATGGCCGCGATGGTGCGGTCAAAGAGCTCGGGGAGCTCCCAGCCGAGCATTTCGGCGCCCTGCGAAATCACGTCGCGCGAGCAGCCGGCGGCAAAGCGCTTGTCCTTGAACTTCTTCTTGAGCGACTTGGTCGTAAAGTCCATGACGCTCTTGCTCGGGCGCATGATGACGGCAGCTCCGATCAGGCCGGTAAGTTCGTCGCAGGCAAACAGGATCTTCTCCATCTGCAGCTCGGGCTTGGGCAGCGAGGTGTTGAAATCGGACGTGTGCGACTGAATGGCACGGATGAGCTCAGGAGAGGCACCTTCGCCTTCGAGAATCTCGGCAGCATAGATGGTGTGGTTCATGGGGTCGTCCTCATGCTCCTCCCAATCCAGGTCGTGCAGCAGGCCGACGATGCCCCAAAATTCCTCGTTCTCGGGGTCGAACTCGCGTGCAAAGTAGCGCATGGTGCCCTCGACCGTCTCGCCATGGGTGATGTGGAACGGGTCCTTGTTGTGCTCGTTGAGCAGTTCGAACGCGCGGTCGCGGGTGATTCCGGCGGAAAGCAGCTCTGCCATAAAAGACTCCTTGTGCTCGTAGGTATCGCTAAGAATGAATGCTACTAGAACGACTAGAACAAGAAAACCACCACAAAGGTGCCTGTCCCCTTTGTGGTGGTTTTTGGCGCGGTTGGGTTAGTTGAGGGCGGCTTGGGCTAGGCGGGCTTCGGCGTCCTCCTCGGTGACGCCCAAGGCCACGGCAAACTCTTCGATGGAGCGGCGCTTGGCCTCCTTGAGAACGCGCATGTAGTAGGAGCTGGGCTTTTTATCAGCTTCCTCGGCCTGGCGAATGCGGTACATCATGGTCTTTGCCACGCGGACCGTCTCGGGCGCGCCCAGCTTGAGCTGCTGCTTAAAGTGCGTCTCCTCAAGTGAGCTGTTGCGCTCGGTAAAGGTGTCGCACTCCAGCTCGTCATAGTGGCTCAGCAGGTGCTCGGCATCTTGCTGGGAGATGGCGGCATGCAGACGGTCGGCCTGCGCCACGGGGTACATGAGGATCGTCTGCGCATGTCCCTGCTTGGTCTCGAGCAACAACATGGGCTGCGGCGTGTCGTCCCTAAAGCCGACGACGGTGCAGACTCCCTGACCCGGATGAATGACGTGTTGACCGATTGAGAACATGCTACCTCCAACTTATACGAATTTACGTATGTTAAGAATACCACGCTGACGTGCGCAAACCATCACTTTATGCAGGAAAAGCACACAACTCCGATAGGTAAGAGTATTCGATAAAAGACGCAGCTCATTCACGCCTTTATGCATTTTCAACGCGTGCATAATCTGCAGGCAGACTGGCATCTTTGAGTGACTCCATACAAGCTGTAGTCAATTTTGTGCATATGCAATATCGATTGGCTTTACCCTGCGACAGTGCCCGTCGCTTGTGATAGAGTGCTACAAACTCTGGCTTTTGCCCCACGAGTGACCAAGAGCTCGGGGGCTTTAACACAAGGAGGATCTATGCCCGAGAAGATTGAAGAGCTGGTACGCGCTGCGCTTGCTGCGGCCCAGGAGGCCGGCGACCTTTCCGCATTTGAACTTGACGATTGCGCTATCGAGCGACCGGCTGACACTTCTCATGGCGAGTGGACCTCTACCATGGCCCTGAAGTCCGCCAAGCTGGCCCACTGCGCCCCGCGCAAGATCGCCGAGGCCATCGTTGCCCATATGCCCGAGGACCCCGCGATTGAGAAGGTCGAGATCGCAGGCCCCGGCTTCATCAACTTCTACCTCTCCGTTGCCGTCAAGAATGCCATCTTTGGCGAGGCTCGCGAGAAGGGCATGGACTTCGCTAAGTCCAACGTCGGTGGTGGCCTGAAGACCCAGGTCGAGTTCGTTTCCGCCAACCCCGTCGGCCCCATGCACATCGGTCACGGCCGCTGGGCCGCGCTGGGCGATTCGCTCTGCCGCGTCATGGACCACGCCGGTTACGACATCCAGCGTGAGTTCTACATCAACGACCACGGCTCTCAGATGAACACCTTCGGCAACTCCATCAGCACGCGCTATATGCAGCTTGCTGACATCATCGCCAAGCAGGGCGTGGATATCGACGAGGCTCACAAGCTGCTGATCGCCGACCGCGACGCCTTTGTTGCCGACGAGAACGACGAGCACCCCGAGACCCATCCGTATCAGGACAACTTTGCCGAGACTCTGGGCAAGGACTCCTACGGTGGCGACTACATCATCGACGAGGCTGCCGAGTTCTGGCGCACCGACGGCGATAAGTGGGTCGACGCCGATCCTCAGGAGCGTATGGAGAGCTTCCGCGAGCGCGGCTACGTAAAGATGGTCGACAACATGCGCGACCTCTGCCACGCCGTCAATTGCGACTTCGATCGTTGGTACTCCGAGCGTTCGCTGTACGTGAAGGACACCGAGGGCGAGACCGCCGGTACCTCTGCCGTCGACCGCGCTTTTGAGAAGCTCGACAAGATGGGCTACCTCTACACCAAGGACGGCGCCCTGTGGTTCCGCTCCACCGACCTGGGCGATGATAAGGACCGCGTCCTGATCAAGTCCGACGGTGAGTACACCTACTTCGCCTCCGACGTTGCCTATCACTGGGATAAGTTCCAGCGCGTCGACCACGTCATCGACATCTGGGGTGCCGACCACCACGGCTACATCGAGCGCGTCCGCTGCGTCTGCGACGCTCTGGGTTACCCCGGCAAGTTTGAGGTTCTGCTGGGCCAGCTCGTCAACCTGCTGCGTAACGGCAAGCCCGTCCGTATGTCCAAGCGCAAGGGCACCATGGTGACCCTGCAGGAGCTCGTCGACGAGGTCGGCTCCGACGCTGCCCGTTACACGCTTATCTCCAAGAGCTCCAACCAGATGGTCGACTTCGATATCGAGGCCGTCAAGAAGCGCGACAACTCCAACCCGGTCTATTACGTGCAGTATGCTCACGCCCGCGTATGCTCCATCCTGCGCCGTGCCGCCGACGTTACGCCCGAGCAGGCCGACGAGATGGGTATGAAGGCCGTCGCCGCCAAGGCCATCGGCGAGAACGTTGATTACTCGCTGCTGACCGACCCGACCGAGCTCGCCCTTTCGCGCAAGCTCAACGAGCTCACCGACCTGATTGCCAGCTGCGCTCGCGACCGCGCCCCGTTCCGTCTGACGCACTTTGCCGAGGAACTCGCCGGCGACTTCCACAGCTTCTACGCTGCCTGCCAGGTTCTGCCGAGCGAGGGCCGTCCCGTCGACCCCGAGCTTTCGCGCGCCCGTCTGGCCGCTTGCGACGCCGTCCGCGTGACGCTCGCCCTGGTGCTCACCCTCGTTGGCGTTTCCGCGCCCGAGCAGATGTAATCTGCGAGTCATTTGACCGTACAGACTTGGTTTAACTAAGCCTTGAAAGCCCGATCTCCCACGGAGGTCGGGCTTTTTTGCAAACGCCGACGTATTGACGAATTTGGAACTGCTGGAAATACGAAACTATGTCGATTTACTACGATGAATTGAGGTATTCCAACCACGCCGGCTTTTCGCTAAAAAGTGCAAGGCATCTACCTGCGGTTTTAGTTCAACAAGTTTCGGAGTGGTCGCGGTTGAGCGATTCATCGTAGTAAACCGCCATAGTTTTGGCGGAGGCAGTCAGATTTGTGGGTGTTAAACCAAAGAGTGTCCCTTTTGACTAGTCGTTTAAGAACGTCCCCAATGACTAAGTTGCAGGTGGCGGCGGTTGTGTTACACTAACGCTGCGTATATGACGCAAATATCTCAATACAGATCAATGATGTCCGTCGGTATTTGACGGAGCTAGACTGTTTAGCCGCCCTGAAGGTTTATGCAGGGAGCATGTGATCACAGGGCTTGAAAAGAAAGTTGAGCAAACACTGTGTCTGATCAACAGCAAGAAAACGAAATAACGACGACGCAGGCCGCTCCCGCTGCACCGGTTGCGTCGGACCAGGTCGCGGCGCCCGCGCAAGCCTCGGCTTCTGAGACGCCTGAGGCTGCTTTGACGCCTACGCCTGCAGCGGCTGAGAAGGCCGTGCCTGCAACTGGTGAGGAGGCTGCTCCGGCAAAGCCCAAGCGTAAGCGCCGCACGGCCAAGTCTGCCGCTGACGGCGAGGAGGTCGCCAAGCCCAAGCGCCGCACCACGCGCACGACTCGCGCCAAGCGCACCGTTGCGGTTGACTCCTCGGCGCCGATTTCCGATGAGGTCGCGCAGGCACGTGCGTTGGCTCAGATTAGCGAGGCTCAGGTGGTGCGCGCCCGCCGTCGTGCTGCCGAGCGCGAGGCCGCGGCTCTGACCGAGTTTGCAGCTCCGTCTGTGCCCGAGACCCCTGCCGCCGACCAGCCGACTGAGAAGCCGGCACCGCGCACACGCCGTCGCACGGCTGTTAAGGCCGAGCAGGTTGCTGAACAGGTAACCCCCGAGCTCACCGAGGCTTCGGTTCGTTCCGCGGCAGGGGAGGGCGCATCGCCTGCTGAGCCCGCTGCGCCTGTCGAGGCCAGCGAAGTTCCCGTTGTCGATCCGGCTTTGCGCCCGCACCGTCGCGGTCGCAAGCCCAAGGCCTTCGTCGAGGCAGAGAGGGCCGCGGCCGCAGCTGCAGCCGCTCGGGATGCTGCGGGGACCGCCGAGTCTGCAACCGCTGCCGATGCACCCGTCCAGGATGCTACGACTTCCGAGGCCGCTCCCGCCGATGTCGAGTCCGCCGACGTCCGTCCTGGTCGCAGCCATCGTACTGCTGCTAAGCGCACGTCCAAGGCCAAGGCTGCCAAGAAGGGTTCGTCCGAGGATTCCGCCGAGACGACCGCCGATGCATCGACTGATGCCGCCGAGCCCCAGGACGTCGAACAGCCTGCGTCCGAGAAGCCCAAGCGCGGTCGTAAGAAGTCCGCTAAGGCCAAGGCGTCCGAGCAGCAGGCTGATGTCGAAGCGCAGGTCGATTCCGGCGCCGAGGCCAATGACGCCGCTGCGGCCAATGCCGACGCCGCCGCAACCGATGGCGCCGCGCCCGCTGAGGCCGATGACAACGCTCGCCCCAACCGTCGCCAGCACAAGCGCAACGAGGAGCGCAACGAGCGCAAGGACGAGCGCAACAACGACCGTCGCAACCGTCAGCGCGATCGCAAACAGCGCAACAAGGAGCGCAACGCCGCCCCCACCGAGCCCACGCTTTCGCGTGAGGAGCTCGCTGCCATGAAGGTCGCCGAACTGCGCGAGAAGGCCAAGGAGTTCGAGATCGAGACGACCGGCAAGAAGAAAGCCGAGCTCGTCGAGGAGATCTACGTCACCGCCGCGAAGGCAGAGGGCTTCCGCGACATCAAGGGCATTCTGCAGATTCGCCCGGACTGCTCCGGCATCATCCACGCCCATGGCTACATGAAGTCCAACGACGACGCCTTCGTGCCCGCCTACCTCATCCGCTCCGCGCGCCTGCGCACGGGC
Source organism: Coriobacteriaceae bacterium (assembly GCA_902835305.1). Classification (GTDB taxonomy): domain Bacteria; phylum Actinomycetota; class Coriobacteriia; order Coriobacteriales; family Coriobacteriaceae; genus Collinsella. The sequence continues at coordinate 17,507 of CADFMD010000019.1, forward strand.
GACGTCATCGAGGGCTCGCTGCGTCCTTCGCGCGGCGGCGACAAGCGCGCCGGCCTCGCCAAAATCACGACCGTCAACGGTCTGGACCCCGAGCAGATTCGCAACCGTCCCAAGTTCGGCGACCTCACCCCGGTCTATCCCAATGAGCCGCTGCGCATGGAGCACGGCAAGGACTCCATTACCGGTCGCGCAATCGACATCGTGTCGCCGATCGGCAAGGGTCAGCGTGGCCTGATCGTGTCCCCGCCCAAGGCCGGCAAGACCACGATCCTCAAGAAGATCTGCCAGTCTATCTCGATTAACAACCCCGAGGTGCACCTCATCTGCCTGCTCGTCGACGAGCGCCCCGAAGAGGTCACCGATATGCAGCGTTCCATCAAGGGCGAGGTTGTGGCGTCGACCTTCGATATGCCCGCCGACAACCACACTCGCGTGGCAGAGCTCGTCATCGAGCGCGCCAAGCGCATCGTGGAGCTGGGTGGCGACGTCGTGGTGGTGCTCGACTCCATCACGCGTCTTGCCCGCGCCTACAACTTGGCGGCGCCCGCCTCAGGCCGCATCCTTTCGGGCGGCGTCGATTCGGCGGCACTGTATCCTCCCAAGCGCTTCCTGGGCGCAGCCCGTAATATCGAGAACGGTGGCTCGCTCACCATCCTGGCCTCTGCCCTCATCGACACTGGTTCCAAGATGGACGAGGTCATCTTTGAGGAGTTCAAGGGCACCGGCAACATGGAGCTTAAGCTCGACCGCGACCTGGCCGACCGTCGCATCTTCCCGGCTATCGACCCCGTTGCCTCCGGTACGCGTAATGAGGACCTGTTGGTCGACGAGCAGATGCGTCCGTTTGTCTTTGGTCTGCGTCGCATTCTTGCCGGCATGAACAACACCGAGCGCGCAGCCGCATCGTTTATCAAGGGTCTTAAGGGCACCAACACCAACCAAGAGTTCCTGGTGCGTTCGGCCAAAAAGCACAGCGACTACGAGCAGACGTTCTAGGTTGTCATCCACGCGCAGCGATAGTCATCAATGCGATAAAGGGTCGGGGCTTTGAGCCTCGGCCCTTTTCCATATCGCCGCTCCGCGTTTATTTTTAACCATAAGACCGACGAGCAGCAGGTTTCCCGTTTCAATCCGACATCGTCGCTTGCAATCGACGGGGCGGTTTCGCATAATAGCTTTTAAGCTTCGCGACGGAAAACGCAGATGAAACGAACCATATACCGTTGCTTTGGGGCATAGCCCCGCTTCATCTTCTCTCGCGCAGCCAACTGAATGATGCGATTTGGGTGCTGGAAGATGGGGAGAGCTCATGGCTTCTTCTGATGCAACACAACGAGCAGTCCTTGCCGGACTTTCGTGCGGGATCGGCCTTGCCGCTCCCGTGGTTATGTATGCCGCGACGCTACCGTTTTCGTCTGTGAACGAGACGGTCGTGGCGGGTGCGGTTCCCTTCGCCGTGGGCGCGGTGGCGGGCGTGGGTATCTATGCCGCCTCGCTGGGTATCTCCGAGTATCGTGCGCAGCGTGAAGAGCGTCTGTTCCAGCCCGATGCCATGGGCGGTGCCGCCAATCTTAATCAGCATCAAAGCGAGTTCAAGACCGCCTCGATTCCAGCTCAGCAGCAGGATGCGACTCCTTACGCTGCGGCTTCTGCTTCTCAAGCTCAGGCGGAGCAGTCTAACTCGGCATTCCTTTCCGGCCTGACTGGTGCGTTCCAGCGCCGTCATGCCGATGATGGTGTTCCTACCATCGCTCGAGCCGCAGATGCTATGGACGAGGACGAGGCTTGGTCCATGATTGACAGTATGCTCGACGACGATTCGCCGGTGAGCTGCGACCCTGCACACTCGCGCGACGTCTATCAAGTCGCCATCGACGAGCTCACCAACGGCGGGCAGACCGGGTCCTTCAATCGCGACGACATCGCCGCCGCGGCGCGTGCCGTGTCGGGCTCCCAGGCCGCCCCTGCGGGCAGCACGGCGGCTTTCGTGGCACTCGTTGCCAACGCGGCAGCCAATAACGCCTACAGCGCTACCTCGGCGGACGCAGACGCTTCTGCCGACAATTCGTACGTTGATGAAGCCATGACCGCGGACGAGGAGGCCGTTGCCGCTCGCCGTGCCGCCGAAAGCTCGCTTTGGGGCGCTCCTGCCCAGCAGCAAGCGGCTGAGGCTGCGCCGTACAACGCAAACCTCGCCAGCATGCCTATCATCTCCGGTGCCGCAGACATCGATCTCGATGACCTCGATGAGCCTGCAGCCATCACCGCTTCTATTGATGCCCAAGATCGCATCGACACTGGCGACCTTCCGGACGCCTCGCTCGAGGTTGATGTCCCCATGGCCGATTACTCGGGCCACGAGGACATGTGGGCCGCCGCCACCGCGATTCTGGATGAGGTTGACGAGTCCGCTCCTGTTGTAGCGCCCGCTCCCGTCGCTGCCCCTCAGCCTGCTGCCCCCGCCTATGTCGGCCGTCACAGCGCTGTGTTCCCCGAGGATACCGCCCGCATCTCGCGCGAGAGCATCGAGCGGGCCGAGGCTATTGCCGCCGGCATTATGGAAAACCGTCGTCACGAGCGCGTCAATCAGATCCTCGAGGAAGAGATCGAGCGCCTGCAGTCCTCTACCGCCAAGCGTACGGGCCGTGCCTATCTGAGCGTTATCGAGGGCGGTACCGCCAGCTTCGCGCCGCTCCGCGCGGAGGCATAACTTCTGCATGGTTAAGATCAATCGAAAATGGGCGGTCGTGACCTGCCTGATGGCGCTCTTGATCTGGGGCAATTCGCTGGTTCCCGGCTCGGGGTCGGGCTCGCTGAGCCTAACAGTCATGGAAGCTATCCGCGGTTTCCTGCACGGCGTGGGACTTCCATATGCATGGGTGACCAACTTTGTTGTTCGCAAGTGCGCGCATTTTACCGAGTATATGGTGCTCGGTATCTTGGCAACGCACGCCTTTGATTTTGAGGGCCGGCGCACCTTTGACGTGCTGCTGCCCACGGCGGTGTTCCTGCTGCTGATTCCCTCGATCGACGAGACGATTCAGCTCTTTGTGCCGGGACGCGCCGGCATGATCACCGATGTGATGATCGACTGCTGTGGTGCGGCAACGGGCGTTGTGCTCCGATATCTCTTACGGTCGCTGATGCGCGCCAAAAAAGCCGCCTAGGACGTATTGTTTGGTCCTAGGCGGCCTTTTTTATTTGAGGGCTTATATGAGGCGTGGTGGCGTCGTTCCGTAGGTCGGATTTGCCGGGCGCGCCACGCCCTGTGGGTGCGTCTGCTACTGAAGCGCCTGTGCGCCCAGGGCCAGGCAGCCCATAATGCCCTGCTTGCCCTCGAGGCTGTTGTTGACGATATAGCTATCAATGTCGGCCATCTCGGGCGTGACGATGTAGCCGTTGAGCATCTCGGCGCACTTCTTGCGTGCGAGCGGCACGATGGGGGTGTGATCGGCCACGCCGCCACCGATGACGTTCTTCTGCGGTGCGTAGCACAGGATGTAGGTCATGAGCGCCTGCGCCAGATAGCCGGCGAGCAGGTCCATGGCCTCCGGGTCATCGGCCATCTCTCCGGCGCTCTTGCCACCCCAGCGCTTTTTAACGCCGGGACCGGCGATGAGGCCCTCGAGGCAGTTGTCGTGGAAGGGACAGCCGCTGTGCTCGCCAATGGTGTCGCGCGGGTCGCGCGTGACCAGGATGTGGCCGGCCTCGGGATGCATCATGCCGTGCACGAGCTTACCGCCCGAGAGCACGCCGGCGCCCACGCCGGTACCGATGGTCAGATACACCACGTCAGTGAGGCCCTGGGCGCAACCAAAGGTGACCTCGCCCAGGCAGGCGACGTTGACGTCGGTGTCTTAGCCGCAGGGAATATTGAGCTCGTTTTGGATGGTGCCCAGCAGGTCAAAGTAGCGCCATGCCGTTTTGGGCGTCTCCAGGATCTTGCCGTATTGGGACGAGGCAGAGTTGACTGCGGTGGGGCCAAAGGCGCCGATGCCCAGCGCGGCGATGTCCTTGTCGGCAAACCATGCGTTGACGGCCTCAACGGTCTCCTGCGGGGTCGTGGTCGCAATCTGCTCGCGTTCCAGGACCGTGCCGTCTGCATAGCCCGTGGCGCAGACCATCTTGGTGCCGCCGGCCTCGAGCGCTCCGATAAGCTGCTGCTCTGCCATAGTATTCCTCTCTGGACGAGTTGCTCCGTGACTAAAGTATAGCGCTCTAAACCATTTAAGAAAGCGCTATAGAAAGAAGCCTCGCAACGCGGCGGGCGGTGCGGGGCTTCTTTGGTTGCTTTAGTTGCCGGGCCGTCCTTACCCGCGCGGCTTGATTTTATCACGTAGCGACTTGAGGTTCTCCAGCGCCGCGTTAAGCGTCTCGTCTCGCTTGGCAAAGTGGAAACGAATCAGATGGTTGACGGGCTCGCGGAAGAAGCTCGAGCCGGGCACGGCGCCCACACCCACTTTAGACGCGAGGTCTTCACAGAACTCGAGGTCGCTGTCATAGCCAAACTCAGAGATGTCCATCATGACGTAGTAGGCGCCCTGCGGCACGTTATGCTCAAGACCGATGCTGTCGAGTCCCTGGCAGAACAGGTCGCGCTTGGCGGTATAGAGGTCAAGGACCTCATCGTAATAGCTGTCGTCGAAGTTGAGGGCGGTGACGACGGCTTCCTGCAGGGGAGCGGCGGCGCCCACGGTGAGGAAGTCGTGGACCTTTTTGATGCGCTCGGTGATTTCGGCAGGGGCGATAGTGTAGCCCAGACGCCAGCCGGTGATGGAGTAGGTCTTGGACAGCGAGCTACAGCTGATGGTGCGCTCAAACATGCCGGGCAGCGTGGCCATATAGACGTGCTCGTGGGGCGCGTAGACGATGTGCTCGTATACCTCGTCGGTGATGCAGTAGGCGTCGTACTTTTTGCAGAGGTCGGCGATAAAGGTGAGCTCATCGCGTGTAAAGACCTTGCCGCAGGGGTTGGAAGGGTTACACAGGACGATGGCCTTGGGGTCGTTGTCGCGGAAGGCCGCCTCGAGTGTCTCGCGGTCAAAGTCGAATGTGGGCGGGTTGAGCGGCACGTAGATGGGCTCGGCACCCGAAAGGATCGTGTCGGCGCCGTAGTTCTCGTAGAACGGCGAGAAGATGACGACCTTGTCGCCGGGGTTGGTGACCGTCATCATGGCGGCCATCATGGCCTCGGTGGAGCCGCAGGTGACTACGATATTCTCGTTGGGGTTCACCGGTATGCCCATAAAGTGCTCCTGTTTGGCGGCGAGCGCCTCGCGCATGGCCTGGGAGCCCCAGGTGATGGAGTACTGGTGATAGAGCGGCTTGGGGTCGCTGGCGATGGCGCTGAGGCCATCGAGCAGCTGCGCCGGGGGATCGAAGTCGGGGAAGCCCTGCGACAGGTTGACGGCGCCGTACTTGTTGGAGATGCGCGTCATACGGCGGATGACGGAATCGGTAAACGTTGCCGTGCGGTTGGAGAGTTCTTTCATGCCGGTCCTTTCGAGGATTTGCAGTGGGGCAAGTTTACTCCTATGGAACCGGTAGGATTTGCCCGAAATGGATCCAAAAAACTCTTTTCAAAATTCTTGAAAATTGGGGCTTGCATCGCGTGGCGTTCCTTGCAATAATAGTCGAGCGCGAAGCGCACAGGACACGGTGGGTGTAGCTCAGTTGGCTAGAGCGACGGGTTGTGGTCCCGTAGGTCGAGGGTTCGAGTCCCTTTACCCACCCCAGTTCTTGCTTCGTGTTGATATCGGGTCGTTAGCTCAGTTGGTAGAGCAGGGGACTCTTAATCCCAAGGTCCAGGGTT
>CADFMD010000020.1 GCA_902835305.1 Coriobacteriaceae bacterium
GCGGCGTAGTCGCTATTTATTCAGTCCAAGTTTCGGGGCGCAGTTCACTGTCCCCTTTGTGGTGGTTTTGGGCCAGTCCTAGAGCGTGTGGCCGTAGGCGTCGGTGGCCTTGATGGCGGCGGCGAATTTTTCGTCCGTGAAGGGCTCGGGGTTTCCCTGCTTCCACTCGTTGGTGGCGTGCGCGTACTCGCACAGGGCAGGGATATCAGCCTCGGAAAGCCCGACCTGCTCAAGCGTCACGGGCAAGCCCATCTGCTTGTTAAAGGCTGCGTAGCGCTCAAGGTTCTCGGTATCGCCCGTGTAGGCAAACAGCACGAGCACGCCCAGGCTCACGACCTCGCCATGCAGGTAGGTGCCCTCGCGCGGAATGCTGCAGGTGGCGTTGTAGAACGCATGCGCCACGCTCGAGTTGTAGTAGTAGTCGTTTTGGTTGGTCAGGTTGGAGACGTAGCCTGTGTTGACCACGATGTCGAGTGCGATCTGCTTGACGGCTTCGGTCGATTGGTTCTGGCGCACGTCCTCAAGACCCTGGACGCCGTAGGTAAACAGCGGCTCGGAGCAGGTGTGGGCGAGTGCCAGGCCAAGACCGGCGGTGTGCTCCAAGTTGCCGGCGCTCGTGGCGTACTCGACCTCGGGCTGTTTGGACAGGGCATCGCCCACGCCGGCCCAGAAGTACTCCGCCGGAGCCTCAGCGATGATCTTGGGGTTGATGAAGATGTGCGCGGGGCGGTTAGGGTACGAATAGCCCTCGAGCGAGCCGTCGTCGTTGTAGACAACGGCAATGGCGGTCGCGGCCGAGCAGTTGGAGCAAATCGTCGGCACCGTAAAGACGATCTTCTTGAGCTCGATGGCCGCCGTCTTGACGGTGTCGAGCGCCTTGCCGCCGCCACAAGCAATAAGCACGTCGGCTTTCTGGCAGGCGGGGGAGTTTACGACCTTGGCGATATTGGCGCGCGTACTGTTGGTACCGTAGACGCGCGTCTCCAGAATCTCGACGTCGGTACCTGCCAGCGCAGCTTCGATACCGGGAAGTGCTGCGGCCAGTGCACGTTTGCCACCGATGATCGCGACCTTGGTCGCTCCGTATTCGGCCAGCGCGCCCGGCAGCTCGCCAAAGCAATCCTCGCCAACGGTGTAGTCGCTCATTCCAATCGTGCGCATAGGTGCCTTCTTTCGTTAGATAGAGTGCTTTCAGGTATTTTGCTCCTAGAGAAGCGCTGTAATAGCGAGAAATTTCGAACGTATAAAACCAGTGTTGAGGGTTTTTCGCCGGCGAGGAACGTGCTAGGATACACGCCATAAGCGTTGATGGGGACGAGTAGTCGGCCGTCCGCATGCTACAGAGAGCGGGGAGCGCTGAGAACCCGTGCATGCGACCGATGAAAATCACCCCGGAGCTGCGGTCCCAACGGACGTGCCGTGCAGGTTCGTCTTAGTAGACATCGCCGAGATGGTCGTCGATACAGATCAGCCGAGTAACGGATGCGAGCGTGCGGCGACGCGGGCGAGGGCATCTAAGCTGGGTGGTTAAGCGAAGAGCTTTTGCGGGCATACAGCCCGTTTTGTGGCGCTTCGTCCCAGCTTGCAGGGACGGGCGCCTTTTTGGTGCCCAACGGGCGTGCGCGCCCACGACATGAAAGGGGTACCGTGGCAAACGAGTATAAGCAGACGATGAATCTGCCCAAAACCGGATTTCCCATGCGTGCCGGTCTTTCCAAGTCCGAGCCCAAGCGACTCAAGGACTGGCGGGACAACAAGGTCTACGAGCAAGTTCTAAAGAAGAACGAGGGTCACAAGAAGTTCGTGCTGCATGACGGCCCTCCGTACGCCAACGGCCCGATCCACATCGGCCACGCCATGAACAAGATCTCCAAGGACATGATCAACCGTTACTGGATGATGCAGGGCTATGAGGTTCCCTTTGTCCCCGGTTGGGACTGCCACGGTCAGCCGATTGAGCACAAGGTCGAGGAGAAGCTCGGCACCGAGAAGTTCAACCAGACCTCCACGGCCAAGATCCGCGAGCTTTGCAATAAGTTCGCTGTCGAGAACATCGAGCTCCAGAAGGCCGGTTTCCGCCGCCTGGGCGTGCTCGGTGATTGGGACAACCCGTATCTGACGCTCTACCACCAGCATGACGCCGCCGATATCGAGGTCTTTAAGGCCATGTTCGATAAGGGCATGATCTATCGCGGCCACAAGCCGGTTCACTGGTGCAAGCACTGCCACACCGCGCTGGCCGAGGCCGAGATCGAGTACTCCGACGAGACGAGCCCGTCCATCTTCGTGCGCTTCGAGATGACCTCCAAGCCCGCCGGCCTCGAGAACTTCGACGGCCCGATCGACTTCATCATCTGGACGACCACCCCGTGGACCATCCCTTCCGACCAGGCCGTTTCCCTCAAGCCCGGCGCCGCCTATGTCGCCGTTGAGCACGATGGGCGTGCCGAGGTCATGCTCGAGGACCTAGCTCCCAAGTGCTGCGAGGAGTTTGGCTGGGAGTACACCCCGGTCATGGTCGACGGCAAGCCCTACGTGGTTCCCGCCGAGACCTTCCACCACATCCACTACAAACAGCCGATCTTTGACGGTGTCGAGGGCGTGGCGCTGCTGGCCGATTACGTCGGTGTCGATGACGGTACCGGTATCGTCCACAACTCGCCCGGCCACGGCGTCGATGACTACTTCGCCTGCCTCAAGGAGGGCATCACCGACATCTGCATGCCGGTCGATGACGACGGCAAGTTCTACACCGGCAAGGAGTTTGGCACCGGTGGCCCCTTCAGCGGTATGGACACCGATGAGGCCAACCCGCACATCATCGAGTTCCTGAGCGAGCACGGCACCCTGGTCCTCGAGAAGAAGATCACGCACAGCTATCCGCACTGCTGGCGCTGCAAGCATCCGGTGCTCTTCCGTGCTACCGACCAGTGGTTTGTCTCGATGGACAAGACCGGTCTGCGCGAGCAGGCTGGCAAGGAGGTCCGCGAGAACGTTACGTGGTATCCGGCCCATGCCGCCAACCGCATCGGTGCCATGGTCGAGCAGCGTCCCGACTGGTGCATCAGCCGCCAGCGCAACTGGGGTGTGCCGATCCCCAGCTACACCTGCGCCGACTGCGGCGAGAAGGTCATGAACGATGCCACACTCGACGCCGTCATCAAGCTCTTCCACGAGAAGGGCTCCGACGCCTGGTTCACCGACGCTCCCCAGAGCTACCTGGGTGAGGCCTGCGTCTGTCCCAAGTGCGGCGGCCATCACCTCAAGGCCGATAAGGACATCCTCGACGTGTGGTGGGATTCCGGCGTCTCCTGGAAGGCCGTCTGCGAGTACCGTCCCGAACTGGAGTATCCGGCGGATGTGTACCTTGAGGGCTCCGACCAGCACCGCGGTTGGTTCCAGAGCTCGCTGCTCACCTCGGTGGGCGCCAACGGCCACGCTCCGTACAAGGCGGTCGTCTCGCAGGGCTTCACCCTCGACGGCCAGGGCCGTAAGATGTCCAAGTCGCTCGGCAACGTCATCGACCCCAACAAGGTCTGCGACGAGATGGGCGCCGACATCATCCGTCTGTGGGTTGCCTCCGTCGACACCAGCTCCGACGTCTCCATTGACCACGAGATTCTCGCTCGTACGTCCGATGCCTACCGTCGTTTCCGCAACACGCTGCGTTTTCTGCTCTCCGAGCTCGAGGGTCAGTTTGAGCCCGAGACCGACGGCGTCGCCTTTGCCGACCTGCTGCCGCTCGACAAGCTCATGGTTGCCCGCCTGACCCAGGTCCAGGCCGAGGTCGACGATGCCTACGCCAGCTACGAGTTCCCGCGCGCTTACCGTGCGCTCTACGACTTCGTGGTTACCGAGCTCTCCAACGTGTACCTCGACGCTCTGAAGGACCGTCTGTACTGCGATAAGCCCGGCTCGCTCGAGCGCCGCAGCGCCCAAACCGTGCTCGCCGAGCTCTTCTCGATGCTCATGCGCGACCTGCAGCCGATCCTGTCCTACACGGTCGACGAGGCCATGGCCTATGCGCCTGCCGGCTGCGTCGATCACCAGAAGTACGCCGCGCTGCTCGATTGGTACAAGTCGCCCATCACGGTCGACGAGGCCAATGAGTTCGAGGGCGTGCTCGAGGCATCACTCGAGCTCCGTAGCGCCGTGACCAAGGCCCTTGAGGATGCCCGCTCCGCCGGCACCTTCACTAAGAGCCAGCAGGTCCGCGTCAAGGCGGTCGTTCCCGCCGAGATGTACGCGCTGCTGACCGGCGACAAGGCGGTCGACCTGGCCGAGTTCTACATCGTCTCCGATGTTGAGCTGACCCAGGGTGAGGAGCTCTCCGTTGCCATCGAGGCTGCCGAGGGCGAGTGCTGCGACCGTTGCTGGAACTACCGCACCACCGTCGGTGAGTACAACGGTCACGCTCACATTTGCAAGCGCTGCGCGAATGCCCTTTAAGGCACGGTAACTCGGCATTTTAGTTATAGGGAGAATTTAGGCGCCTTCGGCCCATTTGCTCCGCTGAAGAAAAGCGACATTCCGTTATCCGGAATGCCGCTTTCTTTTATGCTGGTTATTTCTCTGACGTTAGCGAATGTGTCGTGCGCTCAGCGCGTGGCAATATAAGATGGTTATTTGCGTTAAACGTAATTCGATGTTCTTGAGGGTAGGGGATTTCTTTGGGTCGTGGTGCGGATTTGACGCCGCCTTTGGGTTGGCGGCTGGGTGTTGCTGGTGGTGTTGCGCTCGTTGTGCTGCTTGTTGACCAGCTGACTAAGCTTGCGGTTCGTGCCGTGGGCGATGCCCTGCATGTGACTGTTATCCCCGGTGTGATCGACTTTCTATTTGTCCGCAATATCGGTGCCGCCTTTAGCATGGGCGAGGGTCATGGCATAGCGTTTGCCGTACTGGCGCTTGCGGTTATTGTCGCCATTGCCGTGTACCTGGTTCGCGCGCCTCAACTCGCTCGCCTGGAGGTCGTGGGCATGGCGATGGTTGCGGGCGGTGCTATCGGCAACGCTATCGATCGTTTGGCCTTTGGCTTCGTGACCGATTTTATTGCCACCACCTTCATCGACTTCCCCGTCTTCAATGTGGCCGATATCGGCATTACCTTGGGCGTCGTGCTCGCCCTCTTCGGCTACATGTTCTTGAGCCCCGCGGCCCGTGAGGTCGATGCGACCGCCGAGCTCAACGCCCGTGACGAGGCCCGCGCCAAACGCAAAGCCAAGCAGCGTGGGGAGCGTGCCCGCAAGATTCGCGAAAGGGATGAGCGCTAATGGCCGACATCCATATTCTTGTTGCCGACGATTGCGCTGGCCAGCGTCTCGATGCCTATCTGGGCGCCAATGACGGCTGCCCTACGCGCTCTGCCTGCGCGCATCTGGTCGAGGGCGGCGCCGTTGCCGTCAACGGCGAGACCTGCCTTTCCAAAAAGTATGCCGTGCGTTCCGGCGACCGCATCTCGGTCGACTTGCCCGAGCCGCATGACCCGACCGACGTGATTCCTGAGCCCATTCCCCTCGATATCCGCTACGAGGACGACTACCTTATCGTGCTCTCCAAGCAGCGGGGCCTGGTGTGCCATCCCGCCCATGGCCACGAGAGCGGTACGCTCGCGAATGCGCTGGTCTACCACTGCGGCCTCGACCATCTTGGTACCGCGCAGGGCGAGGACCGCCCCGGTATCGTGCATCGTTTGGATCGCGATACCTCGGGCCTTATGCTCGCGGCAAAAGACGACGATACCCAGCGAGCGCTTCAAAATCTTATACGCACGCGCACGCTCGACCGTCGCTATATTACGCTCGTTCACGGACACATCGCTATGGACGAGGGCACCATCAATACGGGTATTGCCCGATCGACGCGCGACCGCGTGAAGATGGCGGTTTCCGATGACCCCTTTGCGCGCCAGGCCATCACGACCTTTAAGGTCCTTGAGCGCTTTGATTCCACGCGTTTCGACGACGGCTATACGCTCGTCGAGTGTCACCTGTTTACCGGCCGCACGCATCAGATTCGCGTACACATGCGCCATATCAACCACGCCTGTGTGGGAGACCCGCTCTACGGCAAGTGCGATGTACGTGCCGATCAGGGTCTGACCAGGCAGTTCCTGCATTCGTGGCGCGTGGCGTTCGATCATCCCGTGACGGGGGAACGCATTGAGTGCCGTGACGAGCTACCGTGGGATCTTGCGACGGTTTTGGATGATCTGGCCCCGCGTTCGTTCGGTCGCACTGCCGCTGGCGCCGAAATCGTCCCGCAGCTCGGTCTGCTCGAAGCCTAGCCAGTATTAGGTTGTTTCTTGAACTCGGTAAGCCTGCGGTAAGATATACGGTTGTCTACGTTACGCGTTCCCGGGAGCCTGCATGCTCGCCTTTTTACAAATCAACACACCCATCGTGATCTTCAATCAGATTGTCTTTACGCTGTTCACGGTCTGCTTTTTGTACCAGGTGGTCTTCTTTATCATCGGTGCCTTTCGTGGCGAGGTCGCGCCTCCCAAGGCCAAAAAACGCCACCGCTACGCCTTCTTTATCGCGGCGCATAACGAGGAGGCCGTAATTGCCAACCTCGTGCGCTCCATCAAGGATCAGGATTATCCGTCCGAGCTTATCGAGGTCTTCGTGGTCGCCGATGCCTGCACCGACAACACGGCGGAGCTTGCGCGCGAGGCCGGCGCCATTGTCTATGAGCGCAATGACCTTGCTCGTAAGGGCAAGAGCTGGGTCATGGACTTTGGCTTCGATCGCATTCTCAACGAGTATCCCGAAACCTTTGAGGGCTATTTTATTTTCGATGCCGATAACGTCATTTCCCGTGATTACGTTTCCAAGATGAACGACGCTTTTGACCAGGGTTTTCATGTGGTCACCAGCTACCGCAACTCTAAGAACTTCGGTAGTTCGTGGATCTCTTCGGCCAACGCCACGTGGTATCTGCGCGAGGCCCGTTTCCTCAACAACGCGCGTAATATTTGCAAGACGTCCTGCGCTGTCTCGGGTTCGGGCTACCTCATTTCTGCCAGCGTGATCGAGGGTATGCACGGCTGGCAGTTCCACACGTTGACTGAGGACATTCAGTTCACCACGTTCTGTGCCATTCATGGTATTCGCATCGGTTATGCACCGGCGGAGTTTTTTGATGAACAGCCCGTGACGTTCAAGGCTTCTTGGAAGCAGCGCATGCGTTGGACTAAGGGCTTCTACCAGGTGTTCTTTACCTACGGTAAGCACCTGGTCAAATCGACCTTCCGCTATCATCGTTTTGCCGCCTACGACATGTTCATGACGATCGCCCCGGGTATGCTGCTATCGCTCATCTCGATGCTCGCCAATGCGACCTTCCTCATTGTGGGTGGTCTTTCGCACGGCTTCTTGGCCACCGAGGTCGAGATGCAGGCGTGTGCCGCTTCGCTCATTATGACTTTTGCCATGATGTATCAGACGTTCTTTACCATGGCGCTCCTTACGACCATCTTCGAGTACAAGCACATTCATTGCGCGCAAAAGTGGCGTTTGGTGACCAACCTGTTTACCTTCCCGATCTTTATGTTCAGCTATATCCCCATCACGGTGGCTGCACTGTTCCTCAAGGTCGACTGGGTCCCGACGCAACACGCCGTCAACGTTACCCTCGACGAGGTCATGCAGGGCGCCAAATAACCACCACCAAAACCACTACAAAGGGGACAGGCACCTTTGTGGTGGTTTTTGCTTTTGCGCAGCTTTTCATGGAGGTGCACGATGTTCTACATCCCATTTTGGATCTGCGCCTTTGCCGGTGCGGTGGTTGACGCCTGTGAGCGGCGGTTTCCCAACGCGCTTGCGGCCGCGTGTGCGGTGGCGGCGTTTGCTGGCGTATGGCTCGACAGGGGCGTTAACACGGCGCTTGACCACGCCGGTCTTGCGGTTTTTTTCTACCTTGCCCTCGTGCTTACTGAGTCGCTCTGGCGTTGGGTGCGCCACGCCCCTGGCATTGGCATGGGGGATGCCAAGGCGCTTTTCGCGCTTTGCACGGTCGATCCTCTAGGCGGCATCATGGCATTTGCCGTCGCGCTCCTGGTCCTTGCCCTCTCATGCCTCTTAACAAAATCGCGCTCCCTGCCATTGCTCCCGTTTTTGGTGCCGATTTTTGCCATAATCGAGGTCGTGGGCTGCACATTGTAACCGATTGCGCATCCTTCTTAAGGAGCATGCCATGGCAACTAATCAAGAAACGGCCGTCATTAAGGCGCGCATGGACCGTATTCCCTCGGCGTTGTCGCCCGAACTTGTCGAGCGCATTTTCGCCGATCGTGCTTCGGGCTATGTCAATCCCTATCGCTGCAACGATGATCAGGTCATTCGTCGTATTGATCGCGCTGCCGACAAAGGCACGCTTATGCGTCCGGCGTTTATGCGCGATACCGAAAAGATTCTTCATCTTCCGGCGTACACGCGTTATGCAGGCAAAACGCAGGTCTTTAGCTTCCGCAGCAACGATGACCTGTCGCGCCGCGGTCTGCATGTGCAGCTTGTCTCGCGCATCGCTCGCGATATCGGTCGCGCCCTAGGTCTCAACTGCGATCTGATCGAGGCGATTGGCCTGGGCCATGACTTGGGACACACGCCTTTCGGCCATGCCGGTGAGCGCTTTCTCAACGATATCTATCACGAGCGTACCGGCCGCTTCTTTTTCCATAACGTGCAGTCGGTACGCGTGCTCGATGCGCTGTATGGCCGCAACGTGTCGCTCCAGACGCTCGATGGCGTGTTGTGCCATAACGGCGAGTACGAGCAGCGCGTGTTTGAGCTGTCACACATGGTATCCTTTGGCCAGTTCGACCGGACGGTTGAGGACTGTATCGCCATGGGCTATAGTGCGGTTGGGCACCTGCGCCCCATGACGCTTGAGGGCTGCGTGGTGCGTATCTCGGATATCCTCGCCTACGTCGGTCGCGATCGTCAGGACGCCATTGCGGCGGGCCTGCTCGACCCCGACGCTTTTGACGATGGTCGGGGCGGCGCCTACAACAGCTGGATCCTCACGCATGCTTCCATCGATATCGTCGAGCATAGCTACGGCAAGCCTCGTATCGAGATGAGCGAGGACTTGTTTGAAGAGATCCGCCGAGCCAAGCGCGAGAACTACGAGAAGATCTACAGCAAGGGCGGTATCGAGGGCGATTCCGAGGCGGAGCTGCGCGAGGCATTCGAAAAGCTCTACGACCGCTGCCTGCAAGATCTTAATCAAGGCGACGAGTCCTCGTACATCTTCAAGCATCATATTTCGCGCATTGAGCAGCAGCTTTCCTACTACGATCGTACGTATGCCTGGCAGGACGACAAGGATCAAGCGGTGGTGGATTACATCGCGAGCATGACGGACGGCTATTTCTGCGAGCTGACGAGCAAGCTATTCCCCGGTCTGGAGTTTCCGCATCGTACCTATATTAACGAACGGTAGTTCGTATCTTTTCGGTATACTGTTCGTGGAAAACGTTTTTGATTGATGTACGGGATGGCTATGGACGACCTTTTTTCTGCTTCGACGCATGAGCGTTCCTTTCAGAATGCGCCGCTTGCGGTGCGCATGCGTCCCAATTCGCTCGACGAGTATGTGGGCCAGCAAAAGGCCGTCGGTAAGGGCTCGTGGTTGCGTGCCGCAATCGAGCATGACGTGCTATCGAGTGTGATACTGTACGGGCCGGCCGGTACGGGCAAGACGACGCTGGCCCACATTATCGCCAACCATACCAAGAGCGAGTTTGTCGAGGTCAGCGCCGTGACGGGCACCGTAAAGGACCTGCGTCGCGTGATCGACGAGGCAAAGACGCGCCTGAATACGTATGACCGCCGTACCATCTTGTTTATCGACGAGATTCACCGTTTTTCGAAGTCACAGCAGGATGCCCTGCTGCATGCCGTTGAGAACCGTACCGTCATTATGATTGGCGCCACGACCGAGAATCCGTACTTCGAGGTCAACTCCGCACTGTTGTCGCGTGGGCGTGTGGTAGAGCTTGAGCACTTGAAAGACGAGGATATCGCCACGCTCATTGAGCGTGCGCTCGAGGCACCGCAGGGTTTAAACGGTAAGTTCTCGGCCGATGAGGATACCGTCAAGACCATTTGCACGCTGGCCGCGGGTGATGCGCGCTCGGCTCTGACGACCCTTGAGCTTGCGAGCGAGATTGCCGTCACGCGTCCCGATACCGAGGGAACGCCAGCGCCGGCGGCGGGGGAGCGTTATCCCATCACCGTGGATGACGTTAAGATTGCCAATCCACGCCGAGGTTTTTCGTATGACAAAAACGGCGACATGCACTATGACATTATCAGCGCGTTCATCAAGTCTATGCGCGGTAGCGACCCCGATGCCACGATCTACTGGCTTGCGCGCATGATCGATGCGGGGGAGGATCCCAAGTTTATCGCCCGACGCATCATGATTCAGGCTTCCGAGGATGTTGGCAATGCCGATCCACAGGCGCTGTTGGTGGCACATGCCGCATTTACATCTGCCGAGGTCATTGGCTATCCCGAGTGTCGCATCAACCTGGCTCAGGCTGCGCTCTATGTGTGCTTGGCACCTAAATCCAATGCGTGCGAGGCCTCGATCGATGCGGCGTTGGCCGATATCCATTCAAGTGGGCTCCGCGAGGTGCCCAGCTACCTGCGCGATCGCCATCGCCCGGGCAGCGATGAGTACGGTGTGTACAAGTATCCGCATGATTATCCCGAAGGCTGGGTCGATCAGCGCTATTTGCCCGAGGGGCTGGAGCGCGGTGCGTTTTGGCAGCCTGCCGGCCGCGGCTGGGAAGAGTGGCGCGTAGAGCAAAGCGAGCGCGACCGTAGCGGGAATGCTCCGAAGTAGCTGCTGATTATTTTGTCCCACGATCTCACGCTTGGCATGTTCGGTCCCCTTTGGGGTACCATGAAGAGCGTCTGTATTTCGATTCATTTGGGAGGCTTGTATGAGTCCCATTCAAATCGCCTTGCTGCTACTTGCCGTTGCCGGCGTGTGGGCTGTTATCGAGCTCGCGCTCACGCTGCGCAAGACGCGCACCGTCGTTGATTCGCTCGACAAAACGGTGGGCGACCTCAACAACACGCTCGCCGAGGCACAGCCCGTGGTGGCAAAGCTCGATGGTGCCGTTGATGAGCTTACACCGGCACTAGCTCAGGTGGAGCCGCTCCTCAAATCGAGCAAGACTGCCGTTGACGCCCTAACGTCCAACCTTGTTGAGGTTGAGGCGGTCGTTCGCGACATTTCTCAGGTCACGGGCAGTGTGGCCGAGGCCAGCAATGCCGTGTCGAGCGTGACCGACTCTGCGGCCGGTGCCGTGCAGAAACTATTTAACAAGGTGAAGGCTCCTGCAGCCGACGCCGATCGCAAGCTCGCCACTGCCGCCGAGGCCGAACAGCCTACCGAGCACGTTCTGATTGGTGAGGCTGAGGACGAGGCCGCCGATGGTGCAGATACGGCTCAGAAGCCCGCAGCCAAGCCTGCTCAGTATTACACCTATACGCCCGCCGAGACCTCCGAGGAGTCCTGCGATGAGTAGCGAAACAACCTGCCCCATTACGCTGAGCGTTGCCGGTGATCCGCGTTTCGCGCGCTTGGTGCGCATGACGGCCGCCAACGTCGGCGCCCTGTGCTCTATGTCCGTCGATCGCATCGAGGATATTCGCATGGCTGCCGAGGAGGCCTTCATCTTTGGGTGCACCGCGGTCGACTGCGACGATATCTCGATCACATTCGATGTCGACGAATCTCATGTGGGAATGACCTTTACCTTTGGCGATCAGGCGACTGTCGATGAGGATGACCAGGCTGCCGTGTATGCCGAACTCATTCTTGCAAGCGTGTGCGATTCCTACGAAAAGACCGCGGCGCCCCTGACGCTTTCCCTCGACCTCAAGGCGGATATCTAATATGACCGAACGTTCCCGGAGCGGTAAGACCGCTTGGGACAAGGAGAAAACCCGCGAGCTGTTTCGTCGCTACAAGGAGACCGGTGATCCGGATGCCCGCGAGCAACTCGTCATGTCCCACATGAACCTGGTAAGGTTTCTTGCCAACAAGTTTAAGAACCGCGGTGAGCCGCTCGATGACCTTTTGCAGGTCGGCTATCTGGGCTTGCTCAAGGCTATCGACCGTTTTGACCCTGAGCGCGGGCTCGAGTTCACCACGTTCGCGACACCTACTATTCTGGGAGAGATTAAGCGCCACTTCCGCGACAAGGGCTGGAGCGTGCGCGTGCCGCGTCGTCTACAGGAGCTCTCGGCCAAGGTTAACCAGGCCACCGACAAGCTCACCAACGAGCTACAGCGTTCTCCTAAGGTTGAGGAAATCGCTGAATATCTGGACGTGACCGTCGACGAGGTGCTCGAAGCTATGGAATCGTCCTCGGCCTACACCTCGGTACCCATCGAGGCCCCCGGTGCGTCCGATTCCGACGATGCGCCTTCGATTCTCGATCGCTACGCCGACGACGACAACGAGCTCGACTTTACCGATGACCGTCTAGTGATTGAGGAGGCCATTCGCGATTTCTCCCCGCGCGAGCGCGAGGTGATCGAGCTGCGCTTTGTGAAGGGCATGACCCAGATCGAGATCGCTAAGAAGCTGGGCATCTCCCAGGTGCAGGTTTCGCGTCTGCTGCGCCGTACGCTTAAGAAGATTCAGGACAAGATTGACCCCGACGGAGTAATGGTTCGTTCATGAGTGAACACCCCCAACAAACCGATCGCGTGCTGCGCGACACCCGCATTCTGACGCTGCGCATTTGGGCCGTCGTCGGCTGCATCGTGATCGCTGCCGTCATCTTTAACCTCATGGGGATTCTGGCGCCGGTTATTGAGTTTTTGGCCGTCGGCTCCATTATTGCCTTTGTGATGTCGCCGATCACCAACTGGCTCGAGCATCATGGGGTGGGCCGTGGCATCGGCTCGCTCATCGCGCTCATTGTGGTCGTAGCCGTGCTCGTCGGTGTCGTCTGTATCCTGTCGCCGATTCTCTTTGGCCAGATCATGGAAGTCCTGAGCCGCTTGCCTGAGCAGCTACGTGTTGCGGGCGGCGACCTTAATGAGATGATCTCGCGCGCCAAGACGCTCAACAACACGCCGGTCAAGGAGTACCTGGACGATAACCTTTCTTCGCTCGTTACGGTGGCGTCCAAATATGTCTCACAGATTGCCGCCGAGCTCGGCCGCGGCGTGTTTCCGCTTATCACCAACACGGCCTCACAGCTGTTCGTGATCTTTTTGGGTCTGGTGCTTGCCTATTGGCTTGCCTGCGATTATCCCCGTATGCACCACGAGGTCTGCACCATCATCGGTCAGGAAAAGGAGACCTCGTACCGCTTTATGGTCGCGATTCTTTCGCGCTCAGTCGGCGGTTACATGCGTGGCATGGTCGTGACGTCCATCTGCGGTGGTATCCTTGCCTTTATCGGCTTTACGATCATTGGGCATCCGTATGCGGCGCTCATGGCCATCTTTACCGGCATCATGCACTTGGTCCCGGTTGTCGGTCCCTGGGTGAGCGCGGCGATTGCCACGGTGCTCGGGTTTATGTTTAGCCCGATGCTGGCGTTGTGGACCTTGGTTGTGACCATGGTGGCTCAAAACGTCACCGATAACGTCATTTCGCCTAAGGTCATGCAGAGCTCGGTCCAGGTGCATCCTATCATGAGCCTCACGGCCCTGGTTATTGGCTCGGCACTTATGGGCCCCATCGGCATGGTTATCGCCATCCCGCTGTGCGCGGCCCTCAAGGGTATCTTCGTGTACTACTTCGAAAACGAGACCGGCCGCCAGCTCGTGGCCTACGAAGGTGCCGTGTTTAAGGGTACGCCGTATCGCGATGCCGAGGGCAACCCGGTTGCCGCCTATGACGCGCTTGGCGATGACACGTTCATCTATGAGTCCGAGCTCATCGGCAATGAGACCGCGCCCGAGGCCAAGGCCATGCCCAAGCCCGAGTTCGATAATTCATGGATCAAGCTCTCGGGTCTTCAGCCCGACGCGACGGGCTTTTTCAAGAACCCCTTCGCCAAGGATGACGATTCTAATACGGACGACGACACCAAAACCGGCATAGACGGCTCCATGGATGATTCGGATTCCTAAGAGGCCCTGTTAGAATAGGCCCTGTTAGCGTTTTTTGATGTTGTAAAAGACAAGAAACACGAGCAAAGCGATTGATAAGGGGCCGGCTACATAGAAATAGAGAACGTCAATTGCGCGTAGAGGGCAACAGGCCTTATCGCCGGACATTACTGCATATAATACGTAGCCAAATGCTGGTTGGTTTGAATACCAGTGGGAGAAGGCCAAGAGCGCTAAAAGTGCTACAACCAGAAGTGCATTCAGGATAAATCGTTTGGTATTCATCGGCCGCCCCTTCCGGATGATTCTTATATAGTATTATAGTATTATCATATTAAAAAACAGTTAATCCTAAGACTAACTGCTTTGTGTGTATGGATATAAAATTGTCAAACTGAAATTTTGTTATTTCATTTTTTCTTGACATTCGCTACATTCTTTATCGTGAATAGAAATAATGCCACCGCATTTAGGACAAGTATATTTTATTTTCTGCTGTTCCATGAAATGTTCCAAACCATGTCCTTGAACAAAACGGCTATTTTCTATAAGACTTGCTTGATACCGTTAATTATAGCTTTTTTCAAGATTTTTAATCAACTTACATGGATATTCAGCACATTCAAAGCAATAGGCCTTGATTCTCATTTTCATTGCAACAGCCTCAGGACTCAGCGCAACGCGTTGCGC
>CADFMD010000021.1 GCA_902835305.1 Coriobacteriaceae bacterium
CATGGTCGTGGGCATCGTCGGCGCGTTCTTCGGCGTGCTGGCGTAAGGGCCCGGCTGCATAGACTGTCATTGCAACCTGGTAAGGGGATGGAGCGGGCCTATGCCCTCCATCCCCTTACTTGTATAGAGGGAGTTCGTATGTTCGCGAAGGATCGCGAAGCAATGCGCCTGACGCCGGCAGAGGTCAGGCTGATTCTTATTGAGTCCCTGCAATGGTGCGCCAACAACGCGGTGTACTTTTTAGGGCTTATCGGCGCGGCGACGTATGATTTGGCTGGCACGGCCTTTTTGGTTGCTGCCATTACGCTCGTACGCAATCTTATGACGTCGGCGGGCAATATGGTGTCGGGCTCGGTCATCGACCGCTTTGGACCGCGCCGGACGTCGTTTGTGACGTGCGTGATTACGGCGGTGCTATCGCTTGGCGTGGGGTTGGCGCCGTTGTCTGTCCCCGGGCTTGTGTTTGCCGCGTGCGTCTTGGGGCTTGCGGGCGGCTTTATCAACACCTGTACGCATGCGTTTCCGGGATACCTGGAGTCGACCACCGAGGGCCGTACCCGCGTGAACGGTCTCATGGTGTTCTACAGCAATATCGCCTATACCGCTGGCCCGCTGCTCGGTGGTGCCATCGTGAGCTGTTTTGCCACGCAATCGGTCTATCTGCTCATGGCGGGCATGATGGGTGTGGCGGCCGTGCTCTCCTTGGGCTGTCACGAGTGTGTTGCTCCCGCAAAAGGGGAGAAGCCGAAGGGCGGCATTCTGGGCGGCATGGCCGAGGGCGCGCGACTTACGTTTCGCGACCACGACCTGCGCCTTATCTTTATCTCGGGCTTTCTGGGCTTCTTTGCGTTTGGCGCGTTCGATTCGCTGGAGTCGTTGTTCTATCGCGATGTGCTCAACGTGGATATCGTCTGGCTGGGCTGGCTGTCCTCGGTCGTGGGCCTCACTTCCTCGGTGGGCGCGTTCATCCTGACCAAGCTTTCTGCCCGCCATGTCAACCTGCGATTGCTGCTCGGCGCGCTCATGGCCGTGGGCATTGGGTCCATGGTGTACGTGGGCACCGATATGCTGGGGGTCGCGATTATCGGTCAGGCGATTAACGGTCTGGCCTGGGGATTCCTGGAACCGCTGCAGATGATCTTGATTCAGGAGCGCGCTGACATCAAATACCTGGGGCGCATTACCGGCTTTGTGCGTTTTGGCCTGATGAGCGCCGGCGTGCTGCCGCTGCTGGCGGCTCCGTTTTTGGCGGAGGCTTTGGGTGTCCAGACGGTACTGTTTGGGGCATCGACCATTATTGCGCTGGTAGGAACGCTGTTCTTTGTCACACAAGGGAGGCGCCAGAGGCGTTAGCTATACATTCAATTCTAATTTAATACCACTCACCAGAGAATTTCGACCGTTCACCGAGGATTGGAGCAGATTGATAAGTGGTATTAAAAACACATTAGGTGTATGTCTATAATTGGTATCGAAAAGAAACGCGATGTATAGAGTTGCGTGCAGGACAGAAAGGAAAAGCCATGAAGGAAACCGAGAAGATCGAGATCATGCACTTTAGCCAGGAGGGCTACGTCGAGGACGGCAAGAACGTCTACGAGACCGGCAAGAAGATGATTGAGCTCGCCGACAAGGTCGCCGACGAGGGCTACGACGCCGTGTTCCTGATGGGCGTCGGCGGCACCTGGGACGAGCTCATGCAGCTCGAGTACCTCATGAACAAGTTCGGCGACCGCGACCTCGAGGTCTACCTGATCCACGCCGCCGAGTGGAACGTCATGGGCCACAAGCGCATGACCGAGAAGTCCGTCGTGCTCACCGCCTCCGAGTCCGGCACTACCCCCGAGGTCCTCGAGGCCGTCAAGAAGATGAAGGGCATGGGTGTGCGCGTCTACGCCATGACCAAGCCCGAGGGCCCCATCGGCCAGGCTGTCGGCGCCGAGAACTGCGTCGCCATGGCTTCTGACCATGGTTCGGGCGGCTGCGAGAAGGGCTACTACCTCGCCGACTGCTTCGGCCTGCGCCTGCTCAACCGCCGCGGCTGCTTCCCCAAGTTCGATCTGTTTATCGAGCAGACCAAGGACATCTGGAAGGACATGCTCGATATCCGCAAGCGCTTCGAGCCGCGCGCCGAGGAGCTCGCCAAGAAGTACGCCCTGGCCCCCTACACCATGTTCATCGGCTCCGGTGCCCTGTGGGGCGAGACGATCCTGTTCTCGATGTGCATCCTGGAGGAGATGCAGTGGAAGCGCACCCGCTACATAACCTCGGCCGACTTCTTCCACGGCACCCTCGAGCTCGTGGAGCCGGGCGTCCCGGTCTTCCTGTTCATGGGCGAGGACGAGAACCGCAAGCTCGACGAGCGCGTCCGCGCGTTCCTGACCCGCGGCGTGACCGGCGACACCGACATCAACGTCATCGACACCGCCGAGTTCGCGATCCCCGGCCTTGACGACGAGTTCCGCGTCATCGTCTCCCCGTGGATCCTCTCCTCGCTGATCACCGATCGCCTTGCCGCTTACTACGAGACGGTCACCAAGCACAACCTCAACTACCGTCGCTACTATCACCAGTTCGACTACTAAGAGCAAATAACGTTTGTGTAATCGGGCCTCGCTCCTATATGGAACGGGGCCTCGCTTGGGTTGGAGAGTAATTATGAGCTATCCCCAGCTTGCCGTCATGAATATCAGCCATCGTTATTTTGACCTTGAGGAGTTCTTTTCTTCGGCGTCGGCTTCGGGCTACACGTGTTGCGAGCTTTGGACCGGGGCGATGCATCTGTATGTCGATTGCCATGGATACGATTCGCTCGAACGGGTACGGGAGCTGTCGCAGCGGTATGGGGTTCGGATTGTGGGGCTTTGTCCCGAACAGAACAACCCCAAGCCGTGGAATATCGCGGCGCGCGGGAATGAGGCGCGTGCCCGCACGCTCGCGTACTTTAAGAACGTTGTAGATATCGCGGCGGAACTTGGAGCCGAGCAGGTCATGGTCTCGAGCGGCTGGGCATTTTTGAACGAGCCGATCGAGGACGCGTGGGGTCGCAGCGCCTCGATGCTGCGTGCGATTGCCGAGCATGCGGGAGAGCGCGGCGTGCGACTGGTGCTCGAGGCCCTACAGCCGGTTGAGTCGATGATCGTGAACTCGGCGGCCGACACGAAGCGCATGATCGAGGCAGTTGATCATCCGGCACTTAAGGCGTGTCTGGATTTGGGCGCTATGGCGGTGGCAGGGGATACCATCGACGATTATTTCGATCTGCTTGGCGATGATGTCGCCCACGTGCATTTTGTCGATGTTGCGGCAGATGGCACGACGCATCTTGCCTGGGGTGACGGCGACCGCGATATGCGCGCCGACCTGGATAGGCTGGTGGCGCGCGGCTATCGCGGAGTTGTTTCGGCCGAGACCTATGACTGGCGCTATTTTGCCGACCCCGCAGCTGCCGATGCGCAGGTAATGGCAGAGTATCGTCGTGCGATTGGCGTCTAGGTGGGGTTGGGTTGCGACAATCCGCTCCTATGTTTCCAAATGAATACGGTGTGAGCCGAGGAGGACGATTCTCCCCGCAAACACTCTAGTATGCTAAAGTACCCAGAAGACCGGCGAAGCTATGCCGGTCTTCTGCTCTATATGAAACACAGCATGAGGAGGCTCACCAGATGACGGCCACACCGTGGGGATTCCGGGACATATTGCCCGAGGAGGCTCAGGCGCGCGAGGAGATCGCGCTGACGGTGAAGGGCTGCTTTAGGGAGCATCATTACCTGCCGGTCGAGACGCCGCTACTCGAGGACAAGGGTTCGCTCGAGGAGGGCGGCCGCATTGCGGACACGCCGTTTAAGCTCTTTGACGATGATGGCCGCCTGCTGGTGGTTCGTCCCGACAACACATTGCCGATCGTGCGTCTGGTTTCGACCCGCATGCGCGCGGCCGACCTGCCCCTACGCCTTCGCTACGAGGCACCGGTGGTTCGCGAGTGCCAGCGCAATGCCGGTGGCTCGCGCCAGTTTACACAGCTGGGCTTTGAGCTTATCGGTGCGGGCGATACCGCGGGCGATATCGAGATCGTCTCGCTCGTGGCCGAGGCGGTGCGCAAGCTCGCGCTGCCCGATGCGCGCATTATCGCGGGCAGCGTGCGTCCGTTTAAGGAGTTGCTCGCGGCCTGTGAGGATCGCGAACTGGCTGCCGAGGCATTGCGTTGCGTGCACGCCAACGACTTTGTGAGCCTCGATGCCCGCGTGGCGGCAAGCGCCGAGTCCGATGCCGTCAAGGTTGCCATTAGCGAGCTGCCGCGCTTGCACGGCGGCGCCGAGTTACTCGACCGCGTCGATGTGCTTCTGGCGGCGGCGGGCATTGTCGCGCCGCTCACGCGCGAGCTGCGCGCCCTGGTCGAGGGCCTGGCTCCCGAGGACGCCCAGGTGCTGTCGTTCGACTTCTCCATCATGAACTCGTTCGATTACTACACGGGTCTGGTCTTTAAGGCCTATGCCGGTGGCTTGCCCGATCCGGTCGGTTCGGGTGGACGCTACGACTCCATCTTTACCGGCGCATTTGGCGACGGCATCGAGGTACCGGCGGCGGGTTTCGCCTTTTCGCTCGAGCGTCTGGAGGCTGCGCACACCTCGGCCGAGGACGCTGCTTCCGATGGCGATCGCGCCGCGGGCCGTGGCGCCGAGGGTCCGCTGCGCATTGCCGTGCCCAAGGGCTCGCTCAAGGTCGACACGCTCGACGTGCTCGAGGCCGCGGGCTTGGATGTCTCGGAGCTGCGCGATCCCGGCCGTCACCTGATCGTGCGCGGCCGCGACACGCGTGCCGGCGAGGGTACGGTCGGCGATATCGAGTTTGTCATCGTGCGTCCCAGCGATGCGCCCGCCTTTGTGGGCTGTGGCGGTGCCGACTGCGGCATCTGCGGTTGGGACTCGCTTATCGAGGCAGACCTCAACCTGCTGCAGCTGGTCGATCTGGGCTACGGCCTGTGCACTTTCATTGAGGCGGAGCCCGCGTGGCGCGCCGGCCAGGCCGAGCGCAACTATGCCCGTCGCGGGTCGCTTCGCGTGGCCACCAAGTATCCGCGCATCGCGAGCGCCTGGTATGCCGAGCGCGGTGTGAACGCCGATATCGTCTCGCTGCACGGTAACATTGAGCTGGGTCCCATCGTCGGCATGACCGATCGCATCGTGGATATTACCGCCACGGGCGCCACGCTGCGCGATAACGACCTCGTTATTACTGGTCGCATTATGGACTGCACGGCCCGCTTCTTTGTCAATCCGGGTGCCGCACGTCTGGATCCGCGCGTACGCAATCTGGCAGATCGCTTGGCGGCAGCCGTGAAGGACAAGCATTTTGAGCCCGTTGCGGGCTCGGCACAATAGCGCGAGCACGCACGGGCGCCCCAACGTCCGGGCGGCGGGCCGACTGGCGCCGCCGTCCGGCCTCTCGTTTTTCGAACACAACCTCGACCGATAGGGGATACCGATATGAAGACCATCAAGCTTGTTCCCGGTGAGCGCCTCGTTACCAACCAGCTCAACCGCAAGGGCGTGCTGCCGCAAAACATCGTCGACGCCGCCCGCGATATCGTGGCCAACGTGCGCGCCAACGGCGATGCTGCGGTGCGCGATTACTGTCAGCGTTTTGACGGTGTTGAGCTGCAGAGTTTCCGTCTGCCGCAGGATCAGATCGATGCCGCGCTCGAGGGCCTCGACCCGGCTTTTGTCGCCGCGCTCGAGAAGGCCGCGCGTCAGATTCGCGAGTTCCACCAGCGCGAGGTCGAGCAGAGCTGGTTTACCACACGCCCGGACGGCACGATGCTCGGCGTTAAGGTGACCCCGCTCGCGGCGGCCGGCATCTATGTGCCGGGCGGCCGCGCGCAGTATCCCTCCACGGTGCTCATGAATGCCATTCCCGCCAAGGTGGCCGGCGTCAAGCGCGTGGTCATGGTGACCCCGCCGCAAAAAGACGGCCTGATCAGCCCTTACACGCTTGCCGCGGCAAAGCTCGGCGGCGTGGACGAAATCTATATGGTGGGCGGCGCTCAGGCCGTGGCCGCGCTGGCGTACGGTACCGAGACCATTCCGCGTGTCGATAAAATCACCGGTCCGGGCAACGCCTTTGTCGCCGCGGCCAAGCAGATTGTCTCGGGCGACGTGGGAATCGACATGGTCGCCGGTCCCTCCGAGGTCTGCGTACTGGCCGATGCCACGGCCAAGCCCATGGTGGTCGCGGCAGACCTGATGGCCCAGGCCGAGCACGATCCGCTGGCAGCCTGCTATCTGGTGACTTGCGACGAGCAGTTTGCGCGCGAGGTCGAGGCTGGTATCGACATTCTGGTGGCGCAGTCGCCGCGTGCCGAGATTACGCGCGCCTCGCTCGACAACGAAGGCACCATCGTGGTGGCCGCCGACATGGCTGCCGCCGTCGAGGCCGTGAACACCGTGGCGCCCGAGCACCTGGAGCTGCACTGCAAGGACGCAATGGGCCTGCTTGGCGGCATTCGTAACGCCGGCGCCATCTTTGTGGGCGCTTGGAGCTCCGAGCCGCTCGGCGATTATGTTGCCGGCCCCAACCACACGCTGCCGACCGGCGGCACGGCCATGTTCTCCAATCCGCTTTCGGTCGAAGAGTTCGTTAAGCGCTCGAGCGTTATCCGCTATACGCCCGAGGGCCTACTCTCCGACGCTCCCGCTACGCAGCGCCTGGCCGAGGCCGAGGGCCTGTGGGCGCACGCGCTTTCCGCCGCTCTGCGTCGTCGTGTGCTGGAGCAGGGCGAGGATGCCGTGAGTGCCGAGTCGCTGGCTGCGGCCGACCTGACCAAGGTCGCCTGGCCGGGCGACGCCGTGGCGACGGTTGCCGAGGGCGTGGACCTGGCGGCTGCAGGCGCGGATGGCGCCGGTGCGACCGGCGGGGAGGCCTAATATGGCCGAGCTGACGCCCCGCATGAAGGAGCTTGTCCAGCCTTACCTGACCGGTATTGAGCCCTACGATCCTAACTTTACGCCCACGCGCATCAATCTTTCGGCCAACGAGAACACCTATCCCGTGCCCGCCGGCGTGCGCGAGGCGGTTGATGCGGCCCTGGCTGCCATGCCGCTCAACCGCTATCCCGATCCCATGTCCAACGACCTGCGCGACGAGCTTGCTGCCTGGCATGGCGTGACGCGCGAGAACATCTGCGTGGGCAACGGTGGCGACGAGCTGCTCTATAACTACCTGCTGGCATTTGGCGGCGCGGGGAGGACCCTGCTCAACTGCCCGCCGTGCTTTAGCGAGTATGCCTTCTTTGCGTCTCTGTGCCAGACTGAAGTGCGCGATGTGTGGCGCGACCCGGCGACCTTTGAACTCGATCAGGCAGCCGTGCTTGCGGCGGCTCCCGAGTGCAGCCTGGCCATCGTGACCTCGCCCAACAATCCCACGGGCGATGTGGTGCCGCTCGACTTTGTCGCGGCCCTGTGCGATGCATGCCCCGGCATGGTGATGGTCGACGAGGCCTATGTTGAGTTTGCCGACGATTCGTTTGGCGCGGCAACCACAGCGCAAGGGCTTATCGCTAAGCATCCCAACCTGGTGATTCTGCATACGCTGTCCAAGGCGTTTGGCGCCGCCGGCACGCGTCTGGGCTATGTGATCGCGGCGCCTGAGGTCATCGATGTGTTTGCGGCGATTCGCCAGATTTATTCGGTCAATGTGCTGAGCCAGGCCGCCGCGCTTGCCTGCGTGCGTGCCCGCGATGCGTACGCGCCCGTGGTGGCACAGGTTGCATCCGAGCGCGAACGCGAGCTGTGCGCCCTGTGCGCAATGGCTGCCGAGGGCCTGCCCGTGGAGACATGGCCGAGTGCAGCGAATTTTGTGCTCGTGCGCACGCCGCATGCCACGCGCGTGCGCGAGCGCCTGCGCGACGAGTATTCAATTTTGGTGCGCGACTTTAGCTACGCGCCGGGGCTCGCGGACTGTCTGCGCATTACCGTGGGTACCCCGCAGGAAAACGACGAGGTGCTGGCTGCGTTTGCCGCGCTGGTGAAGGAGGAGATGTAGATGGACCGCTATGCCGAGGTAACCCGCAAGACGGGCGAGACCGACATTGTCGTAAAGCTCGACCTGGACGGAAGCGGCGTGTGCGATATCTCGACCGGCGTGCCGTTTTTCGACCACATGCTCAACGCTTTTGGCCGCCATGGTCTGTTCGATCTGACGGTGCACGCGGTGGGCGACGTGGAGGTCGATGCGCACCACACCGTCGAGGACACGGGTATTGTGCTGGGCGAGGCGTTTTGTCAGGCGCTGGGCGACAAGGCGGGCATTACGCGCTTTGCCGACGCGGCGATCGCCATGGACGAGACGCTTGTGATGGCTGCTGTTGATATTTCGGGCCGCGGGCAGGCCTACTGCGAGCTGCCCGTGCCCACCGAGCGCGTGGGCAGCTTTGATACCGAGCTGGCCGTCGAGTTCTTCTACGCCTTCGCGCGCGATGCCAAGCTCACGCTGCGCGTTCGCGAACTGGCGGGCGGTAACTCGCATCACATTATCGAGGCCGCCTTTAAGGCCGTGGGCCGCACGATGCGCCACGCCTGCGAGCTCGATCCCCGCGTGCAGGGCATCCCCAGCACCAAGGGCTCACTGTAACCGTCACAAGGGTAAAACCACCACGAAGGTGCCTGTCCCCTTTGTGGTGGTTTTGGACAAAGAGAAGAGGGAGGGTCGCGTGGGCGAACCGAAGATCGTGGTGGTCGACTACCACAAGGGCAACTTGTCGAGCGTCGTGCGCGGGCTTGCGCGCGCCGGTGCCGCCGCCTGTACATCGGACGACCCGGAGCAAATCCGCCGCGCCGACGGCCTGGTCATTCCGGGCGTGGGCGCGTTCTATGACGCGATCGCCTTTATGCGCCAGAGCGGCGAGGAGGCGGCCGTGCTCGATGCCGTTGCCGCCGGAACTCCGCTGCTCGGCATCTGCCTGGGCCTTCAGCTGTTTTTTGAGCGCGGCAACGAGGGCGTTCCTGCGGGCGAGGGTGTTGCCGTGGACGGCGACGCCTCCGGGCAGGCCGGTGCTCCTTGGGTCGATGGCCTGGGCATCATGCGCGGTTCGTGCACGCGCTTGGAGTCGAGTCGCCTGAAGGTGCCGCACGTGGGCTGGGACCAGGTGCACATGACGCCCGCCGGGGCGGCCGATCCGTTGCTCGCCGGTTTTGCCGAGGGCGCCAACATGTACTTCACCCACAGCTACGCGGTGGCCGACGACGCCGATGCCGCTGATGTTTTGGCGTGCACGCACTACACGCGGAGTTTCCCGTGCATCGTGCGTCGCGGCAACGTGTGGGGCTGTCAGTTCCATCCCGAGAAATCCTCCGCGCTTGGTCAGCGCATCCTTAAGAACTTCGTCAACATCGTCGAGGAGGCCGGCCGATGATCCTGTTTCCTGCAATCGATTTGATCGGCGGCAAGGTCGTGCGCCTGGAGCGCGGCGACCGGAGCCGCTGCAAGGTATATTCCGACGACCCCGTGGCCGTTGCTCGCTCCTTTGCCGAGCATGGTGCGAGCTGGGTGCACGTCGTCGACCTGTCCGCTGCCTTTGGCGAGGACGAGGACGCGTGCGCTGCCAACTCGGCGGCGATCGAGGCCATCTGCGGCGTCGACGGTCTGTCGGTGGACGTGGGCGGCGGCGTTCGCTCGCTCGCGCGCATCGACGAGCTGGCCGGCTACGGCGCGCGTCGCATCGCACTGGGCACCGTGCTGGTGACTGAGCCGGGTTTTGCCGAGGTGGCGGCCCAAGGCTTTGGCGAGCTGCTGGTGGCAGATATTGCCGCCCGTGACGGCCAGGTCAAGGTGAACGGTTGGCGCGACGGTGCGGGTGTGGCGCTCGACGATGCCGTGGCGCAGCTCACGGAGCTGGGCTTTAAACATCTGGTGTATACCGATATCGCGCGCGACGGTATGCAGACGGGCATCGACGTGGCAGCATATCGCCATGTGGCCGAGGTCGCGGGATTTCCCATCGTGGCTTCGGGCGGCATCTCGACGCTCGACGACATCCGCGCGCTGGCCGCGGTGGGCGAGGGCGCGATTGAAGGTGCCATCACCGGCCGTGCGCTCTACGAGGGCAACTTTACGCTGGTACAGGCGTTGGCCGCTGCCTGAGGGGAGGAGTAGCCCATGCTTACCAAGCGCGTGATTCCCTGTCTGGATGTTAAGGACGGCCGCGTGGTCAAGGGCGTCAACTTTGTGAGCCTGCGCGATGCGGGCGACCCGGTGGAGCTGGCCCGTGCCTACGACCGCGAAGGTGCAGACGAGGTCGTCTTCCTGGACATTACCGCCACGAGCGACAACCGCGCGACGACCATCGAGATGGCGGCGCATGCGGCCGAGGAGCTCGCTATTCCCTATACCGTGGGCGGCGGTTTTCGCGACCTGGCGGGCATGCGAACCATGGTGGCGGCCGGTGCCGACAAGGTATCGCTCAACTCGGCGGCCGTGCGCGACCCGTCGCTGATCAGCCAAGCTGCCGCGGCGTTTGGCAGCCAGGCCGTGGTCGTGGCGATCGATGCCAAGCGCGTCGGCCTGCCTGGGCAGCCGGATGCCGACAAGTGGGAGGTTTTTACCGCAGGAGGCCGCAACGCCGCGGGTATCGATGCGGTGGCATGGGCCGAGGAGGCGGCTCGTCGCGGCGCCGGCGAGATTCTGCTGACCAGCATGGACCGCGACGGCACCAAGGCCGGCTTTGACCTGGCGCTCACCCGCGCCGTGGCGCGCGCGGTGCCAATCCCCGTCATCGCGAGCGGCGGCGTGGGCACGCTCGAGCATTTCGCCGAGGGCGTGATCGAGGGCGAGGCCGATGCCGTGCTGGCGGCCAGCGTCTTTCACTTTGGAACTTTCAGCATTCGCCAGGTGAAGGAGTATATGGCCAGCCAAGGCATCCCTGTGAGGCTGGACTTCTAGTGCTGCGGCTTGCCCAGGCACCGCATCTTGCCGCTCAAACCGTCGCTCGCGTACCAAAGTACGCGTCGCTCCTCTTTCGCGGCAACCTGCGGCACCTGGACAACCCTCGCCGACCTGTGGGATTTCGTTTGTTACTTGGGAGAAATGATGACTGAGGTAATAAATGCTACCGAGCTTAAATACGACGCCCACGGGCTGATTCCTTGTGTGGTTCAGCAGTACGACACCGGCGAGGTGCTTATGGTTGCTTGGATGAACGAGGAATCGGTGGGGCTGACGCTCAAGACCGGGACCACGTGGTTTTGGAGTCGCAGCCGTCAGGAGCTCTGGAACAAGGGCGCGACGAGTGGCAACATGCAGGAGGTCAAGGAGCTCTGGGCCGACTGCGATAGCGATACGCTGCTGGTCAAGGTGGACTCGCCGGGCCCGGCCTGCCATACCGGCAACCGTACCTGCTTCTTTAAGCGCGTGGAAGGGGGAGTGCGATGAAAGTCGTAACGCCGTTCGAGGTCGCCGACTGCAACACCGAACTCCTCCGCGCGGGCGTGCCATGCCGCGTGCACCTGACTGATGCCTGCGGGGCGCAGTCGCTTTGGCTCGAGGCCGAGAAGGAAAGGCTCGATGAGGCCCATGCCGTCATCGTCGAGTTCTTTGAGAAAAAGGGCGCAAAGCCTCGGTTCGATGAGACCGGTACCTACTTTACGCTGCAGTAACGAGAGGAAATAACCATGGGAGTCAGAACAGCTAACGTGCAGCTGGGAAATATCGGCGAGACGCTGACAGGTCTGGCCGAGGTGATTCACGGTCGTCATGATGCATCGCCGCAGGAGAGCTATACCGCGCGTCTGCTGACCGATGTCGAGGACGAGCTGCTCAAGAAGCTTGCCGAGGAGGCAAGCGAGGTGATCATGGCCTGCAAGGATAACGATCACGATCACATCCGCTACGAGGCCGGCGACCTGGTCTACCACCTGCTCGTGACGCTCGAGCGCTACGGTATCACCCTCGACGAGCTAGCCGGCGAACTCAACGCCCGCCGCCACTAGTCATTGGGTGTTCCTATAGTTTTGTCAACCTTCGACGCTACTCCCGGTAGGGCACCCGGTCGCGCATCACGGCGTATATCGCCCTGAGCCGCTTCCTCGCGACGGCCTTGAGCGCCCGCCCGTGCCCCATGCCCCGCGCCCTGCAGGCCCGGTAGTACTCGCCGTAGCGCCCCGAGGACCTCACCAGGCTGTTGCACGAGAAGATCAGAAGAGACTTGAGCCTCGCGTCGCCCCGCCTGGACGCCCTGACCGACCTCACCGACGTGCCGGAGCTCCTCACCCTCGGGGCTATGCCGCAGTACGAGGCCAGGTGGTCGTGGTCCGGGAACCTCGCGATGTCGACCGATACCGCGAGCTGCGCCGCGGTCCTCGGGCCGATGCCGGGCACGGTGAGCAGGCACGCGTAGGTCTCGTCGCCCTCGAGCAGCCCCGCCGTCTCGGCCTCGAGGGCCCCGGCCTCGTCGAGGGCCTCCGATATCCGGGCGGCCAGGAACCTGACCTGCCTGTTCTCGGCCTCGACGAGCGCCGGCGGGGGCGCGGTGGAGGCGGCCGCGGCCTCCCCGGCGGCCTCGGCCCGCGGGCCCCCGGCCCCGGAGCGGGCGATCCCCCACGCCCCGCCGAACCCGGCGAGCAGCTCTGTTAGCGTCAATCTAATTTTCACCAGTTTCACCAATCAAACGCGCCGTTCG
>CADFMD010000022.1 GCA_902835305.1 Coriobacteriaceae bacterium
GGCCCTTGCGGCGTAGTCGCTATTTATTCAGTCCAAGTTTCGGGGCGCAGTTCACAGGCACCTTTGTGGTGGTTTTTGCTTTGGTGGATGTGTGGGACATGCCTTACAATCTACCAAGTAGTTCATGACGGGCGAAAAACGGAGAGAAGGGGCTTGATGCGTCCTTAATGTTCCATGCGGATTGATTGATTCGATAGACGGTGGCGAATGCCCGCTGTCCGCATTCGTATGAAACAAGGAGTCTCCATGCTCGTCTCTCTTTTCTCAAAACCTCAATCATCGCTGTCCGCGCAGGCTAAACGCCTGGTGGCGATGCGCTTTCTCATCTACACCGGGTTTCAGACCAGTTATTTTATCGGCGTCATCGGTACGCTTACCTATGCGGACGGCGCTTCGGTCGTCGCGACATCGCTGGCCGTCCTGTTCATGAACGTTTTCGTGATTCTGGGATCCTTTGCGGGCGGCGCTGCGCTCGACGTCTGGGGTCCGCGCCGCCATTTCTTGCTGAGCATCGTCGGCGCGCTCGCAACTGGCACGGCGATCATCGCTTTTGGTAGCGCGACCGGCATCGTCCTGCTCGGCGC
This sequence comes from Coriobacteriaceae bacterium, assembly GCA_902835305.1. Lineage (GTDB taxonomy): Bacteria > Actinomycetota > Coriobacteriia > Coriobacteriales > Coriobacteriaceae > Collinsella. Next base: position 585 of record CADFMD010000022.1, read on the forward strand.
GGTGTTCTTAGGCCTTACGATGGGATTCGCCCAGCCCATTGCCACGTCCTATCCGGCCTACCTCACCGACGATCCTGTCGAGCTCAAAGACATCAACTCCGCCATCGCCATGTTTTCAAACGTGAGTATCATCGTTGGCCCCACGCTGGGCGGCTTTGTCGCGGCGGCTGCGTCGTCGCGCACGGTGTTCGCGCTCATGATGCTCTTTACCGTGCTGGCGTTCGTCGTCGGTTGGGGCTTTAGGCCGCAGACCAGCTATGTCGCCGGGCATGCGGATGCCGATTCGGCAGAGGAAGGGGAGCGTGCGGGGCGAAGCTCCAACCCCGGCACGTCCGCCCGCGTCACCTTCTCGACCAGCATCAAGACGGTCTTTACCAACAGCGTCCTCGCCCTGCTGTTCTGCATTATTTTCCTTTCGAACTTTGGCTACGGAGCCTTCGATCCGCTCGAGTCGTTTTTCTATCGCGATGTCCTACGCGTCGGCGTTGAGTGGATGGGCTGGCTCTCGTCGGCCTCGGGCGTGGGCGCGGTGCTGGGTGCCGTGCTCGCGCTCCGCTTGCCGCCGCACTTGGTAAACCTAAAAACGCTGCTCGTGGCACTTATGTCCGTGGGCCTGGGAAGCCTGCTCTATGTGGGGACGCCGTACGTGGGTGTGGCCCTTGTCGGCCAGGTCGCCCTGGGCATAGCTTGGGGTGTCGTCAACCCGCTCCACAACACCATCGTGCAAACGACGGCGCCGCTCGAGCAACTCGGCCGTGTGAACTCGGTCATGGGCTTTGGCAATATGTTCGCCGGCGTGGCGCCGCTGGCGATTGCCCCGTGGCTGGCGGCGACATTTGGCGTACAACGGACACTCGTGGGGGCGGGCATGGTCGTGACGGCGGTTCCCGCGGCGCTGCTGCTGTTTGGACGCAATCACTTGGATCGTGCCGTAAAGCGGTAAGAAACAGGTAAGAAACCATCACAACATTCGATGAAAAGTGCGATTTTGCCGAAAAACATCGAATGTTGTGATGGTTTGGCCCGCAAACGTCACTTCCACCACAAAGGGGCCAGGCACCTTCGTGGTGGAAGTGACGTTTGCGGGCCGCGCCTGTGCCTTGGTATACCATGTACGCCGTTTGCGAATACACCCCACATCGCCGCACAACTCAGAAAGGCTCCCATGGACACCACCTTCAGCCACATCAAAGCCGTGTTCTGCGATATCGACGGCACGCTGCTCACGAGCCAGCACACGGTGTCCCCGCGCACCGTGGCGGCGATCCGCGCCCTGCGCGAGCGTGGCGTGCTCTTTGGCCTGTGCACCGGGCGCGACGCCCGTGCGACCGAGGCCATGTACAAGCTCTGGGGCATCGAAGGCCTGGTAGACGTGCTCGTGGGCTGCGGTGGCGCCGAGGTCATCGACCGCGCGCACGACATCAACGAACTGAGCTATCCGCTGCCGGGCGAGACCATCGCGCGCATCTGCAAGCACATGGCGGACCTTCCGGCAACGCCCGTCTGCCCCCGAGACGGCGTGTTCTACGTGCCCAAGAGCAACGCGTGCGTCGAGCACCTGTCGCGCGTCGACGGCGTGCCCTACCAGGTGGTCGATTTTGCTGAGTTTTTGCGCGAGCCACAGCCCAAGGTGATGTTTACCATGGCGCCCGAGGTAATGCCGCGGGTGATTGAGCGGGCGTCGACGTTTGCCGACGACACCGTTAAGGCGGCGGCTCTGCAAACCACGCAGCGGCTCTACGAGTTCATGGATCCGCGCGTGTCCAAGACGCGCGGCCTTGGGCGCGTGGCGGAGCTCAACGACATGGAGCTCCAGAACATCTGCGTGTTTGGCGATGCGGACAACGACACCTGCATGGTGGCCGACGCCGGCGTGGGCGTGGCTATGGCAAACGGCAGCGACGCCACCCGTACCGCCGCGGACTTTGTAACCGCGAGCAACGACGAGGACGGCATCGCGGTCTTTATCCAGGAGCATCTGCTGTAGCGCCTGGGGGCAGCCACAAAGAGGGCAGAGCGCCTTTGTGGTGGTTTTCCAAGCGTCCCAACAGTCGATTGTTGGGACGCTTTTTTGTAGCGAGGAGATTTGCAGCCGGTAACATGCGATGTCATTCAAGTGTCGATGTATGAACATGTCGGCACACGCTGGTTGTGCAGTAATTGACCAATTAGCTCATAACTAATATTTGCAGGTAGATATACTGCCATTCACGGCGCAATTTTGACCGTTCACAGATTGAGCGGGTTAAAACAAAGTGATGTACAAACAATGATAAAGTGTCATTTATCTAGATTTGCTAACGAGTTTACCAGCGTCTTTCCGAAATTTAACCCTCGAAAAACAATGCATAGTTTGAATAATTGTCAAGAAGTTAAGGCAACGTAAAGCAAAACTGACATTGCTAGGCTTGCGTTGTTTAAACAAAGAGTAATAATATGCATATCGAGCGCGAGCAATTATAGGTTGCGCGCCCAAGTTTGATGGTGAAAGAGCAAGATCGCGGTCTCTTGGGGAGGAGACATCGATGAAAGCGAATTCAGACAAATCTAAGCAGAGTAAAAAAGCGACGCGCCGTGTACTGGCAGGCGTTTTGTGCGGAGCCTCCGTTTTGAGCCTGGTACTGTCGCTCGTCATGCCCCCGATCTCGCAGGCCATTGCCAACGATGCCCAGGCAGCTCCTACCGAGGAAACTGTGATGGGGGGGGGTTCCTCAACTGAGTCTACTGATGTAGAAAACACCAACAACGGGGATACCGAAAACCAGAATAGTGACGAGACCGAGGGCGACGAAGCCGACCCTTCAAATGGTGTTGAGCAGGGTCAGCCTGAAGGTAAGCTGCAGGCCGAAGATGGCGAGTTGTCGGATGGCAATGCCGTAATGCTGGCTGCGGAAGGCGGGCAGACTAAAACGGCATCCACTGAAATACGAACAGCTGACGACTTGAAAAAACTGGCAAATGCAAGCGGTGTTGCTAGCTTCAAGCTTATGAATGATGTCGAGACCGGCGAGACAATCGCGCTTAACAAGGACGGCAGCAATATCACGCTGGATTTAAATGGCTGCAAAATTAAGTATACAAGTCAGAGCCAGCCCCTATTCAACATAACCGGCGGCGCAACGTTGACTGTCAAGGACGGTCAGCAAGTTGCCGCGACAGAGACTACGACTTCTCAAACAAATAAATGCGGCAATCTCGCTTTAATGGAATACGATACTTCCAATGGCATTCCGACTGGCCTTACCTACTACGTAACCGAATCGGTCGCAAACGGAACCCGTACAACCGAGACTCTTAAGGCGTATAAGGCTCATGTCAAGGGTGCCATCGTGGCGTGCTCAGGCTCAAAGGACTTGAGGCTCATCGTAATCAATAGCGGTGGCCACCTCAATCTTGAGAGCGGCATGATTACGCAGGATAAAAACAACTGTGTCAAAAATTTGGTGTACGCAGCGGGCAGTTCGGCCATCAGCGTGGACGGCGGGTATGTCTGCGGCGGATATTGTCCGGAGGGCGCCGCTGGTGCGGGTATTTCTGTCGAGAACTCAACTCTTGACATCTCTGACGGCGTAATCGCTGGTAACTATGCCCCCAGTGGCGGCGGCGTTTATGCCCTGAATTCTACGGTAAACATGGTTGGCGGTATTATCTCCGGTAACGGTACAAATGATAATGAAGTCGGTTATGGCGCGGGAATTTGTGCTGAGGACTCTATGGTGACCATTACGAATGGTTACATTACTAACAACAAATATCAGTTCTATACCGATGAAGGACACAAAGGTAACGGTTGTCACGGTGGTGGCGGCATTGCTGCCTTTAGCCACAATCAGGGACAGAAAAAAGGCGGTCTGGTTATTAGCGGCGGCTACATCACGGGCAACTACTCTGCCGAGGCTGGCGGCGGCGTTTATGCTGGCGCTTGGAATAAACCTCTTTCCGGGTTTGCGTTTTATGGTGGAATCATCGCCAGCAATGTGGCGCAAAACTCAGAGGGTGGCGGCATCCGTATCGCTGCGCCTACAGTTGGCGAATTTAATGTGAGCGGCAAGAAAGCCCACATCACTAACAATACGACCAATACCACCAACGACTGGGGCGGCGGTGGCGTTTTTGTCCAGGGAGGCAACAGTGACGAGGGCGTTAATTCGGCGCGTCTCAAGATATATAACGCCCTGATTACCAAAAACTCGGCTAAGGGCTATGGTGGTGGCTTCGCAGCCTGCCCGAGCGGCAAGACGGCGATTACCGATGCCAATGGTATTGCGATTTTCGGAAACACCGATGCAAACGGTGAGAATCTATCAGGTGGCACCAATGGTAAGAATGAAGACCAGCCTCCAAGTGTTGATGGCGGTGAGATTACCGATGACTTCAAGAGGCGTGGCCATGAGGACCTCTTCCTTATCCGCAAGTCGGATAACGCTGACTATATCGCAGCCGTAACGGGCCAGATGCTCGGCGGTGGTGCTGCAAATTGGTCGGGCACGATTGACGGTCAGCCTACGACCATCGGTAAGTATGACGGAGTCCAGGCCAAGTACATGATTGGCCTAAAGTCCGAACCGTTCGTTGAAGATCAAAATGAAGCTATAAGGCTGGCTACGTTATATATCACGGGCAACAGTTCCAACATCCACGGTGGTGGCATCATGACCAACGGCGACGTAATCGCTGGCTCCACTCAAGAAGTCAAGGTTTACCCCAAGATGAAGCTCAATGGCTCCAAGGTGCTTAAGGACGGCACGCTTAAAGGAAATGACTTCGATTTCCAGCTACTCAGACAGAACAAGATTATTAACGAACAAGGCGGGATCTCATATACAGTTCCGAGCTTTGACTCCAATGGCAAACTTCAGCTCAATGGCTGCTCGGTGGTTGATACGGTGAAAAACGATGGGGATGGAAATCTCACCTTTGATCTGGGTGAAGTTTATGCCGACGACGATCTTGTTTACTACTTGGTAGAGGTTCCGGGCACGGACAAGAACGTGACTTACGACAAAACGATCTACAAAATTGATCCTGAGGTTGTGAGGGATGAGAAAAAGTCGCACAACGTGCTTGACATTAAATACACGTATTACAAAGTCGGGAGCGTTTCGGTAACAAAGGTAAAAAATGACGGCGCTGGCGCAAGAACGCCAGAAACAGAATCAGCAGCCACCGTAGCAGCTGAAGGCGAAAACGCTGTTATCGTTGCGCTTACCAGTGGTGCAACTTTCACTAACAAATACACTCCGTACACCTCCAAGGGCTCTTGGACTCCCAAGGTGACTAAGGTTGTTAAGGGTGGCGAGATGAAGGAGTTCACGCTCGAGCTTGCGGATAACGATAAGTTCGATAATGCCGAGACGGTTACGACTGACCCCAAGGGCGAGATTACCCCCACTGCCGACGGTGACAAGTCCCAGACCCGGAGCTTCAAGCCGATCGAGTACGAACTCAATCAACTCGACAAGCTCGCGTCCGACTCCACGGGCCGTGGCGCTTCCAAGACCTTCACGTACTATGTGCGCGAGAAAACTGACGGTTCGCTGTTCTCGCACTATAAATACGACAAGTCTGTCTATCGATTTGACGTCACGATGACGGACAATACAAACGGCAAAATCGAGCCCACGAATGTGGCCTGCACCAAGATCGTTGACGCCGACGGTAATCCCATCGATGGCACCAAACCCGAGTCCACCCCCACCTTCACCAACACCTACTCCACCACATTGCCCCTTTCTGGTATGTCGGGCGTCACTCTGACGTACCTTGCCGGCGCGGCGGCGCTTTGCGCTGCTGCGGCCTGGATGCACATTCGTCGCAAGGCGAATGCGAAGGGAGGCGAGCGTCGTGAATAAGAAAGTTTGCTCCTTCCCGATCTTGTTTGCGCTGCTCGCCCTCTTGATCGGCACCTGCGCGGTTGTGTTCCCCGCATCCGCGCAGGCCGCGCCGAGCGCGACCGGATCCATCACGGTGACAGGCACCGTGGCGCGCAGCTACGACGCCTACCAGATCTTTGACGCCAACGTCGTCGATGACGACAACGACGCCAAGATCGCCACCGACCTTGTCTGGGCAAGCGATGCCGTGCGCGACGCCGCGCTGCCTGTGTTGCACAGCGCCGGCATGCCCAATTCCCAGACCACCGCACAGGAAGCTGCCGAGTGGCTCAACACCGATTCCCGCCTTACGAGCGCGCTGAGCGCACAGCTCGCTCGTTCCCTCCAGAGCTCTGGCGCCGTGTCCGTGGCCCTTAACGCGGGCACGACGGCCGAGCTGCCCTGTGGCTACTGGCTCATCGTCGCCAAAGACGACGCCATCTCCCAAAACGAGGCCGGCACCGCGCCGATCATGGCCCTGGTCGGCGGCAGCGCCGTCACCGTCAAGCCCAAGGCCGCGACGCCCAAGGTCCAAAAGCACGTGCTGGAGGACAGCACCGCCGCATGGCAGAAGGCCGCCGACGCCACGGTCGCCGACGACCTGTACTGGCGCCTCTCGGCCACGGTCCCGGCCGGGCTCACCGCCTACGACACCTATACGGTGCGGTTCGTCGACACCATGAGCGCGGGGCTCGACCCCTCCAAGGTGGCCGAGAGCATGCGTGTGTACGTGGCGGCGGGCGCGGACGGCGGCTTCGACGCCGTCTCGGCCGGCAAGGACGGACGCGCCGGCACCGAGCCCGCGAAGGGCTGGACCGACATCACGGCCCAGTGCGCCACCAAGGTAGCGGCTGACGGCAAGACCTTCACCGTGCGCACCGGCGACCTGATCGCCGCGCTCGGCGGGGCCGACGCCTTCACCGCGGGCGCTCGCGTGGTCGCCGTGTACAATGCGCCGCTCAGTAGCGCGTGCAACCACGGCATCGCGAAGGGCAACCCCAACGAGGTCTACCTGCGCTACCCGCGCTCTCCCTTTGCCGACCAGTCCGGCGACGCCGGCTTCACCCGCACGCCGAGCGACGACGCGTGCGCCTACACCTGGGATCTCGCACTCACCAAGCGCGGCAGCGACGGCGACAAGCCGCTTGCCGGGGCGGTCCTGAGCATCGCCGACGACCGCGGCCGCACACTGGCGGCCGACGGCACGTGGGATGCGGAGGGCAAGGCCACCGTCACCACGGGCGAGGACGGCCACGTGACCGTCTCGGGCGTGGACTCTGGCAAGCTGGAGATCCGCGAGCTCAAGGCGCCCAAGGGCTACACCTCCTTCGAGGGCACGCGCTCCGTGACGGTCAAGGCCGAGGGCCTGGACGTCGACCAGGTGGCCGCTGCCAAGCCCAAACTCACCATCACGGCCGAGTCGCCCCTGCGTGCCGACAGCGCGGACGGCTCGACGGGCAGCCTGGAGGCATCGCTCATCAACACGCCCACCGGCACACCCCCTAGCATTACCACCGGAGGCTTTATGCCCTCGACTGGCGATATGGCAATGTACGCCGCGGCCGCCGCAGCGGTCGCCGGAGCCGCGCTCATCGTGGTCGCGCTCCTGGTCAAGCGGGGAGGTGGCAGCCATAAAGAGTAGCTGGCAGCCCCACAGAGAGCGGGGCGAGACGTAGCGAAGCAGATGCTAAGACACAGACAGATGATGATCGATCGAATGAGAACCAACCGGAAAACGGAGGAAAAGAAGATGAGCATGAGCAAGAACATCGCACGCCTGGCAGTAACCGCCGGCCTCACCGCAACCCTGAGCTTCGGCGGCGTCATGGCTCCGGTGACCATGGCGTTTGCGGCCGAGGGTGACGGCAGCATCACCATTAGTCAGGCCGAGAAAAACGATGGCACCACGTTCAAGGCGTACCAGATCTTTAAGGCTACGGTGACCGACACTGAAAACGGTGGCAAGACCGCTCAGAACATCACGTGGGCGAGCGATACGGTTAGCACGAAGGTGATTGATGCCATTAGGAAAGACTGGAAGGGTTATGGCGGCTTGGAGGTTAAGGATCAGCTGTCTGACAAACCTACGGCCCAGGAAGTAGCCGACTTCCTCATGGCACATGCGGGTTCCACTACTGCAGGATCAACATCGACTGATGGAACGCGAATCGCTACCAACAATGTTCTCTACGCAGTTGCGAATGCCGTTAAGAGTGAGAAACCTGCCGCGACTAACATCCCTACTGGTAATTCTTGGACTCCTGATCTGGCGAATGGCAACGGTTACTACCTGTTTGTGACCAGCGATCTCGATTCGACCAAGCCGAACACTGGCACGTCCCCGATCTTTGCAGTCGTGGGCGGTAGCGCCGTAACTGTCCATGAGAAGACCAGCATCCCCACGGTTGAGAAAAAGATCCTCGATGATTCTAAGGTGAAGGGCGGTGACATTACCGGCGAGATTGACTGGGTGGACGCTGCCGACTCCCAGATCGGCCAGGAGGTCAACTACCGGCTCACCGGTACGATTGCGGACAACTACGATAGCTACGACACCTATTCCTACAAGTTCAAGGATCAGCTGACGGACGGTCTCGACTACATCACTGACTCGATCAGCGTTTACGCGCTGAATAATGGTGAATACACCGAGATTAATCCGACTAGCTACGATGTGGATGCCCCTTCTGAGTCAAATCAGCGTGTTTTGACAGTTAACTTTAATGGAACCAATGGGCTGAAGTCAGCCATCGCGAAAAATGGCGGAACGCTTACGATCAATGCCAACACCAATATTGTTGTCTTCTACAAGGCAAAGCTCAACGCAAAGGCGGTTATTGCAGGGGCCAACAACAAGCTGGAGGGCAACCCCAATACTGTTACGCTCGAGTATTCTAACAACCCCATGGTCGCAGGTACTGGCACCTCGGAATCCGATACGGTCAAGGACTACACCTACGGCCTCAAGATCAACAAGGTTGACCTTGGCACTGAGAAGGCGCTGGAAGGTGCTACGTTCACCATCGCAGCTGGTGACACAACTAACGGTGACGAGAACAGCGCAAACGTTAAATATGTCAAGAGTGACGGCACTTTGAGCGACAACAAGGTTGAGCTTTCGATGAACCCCGATGGTGTCATTACGCTTACCGGTCTCGATGCTGGCGTCTATACGGTCACGGAAACTTCTGCTCCCGATGGTTACACCAAGGTCGAACCCTTCACCTTCGAGATCAAGCCGACCATGAACACCATTGATCCGAACGCTGGTCTTACTGCGCTCTCTGGCACGCTTGATAGCAAGAACCAGAGTGACAAGGTCATCGCTGGCCTTACCGATGAGAATGCCGGTGATAACAGGCTAACGGCGCAGGCCGGCTCGGACAAGGTCACCGATGGCTACTTCAACATCACCGTTGGCGATACCAAGCAGGTTGGCCTCCCACTGACCGGTCTTAACGGCGTGACCTTCACTTGGATCGCTGGTGGCGCGGTGCTGTGCATCGGCGTGGCGCACCTCATCCGCAGCCGTAAGCAGGCTGAGGAGTCCGAGCAGGAGTAACGCTCACTCATCCATCCCCTTGGCAGGTGGGATGTGATGGCCATGAGACTTGCGGACACTTTTCTCGTCCATCGACGTTCTTGCTTTGCCATTCTCTTTTCGGGGCAGACTCCGCACTGGAGTCTGCCCCGTTTTTTTGGGACAACGCAGTCAGGTTTCATTGCCCGATGGATCAAGCGTATGAATATCGAACAGATGTTTGCAATTATTGCGTTTACCAGCTGTGGGTGCATACGCTCGCAGTAAAATGGCTTTGCGACGCATTCCGTGCGCGGGCGGCCGACGACTCGATCGGAGGTCCCCAAATGCTGAAATTCCTTAACGCGCGCGCCGCCCTCGCGGCGGTGGGCGCGTTCGTCATCGCGTTTCTTGACTCGTATGAGGTTCGGTTTAAGGTCCGTAGGCGCACGCGCGGTGCGGACGGTGGACGGCATTTGCGCCGTAAGCGCAAATAAGAATGCCCGGGGGTCGGATCCCGGGCATTTAACAAAACCAGAAAACTAGGCCGCCCGCGCTCCCAAACATTTACGCGGGATGCGTCGTTTTCTATTGACATTGTATCCCGAATCGCCCAGCCGATCTGGGACATTTTGAAAACTCAAATGCTGGCTTATCCTCGACTGGACGGTGCAGTCTAGCTGCGTTGTCCGGCGCGGAAGCTCGCTAATCGGCTATTATTTGTTTAGACAACTTGAGTTGTAGAGGAGTGACTGGCGATGGTGCAGGGTGCCAAACATATGAAGAGCAATAACGCCGCGGACAACGGCGGCTCAAGCCCTCAGCCCAAATCTCAACCAAAGCCCAAGCGCCGTCGCAAGCGACTGCCGCGCTGGGCCGACCGGCTCATCACCATCGTCATCATCCTTATTGGCGTGGGCCTTATGACCTGGCCGTGGATCTTGGACCGGCTCGAAGCCTCGGGCGTGTTCAACCAGATCAGCACGGTGTCCAGCACCGTGGACGCGCTGTCTGCCGAGGAGCGCGAGCGCATCTTGCTGCAGGCGCGCTCCTATAACGAGCAGCTGGCGGGCGAGGCCACCGAGCTCCCCGCCGACCAGATCGAGCCCTACGCTCAGCAGCTCATCTTTGACCGCGACCCCATGATGAGCTGGGTCGAGATCCCCTCCATCGACGTGAGCATGCCCATCTACCACGGCACGAGCGAAGAAGTCCTCATGGCGGGCGTCGGCCACCTGGAGGGCACGAGCCTGCCGGTGGGCGGCACCTCGACGCATTGCGTGCTCACCGCGCACTCGGGCATGCGCAACCTGAGCATGTTCGACGACATCCACTCGCTGGAGCCCGGCGACCTGGTGCTGCTGCACACCATGAACAAGACGCTCGCCTACAAGATGGTGGACTCCGAGGTGGTGCTGCCCGAGGAGATGGAGTCGCTGACCATCGAGCCCGGCGCCGACAAAGTGACGCTCGTCACCTGCACGCCCTATGGCGTGAACGACCATCGCCTGCTGGTGCATTGCGTGCGCACCAAGTACAACAAGAAGGACGTCGACAAGCAAAAGTCGCTGGCCGGCCGCCACTGGGGCAAGCGCGAGTTTGCCGTGCTCATCGTGGTCGTGGCCATTGTGCTGTTGCTACTGGACATCGTGATCCACGCGGTCCGCAAGCGCCGCAAGGCCAAGGCCTCGGCATAAGACATTCTCCAGAACCACCACAATGGGGACAGTGAACTGCGCCCCGAAACTTGGACTGAATAAATAGCGACTACGCCGC
>CADFMD010000023.1 GCA_902835305.1 Coriobacteriaceae bacterium
GCGAAGCGAGAATGTTTGAGCATGGAATGATATGGGTGAGCCCCGAACGGGCGGGATTAGTGCGCCCTGCGCAGCGAGAATGTTTGAGCATGGAATGATATATGGGCGGCTCCCGCCGAGCAGCGGACTATCGCCTAGCGGATATGCGCGGGTTTTCCGCCCCAGTAGAAGCGGCAGAAGGCTCGTTTGCGCTTTTGGGGTTTGCCTACGAGCTCCATGGTTGCGATGGCTATGTCTTCGGCTGCGTGGGGGCGGCGCAGCACTTCGCCGTTGATGAGCAGTGCCTTGAGCGACTCGGGATGATCGTGGAGATGACGCAACGTCACGATGAGCTCTCGTGCGGTGGTGACATGCATGCTGGCACCCATGCCGGTGAGCATCGTAGTGTTGGCCTTTTCCTGGCCGTATGATTTGCCCAGCAGGATCATCGGCAGATGTGCGCATAGGCACTCGGTGACCGTGAGTCCGCCCGATTTGAGGATTGCCAGGTCGCACCCGTGCATGAGGGCCGCCATGTCGTCGACATAGTCCAACACCGTGACGTTCTCGAGCTTCATGGCATCGAAGAGCGTCTTCAGCCGGGTGGCATACTCCACGTCTTTGCCCGGCAAAAAGACAAAGTGCATGTCTTCGAAGCTGCGCAGGAAGGGGAGTGTGTGGTCCATCGCCGCGCGAAAGCGAACGTACGGCTGAGGCAAGCTGGCACCGGCCATTACCAGCACGACGGTCTTGTCGATGGGGAGGTTGAACTTGGCTAGCTCTTCCTCGCGATCGTAATCCGTGTCGAATCCGGCGCGAATAGGAATGCCGGTAATACGAATCTTTGCCTCGGGCACCTTGCGCGGACGCAGCGTTTCGGCCATAAATTCGTTGGCAACACAGAATAGATCGGTGTCCTTGTGGGGCCACCAGCCCTCGACTTCGTAGTCGGTCGGCACGCAGATGACCGGATAATCGATACCCGTAATTACGCGGGCGCCCACGGCGACATTGGCTGCTGTGATGTGCGTTGCGATCACGGCTATGGGCCTGCGGCTACGAATATATTCGTTGAAGGCGGGGAACATAATTCGCGACCATGCCGTTCCGCCACCCCAGAGAAGATGTCCCGTAAGCGTATATCGCCAGGTCAGGTCGTAAATGGGGCGCGTGGCTCCCGTAAAAGAAGCCGCGGTCTTATTGCCGTCGAATTTAATACGTCCAAAATCAAGGATATCGAGCACTTCAATCTCAATATCCTCGGGGATGCCATTGGTGCCGCGGATAAGGTCGAATGCCTGCGCAATCGCATTTGCGGCGGCCTTGTGGCCCGAGCCAACGGAGGCGTGCACGATGGTCACGAGAGGTTTTTGCTGAGCCAGGAGCGTGGTTTGCTCCGATTGGGGAGTGCTGTGCGTGAGCAGGGGAGCGTCGTTACTCGTCTGCGCCTGGTCCATCGATAACTCCCCTTCAGCTTTGTAATACGGATTTATCATTGTAGTGCATGAGTGTCACGTTCACGTAAATTTGGGTATGAGCGCAAAGAACGACAACGTTTCGACGAAAGGACGCTTCATGACTACCGATAAGCCGATCGATGTTGCGATTATCGGTGGCGGCCCCGCGGGCTATGCTGCCGCTATTTATGCTGCGCGTGCCAACCTGACGACGACCGTGATTGAGCAGGGCATGTCGGGAGGGCAGATCGCCACAACCAATGAGGTCGAGAACTATCCGGGTTTCCCGCTCCTGAGTGGCGCCGAACTCGGCGAGCGTTTTCAGCAGCATGCAGAGGGCCTGGGAGCACAGGTTACATGGAGCATGGTTACGGGTATCGATTACGATGCCGATGCAGCGTTGTTTACGGTGCATCACGATATGGGCGATACGCTGGCCTCGAGCGTTATCGCTTGCATGGGTGCCACGCCGCGTCCGGCAGGTTTCGCAGGCGAGGATACGTATCGCGGTCGTGGCGTTTCATATTGCGCAACATGTGACGGCATGTTTTTCCGCGGCAAGCAGGTTTTTGTAATCGGTGGTGGCAATTCGGCATGCGAAGAGGCTCTGTTCCTGTCCGACATTGCCAACAGTGTGACCATCGTGCTGCGCCGCGACCAGTTCCGTGCGCCCGATGGTGTTGTTCAGAAAGTACTCGCAAAGGACAATATTACAGTTAGGTACCAAACTAGTATTGTGGAGCTATCGGGCGAAGCCATGCCAACGACGATTACCTTTAAGGACAATGCATCCGGCGAGACTCATACCGAGTCATTTGAGCCCGGCTCGTTTGGCATCTTTGTTTTTACCGGAACGCAGCCCCATACCGAGCTTGTTGAGCATCTAGTCGATCTGGCGCCTGATGGCGGCATTCTGACTGATGAATCCATGGCGACCCGCACGCCAGGTCTATTTGCCGCTGGCGACATCCGTTCCAAACGTTTACGCCAGGTTGTGACCGCTGTTTCGGACGGAGCCATAGCGGCAACGAGCGCATACGCGTTTCTTCGTGGATAAGTACGATAATATATCTTATGTAAGGTTGCTATCTTTAAACAAAGTGGTTGGACGATGCATCAATGTGTTGTCCAACCACTTTTACTTGCCGGCTATGTGGTATGTAAAACTAGATAACCTAGAATACAATATAGAAAATGAACGGAGGACCTTTATGAACCACGTTAAACACGTTATTCCGATGTCCGATTCGTCGGTCAGCATTAAGCCTGAGGATATTCAGCCCACTGTGCTGCCCGATGCATTTATTCAGTCCGAAATCGTGCGCAAACTCAATACGTTGAGTCTGCCGCGCTATGACCAGTTGCCCAATGTGACGCTCTACCGCGACCAGGTTATTGAGTATGTTGCGCTGTGGATGGAGCCGCTGTCCATTTGCGTTGAGCACCCTGTCATTACGCCATCGATGATCAATAACTACGTGAAGGTCGGCTTGGTGCCTGCTCCGGTCAAAAAGCAATATGGCCGCGAGCAGATTGCCCGCCTGATCGCTATCTGCCTCTTTAAGCAGGTCTTACCTATTGCTGCGGTGCAGGCACTCTTTAACATTCAGCGTTTGAGCTACGATGCCCCGACGGCCTTCGATTATGTGGTCGATCAGCTCGAGGCATCGATTCGTTCGGCGTTTTCCGTCGAGCAGACGCCGGTTCCCGATACGGCGCATCAGGTAACGCGTGAGTCGCTGCTTGTGCGCAGTGCGGTTTCATCCTTCGTTTCGAAAGCGTACCTGATGAGCTATCTAAAGTTTAATGGGTTTAATAGCTAGCCGACGTATAAAACGGGCGGAACAAAGGGCTATCTGCCACTTTGTCCCGCCCGTATTTTTGCTTGGTTGGACGTTATTGGCCCGAAGCCACGCCCATGCCGTAGCCGATAATGAGCCCATGCATTTCGGCATAGTATGAATCTAGCCCGTTACAGGGCATGATGATAGTCTTGGAGCCTGGCCAGCGCTCCACAATTCGGCTGGCAAGTGCTTGGGCGCCTGCCTCATTCTCGACATGGTCGATAACGACCTCGCCGCCCGTAAAACCTTCGGCTTCCATGGTGTCGATGATCTTGTTGAGCATCTTCTTTTCGCCACGCGTGTGCCCGACGAGCTCGATTTTACCGGCCTCGCTCGCCGTGCCCAAAATGCGAATATTGAGCTTGTTGGCAATGACGCCGGCTGCCTTAGGAATGCGTCCTGCCTTTGCAAGGTTCTCGTAATTACACAGGCTAAAGAGAATCTTGCTGTTTTGCTCGAGACTGTCGAAGTAAGCGCAGGCGTCCTCAAAGGAAACGTCCGGGTTACTTGCAAGATAACGATCAAACAGCAAGAAGATCAGATCCATCTTGCCGCCTGCTGCCCGCGAATTGACCAGGTGAATCTGACGATTGGGCTCCTCGGCAAGTACCATATCGCGTGCCGTAGCGGCAGCGTTATAGCTTCCAGAGACACCCTCCGAGATTGGCATGCAGATCGTCTTGTCGGCGAGCTTAAAGAGCTCAGCCCACTCCCCCACGCTTGGGCAGGCGCTCGATGATGCGCTGGCTTCCGACTGAATGGCAACATTAAGCTCGTGAACATCGAGCAAAAGGTCGTCGACAAATTCGCGCTCCCCTACTCGAATTTTGAGAGGAGCGAATGCAAAGGTGGTACGGGGTGCAGTCGGTTGCCAATCGCGAAGATTGCAGCTCGAATCTGAGATAAGTGCCCAGCTCATTGAGGGTCCTTTCTAGTTGTTCCTCAACAATTATAGCTATCTTTTGGACAGATGCTGCGCATATCTAGTATTCAAAACTAGATTGTTGCTTACATGCAAAACGGGCGCTCGAGATAAAACAATGGACCTCGCTCCCCAAGGATACGAGGTCCATCTTTGCTTGCTGAGCTAAACCACTTAGTAGCGAACGAAAATATAATTGTTGTTCATGCCGGCGGCAACGGAGCTGATGATGACGCCCGTTTTGTAGTCGGAAGCATGGATCATCTGATCATTACCGATATAAATGCCGGTATGGTAGGAGTTAACCACAACATCGCCGGGTTGCGGATCGGACACACGGGTCCAACCCATGAAGTCGACCGTGGTGCCCAGACGGCAGTAGCGTCCCGTGAGGCAATAGCTTACAAAACCGGAGCAGTCAAAGCTGTTCGGTCCAATGCCGCCCCAAGAATACGCATAGCCGAGCTTGCTGTAGGCGCGCGAAACAACGGAGCCACCATCAACAGACTGACTCGGTGCTGAAGGCGTGGGAGCCGGAGCGGGCGTGGGGGCAGGCTGCGGTGCGGGAGCCGGCGTGTTGCCGCCCTGGTTGTTGTTATTGTTGGTCTGGCCGCCATTGTTGGTGTTCTCGGTCGTACCGGCGGTGTCGTTGCTCACCGTGGCCTTTTCGGCGGTGCTAGCATTAATGCCAGCCTGCAGCGCAGCGTTGGCCTCGGCCTCGGCAGCGAGCTCGGCCTGCAGCTGCGAATCCAGGGAGTTTACGACGTTCTGGGCTTCAGCCTGCTGGGCATTAAGCTCGTCGACCTTCTTTTGCGTGGTGGCGACGTTCTTCTCCTGCTCGGCCTGCTTATCGGTGAGCTGCTGCTTAAGCTCCTTGACCTCTTGAATGGTCTGAGCTTGCTTATCGGAAACTTTGCCGTAGTAGAACAGACGGTTGAGCATATCGCTCAGATCATCGACACCCGTCAAAACCTGAAGCAGGCTCAGACCGCCGGTTTTGTACTCGCCGGCGACATAGGTCGAGAGCTTGGCCTGACCATCGGCGATCTCCTGCTGCTTTTGCGTGATCTCGCCGGCAGTCTGATCGAGCGCCTGCGTCTGCGTGGCAAGCTCATCGTAAATCTGCTGGGTTTGGGTGCCGATCTGCTCGAGTTTCGTACGAGCAGCGGCAAGGTCGGATGCGGTATCGGCGTAGGCAGGAGCCGCGAGGCCCAAGCCCAAAACACAAGCGAGGGTTGCCGTAGCAGCGCAGCGTGCCATGTTTTTGTGCGTGTTTGCTGTGCGCATGTAGCTTCCTTTCCAGTAACTAAGGGTAACGGCTAGCCTACCGTCACCAGGCTAAAGAGCTCCACATCGTCATCAGACGGCGTGAGCTTCTCGCGCGGGTTGAGAAACGCAAGCTCAAGTATACAACCGTAACCGATAAGCTTTGCGCCCATATCTCGCACCAGTTTACCTGTTGCCTCGACGGTTCCGCCCGTCGCGACCAAGTCGTCCAGAATCAACACGGTATCTTTAGAGCTGATAGCGTCGGCATGGATCTCAATTGAATCGGTGCCGTACTCGAGCTCGTAGCTCTGGCTTACGGTCTCGCGCGGCAGCTTGCCCGGTTTACGTGCGGGAACAAAGCCGGCGCCAAGGGCTACAGCCACCGGTACGCCAACCATAAAGCCGCGAGCCTCGGGACCCACGACCTTGGTGATCCCCATGCCGGCAAAGTGCTCGGCGAGGGCATCGGTCATGGCTTTGAGCGCCTCGGGATTGCCAAAGAGCGGCGTGATGTCTTTAAAGACGACTCCGGGCTCGGGATAGTCGGGGATGTCGACGATTTGAGATTCGAAGTCGTACATTGCATGACCTTTCAATGAGTTGCCGAAATATCAGCAGCGGTTATTTGCCCGCGGTGACGGTGCCGGAGTGCGAAGGGGCGACGACCTTGAGCGGCTTTACGAGAGAATCCTCGTGCGAAGCAGGCGCGGCAGTTTCTTCGTTTTTGGCCTTGGTGGACTCGGAGCGAGCGATTTCCTCATCGAGTGCATCGATGTCGGCGTCCTCGACCACGGCGTTGAGCGACTCAAAAACGCGGTTTTTGAGCAGCGCGGTGTGCACGCCCTCCGTCAGGTCGTGAAGCTTCTTAAACGCACGCTCGAGCTTGGCGTCGCGCTCGTCATCGGAGGTATCCATGCCGAGCATGCTCACGAGCACCTGCTCAAACATCGAGGACTCGCGGTTGGCGGAAGACACGTACTGACGCAGGTTGCGCGGCTCAATGTGGAAACGCGACAGCTCCGAGCAGTAACGGATAATCGGGAAATCTCGGCCATCGACAAGCTCGCGGTTCTGCGGGCTCTTGATGATGCGGATAAGATCGTTCTCGGCAAGGGAGCGGATAAACGAAATCTCAACACCGAGCATGTCGGGGATCGTCTCGACGGGGTGCAGCTTTTGCTTGGTCTCCTTGGGCTCCGTCTTGAGCGGAACATCGGACAGCAAGCCCACCTCGTAAGCGAGCGTTGACAGGTCCGTGGCGTTTTCCAAGCGCTGCTTAATCACGTTGAGCGGCATGTAGCGGGTCTTCTGCAAGTGCAGGATGACCTCCAGGCGATCAACGTCCTCCTTAGAGTACTGACGGTATCCCTTAGGCGTACGATGAGGGGTAATGAGCCCCTCATCCTCTAGAAATCTAATTTTTGAGTTCGAAAGATCGGGGTATGCGCCTCGAAGAAGGTTGACGACTTGGCCGATACTCAGATAGTTGCGTTCGGCCATGCCCTACTCACCGGTTTCGATGCGCTCCGGCGTGCTCTCGTGGTAGATGAGCGTAAACGTACCGATCTGAACGGAAGAACCGTCGTGCAGCGGGGCTGCATTGACGATGGCACCGTCGACCCAGGTGCCATTGAGCGATCCCAAGTCCTCGATGCGAGCGCCGAGGCCCTCGCGAATAATGCGCGCGTGGCTGCGCGAAACAGTCATGTCGTTGAGGAAGATGCCGTTCGCGGGATCGCGGCCGATGGTGGTCACGTCGTCCTCGAGCTCAAAAGCGGCACCAGTCTGCGGACCCTTGACGATGGACAGAACGGGGGCGGTGATGCGCACGTTGGCCATGAGGTCGGGAACGGTGACGTCGCTTGAAGGCACGCGGAATACGCAGGTAGCGTCAGCAGTCTTATCATTCTGAGGCATATTGTTAACCATGTTGTCCATGACAACCCCTAACTTATCGCGGACGTGCCGCAAATAATGAACCGTACGTAATCATACCCCAACGAATCAGTCTTCGATTTCGGG
This sequence comes from Coriobacteriaceae bacterium, assembly GCA_902835305.1. Lineage (GTDB taxonomy): Bacteria > Actinomycetota > Coriobacteriia > Coriobacteriales > Coriobacteriaceae > Collinsella. Next base: position 7,494 of record CADFMD010000023.1, read on the forward strand.
GTTCAGAAAGTCGATGTCCTCGTCCTCGGGATGCGCGAGAGCCTGTTTAATGGCCACTCCGCCCTTAATGGAGTAGATGACAGCCGTGAGCATGGAGAAGATCACGCCGCCGTACACAAAGAAGATGCCGAGGGGCACCGAGCTGCCGTTGAGGCCTGGGAATGCCGTGAACGTGGCGGGCAGCAGATGCCAGCCTTCGACGACGGGGAACCCAAGCAGCATGAGCGAGAAGCCGGTCATGAGCAGTGCCGTGGCAATCTTGCCGGGAAAGACGACATCGATGGGGCGACGGTGATAATGGCGCACGATGAGCGTGCCGATGCCTAGGTAGATATCGCGGCCGATAATGAGCACGCAGACCCAGATGGGCAGCTCGCCACGAACCACGAGACCCAGCACGCCGGTAAACAGCAGCGCACGGTCGCAGATGGGGTCCATAACCTTGCCGAGCCACGAGACCGTTTTGGTCATGCGGGCAATCTGGCCGTCCATCCAGTCGGTGGAAGCCGCGATGGCATAGATGACAATGGCGACGACACGGTTGTTGTCCGTCACAAACAGGTACAGGAAGACGAGCGTGAGGATCAGGCGCGTAAAGGTGATGAAATTGGAGATCGTAAAGATCTTATTCGACGGGTAATCGGAGGTGCCGATAAGCTCCTTTTTGATCTTCTTCTTGATGCCCACAGGACTCCCCCGCTGGTATACGACAAAACTTTCGATACTATACCCGTTCTGGCGATGTCTATCCAGCGTAAGCATAGAGAGTCCAGACATATGGAGGATGCTACTGGGTTGTGCGGGATTCTGCATTTGCGTACATCAGCCTCCAAATATGACATTTTTCGGCATCTTTGATGCCTTATGTACACGTTTTGATTCGGTGATTACATCGATCGGGAAAGTTGTTGCCTTAAACAAATTAATCATGATGTGCGGGTCGAGAAGGGCTAGCGCCAAAAGAACCCAACGGCCGTTACGGCTTCGTTAGAAACGCGCCCCACCATGGATGGTGAACCCGAAAGGTATGGCGCGCGGGCACGGCGATTCGGCCCGCGCGCCCGGAAGAGAAAGGACGAACCCATGGGTTACATGCTCGAGACGCGCGGGCTCACCAAGCGCTTCGGCCGCGGCGACCAGGCGCAGGACGCCGTGGCCGACGTGAACCTTCATATCCGCGAGGGCGAGGTGTACGGGCTGCTCGGCCCCAACGGCGCCGGCAAGTCGACAACGCTCAAGATGATCTGCGGGATGCTGCGGCCGACGGCCGGGGAGATCCTCTTTGCCGGGCACGCCTGGTGCCGCGAGGACCTCTACGCAATCGGCAGCCTCATCGAGGAGGCGCCGCTCTACCCCAACCTCACCGCGCGCGAGAACCTGCGCGTACGCACCACGCTGCTGGGCCTTCCCGAGAGCCGCATAAATGAGGTGCTCGCCGCCGTGGACCTCGCGGACACCGGGAAGAAGCGCGCCGGGCGCTTCTCGATGGGCATGCGGCAGCGCCTGGGGCTCGCACTGGCGCTGATCGCCCGGCCACGCCTGCTCGTGCTCGACGAGCCCACCAACGGCCTCGACCCCATCGGCATCGAGGAGCTGCGCGACCAGATCCGCGGCTTCGCGGCGGCGGGTACGACGGTGATCGTCTCGAGCCACATCCTCTCCGAGGTGCAGCAGATGGCGGACACCATCGGCATCATCTGCGGGGGGCGTCTCGCCTACGAGGATGCGCTTCGGCCTGGGCAGGACCTCGAGGAACTCTTCATGAGCTTCTGCCGGGAAGGGCGACGAGCGCGCGGGGAGGTGGCGGCATGACGGGCGTGAAAGGCGGCCTGCTCGCGGGTCTGCGAGCCGAGGCCCTGAAGTCGCGCCACGCGGCGCCGGTTCGCCTGGCCGTGCTCATGGCGCTGCCGATGCCGCTGCTCGGCGCGATGCCCTACCGGGGCGTGCAGATCTTCAGCGCGTGGAACTACTGGTACGCGCTCTTCCTGCCCGTGTCTCTCTCGCTCGTGGTGGCGTGCGTCGCGCGGGCGGACGCTCGCACGCGGATGCGGGGACTTCTTGGCCTAGGCTTCCCGCTTAGGCGCGCCTGGTGGGCCAAGGCGCTCTGTTGCCTCGCGCTCTGCGCGCTCTCGAACCTCGTGGTCTTCGGCATCTATCTCGCAGGCTCGGCGTTCTCCTCGCAGGGCCTCACGGCCGCGGGCACGCTCACGATGCTCCTCTGCGCGCTCGCCAACACGGTGACCGCGGCGTGGATGATCCCCGCAGGGCTCTTCCTCACGACGCGGCTCGGCATGCTCGCAGGCATCTTCTGCCCGCTCGCCGCGCAGCTCGTGGGTGGGTTCGCCTGGTCGCTGATGCCGCTGCCGCAGCTCTTTCCCCCGTCGGCGAGCATGGTCATCCCCACGAGTTTCATCCCCGTGCTGCCGAGCGGCGAGCCACTCGCGGCGGACATGGCGCTCGGCGGGGCGCTCGCCGCAGACGGCATGCTCACACTGGCGGGCCTTGTGGTCTGCGCGCTCGCGTTCGCCGCGCTCACGACGGCGGGCGCGGCCTGGTTCGCGCGCTCCGAGGAGAGGTGATGGCCGTGACACGACTCTCCGACCCGACGCCACGCATGACTCTCTCGCGGGCCCTGCTCTCCGAGGCCCTGCGCCTGGCGCGCTCCCCGCTCGCAGTGGTGCACCTCGTCTGCGGCCTGGCAGCCGGTCTTGCCTGCGGCGAGTACTTCTCCATAACCCGATGGGACCCGGCGCTGGGCGCGGACGCCTACGCCCAGTTCCTCGGCGCCCTCATGCCGCTCATGTCCGCCATCGTCTGCGGGCTCGCCGTGGACGAGGAGCGCGCTGCCGGGCGCCTCGCCAACCTCACGGCGGTCCCCTCGCGCGGGCGCGCCGTCGCGGCGAAGCTACTCGCCCTTGCGGCGCTCGGCGCGGGCGCGCTGGCCGTGGCGCTCGGCGTGTTCGGGGCCGTGCTCGCCGTCGCCGGTCGCCTGCCGCTCGGGCCCGCTCCGCTTGCGGCCGCCTGGGCGGGCATCGTGCTGGGCAGCCTGCCCCTCTACGCGCTGGGGCTCGGCGTGGCCCTGCGCCTCGGCCGCAACGCCGCCATCGGCGCCGGCGCGGCGGGGATGCTCCTCGCGTTCTTCTCAGTGGGCGGACTAGCGCACGGCCTCATGACCGGCGAGCTCACCGGTGCCCTGGCGACGCCCCTGGGCTGGGTGCCGCTCGCCTGGCCCGCGCGCCTGGGGTCGCTCGGGGTGGAGGCCTTCATCGACGCCGCACGCGCGGCGGGCCCTCTCCTTACGACTGCGCTCGCTGGCCTCGCCCTCACCCTAGCAGCCGCCGCCGTCCTTCTCGCCTGGTTCTGCCGCTTCGAGGACGGGAGGGCAGATGCGTAGGAGGCCGCTCGCCGCCATGCTCGCCCTCCTCTCCGCAGCGCTCCTTCTGGGCGGGAATGCCCTGCTCGACGCCGGCTGGGGGGGTCGGCGCTGCGCTCGATCGCCGACCGCGTGCTGCCCAACCCTGAGATCGCCATGTGGGCGCCCGCGCCCGAGCCCGGCAGCCACGTGAGCTCCTTCGCCGACGCCACCGGGGCGGGGGCAAACTACGTCTACCTGGTGGACGCGGCGGACGATAGAGGCAATGTCAGGGAGCTCCAGCTCATCTTCTTCGGGCGGGAGTCGGACGGCGAGGGCTGGCTCGAGATCGAGGCGCGCGGCGGCTCGGGCGTGCGCTACCGCGCGTGCGACGCGGCCGAGGCAACCGTGGCTGCACGCAGGGCTCTAGACCGCTGAGCGCGGCGCTAGTACAATTCCGACGAGAGTTTCAGGAGGTCAACATGGCGAGGATACTGGCAGTGGATGATGAACGGTCGATCCTCGACGCGCTCGCGCGCGTCCTCGGCCGCGACGGCCATGAGGTCGTCAGGGCGGCGGACCCGACGGCGGTCCCGGGGATGGACCTCTGTTAGCGCTAATCTAAAACCAACCACTTTCGCAAACGTATCTCGCCGAATGCG
>CADFMD010000024.1 GCA_902835305.1 Coriobacteriaceae bacterium
CGCGTGTCACAGCGGAGCTGATTCAGTTGAGATTGCCTGAACATTCCGCCCCTCTTTACGCCCTCGGGTATACTCAAAAGCTACTGATTCGATTTGATGCCCAGCAACAGCAGAGGGGATAGTATATGTGCGGTTTTGTCGGTTTTGTCGGTGGGACGGATAACCAATCCGAGGTGCTCACCAAGATGATGGACCGCATCGTCCATCGTGGTCCCGACATGGGCGGTCAGTTTATCGACGGCCGCGTTGCCCTCGGCTTCCGCCGCCTGTCGATCCTCGACCTGACCGAGGCTGGCGCCCAACCTATGGCCAACGAGGACGGTAGCGTCGTCATTGTCTTCAACGGCGAGATCTACAACTTCCAAGAACTCCGTTCCGAGCTCGAGGCCAAGGGCTACAAGTTCCACTGCGGCGCCGACACCGAGAGCCTTCTGCACGGCTACGAGGAGTGGGGCGAGGCCGTACTCGATCGCCTGCGCGGCATGTACGCCTTCGTCATCTGGGACAAGAAGAAGAACAAGCTCTTTGGCGCCCGCGATATCTTTGGCATCAAGCCGCTCTACTACTATCCCATGGCCGATGCGGGCGACGGCGCTCCGGGCGTGCTCTTTGGCTCCGAGATCAAGAGCTTCCTGGACTACCCGCACTTCCACAAGGCGGTCAACAAAAAGGCCCTGCGTCCGTACATGACGCTGCAGTATTCGGCAACCGAGGAGACTTTCTTCGAGGGTGTCTACAAGCTGCCGCCGGCGCATTACTTTACCGTAGACATCCCGACCGGCAAGATGAACATCGAGCGCTATTGGGATTGCGATTACTCTGCCGTCGAGAAGCCGTTCGAGGAGTACGTCGACGAGCTGGACGAGGTCGTGCACGAGAGCGTCGAGGCCCATCGCATCGCTGATGTTAAGGTCGCTTCGTTCCTCTCCGGCGGCGTCGACTCCAGCTATATCGCCGCTTGTCTCATGCCCGACAAGACCTTCTCGGTGGGCTTCGATTACAAGAATTTCAACGAGACCAACTACGCCAAGGAACTTTCTGACAAGCTCGGCGTCGAGAATGTCCGCAAGATGATAACCGCCGACGAGTTCTTCGGTGCGCTCGAGGACATCCAGTATCACATGGACGAGCCGCAGTCCAACCTGTCTTCCGTGCCGCTGTGGTTCTTGGCCGAGATGGCCCGCAAGGACGTCACCGTCGTGCTTTCGGGTGAAGGCGCCGACGAGCTCTTTGGCGGCTACGCCTACTACGAGGACACGGTCCCAGTCCGCAAGTACAAAAAGATGGTGCCGCTGCCCATCCGTCGCGCGCTCGGTAACCTGGCGCTGCATATGCCGTACTTCAAGGGCCATAACTTCCTGGTCAAGGGTGCCGAGATCCCTGAGAAGTCGTTCCTGGGACAGGCTCTGGTATGGCCGGAGCGCGAGGTCGACGGCGTGCTCAAGCCCGAGTACAACACCGGCGATGGCGCCTTCGAGCTTGCCGCTCCCATCTATGCGCGCGTGAAGGGTCAGCCCGAGCTGGTCAAGAAGCAGTACCTGGACATGAACATGTGGCTTCCGGGCGACATTCTGCTCAAGGCCGACAAGATGTGCATGGCGCACTCGCTGGAGCTGCGCGTGCCCTTCCTGGACCGCAAAGTCATGGAGTTCGCCGAGCACATTCCCGACCGCTACCGCATCAACGAGAACGGCAACAAACAGGTACTCCGCCACGCTGCCAACAAGTCGCTGCCCGATGAGTGGGCCACCCGTCCCAAGGTGGGCTTCCCGGTGCCGATTGTCTACTGGCTGCGCGAGCAAAAGTGGTACGACTATGTCAAGGAGTACTTCACCGCGCCGTGGGCAAGCGAGTTCTTCGATACCGACGAGCTCATGCACCTGCTCGATCTGCACTTTGCGGGCAAGGGCGATTTCCAGCGCAAGATCTATACGCCGCTCGTGTTCCTGGTGTGGTACAAGCGCTTCTTTATCGACGAGGACCAGCCCGCTGTTCAGGCTGCCTAGCCTCGGCTTACGAACGCCTGCGCGTAACGGCTCCTCCGGGAGCCGTTTTTGCGTGGGTGCGTTTCAGTTACTATAAAAACCGTCCCTGCCAAATGGCTGAGAAAGGTGAAAGATGCACCATTCGGATTCCGCGACCGTGACCACGGTCGATACGCTTGCCAAGCTTCTCGATGTGTGCGGCGAGCTGCGCGCATCAGAGCAGGTTGACGAGCGTGCCGTGACCGGCTGCTCGTTTGATTCGCGCGCGGTCTCGGCAGGTGACGTGTTCTTTTGCAAAGGCGCTGCCTTTAAGCCCGCGTTTTTGAGCATGGCGCTCGATGCGGGCGCCGTCGCATTTGTGTGCGAAGAGTCGCTGGTCGAGTCTCTGGAGCCGCTGGCGCAGGAGAGCGGTGCTGCGATGCTGGTTGTTGATAGCGTTCGCACGGCCATGGCCCTGTTGCCGCCGGAGGTCTACGACCGTCCCGACCACGACGTCAAGATCGTGGGCATCACCGGTACCAAGGGAAAGACCACGGCCGCTTTTATGCTCCAGTCGATTATCAAAGCGGCGGGCGAGTCCTGCGGCATGATCGGCTCGGTGAGTACCGACGATGGTATCGAGTGCTACGAGAGCACCAATACCACGCCAGAGGCCCCCGAGGTCTGGCGCCATATCGCCAACTGCCGTGAGTCCGGTCGCCAGTCCATGGTCATGGAGGTCTCGAGCCAGGCGCTCAAGTACCAACGCGTCGAGAATCTGCCGTTTGACGTGGCGTGCTTCCTCAACATCGGGCGTGACCACATCTCGCCGATCGAACACCCCACGTTTGAGGATTATTTTGAGAGCAAACTCAGGATCTTTGACCAGGCAAAGACCGCCGTGGTGAATCTGGGCACCGAAGAGGTTGACCGTGTGCTGGAGGCAGCGTCGACGGCCGAGCGCTTGGTGACCGTTGGCGTCGAGCATCCCGAGGCAAGCCTGTGGGCAAGCGATGTCCGCGTGGTCGGCTTTAACATCGAGTTTAACCTGCATGGCCTGTGTGCCGACGAGTCCGAGGCGGGGGAGAAGGTCCTGCTGGGCATCGCGGGCGACTTTAACGTGGAAAACGCGCTGGTCGCTATCGCCGCTGCGCGCGAGATCGGCATCGGTATCGAGGCTATCAAGAAGGGCCTCTCCAAACTGCGTGTGCCGGGCCGTATGGAGGTCGTGGAGTCGAAGGACGGCCGCGTGATCTGCGTCGTTGACTATGCGCACAACCAGCTTTCGTTCCGTTCGCTTTTCTCGTCGGTCAAGCGCGCGTTTCCCGCTAGTCCAGTCATTGCAGTGTTTGGCGCTGCCGGCGGCAAGGCGCAGGAGCGCCGCGAGCAGCTTCCGCGCGAGGCCGCACCATATTCCGACCTGATGATCTTTGCCAACGAGGACCCGGCTCACGAGGACCCGATGAAGGTCTGTCGCGAGCTTGCCGAGCATGTTCCCGACGATACGCCGAACAAGATCATCCTCGACCGCGAAGCCGCTGTGCATGCGGCGTTCAAGGCGGCGCGCGAGGAGTACGTCAACCCCGATGCTCCCACCATTGTCTTGCTGCTGGCAAAGGGTGACGAGGAGCTCATGCACGTGGGCGACGAGTTCGTGCCCATCGAGAGCGACCTTTCGCTGGCCAATCGCCTGATCGATGTTACCCAGTTTGACTAATGAACCATGATGGCGGCGTCCCGAGCGCGCTGCCGTTGCAAGCGCGTTTCCCCTCAAGCGAGGCGCGCCGCCTAAGACCAGAAGCCCCTTCTACGTAATGGAGTGACCATGTCCCACAATACCCTGCCGACCGTCGCTGAGCTTTCGGGCGAGATGCGCGAGCGTCTTGCCAAGGTTAAGTACGTCTTTACCGACCTGGACGCCACCATGCTCGCGCCCGGCTCGTGCGTGCTGCGCGACAACGACGGCAATCCCTCGACCAAGCTCGTCGAGGCTGTCGTGGCACTTGCCCGCGCCGGCATCCAGGTGGTCCCCACCTCGGGCCGCAACCGCACCATGATCCACGAGGACGCGCGCGTGCTCGGCCTCAACTCCTACATCGGCGAGATGGGTGGCCTGGTCATGTACGATCTCAAGGCCAACGATTGGGAGTATCTGACCGGCGATATGCCCTACGACCCCGCCTGCGGCCTCACGCCGCATCAGGTGATCGAGCAGACTGGCGTGTGCGAGAAGATTCTCGCCCGCTGGCCGCAGAAGATCGAGTACCACAACGACATGTCGACTGGCTACAAGTACCGCGAGGTCACCGTCGGCATGCGCGGCGATGTGCCCGACGACGAGGCCCAGGCCATTCTTGACGAGGCCGGCTGCGGCCTGGTCTGGGCCTGCAACGGCCACCTGACGCATCTGTCCAAGCCGACGACGCTCGAGCTCGAACGCGTCGAGGATGGCCGCGCGTTTAACATCAATCCCGCCGGCCTCAACAAGGGCGTTGCCATCGCACGTTTCTGCGAGCACCTGGGTATCGAGCGCGAGGAGACGCTGGCGCTCGGTGATTCCGAGTCCGATTTCTACATGGCCGACCACGTTGGTACGTTCTGTTTGGTCGAGAACGGCCTGACCAGCGCCGGCGCGCCCGAGTTCCTGGACGCTTGCGATAACGCTTACGTCACGCGCGGCAAGATTGTCGACGGCTGGGTGGCAACTGCCGAGCTGCTGGTCGCGGCTCGTTCGTAGCGCGGTCCTATCGTTCTGAGCCATATCTTTTCGAGAGAGAATCTGGTGAGGTAATGTCCGATATCGAGAATCTGGCCGGGGACACGCGCCCCATTGGCGTATTCGACTCGGGTCTGGGCGGTCTGACGGTTGCGCGCGCCATCGCGACGGTGCTGCCGCACGAGTCCGTCTACTACTTTGGCGACACCAAACGCTGCCCCTACGGCACGCGCACCGAGGATGAGGTGCGCTCGTTTGCGTTGCAGGCGGGCCGTTGGCTGTCGAAGCACGACGTCAAGATTATGGTCATCGCCTGCAACACGGCGACAGCTGCGGCCTTGCGTCTGGCCCAGCAGGTGCTCGACGTTCCCGTGATCGGCGTGATCGCGCCGGGTGCCCGTGCGGCAATCAACAGCACCCGCACGCGTCGCGTGGGCGTGCTCGCCACCAACCTCACCATTCGCTCGGGCGCTTACACGCGCGCCATTCAGGACCTAGATGCCGGCGTCGACGTATACGGCTGCCCCGCCTCGAGCTTTGTCGAGGTTGTCGAACACGAGCTCGCCTCGGGTGCGCATCTGCAAGAGCAGTGGCTTGAGAACGAGGACATCTTCGATACGCCTGCCGTGCGTGCGCTGGTGGGTGCCACGGTTGAGCCACTGCGCGACCACGGTATCGATACCGTGGTGCTCGGCTGTACGCATTTTCCGCTGTTGGTGGGACCTATCCGCCATGCGCTGGGGCCTGGGGTACGCGTCGTGAGTTCCGCCGAGGAGACCACGCGCGAGCTGACCGATATCCTCACGCGCCGCGAGCAGCTGGCGGGCGTCGCCGCCGAGCCGCAGCATCGTTTTGCCACGACGGCCGATAACATTGCCGAGTTTGCGGTGGCGGGCAGCTTTATCTTTGGTCAGCCGCTCAAGAGCATTGAGCATATCGATATCGATGAGCTGAAATAGATGTAAGGCCGCCGTCAGAGCCTTCGCCACACCTTTTGCCGAAAGGATTTTTCTATGGAGTACATGCAGGTCAACCGCGCCAACGGTCGCGCCGCCAACGAGTTGCGCCCCGTTAAGCTCACCCGTGGCGTCATGAAGCACGCCCACGGCTCGTGTTTTGCCGAGTTCGGTGACACGCGCGTGTTGTGCGCCGCCACAATCGAGGAGGGCGTGCCGGGCTGGCGAAAGGGAGCTAAGGCCGGCTGGGTGACCGCGGAATACGCCATGCTGCCGGCGTCGACCGGCAAGCGCTGCAAGCGCGAGCACGCCAACCGCAAGGGTCGCTCCATGGAGATCGAGCGCCTCATTGGCCGCAGCCTGCGTACCGTCGTCAACATGAAGGCGCTCGGCGAGTACACCGTCACCGTCGACTGCGATGTGATTCAGGCCGATGGCGGCACGCGTACAGCGAGCATCACCGGCGCCTGGGTGGCGCTGCACGACGCCCTCGCCATGTGGGTCGAGGCGGGCAAGATCGAGCGCATCCCGCTTACCGGCCAGGTGGCTGCAATCTCCATGGGCGTTGTCGACGGCAATACGCTGCTTGACCTCGATTATTCCGAGGACAGCCATGCCGAAGTCGACATGAACCTCGTCGCCACCGACACCGGTGAGATGATCGAGCTCCAGGGCACTGGCGAGCAGGCGCCCTTTGACCGTAAGCGCCTCAACGCCCTGCTCGACTTGGGCGACAAAGGCATCGCCGAGCTCATCGAGCTTCAGCGCCAAGCCATCGCCTAACCTGCCAAAAAGGGACAGGTTTATTTTGGCAGGTTTTATCTGGGAAAACGTCGAAGTATAAGACTGCCGTTGATTGAGAGGGGAGAGGCGGAGGCCCTCGTCGCCCTCGGCGCGGCATTGCTATAGAGACAAGGAGACCACTCATGGCACTTGAGAAGATCGATATCGACACCCTCGACCCGGCGGCGACCATCGTCGTGGCAACGGGCAATGCCCATAAGCTCACCGAGATCGAGGCCATTTTGGGCAAGGTCATGCCCGAGGTTCGCTTTGTGGCGTTGGGTCAGCTGGGTGATTTTGAGGACCCCGAGGAAAACGGCACGACGTTTTTGGAGAACGCCATCATCAAGGCGCAGGCCGCGGTAGAGGAGACGGGGCTTATGGCCATCGCCGACGATTCGGGCCTGGTCGTTGATGCCCTGGACGGTGAGCCGGGCGTGTACAGCGCACGCTATGCGGGCGTGCACGGCGACGATGCCGCCAACAACGCCAAGCTCCTCGTGAATCTGGAGGGCGTGGCCGACGAGGACCGCACCGCGCGTTTTATGAGCGTCGTCGCGCTTATCGACACGGACGGCCTGGTCACTTATGGCGAGGGCACCTGCGAGGGCGCTATCGCACACGAGGGCCGCGGCGATCATGGCTTTGGCTACGACCCACTGTTCCTGCCGGTCGACACGCCGGGCAAGACCATGGCCGAGTTGACGGCGGACGAGAAGAACGCCATCAGCCATCGATTCCATGCGCTCGAGCATCTGTCCGCCAAACTGACGGGCGAGGAGTAAGCCGTGCGTGCGGTGGTGCAGCGCGTACTCAACGCCGGCGTGACGGTCGACGGCGAGTGCGTGGGTAAAATTGGGCGCGGCTATCTGGTGCTGCTGGGCGTGGGCCACGGCGACACGCGCACCGAGGCCGATAAACTGTGGGGCAAGCTCCGGGGCTTGCGCATTAACGAGGACGAGAACGGCAAGACCAACCTGGCACTTGCCGATGTCGACGGCGAGGTTCTCGTAGTGTCGCAGTTCACGCTGTTCGCCGATTGCCGTCACGGCCGCCGCCCATCGTTTACGGATGCCGGCGCCCCCGATGTCGCCAACGAGCTCTACGAGTACTTCCTGACGCTCGTTCGCCAAGATGTCGAACACGTGGCGCACGGCATCTTTGGCGCCGATATGAAAGTCGACTTGGTCAACGACGGCCCATTCACCATCGTCTTGGACACGGACAACCTTTAGGTTACGCGGTTTTACCAAACCGCGTAACAACTGGTCATGCGAGGTTGTCGTCTGGTACGTATTTGGGACGGGGTTTATTTAGCTACTTGCGTATGGCGGCAACAGGGTGCTATAGTATTAGAGTTTTGTCTATCTTAGGGGTATTATCCCCTTTTTGAATTGCACCTTCTGGAGGCCCTGTTCATGGAAGAGATGGAAGTCAATCACGTCGACGACATCCACGAGAAGCTGACCGATATGGTGGGCGATCGCGTTAAGGTGAAGGCCAACATGGGCCGCACCCGCGTCGTCGAGCGCATGGGCACCATCAAGAGCGTCCACCCGGCTGTCTTTATCGTCGAGGTTGACGAACGCCGCGGCCGCAAGTCGCGTCAGTCCTACCAGTACATCGACGTCCTTACCGGTCAGGTCGAGCTGTTCGACCCCGAGAGCGGTGAGCACATCTTTACTCCGCTCGGCAATCAGCTCGAGGAGCACTAGCGGTGACCGATTGGTCCCTGACCCTTTCCGCGCCGGCAAAGATCAACCTCTATCTGGGGGTTCATACCGAGCGTGACGCCCGCGGCTACCACAGGGTCGATTCCCTGATGGCAGCCGTCGACCTTTCCGATACCGTGACGGTCACGCCGGCGCAGGCGCTGACCGTCCAGACGGTTCCGGCATCAGATTTTCCCATGCAAAAGAATACGGCGTATCGGGCTGCGGTTGCTATGGCCGAGCATTATGGTCGCGAGGCAAACATCTGCGTGACGATTGGGAAGCGCATTCCATTGTGCGCCGGCTTGGGCGGCCCTTCGACGGATGCGGCCGCGGTCATTGTTGCCTTGGCGGAGCTCTGGGGAATTGATCGCACCGACCCCGCGCTCGACGACATTGCACGGGGCATTGGCGCTGACGTTCCCTTCTTTTTGCATGCCAGCCCAGCATTTTACGTGGGTGGGGGAGACGTGCTGGCCACCGAGTACCCCGCACTACCCGCGACGCCCGTCGTGCTGGTCAAGCCGCGCGAGGCAAGCGTTTCAACAATTGAAGCCTATCGACGTTTTGATGAGACTCCAGCTCCTGCGGACAAGCCCGGAGCGATTGCATCTGCCCTTCGCTCGGGAGACGCAGAGGCGGCCTACGCGCTCGTCCACAACAACCTGGGAGTCATTTCCGCGCAGATGGAGCCGCGGATTCAAACGGTGCTCGACTGGCTTCGTTCACAGGACGGTACCATTGCCGCAAACGTGTGCGGTTCGGGTGCCTGCTCGTTTGCTCTCTGCGATACCGCCGCCACGGCAGTCAATCTTGCGGAAGCTGCCCAGCAAAACGGCTGGTGGTCCTGCGCGACGGAGCTCATTCCCAACACGGTTCGCATCGAAGTGCCAAAGAAGTAAA
>CADFMD010000025.1 GCA_902835305.1 Coriobacteriaceae bacterium
AATGGAGACATCGGCAATCCAAAGATTAAGCAGCCGTATGTTGCCGAGTGTTTTTCTCACGATGCGACCCCGCCTGCTACAATCCCCTATCTGCTGTCTTTTGTTCCAAAGCTGCTGGGCAAGAAGGATATGGATGGTCTTGCAGCTCTTCGAGAGCTTACGCAGGAGGCCCGCAAGAAGACTCCGATCGCCCGGGCAAAAGAATTGTGGCCCGAGTGGTATGAAAGGTGCGTTGTTAACGACGAGCCGCGCGGAGGGTGGACGTATGGCCGTGCCGGCTACGATCGGGTTTTGAGCGTCATCAGGGATCAGGCATCAGTTGATCACCGTTATTGGTGCATCTTCTATCTTGCTGTCATGGCTAACAAGTGTGGCGTTTCTTACGACGAGCTTGAGGACGATGCATACGGCCTTCTTGATCGATTTGACGCCCTTTCGGTAGAGCCAAGCAACAGGTTTACCGCTAACGACGTGGCGGCGGCTCTGGAGGCGTTTGAGGGCGGCTCAGCGGCTGGGCGGGCGCGTCGTTACACTCAGGGATTCTGCGAGCGAAAGGCCGCTGTCTCATATGGTGAGAAGATGGGACATGGTAGTAATCCGCCAGACAAGAGACTCCCGAAGGATTTGTCTCTTGAAAAGGCCCGCATGACAAGGGACCTGAATCAGAAGGCCCATGGCACGAATTGGTGGGATAACGGCAACCGAGATGGAGCGCCGACGAAGGCCGTGCAGGTTTGGAAAACTGCGGCTGAGAACCCTGGTTTAAGTATGTCGGCGCTAGCTCGCGTCGCTGGGGTGTCCCGTCCGACTGTCTATAAGTGGCTCAAGCCTGGATGGCAGAATGAATACAAGAAGGCTATGGGCCAAGACAGGCGTCCAACGTACCGGCCTCATAGGGTTATCGAGGAACAGGCCGAGCAATTCAAGCGGAAGTATGCAAATGATCGGCCAGGTCTTGTTCGCGCGGTACTGCGCCATGTCGCGGCGCATCCGTGGGAACCATATGAGCAGACGGCGGTCTTTTTCGGCTTTAGGCGCGCTGCCGAGGTCGAGAGAATTGTCCGCGAGAACGAAGATCTTCTCAATCAGATCAAGATCGGCATCGATGATGAACACCAGGCATGGAACACTGAGACCGACGACTACTTCGACGCCATGACGACAGCCGACCTGATGGGAAAGCGTTCCGACCTGATGAAAGCTCGCGCCCTCGGCGTTCGAGCTGCAATTGAATGGGCGAGACACGAGGCGCCAGACCTGTTCGAGGGGCTGCGTGCGGCGAGGAGCGCGGGGCGAACGCTTACAGGCGACGAGCTCGCCGAGTTGAAAGAAAAGTATATACAGTCTATATAGACTGTATATACTTTCTATATAGACTCACTGTTAGATACAACAGCACTTGAGAGGAACGCCCGTGATTATTTCGGCTATGAACTTAAAAGGTGGTGTCGGCAAGACAACGACGGCAATGGCGTTGGCGACAGCTGCTGAGCGCGAGGGAAAGAGCGTCGAGGTTTACGACTGCGACCCGCAGTCTAGCGCAAGCTTCTGGGCGCTCCTCGCCGATCAGAACAATGATTCCCTTCCATTTTCCGTAACGTCGGCGAACCTGGCGACGGTGCGGCGCGCCGGCATCCAATACCGCAGGAATCCTGACAAATGGATCTTTATCGACTGCCCACCGAATGGCAACATCATGGACGAGGCTGCTGAGGCATCGGACTTCGTCGTGATTCCGACGGGTCCGGGCGCGGCCGACGTTGTGAAGACCATCGAGACCGCACGCACGCTTACGAAGCGCGAGGTCTTTTACGGCGTGCTACTTACTCAGGTTGCGGCCAACACCCTTTCGTTTGCAAAGGCACAGAGCGAGATTGAAGATGCCGACCTCAGTTATTTCGACCATCAAGTCCGCCGCCGCGAAGGGCTGCGAAACTTTTTCGGCAATTCGTTTGGCGATGATCTCTTCGGCTATGAGGAGATTTGGGATGAACTGAAAGAAATCTTGCGTAACGATGAGGAGATTCACTATGCCGGCTAAGAGGCCAGTCCGTCGAATGACGGTGCCTGAGGAGGTTGCGCCGACCCTCATGGCAAACCAGGATACGCGCCACAAAGGTGACTCGACCAGCACTCGTAAAAAGGGAAAGTGCATCACTTTCTGGGTGACTGATGAACAAAAAGCCGAGATTTCGACTTATGCCGCTGAACACAATACAACGGTCTCACGCCTCATCGTCGAGGGTCTTGAACTGCGTATGAATCGAGATAGTATATAGATTGTATATACACTCTATATAGAATTTATATAGAGTGTATATACATAAGAGCTGAGCCGCTGGCAAAGGCTCAGGAGGGCTTGGAGGGGCTAGCCATGAAGCTCTGACCCAAATTACAACAGGGTCGCCGGCAGGAAAGGGGAGCCTTGAAGGCTCCCCTTTCTGTTAGCTCCCCTGCTGCTTTACGCTATGGCCATGAGACCATCGGCGAGGATTCCGCGGGCATACGCACCCGTCGACTTGCCCTCGGCCTTCGCTTCCTTCTCAAGAGCCCGCTTCATCGCAACTGGAACCTTGAGGGACAGCGTCACCGTCTCGGGTGCGGCCTTCGGGAGCTTGCCCTCGACAACCTCGCCAACGTTGACCCATCCGCTAGGCCACTCATCGCGCTCAAGGGCGCTTTCCCAATCGGCAATCATCTCATCGGTAACGACCTTGCCGTTCTCGGCAACGATTCCGTTCATGTCTACCTCCATCCCAGCTCACGCTTGAACTTCTTCGTCGGCGGCACCATCGCGTGGAACACGCACCAAACGCCGTCGATATCCATGAATCCAATCAGCTCGGCAAATCTACCGTCGGGAAGCGAGCCGACCGAAATCCAGAGCGGCGGGTCATCCGTGCCGTTTCGCTGGCGGCACCGAATCGGGTTCTCCCACGCATACGCGACCTCATCGCTGGTAAGCCCGTGCTTGAGGGCGTTCCCATGCACTCTGACCACTGCCGTTCTCCTTTCTTTCCCAATAAGTATACCAGATTAGTATATCTGATTAAAGCACCTGATTATCGAGCGGTCGCGCTGGGGCTTCGTGGCCGCCAAGCTCCCTGCGGGCACCCCTCCGGTTCAAAAAAGTCCACGTTTTCGAACACGCCGCTGAACTCGTCGCTGACGTTGTCCGAGGTTTCATCCTCGTCCTCGTCCGGCTCTTCGAACTTGTAGAGCGTTTCACCGTCGACGTCGAGCCTGAGCAGCCCGTGCTCATCGTGAGCAACAGCGAGCCAGGCATTGAGGATCTGTGGGGCGTTTTCCGCTGAAATGCTCAGGATGCTTTCGGCCTGCCCCTCTTCGGTTCGGCTGCTCTTTGCCTGCCCACTTTTCTCCGGGTCGTACCCCTCCTCGAATCTGAGGGCGCTCCAAAGTTCGAGATGCCGTCCGTTGACGCGCAGCACGGCGTGTGAGGTCGATGCGGACCCGTCCGCTCGGGTGTCCCATGCGTCAATGCGGTCCTCGTAGACAATTTTGATATTCACTGTTTGCCGCCCTTTCCGTCGCGCCATGCGATGTATCGAGAGATCTCACCCTCAGGTTTGCTGGCAATTTCGTTGGCGAGAACCCGCCCGAGCCATGTGGCAATGCGCTCGTCGAGCTCAACGTGACCGGCCTCGGCCTCGATGGTCGCGGCGCTCGCGATGAGCCGGTGGTTGCGTTTGGTCCGTTCCTCGTTCCGCTGCTTCGCCTTGAGTTTCTTCAGGCGCTCTTCGGCCTCGGCGACCTGCTGGTCAATGGTCTTCTTGACGCGCTTGCGTTTCGGCTTCGCGGGCTGCGTTCCGGCGTCTGCCGCGAAAGTGTTATCTGACCGCTGAGCCCCGTCGATGCTCGTGAATTCGTTCAGGTCCATTTTGTGCCTTTCAACTGCGTTTTTAATTGACTTGATTGTACCCGTAACGAGTGTGTATCATTCCCTTAACTTAAGTTAAGGGCGCACTTAGTCTCACTTACTCGCGCCTACGGCGCTGCGTGAGAGAGACATTGCGTGCGCGCCTAGGCGGCGAGCCCCTACGCTCCCTGCGGTCGCTGCGCGTCGCTCGCGCTCCTTGCCTCTCCGGCACACCGCCAACCGTTCGCCTTGGGCGGCTTACGATTGGCTGCGCCTGCGCGGTCGCCAAGGCTCCCTTGCGCTCCGCGATACCGTGCCCGTTCGCCTCAATGGCTCACGGTGCGCACGGCACCGCTGCGCGCTCGTTTCACTCGCTTGCCGGAAGGAGGCAGACGCCACATGGCCATCTACCATCTGAACGCCCGAGGCATCGCCCCGGCGCGCGGATCGTCTGCCGTCGCGTCTGCCGCCTACCAGAGCGGCGAGACATTGCGCGACGAGGCCACGGGCGAGCTCAAGCGCTACGCGCGCGCCGAGCGCATCGCCGATACCGGTATCGTCCTTCCCGAAGGTGCGCCCGCCTGGGACCGTCAGAGTCTCTGGAACGAGGCACGGCGCGCATATGACGGCGGCAACGAACTCGTGGCCAAGCGCTATGAGTTCGCCCTTCCCCGCGAGCTCGACTTGGACGAGCAACGCGCCTGCGTTCTCGATTTCTGCAACCTGTTCAAAAACAAGGCCTGCGATTGGGCAATACATGATTCGGGCGACGGTAATCCCCACGCCCACGTGCTCGTGAGCGCCCTCAAACTCGGTGCCGATGGCTTCGAGCGCCCCAGGGCGCAGAAGTCAACCAAGGTCTACCTGTGCCGCCGTCCAGACGGCAGCGACGTCATGGTCGCCGCCAAGGACTGGAAAGCGGCCAAGGCCGAGGGCATCGAGAAGGTCTACAACTTCCGGGACGGTGAGCGCCGGACCATGTCCCAGGCGGCGGCGCAAGGCCTCACCAAGGACGACCGCAAGACGAAGACGCCAGTGGCCGTCACCGCCAAGATGGACGGCGCTAAGGCGTTCGATGCCGAGAAAGCCGAACTCAGGCGCGTCCGCGCGTCCTGGGCAGGCATCGCCAACAAACGCCTCGCCGAACATGCCGCCAAGCACAACGAGGTTGCCGTGACAATCGACCACCGGTCCTTCGAGGACCGCAAAATCGAGTACATCCCGACCGTCCACGAGGGCCAGCGACCCACGCCTGAGCGCGTGGCCATGAATGTCGAGGTGCGCCAGACGAACAGCGCCATCGACCGCGTGATCGGAGAGCTGCGCCGACTCAAGGAGCGCGCGAGCGCATGGTGGGCGCAGAAGACCGACGCCGTCACCCAGCGCCGGCGCGCTTTCATCGCCCGCCACACGGGCCTCATGCGCGCCACGGCGGCGCGAAAGCGCGGTATGGCCATGGGCGGCGCCAAGTTGGATATCTCCATCGCCAAGACCGTCGAGGCCGAGATCCAGCAGGTGTTCGCGCGCCGGAGCAACAACCACTTCAACGACCTCGCCGACGCCCTAGCGCAGCGCGGCGTGGCCATGGATTACGTCGAGGGCCACGGCGACCTCAAGTTCACCCAAGACGGTCGCACCGTCACGGGCGCGCAGATGGGACGCCCGCTGCGCCAGCTCGTGACCATGAGCAAGGAGGTCGGGCGACCGATTACCGCCGCCCAGCTCAAGGCCATGACCGCCCAGCAGCGCGACAAGCTCGTCCGCGAGCAGGCCAAGAAGACTGCAAAGGTCGCCAAGCCGCTCTCGGTCGAGATCGAGCTTGAAAACGAAAACGGTATCCACCACTAGACTAGAAACGGAGTTCAAATCATGGGTACTTTCGACAACCTCAGCCAGGACAACCTAGCGGCTATGGGCGATGCCCTTGAGGCATCGGCAGATCTCAAGGAACAGGCGGCGCGCGACCAGCTCCGCGTCGCCAAGGACATGCACAGCATCGCCGGCATCGCGAAGGAGATGCACTGTGCGTTGGTCGAGAACACCGACACCATGCGCGATATGAGCGAGGCGGTCATCGGTGCCGCCGAGCGAGCGGAGGATGCCTCAAACGTCGTTTACAGGGCTGTGGAGGCCCGCACGGTTGAGTGCCTGCGGGACGTGGAGAGGGCGGCTAAAAAGGCCGTTGAGAGCAGCCAGGCGAACGCCAAGCAGGCCGTCGATGAACTCGAGAGCGCGAGGCGGTCGATGATTGTTGCGACCGTTGCGTGCGGCGTCGTGACCTGTGCCGCGTGCCTGATCGTCCTCCTGGTGGCCATTGGCTTCATGTGGACCCAGATGAAGGCCGGGGCCGAGTGGCTTGGCGTCTGGGGCTGGGCGGCGCTGCTGCTGTCTATGGCCATCTGTGGGGCCATCGGATATTTCATTGCAGTCAAGGTTCGTGGGTAGTCATGGACGATATCGAGCTGCTCGATTGGCAGTTCAGGATTGCGAAGATGGGCCGCTCCGAGCTTGAGGTGACCCTCCGGGCCATGGCCGATCCCGATGCAAAACCGTTCTCGCTCCATGACCCGGAGGCTGTGGCGCGGCTCGCGCGCCAGTCGTTGATTGGAAGTACGGAGGCTATGCTGAACCGTGTGTCTTCCAATGTTGGATCCGGGCCGGGCGGCGGCAAGAGAACCGTGACTGTCGACCTGCGCGGCTACTACGAGGCAAAGACTGCCGAGGACGCCGAGGCCCAGGACCGGGCCGATCGGGCCGAGATACGGGCCATGTGCGAGCGCAGACTCGCGCACATGCGGCATCGCGAAGAGCTCCGGCACGTTCCCGAGACGTCGCCACTAAAGGCGTTTATCACCGCGTACGAGGCATCGGAGTGATCCTTTTTGTGTATATAGAATCTATATACAGTGTATATAGATTCTATATACACATTTTTAGGCGGAAAAGTGTAAAATATCATTTAACCTTAATATACGTCCTGCTTAGCCCGTAGGGCACCCCCTCGGGGTCGCTCCTGAGGTTGTTTCCAGGGGAGTGTTGTTTTCATCTTAAAGGGGGCTTTGTATGCCTGTTTCGAGAAAGCGTCGTAAGAGTTCCAGCGAGCATGATGGACGCTGGTATGAGAATGAGCGCCATGCAAATCAGGTGAGAAACGAGAAGTTGTTTGATGCCTATCGTTTGGGTTGGAGCTACTGCGATCCCGACACCTTTTATCACGCTATGTTTCCTGATGGGACTCTCCAGAAGAAGGGTAACGATTCCGATGGCAAGCCCAATGTCATTGTTCTTGAGGACACCGGTAAGGAGATAGAACGAGGAGTCGACCCAAAGGGCAACAAACTTGTAAAACGCATTATGCATCGATACACGCTTCATGACGGTCTTGAAGAACTTGAAGAGCTTCGAAAGCTGTCGATTGAGCAGAACACGTTTATGTTTCTGGCTCCGGTCAGCTATTACGGCAAGAGTCGCAGCAGCCGTAATGCCCGATACTTGCATGCCATCATGATCGATCTCGATTACGTTGGCGAACGCGAGCTTGATAACTTGCTCCACCAGATGGAGCGTGGTGCAATTCCCTATGCCAACTATCTCGTCAGCTCAGGGACAGGCCTTCACGTCGTTTACCTTCTCGAACATCCAGTGCCGCTTATGACCCGCTACGTCACTGGTCTACAGGTCCTCAAGCGCGAGCTGACCGACCGAGTTTGGAACGCCAACACAAGCGCCAGCGACCCAGACAAGAAGCAGACTCAGGGCATCTTCCAAGGTTTCCGGATGGTCGGAAGCGCCACGAAGCTCAATGGAGACATCGGCAATCCAAAGATTAAGCAGCCGTATGTTGCCGAGTGTTTTT
>CADFMD010000026.1 GCA_902835305.1 Coriobacteriaceae bacterium
CGAACGGCGCGTTTGATTGGTGAAACTGGTGAAAATTAGATTGACGCTAACAGTGCATGCGCGAGCTGGGGATCCGCGGCTGCACGCCGTACAAGTCGAAGAGGACGACGGTCCCCGACAGGGACGCCAAGCCAAGGCCCGACCTGATCAGGCGGGACTTCACGAGCCCGGTGCCCACCTACAAGCTCGTCGGCGACATCACCTACCTGCGCACCGGCCAGGGCTGGCTCTACCTGTCGACGGTGATCGACCTGAACACCCGCATGTTCGTGGGCTGGTCGCTGTCCGAGCGCATGACCGCCGATATCGTCGTCAGCGCCCTCGAGAGCGCGCGTGCGCGCGGGTACGTGGCAGAGAACGCCATATTCCGCTCGGACAAGGGGGCGCAGTACACCAGCCGCAAGCTCGCTGAGTGGGCCAGGGGCAACCATGTGCGCCTCTCTTGCAGCCGTACCGGCAACTGCCACGACAACGCCGTCGCAGAGTCGTTCTTTGCGACGCTGAAAAATGAAATGTACCACCGCAGGAGCTTCGCCACCAGAACACAAAGGACGCCCGGCTGGTCAGGTCGGCGTTCGCGACGCTCTCCTTCCCGATCTCGGACATCGAGGTCTTCCACACGGACCGCGGCAGCGAGTTCGACAACGCCGAGATCGACCTGATGCTCGAGGCCTTCGGCATAGAGAGGTCGCTGTCGGCCATGGGCTGCCCCTACGACAACGCCGTCGACGAGTCGACCAACAGGATACTGAAGGCCGAGCTCGTCCACCGCGAGACGTTCGGCACGACGCGCGAGCTCCGGGTCAAACTCTCGGACTACGTGCACTGGTGCAACAATTTCAGGATCCACTCGACGCTGGGCTACATGTCGCCGGTCGAGTTCAGGGAGGCGGGGCTGTCCCTCCCGGAATCGTCCAAATAGGTGTTGCCAATCCAACCGCCTCTTTGATTATCAGCCGGGGCTATCTCGGTTTTTTGATTGGGGCGGTTGTTATGTTGCTGAATCTTTAAGGGACGAAGATTGTATTTCAAAGGCCCACGATGTGCATCTGGTCACTCATATCTTTTCGAGACAGAACGATAAGAAGCTATATGATTCTCTTGTTTAAAGATGGTGAGTTCGACGATTCCCAGATTCCAAGAACTATTAGGTCTTTCCTAGACCCCTCTCTTCTTGCTCATTAGAAGATTCAAAGACGCGCGCGAGCGTTGCATACTGGCGTTTGATTCATGAAGACCACGCTCTATTTTTCTTGAATGCGTTAGCCAGGCTACTCTTTCGATGAAGCCCCAGACGCCTCTGATACAAGCGAAACATGGGGCTTTTTGCTGTATTTCGCGGCTGCGTACACGCTTTCGTCGTCCGTCACGTGCTTAAACGAATTGCGTGCTTCAGTGGATTTTCGTGTTACTGGCACTTGCGCTGTTTGGGGCGCCGCTAATTGCTTCAAAAACTAGAGCTAGCACTGTGTCCATGGAAGGACGAAAAAACAAAAGTTTGCTGAGAACGTAACCTGCTTTTTATAAGAGCAGGTTTCTGCCTGCCTTTATAACAATTCCCGCGCTTCGAATAACTGGACTTCCGATGCAGAGGAGATTGTAAGATAATCTTCTCTTAGTAACATTATTTGTGACGGGGGATTCAATATGAAAAAGGCATTGCGTGCCTCAACAGCTTTTTCTCTTGCTGGTCTTTTGACCATTTCATCCTTGATGGGTCCTGTGGCTGCTGCCTACGCTGCGAGCAACGTCCCGTCTGCGGACGCTGCCGTGGACGCTGCTACTGCAGACGATGATGGCGAGGCCTCGCGTGATGCGGGTTCTGTTGATGTCGACGCTGCTGATGATTCATCGCCGGCAACGAACGTTGACGAATCGGCTGATGAGGATTTTGGCGTTGATGTATCTGAGAACCATCAGCAGGCTGAACCGGTCGATTCTTCTTTCCAGTATGTATATCTTGCCTACCCGAGCCTTTCCAGCGGGACTGATCAGGTCGTTGCCTTTGCTACTCCCGATGACGGCGATAGCCTTGCCTCCGCAACTCTCAACTATGTAAGTGCCAATGGGGTTCAGGGGACTATTGAAGCATCTGCAACGGCTGATAATTCTGCTGCTTTTATTTTTGGTTCGCAGTTGGAATCTAATACATATTTCCTCACATCGATAACCTATGCTTTGCAGGGCGATGGCTCTGAGCATGAGGTGGATCTTTCTGACAGGGATTATTCGTTTACGGTCATTAATGGCTCCGTGAGCTCCGAGGGCACTTCTGTTTACTATGCGGACGGCGATGGCAATGCCGTTGAAGCCCAGTCGATTCAGCAGGCATTGGAATGCGCCGATTCACCCGATGGCATTTCCACCTATGCTGAGCGCTCCGCGCGTAATGTGGGGGTTATTGCACTTGACGCGGGACATGGCGGGGTGGATTCTGGCGCTCAGGGTAATGGCAAGAGTGAAGCCGACCTTACCTGGAAGATCATGACAGCCTGCAAAAATAAACTTGAAGCTTACGGCTTTAAGATCGTTCTTGCGCGCGAGCAGTCTGGCTACTATCCCAGCAATGATTATCTTTACCGCGTACAGCGCTGCATTGATCAGGGCGCGCAGGCCTTTGTTAGCTTTCACATCAACTCTGGGTCTTCTGGGGCTCACGGCGCAGAAGTTTATGCTCCTACCGCAAATGGCACCGACTACACGCAGGTCTCTGTTGAGCTTGCCAACAAGGTCATGAACAACCTTGCTGCTATGGGACTAACATACCGCGGCGTATTTCAAATGGAGGTAGGCGACGAGTTCGCCGTTATCCGCTGCGCTCGCGAGCAGGGAATTCCAGGTATTCTTATCGAACATGGCTTTATCTCGAATTACGGTGATGTGGCCAACTATTTCTCGGACGATGGTTGCCGCCGTCTTGGCGAGGCTGACGCTGCCGCAATCATCGCGCAGTTCCCGCATCCCTACTCCGTCAATGGAATTTCCTTCTCGGAAGAACTGGGACATGCGGGGTCAACGGTAAAAATCGGTGTAAATGTTAGCGGCAAGACTGATGGCCTTAGATATAAGTTTGTTTGGCATAGGGCTGGGTCTGATTGGAGTGATTCCAATTGGGGTGTAATCGGTCAAGACTTAACTTCGCCGTCGATTTCTTGGACCCTGCCCCAGGCTGGTGAATATGAGATCTATGCTGATGTCATTGACTCCAATGGATATGTGACTAGCACTTCTAAATACAAAGTTGTTAATTGGTCTCTTGAGTCGCTCGAAGTCTCGGGCTCCGCCCTCTGCGGCAAGCCGGTCAAGCTGCAGG
>CADFMD010000027.1 GCA_902835305.1 Coriobacteriaceae bacterium
GGCCAGCCCGTGGGAGGCCAGGGCGCCGCTGACCGGTGGACGGCACCGAGCCGTCAACGAAACTGAAGAAGGGGGAGGCCTCGCGGCCTCCCCCTTTTTTGCGTTTACGGGCAACATTCCTTATGCAATTAAATCAATTTAATCATCCACCGCTGAATATAGACGTTCACCGTTCTTTGGCCGGTTCTCTGTTCTCAATGGACTAATATTTGCTTTAGCGCACTGCTGCGCTTGTCCTGTTTTTACACGGGTCGTTTTATTGATTGTGACGGAAGGACTCACATGGCAGATGTTCATGAGCTGCTTGATACTTGGATTGCCAATGTCAAGGACGAGGAGCTCCTCGCTGAGCTCAACACGATGAAGGAGCAGGGTGATGAGGACGCCATCACCGACGCTTTCTTCCAGGATCTCGCCTTCGGTACTGCCGGTCTTCGCGGCACTATCGGTGCGGGCACTAACCGTATGAATATCTATACGGTCGGTCGTGCGACCCAGGGATTCGCTGACTACCTCAATGCGACCTTTGAGCATCCGACGGTCGCCATCGCTCGCGATAGCCGCAATAAAGGTGAGCTGTTCGTTAAGACTACGGCTGCCATTCTTGCAGCAAACGGCGTGACTGCCCTCGTGTATCCCAAGATTTCTCCTGTGCCGACGCTCTCCTGGGCCGTCCGTGATCTTAAGTGCTCCGGTGGCATTTGCATGACCGCTAGCCATAACCCGGCGCCGTATAACGGCTATAAGGCCTATGGCCCCGATGGCTGCCAGATCACCAGCGAGGCCGCCGATGCAATTTCTAAGGCTATCGCCGAGACCGATACATTCACCGGCGTGAAGTCCATGGACTTTGATGAGGCTCTTGAGCAGGGTCTGGTTAAATGGATCGACGACTCGTGCCTCGAGCGTTATTACGACGCCGTTCTCGCGCGCGGCGTGACTAACCTTTCTGCCGAGGAGATCGCTGGCGCTCCGCTTAAGCTCGTCTACACTCCGCTCAACGGCACCGGCCTCATTCCCGTTACTACGGTGCTCGAGCGCGCTGGCATCACCGATGTCACGGTTGTTCCCGAGCAGAAGGAGCCTAACGGCGATTTCCCGACCTGCCCGTATCCTAACCCCGAGATCCGTCAGGCCATGCAGAAGGGCATCGATCTCTGCGAGCAGGTTCACCCTGATTTGCTGCTTGCAACCGATCCCGACGCCGACCGTGTTGGCGTTGCCGTTAAAAATGGCGATGACTATCTGCTGCTGACCGGCAATGAGATGGGCGTTCTGCTGCTCGACTATATCTGCAAGACCCGTGCTGCCCGCGGTGAGGACCTCACTAAGAAGGTTGCCGTTACTACTATCGTTTCTTCCGCCATGGTTGACGCTCTGACCGACGAGTACGGTTTTGAGCTTCGCCGCTGCCTGACGGGCTTCAAGTACATCGGCGACATCATTACTTCTCTTTCCGATGCTGGCGAGGTCGATCGCTTTATCTTCGGTTTCGAGGAGAGCTACGGCTATCTGGCCGGCGACCACGTGCGCGACAAGGACGCCGTGAGCACTTCGCTTCTGATTTGCCAGATGGCGCAGTATTACAAGCTCCAGGGTAAGAACCTTGCCGATGCGATGCACGAGCTGTACGAGAAGTATGGCTACTATCACAACAAGACGATTTCGCTAAGCTATCCGGGCGCTGAGGGTGCGGCAAAGATGGCCGGCATCATGGCTGGTTTGCGCGAGAACCCGCCCGCGGAGCTCGCCGGTTCCAAGATTGAGGCCGTCGTGGATTACAACACCTGCGTGAACGGCCTGCCGAAGGCTAATGTCATTGAGTTCGATCTCGAGGGTGGTAACAAGGGTATCGTCCGTCCTTCTGGCACCGAGCCCAAGATTAAGCTGTACATCTTCGCTAAGGGCGCGGATGCCGCCGAGGCTGATGCAGCACTTGACGCGATCGAGGAGTCCGGTCGCAAGCTCTTGGCCTAAGGCTTTGAAAGCCTATTTCTATAGATAGACGGAGGAGGGGATCTCGGAAACGAGGTCCCCTCTTTATTACTTTTAAATACAGCTGAGAATCCCAAACTGTGTAGGAAATGTGTACGCCCAGATTCCCGCCCCCGGCGCCCCTCCGGTCTGGC